>CAXTNM010000016.1:27082-74763 GCA_964245715.1 uncultured Acidobacteriaceae bacterium | reverse complement strand
CGTTCCTCGCCCTCTATCTTGGCCTCCGCTTCTTCCACCTCAACCTTTGGCTCTGGCTTGGCTCGACCCTCAGCATCCTTCTGCTCCTCGATCTCTACGATCACTGGCTGCTCAACCATCTCCTCAGCGCCGGCTCCGCAGAGTGGAAACCTGAGTCGAAGCATGAGTAAGCCCAACTCACCCTCTCCCCCGCTCCCCCTCCCGGAGCTCGACCGTCTCGTCCACGAACCCGCGCGCCTCGCCATCCTCGCCGTTCTCGCCTCGTGCGAAGAGGCCGACTTCCTCTTCCTCGAGCGTGCCACCAGGCTCTCACGCGGAAATCTCTCCGTGCAGCTCACCCGGCTCGAGGAAGCCCGCCTCATCGACATCGAAAAACGCATCGAGCAGAAGCGAACCCTCACCACCGCCCGGCTCACCGATCACGGCCAGCGCGCCCTCAACGCCTACTGGCAAGACATGGCAGCCCTGCAGGCCGCAGCCCGAAGCAAGCCTGCAGCCGCTTCCAAACCCGCCGCCCCCAGACCCGGCCGCTTACGTCCCGCCGAAGCCTGACCACGCCCGCCCTCAGCTCAAAGGATTTCCAAGCTGATGCGGTTCGTCGAGGTGAGGGGCTTCGGCTTCTCACCCTTTCATTTACCAGTTCCCGCCGCCGATTCGCCTCCCCGAAACGTGCACGGACCGCACAAGCCTTTAACAGTCCGGACTAGCACCACAATCGTCCGTCGCTTAAGGAAGCACGAGAGACCGGGAATTTGGAATCAAAACTGGGCCCACCTTCACCCAGGTCGCGACTCGCTGGAGAACTCGCCTGCAACAACAGTCTTCAGTAGGATCCAGTCTGGCGACTGACTGTGCAAAACCTTGTCAAGGGGTTTCGCTTTCTGCCAACGCTTCATCTCTCTCATTACACGGGGGATAAAACTCTAAAACAGATGTCCTATCGACCCTGACCAAACTGCTAGAATTAAGCTATAGGACAGAATCTAGGCCCGGGGGCTCCAGCCATCGGGCCTTTCCCTTTGCCCACCACTCTCTAAGTCCTTTGTTATGAAGATTTTGGTGCATAAACCCAATGGAATGAATATTCTGCGAAGAGCTTTTTGCTAAATCATTCATTCCATGGGACAAATTACCAGTCAGTTAACCGGGGGGGGGTCCCCCCAAAACGAGAAAGGAGTCGAAGATGCCAGCCACCCAATCCATCCATTCACTCGCTCCTTTAACTCCTCTCTTCAGTCCGAGTCACTCCTCCGCAGTGCATAATGCTGCATGCGTTCTCTGCTCGCCGCCGCGGTTCTCCTGCTCCCAGCCCTCGCCTTCGCGCAACAACCCGATCTCGCTCCCACTCCCCCGATGGGCTGGAACTCGTGGGACGCCTATGGCACAACCATCGACGAGAGATCCTTCCGCGCCAACGCCGAATGGCTCGCCCAGCACCTCAAGCCCTTCGGCTACCAGTACGTCACTGTCGACGAAGGCTGGTACGAGCCCGCAGCCACAGCCGCCACCAACAGCTCCGAACAGCTCGTCCTCGATCAGTATGGACGCTTCATCCCCGCCCTCGATCGCTTCCCCTCCGCAGCCAACGGAGCCGGTTTCGCCCCGCTCGCCGACTACATCCACTCGCTCGGCCTCAAGTTCGGCATCCACGTTCTCCAGGGAATCCCCAGAAAGGCCGTCGCCGACAACTCGCCAATCCAAGGCTCAGAGCTTCACGCCAAAGAAGCCGCAAACACCTCCGCCGCCTGCCAATGGGACACCAAGAACTGGGACCTCCAGGAAAATCCCGCAGCCCAGGCCTACTACGACTCCATCGTCCGCCTCTATGCCTCCTGGCACGTCGACCTCATCAAGATCGACTGCATCTCCTCCCGCCCCTACAAAGGCGAGGAGATTCGCATGTTCCACGAAGCCATCGTCAAATCCGGCGCGCCCATCCTCCTCAGCCTCTCGCCCGGTGCAGCTCCGCTCAACGAAGCCTCGAACCTCGCAGCCTACGCGCAGCAATGGCGCATCTCGGACGACGTCTGGGACGTCTGGCAATCCAAAGGAGCCTTCCCGCAGGGTGTCAACGATCAGATCGCACGCGCCGCAAAGTGGCTTCCATCAGCCGGCATCACCCCGGAGCCAGGCAGCGGAGCACAAGGTCACTGGCCCGACTCCGACATGCTGCCCCTCGGCAACCTCAAGCCCTCGCCCGGTTGGGGTTCGCCGCGAGCCACACGCCTCACGCCCGACGAGCAGCGCTCGATGATCAACCTCTGGTCGATCGTCCGCTCACCCCTCGTCTACGGAGGTGATCCACTCTCAACCGACGCTGCAACCCTCGCGCTCCTTACCAATCGAGACGTGATCGAGATCGATCAGCACTCTCATGGAACCAAAAACGTCATCCTGACCAAAGACCTCGCCGTCTACACCGCACTTCCGGAATCAGGAACCGGAAGCTACGTCGCCATCTTCAACCGCGAAGACACCCCGCAGCAGATCACGCTCCCGCTCGCGCACCTCGGACTCGCAGCTCGCTCGAGCGTTGTCCTCGATCTCTGGCAGAAGAACAGCCGCTCTTCGACCAACTCGAAGAACGAACTCCACCTGACGCTCGCCCCCCATGCCTCCGCGATGCTGCGAATTACGCCCGCTGGCTAAGCGTTCCCGCAACCTTTGTGGGATTCAGTCAGCCATTCGGACCACGTAACGTCGGCACGTGGTCCTTGAACAGGAAAGCGCGCATGCTCTCGCAGCAGAGAACAAGGCCTTCGCAACTTCCGCTCCGGCCGATTCCAAAGCTCAGAGTATCGTTCAGTCCCTCATCCTGATCCTTCTCTTCGCCGTTCCCACTATCTTCTTCGCACGCACCAACGGCATTCACGATCCAGACATTTGGTGGCATCTGCGGACCGGTCAGTGGATGCTTCAGCACCACGCAATTCCGCACACAGACAGCTTCTCCGCCTTCGCCGCCGGAAAGCCATGGCAAGCTTATAGCTGGCTCTTTGAAGTTCTCGTCTACAAGCTCTTCTCCGCTTTTGGCCTGCGTGGAATCCTGCTCTACGTTGCATTGATGTCAGTCCTGATTACCGCAGCGCTGCACCACATGGTCAAGCGCCTGCAGCGAGACTTCTCACTCGTCGTCCTGCTGACTGCTGCTGGCGCGATCTGCCTTGGACATCTCTACACTCCGCGTCCGTGGCTCTTCACCATCCTCTTCTTCGTACTCGAATGCGACATCCTGATGCAGGCTCGCCGCAGCGGTCGTCTACGCGGACTTTTCTGGCTTCCAGTCATCTTTGCGCTTTGGGCCAATCTTCACATCCAGTTCATCGACGGTCTGCTGGTCCTTGGGTTCGCTTCCGCGGAGTCAATCGTCGCCGTCGTCCAGCCTTCGCTCTTCAAAGCCGAAAGACCACGTCTCCACTGGCTCGCAACTCCTGCGACAACGATCGTCTGCATCCTCGCAACATGCCTGAATCCGTATGGACCTTCCATCTACAGGATCGCCTACGAACTGAACGCGCAGACCGGAGTGCTCGACCTGATCAATGAATTGAAGGCTGTCGCCTTCCGCGACGTGATCGACTTCGTGATGCTTCTGCTCACACTCGCAGCCTGCGCTGTGCTTGCCCGCGCCAAACACCTTCCGCTCTTCGAAACGGTGCTGTTTGCTTTCGCCGTCTTCGTCTCGTTCCGGTCCGAGCGCGACGTCTGGGTCATCGGAACCGTTGCAGTCGCAATCCTCGCTTCCCGTCTCGCTGGCAGCGAAAAAGCAAAAGATTACACAACTGCGGCAGTCGCACCGCTTGCCGCGCTGGCAGCCATGCTGGCGGTGATCGTCGCAGGCCTCGCAACGCACGTTGACAATTCCACCTTGCGCACGCAGATGTCCCTGACTGAACCCGTACAAGCAGTCGACTTCATCCATCAACAAGGCTTCGTCGGTCCGCTCTACAACGACTTCAATTGGGGTGGATATTTAATCTTCAACCTGCAGGATCTTCCCGCCTCGATCGACGGTCGCACGGTCCTGATGGGTCAGAAACACATCGATCGCGCCCTTGGGACCGTCGGAGCTCAGCCTGGTTGGTCCGCCGATCCGCAGCTCGCCGCGGCCCGCGTCGTGCTGCTCCCGATCTCCGCGCCACTCGCGTCCGTGCTGCAGATGGACTCGCGCTTCCGGCTGGTCTACCAGGACAAGCTGGCGGTGGTTTTCGTCGCGCATCAACCAACTGTCTTGAAGCCATCCTTCATCGACCCGAACGCTGTTCCCGTCGTTCAAAAGCCGCATTGCCAAGAACATCTTCGCCGTATCTCATTCATCAACAACCTCGCAAAGCGAAAAAGCCTGGCGGAATAGGCACTCGCCACAATCCACATCGGCTGTCCTGAGTCAGTAACATCCGCGCGGTCGGCGGTAGACTAAAGACGATGAGTCCTGAGCAAAAGCCTTCGCGCCAATCGCGTTTCCGTATGCCCGCCGAGTGGGCTCCTCACGCCGCCACCTGGATTGCGTGGCCCCACAATCCCGAGGACTGGCCCGGCAAGTTCCAGCCTATTCCCTGGGTCTACGCGGAGATCGTTCGTCACCTCTCGCGCTCTGAGGACGTCCACATCCTGGTCAACAACGAAGATGCGGAGCGCCGCGCAACCGGTATGCTGAAGCGCGGAGGAGCGAATCTCGCCCGTCTGCACTTTCATCATTGGCCCACGGATCGCGTCTGGCTGCGCGACTCTGGCCCCATCTTCACCAAGGACCTGCGCGAGGACGGCTCTCTCGGAGAATACGTCTCGATCACGAACTGGTGCTTCAACGCCTGGGCGAAGTACGACAACTGGCGCCGCGATAACCTCATCCCGCAACAGGTCGCTGACCTCTACAACATGCCGCAGCGAAGGCCTGAGACGATGGTCGACGGCGCACCGAAGCGCCTGATCCTTGAAGGCGGTTCGATCGACGTGAACGGCGCGGGAACGATGATCACGACAGAAGAATGCCTGCTCTCGGAGGTGCAGCAGCGGAATCCTGGTGTCTCGCGTGAACAGCTTGAAGCGGCCTTTCACGACTACCTCGGCATTGAGCAGGTTCTATGGCTCAATCGCGGCTGCGCCGGCGACGACACTCACGGCCACGTCGATGACATCACCCGCTTTGTCGGTGAAAACAGGATCGTCACTGCGGTTGAACCGAACACCCGCGACGAAAACCATCTGCCACTGGCGGAGAATTTAGCCCGCCTGCATGCCGCGCGCAATCTCCAGGGCGAGCCCTTTGAAATCGTCCCCCTGCCCATGCCGTCGCCGGTCTTCTTCGAGGGCCAGCGACTTCCGGCGAGCTACGCTAACTTCTACATCGCGAATACTGTGGTGCTCGTTCCCACATTCAACGATCCCAATGATCGCCACGCGCTTAACACGCTCGCCGACTGCTTTCCCACGCGAGAGATCGTTGGGATCCACGCGGTGGATCTGGTCTGGGGGCTCGGCACGCTCCATTGCATGACGCAGCAGGAGCCGGCATGAGCACGATCTTCCTCACCAACCCCAGGTCCCAGCACCACCTTTGAACGGCCCAACGATATCCTTCGTGATCCATCCCCCGTAGAAGTCGCCTTCCTGGGGAATGACGCGTTCGTCGTCCACCCAACACTCGTCGACACGGCTCGCGTAGAACGCCAGGTATCCGGCCAGCGCTTCGAACCCGTGAGAGGGTGTTGCGTAGCTCCACGCGACATCTCTTACAATTCCACTCAGGGTTACCAGGTCCCAGTACGAAGCTATGCCCTTGAACTCGCAGAAGCTTCCACGCGAGGACGAGGTGCGCATCGCTCCCGCGGCAATGGAACTGGGGGGCACGTAGTAGACCGGGGGATGACTGGTTTCGAGCACCCGAAACGCAGCCCTCGTATCCACGATCGTGAAACCGCCCTGCACCACGCGAATTCGCCTGTCGGTATGCTCGAGCCGCGGCGGTCTTGGATAGTCCCAAACTGATTCTGTTTTCATTACACCCAACCTCCTACGCCTGTTCAACGATAGACTCTCCTTACCGCCGAGGAGATCCGCCTGTGCATCCCGCTGAAAAGCCCTTGAACCAAATGAACCGGCTTACCGACATGCTGCACTTCCCCGCCCTGGTCAATGCCGGCGCGACGCTGAACGTCCTCGTGACGATCCTGCTCACCTGGTATGTCGAGCCGCGTCACCCTGCGCTTGCGGGCCCCTGGATCGCACTGGTCCTTGCCTGCAACCTGCTGCCCGTGCTCTTGCTTCGCTTCACGATCACACCAGCGACGCAGTATCCACCGGTCGCCCGAATGAACTTCTTCAGCGATCAGCACAAGTTCTCCGACTGGGTCTATCTTGCGGCCTCGGCCGATATGGCCGTCTGGATTCTGCTTACGTGGACCGTCTCTGCGCTGAGCCGTACGCAGAGCGCGCTCTATGTCACCCTCGTCCTAGCCTTTGTTGCGACCTTCTCACCCGTGCTCTTCCGCTCCGTTCTCCGATCAGGTACCTCGTCTTTGCAGCGCTGAGCAAGTTGAGAAGGCGGGAGGTTGGCTACAATCAAGCCATGTCCGATCCCGTCTCGCGCCCCTGGCCTCCTCCGCCCGACTTACCCTCGATCCAGGAGCTCGTTCGCACCGCCGATCCTGAAAACCTGCTCGCCGAAGGCGCGCCTGCCGACGAGTACGATCCCGAGGAGAATGCGCTGCTCAATGCGCTTCACGCGCTGAGCCCAGCGGAGATCCTGGTAGCAAATATTTTCCCCCCGCTCGAAGTGATCTGGCGCCAGAGCTTCTCGCTCTCTGAGCCCCAGCTGGCAGAGCGTCGCCCCAAACTTCTCACGCTCGCAAAGGAGATTGAGCGGTTCTTTGGCCCGCAGTCGAAGCCTCGAACACGGGCCGACATCCTTCACGACAATGCCACCGGCACCGCGGCCGGCTGACCCTCCATGACACTCGAAACGGATGAGCTGTTCCTGAGAGAGGCGATGCTGGAGGCGCGTGCGGCCGAAGTCGACGGGGAAGTTCCGGTCGGCTCCATCCTGGTCGCGGACGATCATCTGACCATCGTTGCACGTGGCAGGAACCAGGTCCTCCGTACCCTCGATCCGACTGCCCACGCCGAAGTTGTCGCTTTGCGTGCGGGAGCGATTGCGCTCAAGAACTACCGCCTTCTCGGCACCACGCTTTACACCACGCTCGAGCCCTGCGCGATGTGCGCCGGCGCGATCCTGCACGCGCGCGTGGCACGCCTTGTCTACGCCGCAGCCGACCCCAAAGCCGGTGCCTGCGGATCTGTGCTCTCGGTTCTGAATCATCCCAGCCTGAACCATCGCGTTCATGTGACCTCCGGCCTTCTGGCCGAGGAGTGCGGCCAGCTTCTCACCCAGTTCTTCCGCAATCGCCGTCTCTGATGGGGTCAGACGTGAGGGTTTCTTCACAGCCGCCCGATGCGAGCAGCGGACGTTCCAAGCCGCACTGTTTGCCGCCTCCAGCATCCCTGCTTCTAGCAGGAGGAGGAGGATGGCGCGGAAGAAAACTGCCGCGAAGATAACGCTGAAGAAGCAGGTCAACGGGTGGTCCGGCAAGGTCATGTCAGACGCAACGCACCCTGAGCGTGGTCTCTTTAGAGAAGATGCTGAGACCATCGCCACGCATCTTGCCAGCAAAGAAATCTGCCCAAAGGGACCTGCGCAAGGCATGCAGATGCTCAACTTCTACATCAACCGTGCCGGCCACAACCTACCCGAGGAGCGCCACACGGTGCTCGAAGAAGCCAAGCAACTTCTCCACACGATCATCGAGAGCGAAAAAGAAACCGTGCGAGGGTAGTCTCTGCATCTACTGATAAGAACCTGCGTTACGACGCTCAAAGGAAGATCATGCCCGCACGCTTCGCCGGAAAAGTAGCCCTCGTCACCGGAGCCTCCTCAGGTCTCGGTGAAGCCACCGCCATCCGATTCGCCTCCGAAGGCGCCGCCGTGGTGATTGACTTTCTGTCGCATCCGCAGAGTGCGGACCAGGTGAAGAGCAAGATAGAAGCCGCTGGCGGCAAAGCAATTTGCGTTCAGGCAGATATCACGAAGCCTTCTGAGGTCCAGAACCTCTTCGAACAGACCTACTCTCAGCTTGGCGGCTGCGACATCCTGGTCAACAACGCCGGTGTCGAAAAGCATGCACCCTTCTGGGAGGCGTCGGAGGCCGACTATGACCTTGTTCTTGCAACCAACCTTAAGGCGCCCTTCTTCCTCTCGCAGCGGTTCGTACAGAAGCTGATGGAGAACAAGAAGCCCGGGCGCATCATCAATATTTCGTCGGTGCATGAAGACATGGTGTTCCCGAACTTCGCCAGCTATTGCGCGGCCAAAGGGGGAATCCGCATGCTCATGCGAGATCTGGCGATGGAGCTTGGACCCTACAGCATCACAGTCAACAACGTGGCTCCCGGCGCGATCAACACGCCGATCAACGCTGGCCTTCTGGCAGATAAACCCGAGCTCGATGCGCTGCTGCGCAATATCCCGCTGGGCCGGCTGGGCGAGCCATCGGACGTAGCGTCCCTGGTCACCTTCCTCGCGTCGGATGAGGCAAGCTATATCACTGGCAGCACCTACTTCGTGGACGGCGGATTAATCCGGAACTACAAAGAACAATAAAGCTTTCAGCTTTCTGAATCATTCCTTCGGCTTTGCGATGACTGTCGCCGTCGCGGTGGCTGTGTCCACTTTGGCAGGGACAACCGGCGCGAGATCGTTAGGCATCGGCGCGTCTTCGTAGATGTAGAGTGCATTGAACAGGTATCTGTAAGTTCCATGTGCCTGCCCTCGGTGCTGCGGCTTGAACCCATAGAGGAAGATCCTTCCCTTCCCGTAGGAAAGCTCGAGCGCTGCAGCTTTATCCTTCAGAAGTTCAGGGTGCAGGATGAGCCCGCTCTCGAGCGGGTCGGCTTCCTTCGCATACTTAGCCAGTACTGCGCCTTTGAAGCCTGGCAGCGTCTCGAATGCAGGTCCACGTTCGAACATCACGACAGGCGATTCGGGTACACCATAGTTTATTGGTAGATCGGCATGCTGCATCTGGACCCTCAAGAGCGCGCCCTCGCAGAAGAACTTGTCATCAGGCAGGCCATCGAGCACGTTCTTGACCGGTAGCGACATCAACGGCACCAAAGCAGCAGCCGCCTCGTTGAAGGCGATCAGCGTTCCTCCGTCTTCGACAAACTGCTGGAGATTGGCGAGCCCGCTCTTCTCGATGCCACCGGCATACTGCCCGGGCACCATGCCTGTGCTCCATCCCTCCATCAGCTGCTTGCTGCTGAGGTCGGGCAGGATGATCACGTCATAGCGGCTTTTTAGTGCTGCAGACCGCATGTCCGCGTTGTAGATGCTGATCGGCGCGTAGTCATAGTTCTCGAGCACCCAGCGCGTCCATCCTTCGTCGACCGACGCCGTCCAAGGCCTGTACAAGCCTACGCGCGCGCGCTTCAACGACACTGCGTGTTCAGGCTCGCCCGTTGCAACGGCGCTCACCGAAAACTTCGAAGCCAACCCGCTGACGTCCGCGCGACTCAGGCCGGAGATGACGATGGCGCCTGTCTCCATTCCTTCGGCCGTTTTCACCGGGGTTGACGCCATCTCGGCTGAACCACCCTTGGCGAGTACAGCATTCACCATCTTGAACGATGCATTCGGCTTGTGGCTCACGGCAAACTTGGTACCTCCACCAGTGACCGAAACCTCGGGCAGGGTCACGGCGGCGATCTTCTCGATGGCGGCGTGCTGCTCGGCGGTCAGAGGATCGGTGACAGCGTCCACGTTGACGCCCATCTGCAGCGGCAGCGTCCAGCCGGTGATGTCATAGGGAAGATGGGCTCCGGCAGCCGTCTCACTGGTGGCCTGCCCGGGATAGACCTGACGCTCGAAGAGTTCCTTCGCCATGCCACCGAACGGCTGATCCATCGGGATCACCCAGGAGCCTGCGGGATACTCGATGCCATTCGCCTTGAAGCCGGCCCTGGACTGATAGACATCAAGCCCGTTATCGATGATCTTCTGAGCCAGCAGCCCGGCTTCCGGCTCATCCGCCTGCTTGTCGGAGATGACATACGCATAGGGTGGCTCGGTGCGATGGATCGCATCGCGCGCCGACTGGTACCGGTTGAAGTTCAACTCTTCGCGGTTCTTTGCGGCCAGGTCGAGCACAGACATCGATGCTCCTACCATGTAGTCGACAGCATCCTTCAGACGCCACCAGCCACCCTCCCATGGCGCTCCGTACATGGCTCCCGCCCTCAGGTCCTGATACTGCTTCGGGAACTCATCGACAGTGTAGAAGCGCGGCGTCGCGTAGTGGTAAAGCGCGGTCTCGGTGAAGAACGAGATCTCTCCGCGAAAGACGCCGGCCCAGTCCGTAAAGCCCGCGTACCAGTTGTCGAACTGCGTCTCGTGGATGGCGCCCGGCATCTTGTGCTCATCGAGGTAAGCCGACATATTCGTGCCGATCACGTTGAGCCAGCTCCGCACATAGGGGCTGACGTTACTTGTAATCGGATCGGCAAAGGGTGGGATCCAGATGCGCGCGGGAAATGGCGCCGTCTGATGCTGGCAGTAAAAGATGTCCGGGCTGTACTCGAGTTCGGTCTTCACGACCACCTGCTCTTCCTTCATGTTCAGCATGAAGCCGTCGCAGTTGTTATCGTGTCCTACATAATCCTGATAAAGCCAGGGGAGTGGAGCGACTTCGTACTTCGTCCCAAGATTCTGCCTGTACCAGCTGACGATCATGTCCTGCCCATCGGGGTTCAGCGTGGGCCAGAGGACAAGAATCACATTGTCGAGAATCGCATCGACCTCCGGATCGTTCTTGGCCGAAAGCAGCTTGTATGCGAGCGCAATCGAGTGCTGTCCACCGGCCACCTCGGACGAGTGCAAGCCGCCGTCGATGTGCACGATCACCTTGGCTTGACGTGCCAGCTCATGCGCCGTGTCGTCGTTTAAACCATCCGCGATGGCGAGACGCCGTGCATCCTTCTTGTACTCCTCGAGCCGCGCCAGATTGGCCGGCGACGAGATCACGCCGACCTCGATGTCGCGGCCTTCGCTCGACTTGCCGACCGTGAACATCTTCATGCGGTCGGAGGCCGCGGCCGCGGTGTGGAAGTACTTGACGGCATCCTCGTAGTTCGCCAGGTAGAAGTCGTCTCCGGGTGTATGCCCCAGCACGGCGACCGGTGCGGGCACCTGCGCGAAGACAGAGACGCCGGCTAACAACAAGCCACTACAGAGACACGAACGCCAGAGGCGCTGCGGAGAGCTCATGCGGTTCCTTCTAGAACGAGAGGATGAGGAGTGAGACAAGTTCAATCTAACGAACTCTTTCGGAAACTCAAAACTGAAGCGCCCTGCCGGACGAGCTCCCTTGTCGCGAGCCGCGACCACTTCGTGGAGTGTCGGGCTTCGCTTGCTCCTCCCGTTGGCCAGCCTGGAGCTACGAGCTCGTGTCGAATCGCCCGCGGTAAGCCCACAGCCCCAACCCTGGGTTTGAGACGAAGAAGATCTCTTCCCCATCTACAAGGTTCCACCCATCCTGCAGTGATGCGGGATCGTACCTGCGCGCGTACTCTGCCAGCTCTCCATACTGGTAATGCACTGATTCGATCTCCTGCCGCGTAAGGTGGCCCGGGCAGTAGCGTATACGGAAGCGGCCCTCACTCGAGCCGTGAATCAGGTGAGCGGCAGCGCTAAGATTGGCCGCAAGCTCCGCGTCCTGCTTGACCGCTGCAAGCGTGGCTGGGGTGCCGCAGTAGCCGTACCTGCGGATGAGTTGATCGATGGCTGCATCTTCACCGAATTCATGCACTCCGGGCGCGAGCACGATGAGCTCCGCGTCATCCGCCAGCGCCATGCGCGTGCGATAGACAGCCTTGTTGCCCAGCCAGGTTGACCGAAACTCTTGCGGATCGAGAAACACCACGCATTTCTTTATCTCCCGATCCATCATCAGGAAGTTGCACTGCAGGCTCAAGGCGGCCGCACGCTCGAAGCACTCGTTGTCGTCGCCGATGTAGAGCCCGCGCATGACCAGCTTGCCTGCGACATTCTTACTTACGACGGTCTGAACGTAGACGATCTTCGGCAACTGCGCCCCGAAGTGGTCGCTTGCATAGTTCAGGATGCGCCGCACCGGGGTATCCGCGCGTCCCATCATCCGCTCCATCCCATACACCGCACCGAGGAAGTGCGAACGATGGATGCCCTGAACGCCACCCGTGCCGATGAAGATGTTCTTGGATCCATTCGCCATGCCGACCACCTCGTGCGGCACCACCTGGCCGATCGAGAGGATGAGGTCGTGGCCTCCATCCCGCAGGAGTCGATTCACCTGCGCCGGCCAGGTGTAGTCGAGCTTCTCCTCACTTACCTCGTGCATAAACTCACCTGGCACTTCGCCCAACGTGACGATGTCATGTCGCCAGTCGTGCACGCGGAAGAGTTCGCGTGGAACCTTTCCGAACATGGTCGCAATCTGTTCATCGCTCATCGGCTTGTGAGTCCCGAGCGCGGGCAGCACGTCGGTAAGACGGTCGCCGTAGAACTCCCAGGCCAATTCGGCGAGCTCACCTGATCTCGAATGGAAGCGGGTAAAGTCCGGCGGCACCGCGAGTACGCGCTGCCATACGCCCAGCTTGCTCAAAGCCTCAAATAAGCCGGCCCGGATCTCCTCCGCCGACAGCTCTGTGTTCGTCGAACCGACAGCAAAATATAAGCTCACAGCAAGATTCTATCCCTGCTGATTTTTGTTATACGGACACTCCTGTCTGCTGATCGCAGGAGAGGGCGCTCCCTGAGTCAATGCACAAGCCGTGATTGATTTACCCTCAATCGCATGACCTTTCCCCGTCTGGCTGCTGTCCTCACCCTCTCTGCCGTCGTCTCTGCCGCACAGACCCCGCTCCACCTGATCCCGTCGCCCCGTGAGCTCCAGGCCGGCGCCACGCAGCCCATTGCTCGCGGCGTGAAGATCGCCTGCAGCACCTGCTCCACCGATGCTTCCGACAACTTTACCGCCGAAGAGCTCACCCGTGCGCTTGCTGAACGCCACATCGCCACGAACGGGGCTTTCACGATCACTCTGGCGCGCGGAGCCTCCTCCAACCTGCCGCCGGAAGCCCAAGCCGAGGGTTACACCATCACGCCGGGCGCGAATTCCATTACGCTCTCGGCACCCACGCAGGCCGGGCTCTTCTACGCCGCGCAGACGCTCAAACAGCTCATCACCAACGATGGTTCCGCGGCCGTCCTGCACCTGGCGCAGATCCGTGACTGGCCAGCGATGCAGTATCGCGGCGTCCACGACGATATGTCGCGCGGGCCGGTCCCCACACTCGAGTTCCAGAAGAAGCTGATTCGCACGCTTGCTGCCTATAAGTACAACCTGTATTCGCCGTACTTTGAACACACGCAGCAGTACGCTTCGAACCCGCTGCCTGCGCCCCCGGGCGGCAGCATCTCCGCCAACGATGCGCGCGCCATCGTTGCCTACGCTGCGCAGTACCACATCACCATCGTGCCCGAGCAGGAGGCCTTCGGGCATCTCCACCACAATCTGACCTGGGAGCAGTACAGCACCATCGCCGAGACGCCACATGGAGACGCGCTCGCGCCCGGCCAACCTGGCTCAATCAACCTGATCGGCCAGATGTTCACCGAGTTAGCCACACTCTACCCTGGACCTTTTCTGCATATTGGGGCGGATGAGACCGTTGACCTTGGCCTCGGCCGGACTAAAGATGCCGTCGATAGCCGCGGGCTCGGGCCCGTTTACCTTGACTTTCTGCAGCAAATCGACAGCAAGCTCGCTCCGCTGCACCGCCGGCTGCTCTTCTGGGGCGACATCGCGCAGACCCTGGTGCAGGGCGCTACGGCGTACAACTCCGTCGGCGCATCCTCGGCTGAGCACCCCGACCCAAACATCCTGAAGAACCTGCCATCACAGTTCAAGAAGGACACCATCGCTGTCGCCTGGTGGTATAACCCGCATCCCACCGGCGGCTTCGCCAAGTTCCTCACGCCCTTTACGAATGCGGGCTTCGAGACCTGGGTTGCTCCAGGCGTCAGCAGCTGGTCGGTTGTGTACCCGGATGACAACGATGCCCTCGTCAACATCCAGCAGTTCGTGGCTGAAGGCCAGCGCCAGCACTCGACCGGCATGCTGAATACCATCTGGTACGACGATGGCGAAGGTCTGCCGAATCAGAACTGGTACGGCCTGCTCTTCGGCGCCGCCGCGGCCTGGCAGCCCGGCGAATCTTCCATTCCGGCGTTTCAGGATTCCTACGCCGAGGTATTCCACGGCGACGCTACGGGCGCTCTTAACGAGGCACAAACAGAACTGATGGCCTGTCACGAGTTGCTGCGCGCGCAGGCGAAGGTGGGCGACGGCTCGAATGGATTGTTCTGGATCGACCCATGGTCGGTCGACGGGCAGAAGGTCGCCGTCAAAATTCGCCCGTACACGCACGATCTTCGCCTGCACGCCGAGCGCGCGCTCACGTTGATTGCCAACGCCCGCGCAGCTTATCCTGCGTCGCCTGCCCTCGACCTGGGGCCTGGGATTACGCCAACGGGCTCGACCATCCCCCAATTCAATCCTGCCGATGCCTTTCCCTCGAATCCCACAACGCTCCGTCATCCCGACGCCATCGATGCTCTCGAACTCGGCGCGCGTCGGATGGACCTGATCGGCCTCAAGTTCCAGCTTTCGGATGAGATCGTTCAGGACTATTCGCTGGCCCAGGTTGCGCAGGCGAGTTCAGACAAGAAGCTTCACGCCACTGTAACCCACGATCTCCAGCAGATACGCGCCGTCAACGGCCGCCTTGAAGACATACGCGATACCTACTCGCTGCTGCGCGATCTGTACGAACAAGCCTGGCTGCGATCGAATCGTCCTTACGCGCTGCGACCGGTACTCGAACACTACGACTACACGATTCAGCAGTGGCAAGGCCGGATCGAACGCTTCCGCGCTGTTGGGAGGCAATACGATAACTCGAAGACGCTGCCCACGCCGTTCGACCTGGGTCTACCCACACAGTAGTCCGCCCGCCTACCCACGTAGAATCAAGCAATCCTTGCCCGATGGAGACCAAGCTTGCCGATCGACCCCACCCACTTGTCGCCTATCGATCTGGCAATCGTCGCCGCGTACCTCATCGCGATCACCCTCTTCGGGCTGCGGTTTTCAAGGCGCAACAAGGTTCAGGGCAAGTCGCTGAAGTCGTATTTTCTGGCCGACAACACGATTCCCTGGTGGGCTATTTCACTGTCGATCGTCTCGGCTGAAACCAGTACGCTGACCATCATCTCCATTCCCGGCGTGGCGTTTGCCGGCAATCTCGGATTCCTGCAAGTGGTGCTCGGCTACATGCTCGGCCGGGTAGTGGTGGCGCTGCTCTTCCTTCCCAGATACTTCAAGGGCGAGATGCTCACGGCCTACCAGCTCATCGATCAGCGCTTCGGGCACGCGCTGCACAAGGTCACGGCTGGGTTATTCCTGCTTACGCGAGCGGCGGCCGAGGGCGTCCGCGTCTTCGCTATCTCGATCGTTGTCGGGATCGCGATCGATGTCGGCGACGTGAAGGCGATCGCCATCATCTCCGCGCTGACGCTGCTGTACACGTTCGAAGGCGGGATGGCCGCCGTCATCTGGACTGACGTGGTGCAGATGGGCTTGTACGTTGCGGGCACGCTGGTCGCGCTCTGGACGCTCGGCTCGCATGTGCCTGGTGGCTGGCAGTACATCCACGCGGTCGCGGCGCCGCTGGGCAAGTTCCATTGGCTGAACTTCGCCTTCAACCTGACGCAGTCGTACACGTTCTGGGCCGGCATCCTCGGCGGAACGTTCCTCACGATGGCCTCGCACGGTACGGACCAGCTGATGGTGCAGCGCATGCTGGCCGCGCGCAACCTGGGCGAGTCGCGGCTGGCGCTGCTCAGTTCCGGCGTCGTCATCTTCCTGCAGTTCACATTGTTTCTGCTGATCGGCGTGGGGCTCTTCGTCTTCTACGGCTTGCACCCGCAGGTGTTCGCGAGCCCCGACCGTATCTTCCCCACGTTCATCGTGCACGAGATGCCGCATGGCGTCGCCGGGCTGCTGATCGCGGCGATCCTGGCGGCGGCAATGTCTAACCTGAGTGCCGCGCTAAACTCCCTGGCCAGCACCACGGTGATCGACTTCTACGTTCCGTTTCGGCTGTGGCAAACAAGCCGGGTGCCCCACCCTCAAGAAGCCAGGTTGGATTCGGCGGCGACGATCACCGAGGAATCGGGATCAAGCGCACAGAACACCCTCGTCTCCCGCCTTGCCACCATCTTTTGGGCTATCGTTCTCTTCTTAATAGCCGTTTATTCGATCAAAGCTGGTGGCAAGGGGCACGTGGTCGAGACCGGGCTTTCGATTGCGTCGGTTGCCTACGGCTGCCTGCTGGGGGTCTTCCTGCTCGGGACGCTCACCCGCTACGCCACACAACACGCGACCATTGTCGGGATGATCTGCGGCTTTGCCCTTAATCTCTGGCTCTGGCAAGGAACCTTCCCCATGCATCTTGGCCCGCTCACCATCCCGCACATTGCTTTCACCTGGTACGTCCTGATCGGCGCGGCAGCGACGTTCGCGTTGGGCTCGCTGTTCAGCGTCATCTTCCGCCACAAGACGATCGCAGCGGTTACCGCCATGCTCGTGTTTTGCTTTGTGTCCTACGCGCAGCCGCCGCGCTCTGCTCCGGGTTTCAGCCCGGATTTCACTCCGGTGTCGACGCTCATCAACCAGGCAATCGCCGAAAAGAAGCTTCCCGGGGCCGTCATCCTCATCGGCCATGACAACAAGGTCGTCTTTGAGCAGGCGTACGGCAACCGCGCGCTCGAACCCGCCGTCGAGCCAATGACCGAAGACACCATCTTCGACATGGCCTCGCTCACCAAGGTGATCGTCACCACAACCGCCATCCTGCAGCTCTACGATGAGCACAAGATCGACCTCGACGCGCCGGTCGCCAAGTACCTGCCGGAGTTCAGCCAGAACGGCAAGGACAAGATCACCGTCCGCGAACTCCTGACCCACTACTCCGGTCTGCCGCCGGATATCAACCTGAAGGACTCTTGGGGTTTGGCCGCACCGGACAAAGCGGAAGGTGTCCGCCGCGCCATGGCCTCGACGCCTGACAGCCCACCCGGCATCACCTTTAAATACTCCGACATCAACTTCATAACATTGGGGGTGATCGTGGAACGGCTCTCAGGCGAGTCTCTCGATGTCTACGCCGCTGAGCACATCTTCAAGCCCCTGCACATGGTTTCAACCCAATACCACGCCTTTGGCAAAGCATGTGGCGGTTACACACGCGTGGGATCAGCCATCTCCGTCGATCGCAACCATGGGGTGCTGGATCAGCTTTGCGAAAGCCATAACTGGTCAGTCAACTCCATCCTCGACACTGCGCCCACCGCCCACGACGATGAAGGCTCTGCCGCTACCAATCCTGACTTCGACCACCTCCTGCGTGGCACGGTCCACGATCCCACGACCCGGAGAATGGGCGGAGTCGCCGGGCACGCCGGCCTTTTCTCGACCGCGCGCGATATGAGCCTGTTCTGCCAGGCGCTGCTCGACAAGCTCCTCCACAACACCGGTGCGTTCCCCGTCTCGAAGGCCACGCTGAAGATGGCCGTCAGCCCCAACGAACCCGCGACGGCGGTGAACACGGCAACCATCTTCACCCCCGATGGCCAGACCACCAAGGGCGTCTCCTCGCACGGCCTTGGCTGGGACCTGAATACGGCCTACTCGCGCCCGCGCGGCACCATCTTCCCCATCGCGACGCGAGAGCATCCCGGCAGCTTCGGCCATACCGGCTTCACCGGCACCAGCCTCTGGATCGACCCGACCTCCGACACCTATGTGATCCTGCTCGCCAACGCTATCCATCCGCGCGGTGGTGCCCCGATCTCGCACCTGCGTGGCGATGTGGCCACCGCCACCGCTCAAGCTCTCGGGCTTTCAGCTTCTGGCTACCCCCAGGCTTCAGCCTCGGCCCTTCAAGGCGACGGCAAAGATGCCGGGCCTCAGCCCCTGGCCCAAACCCAAACCGGAATCGACGTGCTTGAAGCGAGCAACTTCGCCGCCCTCAAGACACTTGCCTCATTCCATGGAGGGCACCTTAAGCTCGGCCTTCTCTCCAACCAGTCTGCGCGAGACGCCCAGGGCAAGCGCACCATCGACATACTCTTCGCCGCGACGAAATCCATTCCGCAACTTGAGCTGAAAACACTTTTCGCTCCCGAGCATGGGCTGGGCGCGCACCAGGACACCGAACACCTCGCCGTCGAGACCGATACCGTCACCGGAACCCCCGTCATCAGCGTCTACGGCCCTAAACCCTCTGACAAACACCCGAAGCAGGCTGACTTGAAACAGCTCGACGCCGTTGTCATCGACCTGCAGGATGCGGGCACACGCTTCTGGACATACGAGACCCTCACCGGCTACTTTCTCGCAGCCTGTGCCGAAGCCAAAATCCCCGTCGTGATCCTGGACCGGCCGAATCCGCTGGGCGGTCTTGCCGTCCAGGGTCCCGTCAGCGACCTCGGTGCCGAGAATTACACCGACTTCATGCCCATCCCGCTGCGTCACGGCCTTACTTTGGGCGAACTCGCACGCTTCTTCAACGCCAACGCCACCGCGATCCAGTACAAGCCCGACCTGATCGACGGGCGCGCGGTTCAACTCGGGCCCGACACCCCCGAGCGCAAGCCGACTGCAACGCAGCCTGGCCTGCACGCGCAGCTTACCATCGTCGAGATGAACCATTGGGAGCGCGCCGAGCTCTGGCCACAGACCCAGCTTGTCTGGACGCCGCCCAGCCCCAATCTGAAGTCTCCCGCCGCTGCCATCCTCTATCCCGGCGTCGGCCTCACCGAGCAGACGAACATCTCGGTCGGCCGCGGGACTGACCACCCTTTCGAAGACCTCGGCGCTCCCTGGATTAACGCGCAGGAGCTCGCCGCCTACCTTATGGCCCGCATGATAGCTGGCATCGAGATAACGGCCACGCAGATCGCCATCGCTGAGGATGTAAACCACTATCCCTTTCACGGGCAAACCATACCCGCTATCCACTTCCGTGTCACCGATCCCGAGCACTTCGACTCACCGGAGTTCGGTATTGAAGTTCTGGCCGCGCTGCACCATCTCGATCCTGCGCAGTTCAAGCTTGATCTCGCCAAGAACCTCCTTAGCAACGCGGCCACACTGGCTGCACTCAAGTCCGGAACCGATCCGCGCGATATAGTCCAAAGCTGGTCCGGCGCCATCCAAGCCTTTGAGCAAGCCCGCAGACCGTACCTCCTCTACCACTAGCGCCACGCGCACGCAGCTTTGGTGTCATATTCCCTGCACGCACCCGCCGCTACAATAGGCGAAGGAGAACCGCCATGCCCCGCATTCATTTCCAGCAGCAGCTCGTAGCCCTCAAGGACAAGCTCCTCGCCATGGCCGCGCTCTCTCAGCAGGCGCTTGAGTTCTCGGTCGAAGCCTACCTCAACCGCGACCTCTCGCTATCCGCCCACGTGAAGGAGATCGAAGAAGCCATTAACACCGCCGAGCGCGATGTCGACGAGATGGCCTACGATCTGCTGGCCAAAGAGCAGCCCATGGCGATCGATCTCCGCTTCATCCTGTCGGTGATCAAGATCAATGGCGATCTAGAACGTATCGGCGACCAGTCCACCAACATCGCCTCGCGCGCCGCCGCACTCGACCTGCAGCCAGCCATCCATCTGCCGGTCGACCTCGAAGACATGGGTGCGCGCGTCGGCGTCATGATCCGCACTGCGATCCAATCGCTGCTCGAAGGCGACACTGCCCTCGCCGAGTCAGTCATCGCCATGGACGATGAGGTTGACGACATGAACCGCAAGATTCAGTCCGAACTCGTGTCCGTCATGACGCAGCATCCGCAGGTTGCCGTGCAGTCGCTGAACGCGATTATTGTCTCGCGCAATCTCGAACGGGCCGCCGACCACGCCACCAACATCGCCGAAGACGTCATCTTCTGGGTGCGCGGAGCGGATGTGCGCCACAAATTCTCGCTGATACCGTCGGTCGAAGACCGCAATCTGCCCATCAACTAGATCACGCCCGGTGGGCTCCCGCTCATTGCTGACCGCAGCCGTTCGATATCACGCACGGGCGGCTCGCCGAAGAGACGCCGATACTCCCGGCTGAACTGCGACGCGCTCTCGTATCCGACACGCTGCGACACGGTTGCCGCGTCCGTCTCGTCGGTCAGCAGCATCTGCCGCGCCACCTGCAGACGCAGCTGCTTCTGATACTGCAGCGGGCTCATGGTCGTCACGGCCTTGAACCAGGCATGCATGGTCGATGGCGACATGTTCACGCGTCGCGCCAGCTCCTCCATGCGAACCGTCCGCAACGCGTTCTGTCGCAGCCAGTTGACGCCCGCCGTGATCCTGCTTGCCTGGCTGTTCTCTGCCGCCAGCCTGCGCAGCAAGCCGCCCTGTTCGCTCAACAGCAGCTTGTAGTAGATCTCGCGCCGGATAAGCGGCTCAAGCACCGGAATCTGATCCGGCTTTCTGAGCAGTCGCAGCAGACGAACTACCGCGTCCAGCAGATCCTCCTCCATCGGACTTACGTACAGACTTCTTTCTGAGCGGGCATCCAGCCTCTGCGGCAGGCCTGCTTCTACGCTCAATTGGGCAATTTCCGCCACGTTGAGCTCCATGCTAAAGCCAAGGAACGGCTTGGACCGGCTCGCCTCGGCAATCTCTCCGACAATCGGCAGATCCATCGAGACGACCATGTACCTGCTGGGATCGTAGCGGTACACTACCCCGTTCAGCATGACGTTTTTTGCGCCTTGCGCAACCCCGCAGAACACGGGTCGATTCACATCGGTCCGAGGCATACGCGTCGATGTTACGTGCGTAAGGTATAGCCCCTGGATCGCGGTCGCACACCAACCTTCGCGTTCGCTGTGCGCCTCGATCAATGAACCAAGTTCGCAGATCTTTTCCACGTAAGCCCTCCACTCCATCCTCACCCTTGTTGCCGAACAAGAAAAGCCTATTCGCAGGATTAGGCAATGAATCCGATTGATCGTGCAATTCACCGCAACGCTCCGCGCTGTCTATTGAAGCAGCTGGCGTAGACGCCGCAACAGGAGATCACACCATGGGCAAGCTCGAAGGCAAGATCGCACTTATTACCGGCGGAAGCGAAGGCATCGGCTTCGGCACCGCGCAACAGTTCATCGCAGAAGGGGCCTTCGTGTTCATTACCGGACGTCGCAGGCCCGCGCTTGACCAGGCAGTCACCGCGCTCGGTGAGAACGCCTTCGCCATCCAGGCCGATGCCGGCAAACTTGAGGATCTCGCCCACCTCTTCGCCGAGATCAAGACTCGCAAAGGCAGGCTCGACATCGTCTTCGCCAACGCCGGCATTTACGAGCCGATGCCGCACGCGCAGGTCACTGAAGCCTTCTACGATGCCTGCGTCGACATCAACGTGAAGGGCGTCTACTTCACGATCCAGAAGGCGCTCCCGCTGATGGACAAAGACGGCTCCATCATTCTGAACGGCTCGTTCATCGGCAGCTCCGGGTTTCCGGGCATGTCGGTATACGGTGCCACCAAGGCCGCTGTGCGCAGCTTCGCTCGCACCTTTACGGCGGAGCTGCGCGGCACCGGGCCACGCGTCAACGTGATCAGCCCTGGCCCCATCCACACCGAAGGAAACGCGGCTTCGCTTGCCGGAGTGCCCCAGGTGCTTGAATATGTCACCAACATGGTGCCGCTCACCCGCATCGGCGAACCAGCCGACATCGCCAAAGCCGCGGTGTTCCTTGCTTCGTCCGACTCCAGCTTCATCGCTGGCGTCGAGCTCTTCGTCGATGGCGGCTTAAGCGCGGTCTAGAGCTCCACGGTAAGCCGGTACCCCACGAAGTGGCCGCCGCGCGCGACTAGGGCGCACTTGCCCTTACCTTGCGGCGACGACGCACTTCCAGTAGGTTCACCTCATGACCGACATTGCTATCCGATCCTTCGAGCCCGGCGACGAAGCCGCATTTCGTCGCTTGAACGAGGAGTGGATCACCCGTTACTTCAAGCTCGAACCCACCGACGAGCAATCATTTGCGCACCCGAAGACCAAGATTCTCAACCCGGGTGGAGCTATCTTTCTCGCCTTTGAGAACGGCCAGCCCCTCGGCTGCTGCGCCCTGATCGTGATGTCGCCTGGTGCGTTCGAAGTCGCGAAGATGGCCGTTACCCCGTCTGCGCAGGGCTCGGGCCTCGGACGTCGACTGCTGCAACACACCATCGACTACGCACGCAGCATCGGCGCCACGCGCCTTTATCTTGAAACCAACCACATCCTCACACCGGCCATACGACTCTATGAATCGCTTGGATTCAGACACATCCCCGAGGAGCGGTTGGCGCCCTCTCCATACGCTCGTGCCGATGTGTTCATGGAGCTTGTTCTGCCGGACGCGCTCCCCGCGCGGGCAGCGAGCGTTCACACGCCTTCGTAAAGCTTCGCGTGGTCATCCCGTTGGACGGCACGGGCGCGCCAAGCGAAGCCGAACACCACCCGACGAAGTGGCGCCCGTGCGGCGTTCGGATGTATGAATCTATGTTCTTACTGTGTGAGCCCACGCTGCTTCAGCATCGGCTCGATCTTCGGCTCACCGCCCAGCCAGGTATCGTACATCTTGCTCAGATCCTCGGTGTTGCCGCGCGAAAGCACCATCTTCCGGAATCGATCGCCATTGGCCCGGGTCAGCCCGCCATGGTCCTCAAACCACTGGTAAGCGGCGTCGTCGAGCATCTCGCTCCAGAGATACGCATAGTAGCCTGCGGCATAACCACTCCCCCAGATGTGCGAAAAGTAGCTTAAGCGGTAACGTGGAGGCACCGCTTCGATCAGCAAATTCTTCTTCGCGAGCGCCGACTTTTCAAACGCATCCGGCTCCTGCTCGGGCGCACTTGCCGATAGCGTGTGCCACTGCATATCGAGCTCGGCCGCGGCCAGCAGCTCGGTCAACGCATAGCCCTGGTTGAAGTCCGCCGACTTCTTGATCTTCTCGACCAGATCCGCAGGCATGGGAGCGCCGGTCTGGTACTGCCTGGCATAGTGCGCGAAGACCTCTGGATTCAGTGCCCAGTGCTCGTTGAACTGCGACGGGAACTCGACGAAGTCGCGAGGCACGCTGGTCCCGCTCAGGCTCGGGTATTCCGCGTCCGCGAACATTCCGTGCAGCGCGTGGCCAAACTCGTGAAACATCGTGATGACATCGCTTGAAGTGATCAGCGCAGGCTGCCCATCAGCCGGCTTGGTGAAGTTCGCCACGTTATAAACGACGGGCGAAGTCCCCATAAGCTTTGACTGATGTACGAGCGAGGACATCCACGCGCCGCCGCGCTTGTTATCGCGCTTCCAATAATCGCAGTAGAACAGTGCGAGGTGCGATCCGTCCGCGTTAAAGACTTCGAAGACCCGCACGTCTGGAGCCCAAACCGGCAGATCGTGCCGCTCCTTGAACGTGATGCCATACAGCTTGTTGGCCGCATAGAAGACACCGTCCTCAAGCACGCGGCTGATCTCAAAATATGGCCGTGTCTGCGTTTCATCGAGATCGTACTTCGCCTTCCTTACCTGCTCGGCGTAGAACTCCCAATCCCACGGCGCCACCGTGAATCCACCTTTTTGAGCGTCAATTACATCCTGAATATCCTTCTGCTCCCTCGCCGCCCGTGCAGTCGCGGCGGGCACCAGCGCGTCCATGAAGTGGATCGCCGCATCCGGCGTCTTCGCCATCTGGTTCTCGAGCTTCCAGGCCGCATAGGTGTCGAAGCCGAGCAGCTTTGCCTTCTCCGCGCGCACCTTGGCCAGTCTTGCGATCGTCGCGCGCGTATCGTTTTCCCCGCCCTTTTCGGCGCGGTTCCAGGAGTTCTCAAAGTCTGCCTGCCGGGTTGAACGAACGCTCAACTGCGCAAGCACCGGCTGCTGCGTCGTGTTCTGCAGCGGCAACGCATAGCCCTCGCTGCGACGAGCCTTGGCCGCCGCAGCCGCGCTCGCGAGCTGCGCCTCGCTCAATCCCGCCAAAGCGGGTTGATCCGTCGTTACATAGGCTCCAGCTTTGGTCGCTGCCAGCAGCTTGCGGCTGAACGCATTCGACAGCGTCGACTCCTGCGCGTTCAACTCCTTCAGCTTTCCTTTGTCGGCTTCGCTCAGCTTCGCGCCGGCATGGATAAAGCGGCGATAGGTAATCTCCAGCAGACGCTGCGACTCGGCATCTAGCTTCAAGCCATCGCGCTCATTCCAGAGTGTCTGCACTCGAGCAAAAAGCTTACCGTCCAGGTAGATGGCATCCTCATGCGCCGCACGTCTCGGAGCCATCTCCTCTTCAATCTTTTCGATCGTCGGATTGGTATACGCGCCGGAGAGCGCGCTCATGGCCGAATCCACCCGATCCAGCAACTCGCCCGTTCGTTCCATGGCCACAATGGTGTTCTCAAACGTTGGAGCTGCGGGATTATCGGCAATCTTCCGAATCTCCTGCGTCTGTTCGGCCATGCCGGCCAGCAGCGCAGGCTCGTAGTCCTCGTTCTTGATCCTGTCGAATGCCGGAGCCTGGAACGGCAGCGTACTCTTCGCATAGAACGGATTACTTGCTCCGAAACCCGCATCCTGTCCCTGCGCTACACCCAGTACCACCGCTCCCGCCACGACCAGACCCGCCATCCGCAACACTCCCATGCACTCTCCAAGGCCAAAACTTCCTCGATTTTATCCCGGGCTTCCGGGCTACTGCATATCCCCTCCATCCGCCGGTAGCATCTCGTAGCTGACAAATGCCACGCGCGTGCCGTCGGGCGACCAGGACGGCACGTTCATCGTGCCCTGGCCACCCCAAAGCCTGGCAAGTGTCGAAATCTTTCCATCCGCCAAACTCATCAGCCTCACCTCAACATCCTGGCCGCCGGGATGCCCCACAACATCCGGCGCATATTGCACGTACACCATCGACTTACCATCCGGCGAGATATGCGGGAACCAGTCATTCGTGGTGTCTTTCGTCACCTGCTCCTGTTCGCTGCCGTCCGCCTTCATCCGCCAGATCTGCATGTGCCCCGACCGCACCGAGTTGAAATAGATATAAGAGCCGTCCGGCGTATACTCGGGACCATCGTCGAGCCCTTTAGCCGTAGTCAACCGCGTCTCCACGCCGCCCGCTGACGGTATGGTGTAGATGTCAAAGTTGCCGCCGCGATCGCCTACAAACGCGAGCGTCTTGCCATCTGGCGACCAGCCATGCCAGTAGGAAGGGCCGGTGGGCGTCAGCTGCCGCGGCTCGCCACCCGTAATCGGCACGACCTTGACGCGCGAGTTGTGGTCCGGTGCCGAAGCATCGCTGATCGCCAACTGCATCCCATCCGGCGAGATCCCATGATCGTTGTTGATGTGCATCGCGTCGCCGGTTGCAATCACCCGCGGATCGACTGCCGACAAGGATGCCGGTTGCCAGTCCAGATGAACCATCTTTCCCGTGTTATCGGCAGACTCATTCACCAGCAGAAACTTTCCATCGCGCGACCAATTCGGCGCCTCAAAGTGCCCTGCCTTCAGGTACGCCACGTGCCGGTCAGTCGACGAAACCTGCACGGTCTCCAACGCGCTCCAAAGCACCGGCTGACTTGCATAAGGCACCACCGGGCCAGTCAGAACACGAGTAAACGTTGCGGTTTCGCTCGCGTCCTTGTCATGGGCGCAGACGCCAAGCCCGATGTAAAAGTCGCCCGTAAACGGCACCTTCGTCGAAGCGCCCACCGGGTGCAGCTTTCCGTCTTCGCCTGCAACATACGCGTAGAAGCGGTCGCCCCGCCGCTCCAACCGCATCCGCCGCGGCGCCGTGTCAACGGAAGTCTCCACCTCATGTACCGTGGCGCCAGGCGCATCGCGGAACTGCAAGGCCGTCAGGCCGCTTCCATGCACCGCCATATCCACCTCAGGCGATCCCGTATCGAGCGTCTGGCGCATCATCAGCACGGCTTTGCGGTGCGGATTGCCTGCCGTCCCCATGAACTTCACATCAGCTGAGATTCCCTGATCTCCTGAGACTTTCTTCCATACGAAGTGGAACTGATCTTTATCGACCCACATATTGCCACCCGAGCCCGTGATCGTGTAAGTCCCGGTGGCCGCGTCAAATCTGGCCGAGCCTGGATGCAGCACCTCTCCCACATCCTGATGGTGCGTGAAGATTCCGAGACCTTGAGCCGAAGCGGCTCCAACGCACACGGCCAACCAGCAAACCCGAGCAAACTTCATCCAAACCCCCGTGAAAGCAACGCCGCCATCTTACCGCAGGGAAAGAACTCCCTGCCGAATAGACGGAAGCGCGTTTGACGCCGGGTACGCGGTACTGCGTACGCTTGGAGCTTCGCATTGTCCTTCCACGGGTCGGCACGGAAGTCTCCTCCAGACCGAGGCGACGTCAAAAACCCCGACAAGTGGTCGCCCCACGCGACCAGCGGGTCCATCCGGCATGACAAGTCTTTTATCGTCCAGAAGGTAATTCCAGTCATACTAAGCACGTGAAACCCACGATCATTCTCCTTACTTTCAACTCTGCGGACTCGCTGCCGAACACCCTGGCTTCAATTGTCGGTCTTTCCGACGACATCCACGTCGTTGATTCGGGCTCGACCGATGCGACGCTCGAGATCGCCCGCTCCTTTAGCGCGCAGGTGCACCAGCACCCGTTCTCAAGCTATGGGGCGCAGCGGAACTGGGCCATCGACAACCTGCCCATAGCGGGCGACTGGCAGCTTCACCTGGACGCCGACGAAGCGCTCGCTCCCGAACTCCGGGCCGAGATTGCCGCGCTTCCTGCGAATCCGTCACTCGATGGCTATTTCCTTGCTCGCTATCTGCGATTCATGGGCAAAGTTCTTCGGCACAACCTGGCTCCTACCTGGCACATGCGACTCTTCCGCACTGGTGCCGGCCGTTGCGAGGAAAGGCAGTACGACCAACACTTCATCTGCTCGGGCGCAACCACTCAGCTTCGCGGCTCGATGATCGACGATATCCGCATGTCGCTCTCCGAGTGGACGGCGCGCCACAACCGCTGGACCGACGCCGAAGTCGAAGAATTGCTCGCGAAATCTGTTATCGGGCGCGTCGAAGCGAGCGCCACGGGCAATATCGTGCAGCGCAAGCGCTTTTACAAGGGCTTCTACGAACGCGCACCGCTCTTTGTCCGCTCGATCGCGCTCTTCTTTTACCGTTACATTGTGAAGCTGGGATTCCTCGATGGCACCGAGGGCCTGATCTTCTGCGTGCTGCAAACGCTGTGGTTCCGCTTCCTCATCGACGCCAAGCTCTGGGAAGCACAAAACCCACCGTCAAACTAGAAGCTGGCTATAACCCGAAGCGGTCCAACACCGCCGTCAGCCATCAAAGAACTCTCACCGTTTCACCCCTGGAACAAAGTCGTCCGCGTCGAAGACACCACGCCCCCGCACCCGTACCTTCAACAGCAATCCTTGACCCGCCCCACGCGACCATCTAACCTTGAAAAGATGAAGTCGATATACAGTCACGGGCCCTGTTGTCTTCACCCCGCGCGCTGTCTCTTTGCCTGACGATCTCACCTGATCCAACAAGCTCAAGCCAGTCGCCCACGCAATGAACGTGGGTTTTTCTTCGCCCGCACCCACCCAGATTCCGAAAGCATCCAAACTGACAATGGCCACCGAGACTCCCACTGCCCCAGTCCCCAAGGAAACGAAAGCTCAGCGCTCCGAACGCCTCAAGCTCGCCAAGAACCCGTGGGACGCCTGGGATGAAGTCCGTGGCTACGCGCAGCAGGGCCGCGAATCCGTCGATCCCGCCTGGTCGAACCTCTACTTCAAGTGGTGGGGCATCTACACACAGGGCGACGGCATCGGAGCGACCGGCGGCGTAGGCGGCGAGGGCAAAGCCACTGAATTCTTCATGATGCGCATCGGCCTACCTAACGGCTTGCTCACCTCGCACCAACTCCGCACCATCGCCGACATCACCAAAAAACACGCGCGCAACCTCGCCGACATCACCACTCGACAGAATATCCAGCTGCACTGGCTTACCATCGCCGATCTCGTTGAAGTTACCGATCGCTTGACCGAAATCGGTTTAAGCCCGAAAGGAGCGTGCGGCGACGTCGTCCGTAATGTGACCGGCTGCCCGCTTGCTGGCCTCGACCACCACGAACTGGTCGACTCTTCACCGCTGGCCGTCGAGATTGCAAACGCCCTCACCGCCAATCCCGAGTTCTACAACCTTCCACGCAAGTTCAAGATCTCCGTGACCGGCTGCCCGCTCTGGTGCTCCTACCCGGAGATCAACGACGTCGCCTTCACCGCCATCAACCGTGAAGTTAACGGCTTGCTCGAGACCGGCTACACCATGCGTGTGGGCGGAGGCCTCTCGACCGAGCCGCACATGGCCGTTCGCATCCCTGCCTTCATCCCGCAGGATAAGGCGCTCGACGTCGTCACCGCCGTTGTCCGCATCTTTAAGGAGCAGGACGAGCTCCGCGAAAACCGCACCCGCGCCCGCATCAAGTACCTCTTTATGCGCCACGGCTGGACTGCTGAAACGATGCTTGAAGCCATCGAGACCAAACTTGGCTACAAACTTGATCCTTCTCCCGTTACTGAAGACACCATCCCCGACGACGTGTATCGCGACCACATCGGTATCACCCCGCAGAAGCAGGAGGGGCTGAGCTCCGTGGGCGCCTCGGTATTGCGCGGCCGCCTCTCCGGCGATCAGCTCGCTGCGCTGGCTGACCTTGCTGAAAGGCATGGTGACGGCCACCTCCGCGCCACTATCATGCAGAACATCATCCTCGTCAACATCAAGAACGAGAACGTGCGCCAGCTTGTAGCCGACCTCCACGCCCTCGATCTCCAGGTTGAAGTTTCGCCGTTCTGGCGCGGCGCGATCGCCTGCACTGGGACCGAGTTCTGTAAGCTCGCCATCGCCGAGACCAAGGGCTTTGCCAAGTGGCTTGTCAGCGACCTGGAAGAGCGTCTGCCAGGCTTTGATCAGCAGATCAAGCTGCACGTCACCGGATGCACTAACTCCTGCGGTCAGCACTGGATCGCCGATATCGGCCTTGAAGGCAAAAAGCTAAAGGTTGATGGCAGGGTGGTCGATGCATTTTACTTCTGCGTCGGCGGTGCGGTCGGTCGCTACGCACGTGCTGCACGCCCGCTCGGCTTCCGAGCCGCGGCCGAAGACTGCCCCGCAGCCATCGAGCGGCTTCTGCGCGGATACCTCTTGGCACGCCAGCCTGCCGAGGATCTTCGAGCCTACTTCGGCCGCACCTCCGACGACGCGCTACGGGCGCAACTCAACGGCACCGCCATTGCGCCCGTAGAACGCGACGCCCCGCCCGCAGGCGGCCGGCACGCCGCCGACGCCTAGCCGTGGGTTGCCTCACCTTCACACAAAGGGTTGAGAGCGGGCGCAGTTCTGTCGGTACGGGCTTTGAACGCAGTTGTTCATAGACTAAAAGCCGCGATGATCCTCGATCTCTCCAAAGCCGCGTCGTTCCTGCTTTCGATCCTGTCACTCCTGAACCTTACGGCGCGCGCGTTCTTTTATCCCGAGCCCAACTGGCAGCACCGCCTCGTTCTTGCGCTTCCCGCCCTTGCCATGGCGACCGCAATGTGCCTGTTCGCCGGATTACTCTTTCGCTGGCCCACGCGCCACAATCCAGACGCCAACCAGCCTTTTGCCGATACGCTGCCGGTACGCCTCTACCTCTGGACGATCCCGACCCTTGCAATCCTCTTCACGCTTTGCTGCTACATCCTTTGGCAGCAGAGCTGCAGCAAGGGCTGGTCTATGAGCTGCGGCTGATCCGCAAGTCATAGACTTACCGTGAGGCAATCACCTGCTGACTAAAAAATATTCCCGGTCGCACCGAGGTTCCATTCTTGCCTCTATATCGGTGGTCTAGTAGTCCTGATGCCGTGACGGTCCCCAGCTCGATGGGATCCAGTGCATCAAGCGGCAGCATGAACCACCAGCTCTTCAGATAGGCTTCCGTGATGCCGCGCAGGTGACCACTTCGCGGCAGTTCCCCCGGTACCTGCGGCAGTACCGACACGCTCCATGTCACGTCAGGGTGACGCTTGAGGTAGGAATGCAGGCTCTCGAGATTCTGGCGGGGCGTCATGATACCCGCGTCGAAGAAATAGCTGCGATGGAAAGCACCCGGAAAGAGCTGTGCAAGCAGAGCGCCCGTGAAATCAGCGCAGTTGGGATAGAAGAGGTTGAACGGACTTACATTCTTCCGGGCGTTCAGCCAGGCGATCATGCGCGCATCCTGTTCCGGAGTCGTATGCACCCGCACCATGACGATGCGCCGCCGATACGCCTCACCCGAGAGCTGCACCCAGCCCTTTGGTCCGGGGTCCTCCGCGAACGACGCGGCATCCCTGGCTTTAAAGCCAGCCTGAATCTGGGCAAACTGCTCCCTGCTTACGAATGCCGGCACATCCTCTTGCCGATCGACGGCGAAGAGATACTCGGAAACCGGCATCGCCAGCCAGTCCTGTTTGCTGGTCAGACCGGGGTATCGGCTGATGACCGCGCCCTGCTCTCCTGGTCGGCAGGCTCTCATGGTCACGTGGTCGTCCGAACACAATCGGTCGAACCAGACCGCTGAGTGGCCCACCGAGGTGAACTTCCCCTCAAAGCTCTTTACTGGATCTTCCATCAGTAGCACCGCATCCGCCCGCGCGGTTGAGGCCAACCCCATCCAGACGAAAGCTAAGCCCAGGAGCAAACGCACAGCAGAAACAGAAACCCTCATCTATTTTCGGATGAAGATTCGGGACGTTAGGATTCTTTTCCGAAAGGGTTCCGTACAGGAGCAAAGATGAAGCGACGCCCCGACAAGAAGACCGAGGCGCCAGGCTCCGGAATCAAGGTCTTCTTAGTAGCCAGGCCCGTAGTAGCGATACCCGTAGGGGTAGTAGACCGGAGGCGGAGGCGGAGGCGCAACCGGAACATATCGGTACACGACTTGCGGCGGCGCCTGCACCACGACGGGAGGTTGATAGACCGGCTGATACACCAACTGCGGCGCCGTAGCCTGCTGCTGTTGCGGAGCAAAGTTCTGGTAGAAGACCTGCTGCGGAGGACCAGGCTGCTGCGGCGGCGTCTGATAAGCCTGTTGCTGCTGTTGCGGCGGCACCCTCTCAATCAACGCCGACTGGTGCGCGTACTGCTGCGGAGCATAGCCGATATCGTTATCTGGAATTCCGAGATCGTCCATCAGCTCAAGCGTCAGCCGCGTCTCCGGCTTGATGACGGGTCTCGGCCCACGGCGCGGAAGGTTGATCAGGTCGATCGGCCAAAGCACCGGAATCAGCCATTCGACAGTATCCCGTACCGCATGGCCCTTACCGAGGATTCGCCCGTCCGAAGCTACCTTGTAACCCGGCACCGAGATGACCTTGGCCGAGACCGGAACCACGCGATTGCCAATGAACATGCGGTCGAACTTCAGCTCCATCCAGCCCTTGCCCACGAAATGGCCTGGATCCTTGTAAGCTTCGAACCGGCCCTCGAGGTAACTGCCATAGGGAAACTGCGTTCGCCCGTACTTCTCGACAGGATTGAGCGTGCACAGCACCGGATCCCCGATTGCTGTCGTCTTCGATGAAATCTTCCCCTCGGCCACATTGCACGAGATAATTGATCCCGCTGGAAAGAGCGCATCATCCGCATGCGCCAACACCGGGACACCCGCCAGAACTAACGAACAAAGACTCACGATTGCCTTCTGCATACTGCGGCCTCCTTGTCCTACAAGTCGTGCAAACCCTGTTGTGACGTACTGTTCCGTTCTTGTCGCCCAGCTTGCACAGGCGGGTGGAGGGCGCGAAGCTCAACCTTTGACTGCTGTGGCCCTAACTCTACCAAGCCGTTTCCGCGATGGAATAGGCCAACGCCCGCAGACAAACTGATGATTTTCCGGTTCAGACCAAGGTCGGAAAGGAAAGTTGCGGCACTCTCAAAAATTTATTTCCTCGTATCATCACCCTAGACGTATCGTCAGGAGTCTCAGCATGCCGCTCTTCCCTATCTTCCTCAAGCTCACCGCTCGTCCCTGCCTCGTCATCGGCGCCGGAAACCTGGCTGAGTCGAAGATCGAGTCCCTTCGTGCTGCAGAAGCAGCCGTCACGGTCATCGCACCCGCAGCATCGCCTGCCATCCAATCTCTCGCGGAGGCCGGCGAAGTCACATGGCACGCACGCGAATATCGCGACGGCGATGTTGCGCCCGACACCTTCCTCGTTGTCACCGCGACCAACGTGCCCGCAGTGAACCGCGCTGTCTACCTCGAAGCCACAAGCAAGTCGATCATCTGCAATGCGGTCGACGACCCACCTTACTGCGACTTCTACTTCCCCTCCCTTGTGAAGCGGGGCGACCTGCAGATTGCAATCTCGACCGCCGGCGCAAGCCCCGCACTCGCGCAGCGTCTGCGCAAGGAGCTCAACGCCGCTCTTCCACTCGAACTTGGCGCCTGGCTCGAAGAGCTCGGTAACCTACGGCGCGAGGTCCTGCAGCTCGAACCATTGAACGAAGCCCGCAAGCAGCTTCTCCATACGCTCGCCCAGCGCGAAGTCTGCGGGTTTGACGCCTGCCCCTCGCGCGCCTACGCCCGCACGCACGCCTTGACGAACCCGCGCACCGAAGCCAGCCCGACGGCCTCCGAATAATGCATCGCGAAGCCCAGCCCGGAACTGTCTACCTGGTCGGAGCCGGTCCTGGCGCACCCGAGCTGCTCACACTGCGCGCTCACACCCTGATCCAGACCGCCGACGTCATCCTCCCGGATGACCTCGTCTCCGACGCAATCCTCGATCTGGCCAGCCCCTCGGCCGAGATCATCCCGGTCGGCAAACGTTGCGGACAGCCACGCATCACCCAGGCGGGAATCCACGAGCTGATGTTGCATCACGCGCGTCGGCATCAATCGGTGCTGCGTCTCAAATCCGGCGATCCCCTGATCTTCGGCCGCGCCAACGAGGAGATCGAAGCTTTGCGTGCCGCGCAGATCCCGTTTGAGATAGTCCCCGGCATCACGGCCGCCTTCGCCGTCGCGGCCGCGCTGCAAACCCCGCTCACCAACCGCAACTCGGCCTCGAAGCTGATTCTCGCCACCGCGCACCACGCCGCCGGCAAGCCCGATCCGATTGCCTGGGAGGGTGCCTTCCCCGCTGAATCAACCCTCGTTCTCTATATGCCCGGACGCGACTTCAAAACGCTTGCCAACTCGCTGATCGCCTCCGGCATCCCTCCCGAGACGCCGGTCGCTGCTGTCTCAAAGGCCACTACCCCGGAGCAGCTCATTACCTCTACAACGCTCGCCGAGCTCCCCAGCGCCGAACCTGGCCCTGCACCGCTTATCCTCCTCATCGGTCGCGCCATCCAGATCTCTACTTAGCGATCAGCACGAAAAAACCTTCACCTGCCACTCAACCTTGGCAGGCGCGGGATCTGCGATGCGGCAGCGACCTTTCGATGAGATCCGCGTGCCATCATTCTCTTACTGGAAAGAGGCCTTTATAAGCTACTTTCCGCCGCAGGCACAGCCCTTATACGTCTCCTCCGTCGTATTGCTGAGCGCACAAGCATACTTCGGCCACACCAATGCAAGCACTGGCAGAACCCCGGGCGCAAAGTAGTTTTCATAGGTCCGGCTCTCCGGCTTCACGCCCACCGAATCTCGCTGCAATTTACCGACGAGATCAGCGACCGAAGTGCCCGAAAAGTCTTTCTCGCCATACGTCTCGCGGTAAGCATACTCGCGCGACCATGACGTCCCGACGCCGGTCGAGTTCGAAGCCTCAAAGACGGTGTAATCCTCGAGCGTGGCTTTGTTCGAATCGACGCTCGCCACGGTGAAGGTCGGCCTGTTCCCGTTGACCGGCGATATGGAGGAAATAAGCTTCATCGGCACCTTTCCCCCCAGCAGCCGAACCTCATCGAAGTGCGTGTGCGCGAAGACCGCCAGCTTTACGACGTCGGCGTGCCTGATCAAAGTCTCCGCCAATCCATCGGACGAAAGCAGCAGCTTCACCTTCGCTCCGGCGCATACATCGCCGCCTTTCGCCAGCGTCGTATAGACATTCACTCCTGGCGGGATGTGCCCGATCACCCACGCTTGCTCGCCGCGGGCCTGCACTTCGGTCAGTTCGTGATCGAGCCATGCGAGCTCCGCATCCGCACCGGCCTTGCTCTCCTGGCCGCCGCAATCCGTGTAGTTCGCCGCGAGGTAGATATCATCGAGCACCAGCAGCCTCGTCTTACTCAAACCGGGCAGCATGACTGCAAAGTCGCCGTCTTTGTCGTAGTCCGCGGCCTGCCGCTTTGCCTCCGCCGCATTGTGCAGGCCAGCCATCTCGGCCGCGCTGGTCGCTGCAAGATACTTGTCGGGCGAGTCCAGCCGGTAGTCTCCGCAGGCTGAATCGTTGTTGCCGCCGGCTATGTAGACCGGAATACCCGGAAACGCCGCCTTGACGCTCCTCATGACGTAAACAGCTGTTTTCTCCGCGAACGCCGCATAGCCAGACTTATCCTTCAGCAGCTTTTCATAGCGGCAGTCGATTCCATGCACCAGCAGATCGCCGGTGACAGTCACAAAGACGGCTCCGTTCGCCTGAGCCTTTGCGGCGTTCAGGCTTGCGGTCAGCAACGTGTAATCCGGGTCAACGCCGCGCGCGTGACAGTCCGTCTGCAACGCGGCGAAAGCCTCCGCCTGCCCCGTGGAATCTGGCTCCTTGAGGAGCTCATCCCATTTCTCCACCGGAGCCGCAGCCAACTGTTGTGCCTTGGCTGGATCGTGAAGCGGATCGAAATGCAGATCGCTCAGCATCATCACCTTAACATCCTGCCCGAACGCACCAGCACCAGCGAAAAACAGCAGCATACACCCAAACCACAGAAGAAGCTTCATCATGGCTCTATTCTCGTCGAACTATTGCGTCGGGTTGATTAACTTCATCCCGGACTGGTCATCAGCCTTCTTCTTAAGCGGCTTCACATCCGCAGTGACAAACACTTCAAGCGTCGGATCACATAGCCTCCCAGGGGCGGCAAACTACAGTGGTTCCGTCGTAATGTCCTACACCCCATGCGCGTGAACAACCGGCTTGCCGTTGGAGGTCACTATGTCGCCCATCATCGAAATAACCTCAACCTGCTCCCGCACCGGAACCAAGTGATACGTCTTCTCGGGGACGCTCAGCCAGCCGAGCGTCACACCGCTGAGAGCGCCAATTGCGGTGAAATGAGCATCGCTGACACCGCACCTCGAAGCAAAGTCGGTGAGGCCGCTCAGCACTTCGTCGCCCTTCTGGAAAATGACGGCGTAAACCCTCTCACTGGCCGACTCGCTGACGAGCTCCGCCTGCATGCGTGGAGCAAGCTCGATTAAGATCGGTCTTGAAGGCGTTGATCGTGGCATCGTTGATCGTGGGATGAGGCGACGCAGCATCGTGGGCCCGCGCTCCCCAGAGCTTGACCGGCTCCAAGGAGGAACACCATCGCAGCCAGCTTCATACCCGCGACTCCGCCAGCTTGGCCGCCTCGTAGATCTGGTCGAAGGACTCGACCGCAAACAGGACGGGTTGCATTTCGCTGGTCTGCATCTCCTGATCCAGCACTGCATCCAGATCGAATTCGCGAATCTCGCATCCGCCGTTCAGCACTCGTGTGCACTCTCCATGCGAACTGATCAGCCCGCTGCCATACACCTTGACCTCTCCCCGTTCGCGGATCAGACCAAATTCGACCGTGAACCAGAACAGCCGTCCCAGCCGTTCGAGCGCCTCGGGCCTCTCGATCGCGGACGCGCATACCTTGCCATAGTGCTCTAGAAAATCTGCAAAGACGGGATGCGCATGCATCGGCACGTGCCCGAAGACATCGTGGAAGATGTCCGGCTCGGGGGTATAGTCCATCGATTCGCGCGAGCGGAGCCATGTCGTCGTCGGAAACTTTCTTGCTGCCAGCATTTCAAAAAACGCATTTGCCGGCAGAAAGCCGCTGACCGCTGTAGAGGCCCAGCCAGTCCTCGGGGCAAGCCGTGTGCTCACCGCGGAGAGCCGCGGCAGACGATCCGCCTGCAGGCCGATCTGCTCAAATCCTTCGAGGTATGCCTCGCAGGCATGGCTGCGCAGCTGTGGCATCCTGCGGTCGACAAGCTCCTGCCACACGGTATGCTGCTCCGAGGTGTAAGCCTGCCAATCCTGTTCAATCAGAAACGGCGCTGAAAATCTAAGGTCCCTCGTCTCCAAAACTTCCGTCTGTCCCATATCCTTCACTCCACGCAGAAGTCTACGCCTTCACCGCTGCAAAGATGAAACGTGTCGCAACATAGAAATTGAAGCCTCAACAATCTTCATCTCATCGAACCCACGTACCCAACATCTTCTCTGACGCCGCACAAGTTCGCACCGTGACGCGCAGACCAAATCAGCACGACCTTGAGGTAAAGCTTATGAAGCAGTTCCTCCGTTCCGCCGCCCTGCTCCTCGTTGCCGGCCTCACCGCCGCTGCCGCATCCGCTCAAACCTCCAACTGGAAGATCGACTCGGCACACTCCGGGATCGAATTCCGCATCCTCCATCTCGGCGTCTCGCACGTCAATGGTGCGCTCCACGGCGTTACCGGCATTGTGCACCTTGACGATAAGGACGTTACTCACTCCTCGGTTGAAGCCGTCATCGACGCGAATACGGTCGACACCAATGAGGCCGCGCGTGATACTCACCTCAAGTCGCCCGAGTTTTTCAACGTCGCCCAGTTCCCCACACTGACCTTCAAATCCACCCGTATCTTCAAGGAAGACGGCAAACTGAAGCTGACAGGTGATCTCACGCTGGCCGGCGTGACTAAGCCGATCACCCTGACGCTTGACGGGCCAGCCGCTCCGCAGAAGGGCATGCACGACACCGTTGTGAGCGGCTTCTCCGCAACGGGCAGCCTGAGCCGCAAAGACTTCAACTTCGGCCAGAAGTACACCGCGCCAGTCCTTGGCGATGACGTCACCTTCACCATCGATATCGAAATGGATAAGCAATAAGGCAGCTGCTTGTTCTTTGCTGTCTCGGAGATGCGAAAGGCCTCGGGTGCGAGCCCGAGGCCTTCCGTTTGTCCGAAGAAAGTGAGACAGAGCTTATGCCTTCGCCCGCACCGCCACGTTCTTTTCCTCGGGCACGAGTATCAGTTCGTCACCTTCGGCGTTGTATTTTTTCAGGAGCTGATGGTGCAGGCAATAGAGCGCCAGTTCCAGCCTATCTGAGACCCCTAGCTTGTCATAGACTTTGCGCAGGTAGTTCTTGATCACCTGCTCGGTCGTGCCGATTTGATAGGCAATTTCCTTATTCCGCATGCCGCGCGTAATACAGCTGATGATCGCCAATTCTTTCTTGGAAAGCTTTGGCTGACTTCGCGGATTGGTCAGGCTGGTGGCCTGCGCTCGATATGCTTCGATCACCCAGCTCACGCTTTGGTTATCGATCCACGTCTCGCCCGCCGCGATCTTGCGCACGCACTTAATCAGCAGGTCCGGAGAGATGGATCGCGGGACCACGCCGCGCACGCCGCGCCGGTAGAGTTCCACCGTATGCGACTCGTCGCTCTCCACGACCTGAACGATCAGCTTGGCCCGCGGCGCCCTTCGTACCAATTCAGGAATTGCATCGACTGTACCGGCCAGCAGCTGGCCTTCAAGCACCACCACGTCGGTGGGAAATCGCACGAGCGCCGCATAAAGATGCTGCAGCGTCTCCGCCTGCGCTACCACGCGAATGTCATCTTCGAGCGCAAAGACCTTGCGCATGCCGACCCGATAGATTGCCTGCGAGTCTGCCAGGATGATCCTGATCGCGGATGTATCCTGCAACTCGTCTTCTGTGCTCAACATTTCTGGTGAAGTAGTGTCTAGGACCGCCATCCGATCAAACCCTCATATAGTATTCGTCAATGATTGCTGCCGCCTGCGCTTCACCCTCGTGCATCTGGTGCCGTACCACGCGCCCAGTACAATGCACGGTGACATCGTCAGACGTGCCCATGACCGAGCCGGGCATGCGAATTGTGAATTGAATCTGGGTATCCACCCCAGGTAGTTCCAGGCCCGTAAACAAGATGCCGTTCGCGGAGATATTATCTGTCATCGCGTCCAGCGTGCCTGCCGTCGTCGTCAGACGAAGCGATAGCCTCATGGGAAAGCGTACCGCCGTGCGGAGAGGATTGCTGGCCAATGATCTGCTCCTTTTCGTTCTGAAACCAGATACGGGACCGGAGAGCAAATCCTGCTGCGTTGAAGTCTACTCTGCCAGGTGCTCAAAGTTACCTATTTTTGCTTCGGTAATCAAGTATGAACTGAATGGTAACTAGCGCGGGAACAACGCGCTCGATCCACCTACCCATTCCTGATTCCGATTGTGGTCCACACCCATCATCAATCCACGTCCTAATCGCACCAGCGATGTCATCGCAATCATCTCCTCCAAATCCTCCGGCCAGCAGTACATGACGCGAATTTCAGCTTGCGTTGGTCCCGGGGGCGTCTCGATTACAGGCGCGAATGAAACTCTTTCCTGCATCAAGTAAAGTCTGCGCTCATCCTCCGGAATTGCTGATAAATCCTCATCCGTAGGCGCAAACTGAATTCCCTTACCTGCGAACGAGTAGAGCGGCTTCAGAAGCAGGCGGCTCCGGTCTTGCGGTAGACCGTGCGGTCGGCCCGCAAACCAGTCATCCAGGAAGACCGCCTTTGGAACGCAAGAATCGGCCAGGTACGGTAGAGAAAACTTGCTCACTCGAAAATACCAGTTAGGCTGACCCGCCCACTCCACGCTGAGTTCGTCGCGGTAATCGAATCCAGGAACAATGCCCTTTCGTTCAATCTCATCCACAATTGCGCGGTTATAAATTCGCTCAATCGGAACCCAGACCGGCCCACCCGTCCTTTCACCTGCCCGATAGAACAGCTGCGCCCCCTCCTTGCGAACCTTGGCAATGTCGACAGTACGGACGCCAAGCCGGTCCGCATAGACGTTGAAATCCGGTCTCGTCTTTTGCTGCTCCGGTTCCACCTCAATGATGACCACGTTTTCTGGCGCGTGGTCGCCGACGATTGTTCGCCGCAGCACATCCCAGTACGATTCTGAGGTCAGCCCGCTGAACCGCCAGTCGAGTTCCTCGCCGAGGCCGTAAACCCGCACGTACTCCTCATTCAGAACCTCCTGGTAGCCATAGATCGACGGGAAGGCCTGGAGTTCGACCAGCTTTGGCACGAACTGGCCCGCAGTGTCGCGCGTCAGCCCGAAATCTACCTGCATGAAATTCGGACGAGGGTTGTCATTCGGCACCCGATACTTCGGCGGGATGGTCTCCTCTGATCGCCGCATGTACTCCGGGTTGTCAATCAGTTGATGTGTCAGCTTCCTGCCGGTCTCAACCAGGTTCTCCAACAGCTTCTTGGGGAAGAAGCAGGGAGTCTCACACACGCGGAAGTCAATCGGCGAGCGAGTCCGCTCCTCAAGACGCCGAATGAGTTCTCGGTAGCGCGCAGCTGAAAACTGCTCATCGTTAAAACGCCTGCGATACGCCTCGAGCATCCGAGCGCCTCCTCCCCCAAATGAGACATCCGTGATCGCTTAGTACTCGTCCCGGTACCTGCGATCTTCAGCCGTGGATCAGAAACTCGCCGTCGCGCATGATCTGCTCTTCGCCCTGTGCGTTCCCGAGCCAGATATTGAAGCGCAATCCCACGACATCAATGTGCGTTGAGGACTTCCACTTCGCGCCAGTATGCGCACCATAGGGGTCACCAAATGCGATATGCACACCGGGGAACTTTTCATCCTGAAGAATATTTCCGATAACGGCCTCAACTCCTATATTCGTCCCAATGGCGAATTCGCCTACGCGGTCCGAGTTCTCGTCAGTATGCGTGTACTTCCAGAAATCCTCTTCGAGTTTCTTGTTCGGCGAAATCGCCCGCACAATCCGGTTGCCTTCAATGTGTATCGTCAACGGCTGATCCTGCAGGAGACCATACTCCTTGCACAGGAAGTCCCCGACTACGCCATCGACGACAAACACGCCGTTTACCTCTTCGGGAGCCGTGAAGCACTCACCCCCTGGCAGATTTCCCCATTTTTCCGTTGAGATGATGCCGGATGTCTTGAACCAACGGTATTCAGGGTTCATCTGCGCGTGCAGATCCGTCCCGGCAGGAGTTGTCGCTCGTACATACGTCGCCTTACGCACCCGATCAAGCACTGCTTGCGATAATCGGTCCACTGCAAGAAAATCTGCCCTCATCCCCTGCGTCATGATCTCCGGGGTGATGTTGACCATGTGCGCGTGACGCATGCGTCGCCGGTTCACAACATCGGTCATCTCCATCCGGCTGCGCAGTTCATTTGGCTGCACCTCGACTGCAAAGATGCTCACCTGCGAGCTCTCCATATCCTCAAGAACCTCGCGCGGCATTCCCAGCAGCGGCCGCGGCGCCAGTTCTTCGAGCACGAAGGCATTCCACACGCAACCCAGTGCCTCGAGTTCGGTCGCGATTGAAGCTGCAATCGCCAGGCAGTTAAGGTCAGTAATCAATGTGACCTTTTCGTCCTCCTGAATACGCAAACAGGTCGTCACCGCATTGCGCGCACCTTCGCGAAAGTCATGCGGAAACGCGATCGCAGTCAGATCAGTCCTGCCCTTCGCGGACTTAGAACCTGTAACCGGACCCACTTGCCCCACTGCCTCGTCCGCCGGATCAACGACCTTGTCCAAACCATTCATCAGCATCCTCTGAGCATACTTTTGTTTCACCGTGGTGAACACTGTAAATAAGATGCCAATCTTCCACATACCGTCTGGCAGGACGTATGTCCCGAAACCGCACAAACAACGCCATGTACGCTTGAAGCTGCACGTGTCCTTCTGCTGGTGGTACAAATCCCCGTACCAGACCAGTAGAAGGGCAGACCGCCCGAAGCTCAACGAGGCACCACGGTCACGCGAGAACGGAGCCCGGCAGATCAGGCTCCTACAGATCCGCGCGCGTCTCTGCCGCCATGTAATCGACGACCGCTTGCAGACTGCCGGTCTCGCGAAAGACTGCCAGCTGCCTGTCCGCGCCCGACCCCCGCTCGAGCATCGTGTGGATGTATTCGAGCTCCGTGCGGCAGCCCAGTTCATCGACGACATCATCCACAAACGCAAGGTATTCGACGATCAGATCCCGCACCGGCACCTCAGCCTGCTTGCCGAAGTCGATCAGCTTGCCATCGAGCCCGTATCGCACGGCGCGGAACTTGTTCTCCATCAGCAGCGGCCGCGAGTACTGCCGGAAATCCAGGTTGCTCTCATGCAAATGCCAAAGCTTGCACGCCGTCGCCTGGATGAGCGCCGCAATCGCAATCGACTCGCGGGCGCGCATCGGGATATCGCAAGCTCTCACTTCTACCGTCGAGAAGAAAGGATGCGGCCGCAGATCCCACCAGATCTTCTTCCCGTTGTCGATACACCCCGTCTTCACCAGCAGCGCCACATAATCCTCAAAATCTGAGTAGCTCGAGAAACTATCCGGGATGCCAGTCCGCGGAAAATGCTCAAACACCTTCGCCCGATAGCTTTTGTAGCCCGTCTCCATACCCATCCAGAATGGAGAGTTTGTCGAGAGCGAAAGAATATGGGGTAGAAAGTATCGGAGCGAATTCATGATCCGAATCGCGCACTCCCTATCCTCAATGCCCACGTGCACATGCAGTCCGAAGATGAGGTTCGATCGGGCAACCAGCTGCAAGTCTTCGACCACCTGGTCATACCGCTCATCGGGATAGATCTCCTGCGTCCGCCAATCCGCAAACGGATGCGTGGCTCCAGCCACCAGCAGCAGCTGATTCTCCTCAGCCAGGCGAATCATATTCCGGCGCAGATCGAACAGGTCTTCCTGTGCCTCCTGAATATTCCGACAGACCCGCGTCCCCACTTCAATAACCGACTGGTGCAGCTCAGCCTTGACCCGTTCCTCGAGCCGAATCTTTCCCTGCGCCAGCATCTCAGTCGCAATATGCGAACGAAGATCCCGGCTCTCCGGATCGATGGTCTGATACTCCTCTTCGATGCCCAATGAAAACGATGGCCGCATGAAACCTCCACTTACCTGTTCCGTGTTTATTCGGCTTTCTTCGCTGCAACCTTCTTTGCAGGAATCTTCTTCGCAACAGCCTTGCCAACAACCTGAGGTACGCTCTTCTTCGCCGCGATTTTCTTTGCCGCAGTCTTTACCGAAGGAGCGGGAGCATTCCCCAGCGTCTCGCCACCGTTGCATAGGAAGCTCGACCAGTTCAAACCACCCATCGGATCTCCGGTATACTCCGCAGCCTTCTTCACCGCGAGCCGCGCCACCTTCTCAACGATCCACTCGAAGTTATCCTTGCCCACTGAATGGAGATCTGCATCCGGGGCCGGATTCATGAAGTCGATGGCGTAAGGGATTCCGTCTTCGACCGCAAACTCAACCGTATTCAGGTCATATCCGAGCGCACGGCAGAGCGTGAGTGCATCCTTTTCGACCCTCGCCAGCAATCCTTCCGGGTACTCCTGCGGCTCGAGCACATAGCGATGCTCATGCGGACGACGCGGATCATAAGCCATGATCCGCACATCCTCTTGACCCACCACATAGCACCTAAAGTATTCTCTAAAGTTGACCGCCGCCTGAAGTGTCATGCACAGGTCGCGCGTCTGATCATAGGCGCCAAAGAACTGCCCAGCATCATGCACATGAAACACATCGCGCCAGCCACCGCCATCATGCGGCTTGAGGAAAGCCGGAAATCCAACATACTGAAAGATCTCATCCCACTTGAGTGGAAACTCAAGGTTCCGCAACGACTGCGCGTTGATCTGCGGCGGAAAGAACTTATGCGGCAGCAACACCGTCCTTGGCACAGCCACGCCCAGCTTTGAAGCAAGCGCATAGTTGAAGAACTTGTCGTCCGCACTCCACCAGAACGGATTGTTGATCACCTTAGTTCCGGTCAGCGCAGCGTTCTTAAGATAGCTCCGGTAAAACGGCATGTCATGCGAGATGCGATCGACGATGACCGCATATCCGCACGGCTCTGCCATCTTTACGCCGCCCAGTTCGACAAACTCCGCCTTGACGCCATCGATCGCATAAGAGTTGATGCGCTCCACCAATGCACCCGGAAACGTGTTTTCCTGCCCAAACAAAACGCCGATCTTCTTCATGCATTCTCCTTGTTCGTGGTTCAGTGTTACAGATACTCCCGCATCATCTGGTGCCACCATGGCCAGTCATGCCCAGTGTTGTCTCCCCATACATCCATCCGTACCGGAATACCTCGACCCCGCATGACGGCCGCAAGCCGTTCATTCGAATTCCAACACTGGTCGTGCACACCGGTCGCCAGCACATACGTGTTCTGCCGGTAGCGGTCCAAAAACCAGGGATCGCTCATGTTCGCCAGGTATTGCTGCGGCATATTGAGGTAGACATCCTGATCGTGGTATCCGTGCAAGAAGTAGGAGACATCGAAGATTCCACTCATCGTCAGGGTGCCGGTAAATACATCGGGGTGGCGGAAGGCCAGGTTTGCCGCATGATAGCCGCCAAAGCTGGTCCCCAGCGTGATCAGCTTCTGGTTCCAGTTGGCCTGCCTGATATAAGGCACCACCTCGCTCATGACGTAATCCTGGTACTGCAACTGTCTTGCGATCCGCCATCGCGGAGGCACATCTCGGTTGTACCAGCTCTCGCCATCCACTGAATCAACACAGAAAAACTGCAGTTGTCCGTGCTCCACCTTCCATCCCACCGAGTCCACCATGCCGCGCTCTTCAAACTCAAAAAAACGTCCGCGAGAGGTTGGGAAGACAAGTACCGGAAGTCCACCATGGCCGTGTACGAGAATCTCCATGTCTCGACCTAAACTTGGACTCCACCACTTCTCATAGCCTCGATGCATGCGCGCCTTTCATGTTGAGCACTCTGTCTTTCCACTCCGACGGCAGATCTTCCACTCGCATCCAAACCTTGAATGCTCTAGTCTGTCGTAATCCTAGCCGATAAATCCAACTTGAATGAGCAGGCTCCTCACTTGAAGATCACCGCACCACCCACTCTCGTCCCGCATCCCGACCTCTTTGCCGGCGAAGAGCAGCTTGCGGGTCCTAGCTTTGAGCGTATCTACCCGGAACAGGACGCGCGTGAGGACAACCGGCTCGAATCCTTCCATTTTCATTCCGCAGTGCTGCCGGATGACCGACGCGTCTGCGTCTATTTGCCTCCGCAGTACGCTGCCGACCTCACTCGGCGCTTTCCAGTGTTCTATCTGCACGATGGTCAAAACCTCTTTGATCCGCGCACCTCGTACATTCCGGGCCACACTTGGCGTGCTGGTTCCACCGCCGACTGGCTCAACCAGATGCACATGGTGCAGCCCCTCATCCTGGTCGGCATTGCCAACACTGGCCTGCGCCGCATGCCCGAATACACGCCTACCCGCGATTTTAAGATGGGCGGCGGCGAAGGCGATCGGTACGGCCGTCTCATCGTCGAGGAGCTCATCCCCTTCATCAATCGTACCTATCGCACCTGCCCCGGGCCGGAGAACACGGGACTCGGCGGCTCGTCGCTTGGCGGCCTCATCAGCCTCTACCTCGGTCTTCAATATCCCGCGACCTTCGGCCGGCTTGGCGTGCTCTCGCCTTCCATTTGGTGGGATCAGCGCAGCATTCTCACCTTCGTTCAGGAGTTCGACGCGAGGGATCGATCGCGCCCACGCGTATGGCTCGACATTGGTACCGCCGAGGGCCAGCGGCACGTCCGCGACGCGGAACTTCTCAGCCGTATGTTGCAACAGAAGGGTTGGCGTATCGGAATCGACCTCGCCTTCGACAAAGTAGCCGGGGCTTTACATTCGGAAGACGCCTGGGCCGCCCGATTCGACCAGGTGCTCATCTTCCTCTTCCCTCCCTTAGCGTAGATGACAGATTCTTCATGTTCATCATTGCGGTTTCCTTCGAAGTAAGCGATAATCCATAGATTAGAGTCAGTTGCGTATGACTAGACCCTATCGCTCTGCGGCCGTAACGGCTTTGCTCTAATCTCCCGAAGCCACCGCAAGAGCCCATTTTACTTCCGTTCCCTGAGAGGTTTTCCTGTGTTGATGATTCGTCTGGCGCGCGTTGGCGCTCGCAAGCAGCCCCACTATCGCGTTGTTGTTATTGAGAAGGATCGCGCTCGCAATGGCCGCTCCGTCGAAGTCGTTGGAACCTATAACCCACGCACCACCCCTGCGACCGTTGAACTGAAGCGCGAGCGGATCTCGTTTTGGACTGGTAACGGAGCGCAGCTGTCCGAGCGTGTCTCCAAGCTGCTTGCCAAGGTGCCAGAAGCTCCGGCAGAAGCGGCAACAGCAGCCTAGTAACCACGCTGGTTAATCGAAGAGTACACACAGGGTGTACCCAACGGTCTTGGAATATCCAGCTTCATCTCTCATTCCCTGTTGGAACTCACGTATCCTCAAATAGTGCATTCTATGAGGGTTCAAGCTGACGGCAACCTTCCGCAACCCTGAGCAACGGACATAACCCAGGCGTAGTGAGAAGGTCAACGGACGCTCGATCCGTGTTACAGGATGGTTCACCCGCGTAAGACGGGAGGCTCTTCTGGAAACGTACATAGGAAGCAATCTTCTCTTGAGGTACGCAGTTGAGCTTTACAGATGAATCACGCAAGAAAGAACTGACACAATCCATGATCGACCTCATCACCAGCGTTGCCAAAGCGCTGGTGGATCAGCATGATGAGGTTACCGTGGAGGCCTTGGATGAGCCCACCAGCACATTGCTTCGGCTTCGCGTTTCACCCGCAGATCTTGGAAAAGTAATCGGTAAGCAGGGCCGAACCGCCCGCTCGATCCGCACGATTCTAGCCGCAGCCAGCATGAAAGCGCAACATCGCTTCGCGCTTGACATTCAGCAGGTTGGCGACGCTCCCGGTCGCGTTCATCCGGGAGCGGACGCCGAGGACTGAAGTCAGGCTGAGCTTTTTCTCCTGCAATGCCAAGATCTCCGCTCGGCAAAGAGTACGTGTTTCCTTGTTCAGCAGGAACATTCCCTGCCGGAGGGAGTGTTCCTGCTGCACCCGGTCGACCTTCGGTCCGTGCTGACTAGTCTATGCTGACTAAATGAGCGACCAGACCGCCCCTACCAACGCTACCGCCTGGACTGTTCTCGCCCACCTCCTGCGGCCGCAGGGGCGCAAAGGCGAGATCCTGGCCGAACTCCTCACCGACTTTCCTGCCCTATTTGGAGAGCGCGATCAGCTTTACCTCGCAGCGGCCGGATTCGACGGGCCGCCAGCCGACGCTCGTGCTGTCCAGGTGATCGGGCACTGGCTGCCCGTTGGACGAAACCAGGGTCGCGTGGTTCTTCACCTCGCAGGGATCGACTCTATCGAGCAGGCCGAAACGCTATCCCACCTGGAGGTGATCGTGCCCGACGAGGCGCGGGTCGAGCTTGCTGAAGATGAAGAGTATATCGATGATCTTGTCGAGTGCCAGGTGTTTGACGGCGCAACGCTAGTCGGCACGGTCACGGGCGTCGAGTTTCCCACTACCGCCGACGGCACGCGCCGACTCGCCGAAGCCGCCCCCCGGCTCACCGTCACCGCGCCGAATGGTGATGAGGTCCTGATCCCGTACGTCCAGTCCTTCCTCATTACGCTATCCGTCGACCAGAAGCGGATCGACATGCAACTGCCCGCGGGTCTGCTCGAGCTGAACGCGCGTTGAAGACCACAGCTTCAGACTTAGAACATAGCGACCCCGAGAGGATTGGAGGGAGAGCCGTCTTGATCTTCGACATCGTTACGATCTTCCCTGCCTTCTTTGTGGGCCCATTCGACCATGGAGTCCTCAGTCGAGCACGAAAACAAGGCATCATCAACATCCACACCCACGATCTCCGCGCCTTTACGCATGATCGTCACCGCACCGTGGATGACCGTCCATTCGGCGGGGGAGAAGGCATGGTGCTCAAACCTGAACCAATCTGGGAGTGCCTTGAATCTTTGAAACTCACTCCAAAGGAGACCCGCGATACATCCAGACAGGCTGTCGTTCTGCTCTCCGCACAGGGCGCGCCTTTCACCCAGACTGTAGCGCATGAACTCGCCCGTTGTGAGCGAGTGGTCTTCCTCTGCGGACGGTACGAGGGTATCGATGAGCGTATTAATCTGCTCGTCTGCGACCGCGAACTCTCTATCGGCGACTACGTTCTGTCTGGAGGCGAGCTTGCCGCAGCCGTGGTGATCGACTCCATTACCCGCCTTCTTCCTGGCGTCCTTGGCAACCCCGATTCTCACCGATTCGAGAGCTTCGGCGCCGAGGACCCGGGCAGCGCGTACCAACCTGGCGACGTTCCCCCCAGCACCTATGGCTCCGGGGGTCTACTGGACTCCCCCCCCTA
>CAXTNM010000016.1:0-27072 GCA_964245715.1 uncultured Acidobacteriaceae bacterium | reverse complement strand
CTCTCCGCAGAACCAGCCCGGCACCCCACCATCAACCATCCACTCTTCCGGCGGGCTACTGGACTACCCCCACTACACGCGCCCGGCGGAGTTCCGCGGGCTTTCGGTTCCCGAGGTTCTCCAGCAAGGCGATCATACTGCGATTCGTCGCTGGCGCCACGAGCGCGCGCTCGAGAAAACCGCCCGGAACCGGCCCGACTTGCTGAAGGAAGCGATCCTGACGAACGAAGATCGGAAGTTCCTTGAACGACTGAGCCGGGACGAGCTCGCTGTTCGGAACGGGCCATGAGCGCGCTCTAACACTCATCTTTTATTGACAGAACATTTTGCGTGATGCATGTTAGCTGCGGATAAACTTTTCGATCGCTTGGAAAGTAATTCAGACATCGCCTTCGGGCATTCGTGTGTCACATCGATTTTGGAGCCGTGCTGTTATGACATCTCTTCCTCTTCGTCAAGTCTGCTCCGCCTGCCGGGACGGCGTCGACGAGCCGTTCCCGTTCAGTATGGCCTTTCAGCCCGTCGTCAACATGGAGACGCAAACCGTTTACGCCTACGAGGCTCTCTGTCGCGGGCCAAACGGAGAATCTGCATCTTCTGTGCTCAGCCAGGTCAACGAACAAAATCGCTACGCGTTTGACCAGAGCTGCCGTGTGAAGGCGATCTCACTCGCGTCACAACTGGGACTGCCTGCCACAGGGGCCAAGCTCTCCATTAACTTCATGCCCGGTGCCGTTTATAGTCCCGCCGCGTGCATCCAGAAGACCCTCCAGACCGCTCGCGCCTGTGATTTCCCCCTTGACAAGCTGATTTTTGAGATTACCGAGCAAGATAAGGTTAATGACGTCGACCATCTGAGCAATATAGTAAGCGAATACAGGAAACATGGATTCAAGATCGCCGTGGACGACTTCGGCTCGGGCTACTCTGGCCTTAGCTTTCTGGCCGAATTTACTCCCGACATCATCAAGCTGGACCGGGGCATCACGTATGACATGCATCGGCGACCAGCCGCTGTTGAGATCGTCCGGCATATTCTCTCCTTGGGTAAAAGCCTAGGCTGCACCGTTGTGGCCGAGGGCATCGAGACCCTGGACGAGTATGCAGCGGTCCGCGACTGCGGGGTGAGTCTGTTCCAGGGGTATCTTTTCGCAAGGCCCGCCTTTCAGAACCTGCCACCCGTGAACTTTCCTACCTTGATCAGCCCGCAGCATTTCATATCCGAAAGTCAAAAATTCATGTAAACTGAAGACTCGATTTCGGAACAGGAAAGTAGTCATGTCAATCCATCCCATCATGCAGAAACTGGCCGCGAAACACGAGCGGACCGACCTTCCCGCCTTCGCTCCAGGCGACACCATCCGCGTTCAGGTGAAGATCAAGGAAGGCGAGAAGGAACGTCTTCAGGCCTTCGAGGGCATGGTCATCGCTTGCCGTCGTGGCCCACAGGGCACCTTCACCGTGCGTAAGATGAGCTTCGGCCAGGGCGTCGAACGTATCTTCCCCTTCAACTCGAAGGTCGTCGACAAGGTTGAGAAGGTTCGCTCCTACCAGGTGCGCCGCTCCAAGCTCTTCTACCTCCGTGGTCTGCGGGGCAAAGCCGCCCGTCTGCGCGAGGTCGAGCGCAAGGTCGTTGCCTAAGCAAGATCTGTTTTCCGGACGAACCACGGCGTAAAGCCGTGGTTCGTTGTTTCTGCATCAGCTTGTAAGCCGGAGTGGTTGCATGATCCGTCGTTTGGAGTGGACGGAATGGCAAATCCTGATCGGAACCTGGGCGGATGCGCTCTGACGATAAGCTTTGATGAGGGTAGAGACCTCCGGCGGGTGAGCGCGGCTGAAAAGCAGTACTTCAACCAGAACTTTCTGGTCCGCTTCCGCCCGTGAGATCGAAATTCCGATCGTGCTCGCGGACCGGCGATGGCATTCTGATAAGTCGGGCCGAGAAGTGCACAGCGAATCGAGCTAGACTACTTGCATGGGCGCGCTCTTCAAAGTCGACAACCCCAGGAAACTCGCACCTGCGACTCTCAAGCAACACATGCTCAAGCAACTCATCTGTTCGGACGCGCCCGAGCAGGCGCTACGTTACCGCGGATATTCACTGATCGCCGGCATTGATGAGGTCGGACGTGGTGCGCTCTTCGGTCCGGTCGTGGCCGCCGCTGTGATTCTGCCAAAGGGCCTCTCCAGCCTTACGAAAGCCGGTCTTACCGACTCCAAGCAACTGACACGCGAGGACCGTGAGCGTCTGAGTAAGCTCATCCGTCGTACTGCCACAGCAATCTCCATCGCTGAAATCGACTCTGAGACTATCGACCGCGTGAACATCTACCAGGCCACACGTCGCGCGATGATGACTGCGATAGAAGGCTTGGCGATTCAGCCAGACCACCTCTTGATTGACGCGATGCGCCTCGATCATCCTTGCCCGCAGACGCGGCTCTTCTATGGAGATTCGCTCTCACTTTCGATTGCTGCGGCGAGTGTCGTTGCCAAGGTGCACCGCGATGCTCTCTGCCGGCAATTGCACGAGATCTATCCGCAGTACGGTCTTGCCTCGCACAAAGGATATGCCACGCCTGAGCACCGAAAGGCGCTCCACGACCACGGCCCGTGCCCACTCCATCGCCGCTCTTTCGCGCCCGTCCGCAGGGCCGACCCTGACGCTGCGCTTGAGGTGGAGCTAGAATCCGGTGCACTTCTCTTCGATGATGGACTCCTTGAAGATTTGAGTGCTCCGACGGAGGCTGCTTGGGCCTGAAGCTGCTCTGTGTCGTCGCGCATCCAGATGATGAGTGCTTTGCCTTTGGGGGAGCCATAGCGGTCGCCGCCCGGAGCGGTATCGAAACATACGTCATCTGCTTTACCGATGGACAGGCTGCCTCAAACCGCGGTGATGCCTCCTCGGCTGCTGAATTAGGGGCTATGCGCCGCCAGGAGTTCGTAAATTCCTGCGAGGTGCTCGGCGTCACCCACCACGAACTCTTTGACTACCAGGACGCGCAACTCGAGTTCGCCGACTTTTCCAAGGCAGCTTGCCGGATCGTTCAGCGCATTCGTGAGATCCAGCCGAATGTCGTTATTACCTTTGGCATGGATGGCGCGCTCAACACGCATCCCGATCACACGATGGTCTCCGCCTTCACGACCGCTGCCTATCACTGGGCGGCATCGGCCAAACGATTCCCGGAACTGGGTCCGACCCATCATTGCGATCAGTTGTTTGTGCTCTCGGCCAGCTTCTACCTGCCCGATCGTCCGGCACCGATGCCGATCCCGTGGACGCATAAACTGGACGTCAGAGAGGTCATGCAGCAGCGTTTTGAAGCTTTCCGTCAGCACCAATCCCAGGCGCCGCTGATGGAGAAGACCAAGGACCTGTTCGAAGAATTTGGCCAATTCGAGTACTACACTCTGATCGCCGCACGGGAGCCCCAGGTTGCTGAAGAAGGCACTGACCTCTTCGCTAAATCGCGCAGCTAGCGCCCAAGCCGCTACAGAGCCTGTAGCTTTGCCCAAGGTTTCGGAGGAAGGATGAGCCGAATTGAGTCGCCCGGCCGAACGATGCCGCCTGCGAGAGCCGTGGCCATAATGCCCGCTTTGCGGATAAGCGATCCGTCGGACTTGCGTCCCAGACAGGCCTTCATCAAGCCGGGCCGCAGCTTATCCATCTGTGTGCACGGTGTACGCAGGCCGGTGACCTCGACAACTGCTTTCTCGCCAAGCTGCAGCTTTGTGGCAGGCGGAAGTGATAGCAGATTGAGGCCTTGTGTGATGACGTTCTCGCCCATCTCGCCGGGATCTACCTCAAGCCCCTTGGCACGAAGCTCCTCGAAGAGTTCGGCAGGCAGAAGATGAACCTGGCAGAGGTTCGGGGCCTTCGGGTTCTTCCGAACCAAGTAGCGATGCTTCACAGTCAGGCCCGCGTGCGCGTCGCCTTCGACTCCGAGCCCTTCAAGGATGGTGATGGACTCGTAAGTCTCCTTCGAGAAGCTGTGGGTTGCGCTGCGGCTGACCGAGACGATATTCCCCTTCATCGCTAAAGCATATCCTTCGCTGTCGATGGTAGCCTTTCTTCCAATGGCTTCGACCGTCTCGCACACGCCCGAGTTGCAACAACCCTTTGACTTAGCCCTTGCAGCCCGCGCGGAGATGGTGCGCGACGGCTTCCACGTGTTCCAGTTGGACTCGAGCGAGGCCCCTGGAGCGGCCGAACAGCTTGCAGAGATCCGGGCGGGTTTGGCACATACGGATGCGGCACTGAAGGACCTGCGCGGGCTACTCTGGTCGTCCATCGACAACGACACGTCGCGCGACCTCGACCAGATCGAGTACGCAGAGCAGGCTGCCGACGGTATTCGCATCCTGGTGGGAGTTGCGGATGTGTCGGCCGCGGTGCTGAAGGGGACACCTCTTGACCTGGCTGCCGAGGCTCAGGCGCAAACGGTTTATACGGCAGTGCGCAACTTTCCCATGCTGCCGATCGTGCTCTCGACCGACCTGACCAGTCTGAACCAGGATCAGGACAGGGCTGCAATCGTGGTGGAGTTTACGGTCGATGGGCAGGGATGTCCGGTGAAGCAGTCGATTTATCCTGCGCTGGTGCGGAATCAGGCGCAGTTAGCATACTCAACGACTGGTCCTTGGCTGGAAGGCAAGACGCGTGCTGACGGAAGGTGGGAGTCAGCTCTCGAGACCAACACGAAACTAGCCGCGAATCTACGGTTGCAGGATGAGGCAGCGCAGCGGCTGCACACGCAGCGGATCGCGATGGGCGCGCTGGACTTCAATCGGGTTGAGGCTGATCCGGTGGTAATCGACGGCAGGGTGCAGGCGATTCAGGCGTTGCAGGAGAACCGGGCATCGACGCTGATTGCGGATTTCATGATTGCGGCGAATGAGACCATGGCGGCCACCCTGCGCAGGTCTGGACGCTCGTCAATACGGCGCGTTGTACGGTCTCCGGAGCGCTGGGAGCGCATCGTGGCACTCGTCGCGGCAAAGGGAACGCAGTTGCCGCCGCAGCCTGACTCGGCGGCGCTGAACCGCTTCCTGCAGGCGCAGAAGGCAGCCGATCCGATCCACTACCCGGACTTGTCGCTGGCCATCATCAAGTTGATGGGGCCGGGAGAGTATGTGCTGGCGAAGGGCGGCGAGGACGATCAGCCGGGGCACTTTGGCTTGGCGGCGCTCGACTACACACATTCGACCGCTCCGAACCGGCGATTTGCCGACCTGGTGACGCAGCGGGTGCTGAAGGCCATGCTGGCAAACGTGCCGGCTCCTTACACGGACGACGAGCTTGATTCGATCACCCAGCACCTGAACGAGCGCGATGCAGCTGCGCGCAAGGTGGAGCGTGCAATGCAGAAGCGGGTTGCGGCCGTGGCGCTGGCCGGCGATATCGGCCAGACGTTCAACGGTGTGGTTACAGGAGCGACGCCCAAGGGGACGTTTGTAAGGATCTTCAACCCGCCCGTAGAAGGCAAGATCGTGCGCGGAGCGGAGGGTCTGGACGTTGGCGATGCGGTGACGGTGACGCTTTCGGAGACCGATCCGGTGCACGCTTTTATCGACTTCACGCGGCCTTGAGACTGCAGATCGAGGCCCAGGGGTATCAACCTCAAAGTAGCAAAGTGTTAGCAGTAGACACTTTCGGGCAGAACTTCGAAGGCTGGGCGGTGCCTACTACGCGGGTGAAGAGAAGGATTCGCGCAGGGCTTCGTACTGTGCGCGTACTTCGGCGCCCCCGTAGGTACGCTCGAGGCGGCGGATGGTGAAGTGGCCTTGGGCGAGGCGCTGGAAGTGGCGTGTGAAGAGGACGTTGAGGGCGAGGCCGCCGGCGGCTCCGGCTACCGGGATCAGCTGGGCGGCTGCCTTCTCGCTGACTTCAAGGCCGAAGCGAGCGGCGATCTTGCCGAGGAACGAGATCAGGACCGGTGCACCTTCCTTAACCATCCCTTTTTGGGCGACGTAGGTGGCGGCTTCGCGCGTGACCTGTGCGAGCGCGGCGCGGGTAGCGTAGTAGGCGCTCTCAAGCGCTCCGCTCCCGCCGATCATGCCTTCGGGGCCGAGCGCCAGGACTTCGAGGCAGGCGAGCGCGGCAGAGGGATCCGAGAGGTCTTCGCCTTGTTCGCGGGCGATCTCGGCGATGGAGTGGAGCATGACCGTGGTGGTGACGGGAAGTTCGACGACCAGGCCCGGCAGGCCGAAGAATCCGCCTACGGCGCCGGTAGCGGCGGTGGTCCAAGTATGTCTTGTGCGGCTTGCAGGGGAAGACGTGCCTTTAGCGTCGAGGTTCAGCGCTATATGCAGGCACTGTTCAAGTGCGCGATTGACGGCTTTGCCAATTCCCTGCTGGGCGTTTGCGGGAAGCAACTTCAGGAGGCCTTCTACGGGCATGCCGACCTTTGCGGCGAGGGTCATGGCGAAGCTTTTCGATTCAAGGAGTTCTGCTGCAGTGCGGAGGTCGGCGTGGTCCTGAGGAGTCATAGGTTAAGACTAACAAAGCCCAATACGCCCTGGTGGCGGGCGGCGAGCACTTCCTGCAAGGTTGTGCCTCGCGTGACCGTTCCGTTGACCGAGAGCAAGGATTCCTTCCGACCGGCGGGAGGGGCGAGCGAAGCCTCCGACGTACGTGGTATTTGGACCGGCGCCAGGGTGCTTTACGGGTAGAGGCGCTGTTTGGTCCAGCTTCCGTCCGGTTCGGCGTGGAAGATGAAGCGGTCGTGCAGTCGATACTCCTGCTCCTGCCAGAACTCGATCGTTTCGGGCTTAACGCTAAAGCCGGTCCAGTAAGGCGGGCGTGGCACTTCACCGGGGAACTTGGCTTCGAACTCCTGGGTGCGCTTGATCAGCTCTTCACGGCTTTCGAGCGGGCGACTCTGCTGCGAGGCCCAGGCGCCGATCTGGCTCATGCGGTGCCGCCTCTTGAAGTAGGTGTCGACGTCCTCAGGCGAGAGTTCCGCGATGGTGCCCTCGATGCGGACCTGGCGCTGACGGGATTTCCAGTGGAGGCAGAGGGCGGCGTGGTGGTTGTCGCGAAGTTCGTGGCCTTTGCGGCTGTCGCCGTTGGTGTAGAAGGCGAAGCCCTGCTCGTTGAATCGTTTGAGCAGGACGATGCGGACCGAAGGCCGGCCTTCGTGAGTGCAGGTAGCAAGTGACATGGCGTTGGGATCGTTGAGCTCGGAGGCTTTGGCGTCTTCCATCCACTTGGTAAAGAGCGCGAGCGGTTCGGTGGCGTCGGCGAGTTGAAGTCCGTTGCGTTCGCTTACTTCTGGCATTGTGTTTCCCTCAAGAAGGCAAGTGTAGCGCGTGGGGATCATTTCTGAAGTATCAGACGCGCGATTAGCGGCGTTCTTCGGTGGGTTATACGGTTGCCTAGAGGGGATTGCATGGAGTCCTCCAGCGGTTCGCGGAGACGGGATTAACGTCCCCCAACATGAGGGATCACGTGAACACCAGAGCAGAAGCAGCTACCCATTTGATGGCTCCTTCGTGTTGGTCTCACTTTAGAGATGGCAAGAGTGTGGTAGGGCAGGGTTTGTCGCTCCAGGCGGTGGAGCCGTCAGCCGCGTGGACGACGCCGAAGACTGTACTCACGCGAATGAAGTTGTACGGAGAGATTTAGCAGCATTTCGGATGGGACGGAAGAATTCGGGACCCATTGGAGATGAAGTGCACGGGGAGGTTGGTTTGTGGGGTCTCGCCGGTTAGACTAAGGAGAAACGCGGACGATGAGAGCCGGAATGCTTCGTTTGGGGCCTGAGGCTGGGTCTCTCGCGGGTTGGGCAAGGAGCAGGATGAGCGCAATTGCAAATTCGATTTTTCCGCCGGAGCTGGCAGCCCGGTTCGATCATTTAGTGACGATCTATCCGCTTAAGCGTTCAGCGCTGGTGCCGATGTTGCTCTATGCGCAGGACGAGATCGGGTTTGTGTCGGAAGGGGCGATCCAGGAGATCGCCAAGCGGCTGGATCTGTTCGATCTGGATGTACGCAACGTGCTGAGCTACTACTCGATGCTGCGGACGAAGCCGGCGGGCAAGTACAACGTGCAGGTTTGCACGAACATCAGCTGCATGTTGCGTGGCGGATACGAGATCCTGGACCACTGCAAGGCACGGCTTGGCATAGGAAATAAAGGCGTTACGCCTGATGGGCAGTTTTCGCTTGAAGAAGTCGAGTGCATCGGGGCCTGCTGCTGGGCACCTGCAATTCAGGTGAACTACGACTTTCATGACGATTTGGACGTGGTGAAGGTGGACGCAATTCTGGCGGAGTATGCCGCCGGGCGCGGAAAGGATGTGAAGTAGATGCCGAGAAATGTGTCGCATCCGGATGAAGTGATCGTGTTGAAGCGGCGGTTTGGAACGGGCGCCGCGGATATCGAGAAGTACCTTGAGCAGGATGGCTACAAGGCCGTGCAGTTGGCGCTTTCGAAGGGTGTCGAAGCCATGCCGGGGTGGATTATCGATACCATGAAGGCGAGTGGGCTGCGTGGACGTGGCGGTGCTGGCTTCCCGACGGGCATGAAGTGGAGCTTTGTGCCGAAGCAGAGCGAGAAGCCGAAGTACGTCCTGGTGAATGGGGATGAATCAGAGCCCGGGACCTGCAAGGATCATGTGATCTTTCTTGAGGACCCACATGCGGTCATTGAAGGAACGATGATTGCTGGACTGGCGATAGGGTCAAAGCTTGGCTTCATCTACCTGCGCGGGGAGTATAGGTATCTTCTGAAGATCGTCGAGAAGGCGGTTGCGGATGCTTATGCGAAGGGTTTTCTTGGCAAGAACATCTTCGGCTCGGGCGTGGATTTTGACATTGTGACGCAGACTGGTGCGGGGGCCTACGAGGTCGGGGAAGAGTCAGCGTTAATGGAGTCGCTCGAAGGCAAGCGTGGCGTGCCGCGGATCAAGCCACCGTTTCCGGCTGTGGTCGGACTTTATGGCGGCCCGACGGTGATCAACAATGCCGAGACGATTGCGAGTGCACCGCATATTCTACTGATGGGCGGCGAGGCGTATGCAAAGCTGGGTTCGGAGCGCAATGGCGGGACGCGGCTGTTCGGGATCTCCGGGCATGTTGAGCGACCGGGCGTGTATGAGCTGCCGATGGGGTATTCGCTCGAAAAAGCGATCTACGAGGTTGCGGGCGGCGTGAAGGGCGGCAAAAAGCTGAAGGCCGTAGTGCCGGGTGGTTCATCTTGTCCCGTGCTGACCGCTGACGAGTTAAAGGTAGGGTTGGACTTCGACCAAATGGCGAAGGCGGGGACGATGCTTGGGTCGGGCGGGATTGTGGTGCTCGACGAGAGCGTTTCGATGGTGGAGTTTGCGCTGCGGGTGATCAGCTTTTACCAGCACGAGAGCTGCGGGTGGTGTATCCCGTGCCGTGAGGGGACGGACTGGATCAAGAAGACGCTGGCTCGGGTCTATGCGGGAGGCGGCAGCAAGAAGGACGTCGATAACGTGCAATACCTGGCCGAGAACATGATGGGGCGGACCTTTTGCCCGCTAGGCGATGCGGCTGCGATGCCGACGCTGGCGTTTGTGAAGAAGTTCAGAAAAGAGTTTGAGGATTACATCGATGGTCATCGGGCAGGAACGCCGGTGATGAGCGAGCCGGAGTTGGTAGGGGCCGGGCACTGAGCCGGTTTCTGCTGATTGCGATTTGGGCTTTGATTGCGTTAGCTCTAGGTGTGGCGTTCTTCTTGGTTTGGGGCAAGACGCATCCTCACCGGAGCCGGGATCAGCAGTTACTGATTGAGAAGACGAAGTAAGACGGGCAGCTTGCAGCAGAGGAACTTTCGATGGCAGATGTGACATTTAGTGTGGATGGGAAGAAGGTGACCGCGCCGGCGGGAACGCTGTTGATCGAGGCGTGCAAGACGGCGGGGATTGATATTCCGGCTTTCTGTTATTACCCAGGATTGAGCCTGCAGGCGGCTTGCCGGATGTGCGTGGTACGCATCGAGAAGATGCCGAAGCTGCAGACCGCGTGTACGACTCCGATTGCCGAAGGCATGGTGGTTTCGACCGAGACACCGGAGATCGCCCAGGCACGCAAAGCCACGCTGCAACTGCTCTTGGGGAACCATCCGCTGGACTGCCCGGTTTGCGACGCGGGCGGCGAGTGCGAGTTGCAGGACATGACGTTCAAGTACGGAGCGGCGGATTCGTTCTACGCCGAGCCCAAGAACCATCGTGAAGAGCAGAAATGGTCGCCAGTTGTGTATTTTGACCGGCCGCGCTGCATCCTGTGCTATCGCTGCGTGCGCATGTGCGGGGAGGGCATGGATGTATTCGCGCTGGGAATCCAGAACCGCGGAAGCTCTGCCGTCATCGCTCCTAACTCTCCGGCCACAGTTAACGGCGACGAACTGGCGCATGTGGATTGCGAGCAGTGCGGTATGTGCATTGACGCGTGCCCGGTGGGCGCGCTGACCAGCGGCACCTATCGTTACAAGACCAGGCCGTGGGAGATGAACCATGTGGCGACTGTCTGCACGCATTGCGGCGACGGCTGCAAGACCACGCTGGGTGTGCGTTCGACTAGTGACGGCGCGGAGATTGTGCGCGGAGACAATCGCGACAAATCCGGCATGAACAACGATTTCCTATGCAACAAGGGCCGGTATGCGTTTGACTTCGCGAACCATGACGATCGGATTACCACTCCCCTGCTGCGCTCGGCTTCGGGCAAACTGGAGCCGGTGAGCTGGGAGGTTGCGCTCGAGGCGATCGGCAGGAAGCTGCGCGAGGTGCGGGACACGCTTGGAGGCGATTCGATTGGCGTGATCGGCGGCAACCGGCTGACGAACGAAGAGGCTTACCTGCTGCAGAAGTTTGCGCGGACGGTGCTGAAGACGAACAATATCGATCATCACCGGACGGCGGATCATGTGGCGTTTGCACAGGCCCTTGCGGGCCAAAGTGGACGCACTGGCTCTCTGCGGGACACGCTGACCGCGAAACATGTGCTGCTTGTGGGAGGCGATCCTTCAAATCAGTCGCCGGCCACGGCCTGGAATCTGCGCTCCAACGTCCGGATCAACGGTGCGAAGATCTACGTCGCGAACACCGAGGAGATCAAGCTGCGGCGGCAGGCGAAGGCGTTTGTCCGGCTGCAGCCGTTTGGTTATGGAGCACTCGCGAACTTTCTCGCAGGTGACGATGCGGCGGGTTCAGGCGCAGTAAACGATGTAGAGGCGCTCGGCCAGTTTCGTGAGACGCTACGCGGAGCGGAAGGCCTGCTGCTGCTGATCGGAAGCGAGTTGCGCGGAGCCGATCTGAAGAAGCTGATCGAGTTTGGGCTGACCATTCCGGGAGCGAAGTTTGCGCTACTGTCGGACTACGTGAACTCGCGCGGCGCGGCGGATATGGGCCTGTTGCCGGACATGCTGCCCGGGTATACATCGGTCCTCTCTGACCGCTTTGCGGAGTATGGCGCACCGATGTCGGCGGGACTCGATCTGCTGGAGATGTTTGATGGCGCGGCGAAGGGCAGTATCGCGGCCATGTACGTGGTCGGAGCGAATCCAGTACTACGCTACTCGGTGGACGCCGGATTGCTGAAGAATACGTTCCTGGTGGTTCAGGATATGTTCCTAACCGAGACGGCCGTGGTGGCAGATGTGGTTTTGCCGGCTTCGAACCTGTACGAGAAGTCCGGATCCGTCACCAATCACTATGGCGATCTGCAGCAGGTGAACAAGGCCGGCGACCGGGCTGGCGTGCGGTCGGACTTCGAGATGATCGTGCGGATCGCTGATAAGATGGGCGCGAACATTCCTAAGCTGATTCCGTTCGGTAAGGGGATCCGTGCCGATATGGGACAGACACGCGGCGCGCAGAGCGGCGAGGCGGATCGCCATGCCGTCTGGCTGACGGCGAATAATCTGGAACCCCGGCTGAGCCCGTTCGATCCGTATGCGATCTTCGACGAGATTCAGCGTCTGGTGCCGGGTTACGATAAGACGCTGCGGCTGCAGCTGCTGAGCGGCAATGACCAGCATCTGGAGCCTGCGGCCTCGCTGGTGCAGATCGAAGGAACGGCTCCTCGGCGGGACCTGGTTTTGCCGAGCGGCGATACGCTCTTCACCTCTGGTACGCTGGGACATTATTCGGCCATGTTGCTTGATCTGCAAGAGAACGAGAGCCGGCGGTTGCCGGTGCTGGACCAAACGGCTGCAGATTAGCATGATGATTCTGAAGAAGAGAGCCAGGAAATCGAATTGAAAAACCTGTCGGATTTCGAAGTATACTTCTTATTGAGCGTTCTTAAGGTGGTCGTGGTGCTGGTAATCCTGCTGACCACGGTGGCGTACACAGTGCTGCTGGAGCGTAAGGTGGCTGGTCGGATACAGAACCGGCTAGGGCCTTCGCGCGTGGGGCCGTTTGGCCTGCTGCAACCGCTGACGGATGGCATCAAGCTCTTTCTTAAGGAGGATCTGACGCCGATCCTGGTAGAACGCCCGCTGTTCCTGATCGCTCCGGTGATTGCGCTTGGGTGTTCTCTGATCTCGATTGCCGTGGTGCCATTTGGCCCTTTGTTCGTTTACAAGGGCGTTGACCTCTTTGAGATCTCGAGCACTAACATCGGGCTGCTGGTAGTCCTGGGGATCACTTCAATCGGTGTCTACGGCATTGCGCTTTCGGGCTGGTCGAGCAACAACAAATATGCGCTGCTAGGCTCGCTCCGGGCGACGTCGCAGATGATCAGCTACGAGCTTGCTCTCGGGCTTTCGCTGGTTGGAGTGGTGTTGCGTGCCGGATCGCTGAACTTGCGTACGATTGTCAATTCGCAGAGCGCTCACGGGTTGCTGAGTTGGAACGTCTTTGGCGGCCTGCAGGTTGTTGGTTTCTTCGTCTACCTGATCAGTGCCTATGCCGAAACCAACCGCACACCGTTTGACCTGCCCGAGGCCGAAAGCGAATTGACTGCGGGATATCACACCGAGTATTCCTCGATGAAATTCGCCATGTTCTTTATGGCCGAATATGCCAACATGGTCACCGTCTCGTGCGTGGCAACGCTGTTGTTCTTCGGCGGCGCGTCAAGCCCGTTCGGACATCTGATACCGGATTTTGGGGGCGCGATCGTCACGGCGATCCTGCCAATCTTCTGGTTTGTGTTCAAAGTCTTCTGCTTCCTCTTCCTGTATGTTTGGATTCGGTGGACGCTTCCGCGGTTCCGTTACGACCCGCTGATGGGGTTTGGCTGGAAGTTTCTGCTGCCGGTCGCGATGCTGAACATTGTCTTTACGAGCCTGGAGCTTGCATTGCGCAGCTAACGTTCGTCAGTTACACCATGCAAGCCCGGTTGCTGTTTTACAATCAACAGGACAGCAAGACTGAAAAGAACGAGCCAGAGTTGGAGTAGCTCGCGAAGGATTTTGCCCGACCCATGCAACTTGCAATCTTTATCATCTTCGCCGCGTTGGCCCTCGCAGGAGCGTTGAATCTGCTGCTGCAGCGGCACCCGATCAACAGCGCGCTGTCGCTGGTTGTCGTCATGTTGTCGCTTGCGGTGCTGTACTGGTCGCTGGGCGCGGAGTTTCTAGCGGCCGCACAGGTGATCGTCTACTCAGGCGCGGTCATGGTGCTTTTTGTCTTCGTCATCATGCTGCTGAATGCTGGAGAAGAAGAACGCACGACCGGAAGTAAGGCTGCCTACTTCGCGGGCATTCCGGGTGCGCTTGCGGTCTTCTGCCTGCTGAGCTATGCGTTTCTGCGTGAGAACCGGGTGCTCGGCGGGGTGCATCTTTCGTCCGCGAGCGCGGGCTCGGTGAGCAATATTCAGCAGATCAGCGAATTGCTGTTTACCAAGCTGCTGCTGCCGTTCGAGGTGACCAGCGTGCTGATCCTGGTGGCGATTCTCGGGGCGGTTGTGCTTGCGCGGAAGGAGGATCAGCCATGACGACGGAAGTTCCTCTCGCAGCGTATCTCATCCTGGCGGCAATGCTGTTTTCGATCGGGGTCGGCGCATTCCTGATCAAGCGCAATATAATCGCCGTCTTTATGTCGATTGAGCTGATGCTGAACGCGGTGAACCTGGCGTTCGTGGCCTTTGCGCATCGCTGGGCCGAGGCCGGGCGTACAAACGCGGTTTCGGGACAGATCTTTGTCTTCTTTGTGATGGTGGTTGCGGCGGCTGAAGCCGCGGTTGGACTGGCGATCATTATTGCGATCTTCCGCAGCCGGAGAACGCTCGCGACCGACCAGATCAACCTGATGAATAACTAACGATCTCTTAGGACTGTAGAAGATATGTCGGCTTCCCTGCTCTGGTACATTCCGCTGCTTCCTTTCGCCGGCTTCGTTTTGAACGGGACGATCGGGCGCAGGCTGCCGCGCGCGTTGGTCACCACGATCGCGTTGATCTGTACGGCAATCCCGGCGGGGCTGGTTGCCCGGCTGTGGATGACGATGAAGGCTGCCGGCGCGCCGCTGACGATGACGGTGACCTCGGCCCAGTGGATTGCGATTACCGGGTTCAACGTCAACTTTTCGCTTACGGTCGACCACCTAACGATGATCATGCTGGCCGTTGTGACGGGAGTGGGGTTCGTCATTCACGTGTATTCGGCCGGATATATGGCGCATGAAGACGGATACTGGCGTTTCTTCGCGTACCTGAACCTCTTCATGTTCTTCATGTCGGTGCTGGTGCTGGCCGAGAGCTTTCTCCTGCTATTTGTGGGATGGGAGGGCGTCGGTCTCGCGTCGTACCTGCTGATAGGCTTTTACTTCAAGAAGAAGTCGGCAAGCGATGCAGGCAAGAAGGCATTTATCGTCAATCGCGTTGGCGATTTTGGATTTCTGCTGGCAATGTTCCTGATCATTGCGCACTATGGTTCGCTGAGCTTTGGTGAGGTTTTTCAGAAGATCGCTTCGAGCGATATGCATGGCGGCTTTTTGACTGCGATCGCGCTGCTGCTGGTCGTCGGCGCGACGGGTAAGTCGGCGCAGATTCCGCTTTATGTATGGCTGCCGGACGCGATGGAGGGTCCGACGCCGGTATCGGCTTTGATTCACGCGGCGACCATGGTGACGGCGGGTGTTTATATGGTGGCACGTTGCCATGTGCTGTTCGACCGCGCTCCGGCGGCACTGGCTGTGGTGGCTTGTATTGGCGCCGCAACCGCGCTGTTCGCGGCCGTTATTGGCATGGTGCAGCACGATATCAAGCGGGTCCTGGCTTACTCGACGATCTCGCAGTTAGGCTACATGTTTCTGGCTTGCGGAGTCGGGGCTTACTCGGCTGCGATCTTCCACCTGGTGACGCATGCGTTCTTCAAGGCGCTGTTGTTCCTTGCTGCCGGCTCCGTCATTCATGCGCTGAGCGGTGAGCAGGATATGCGGATGATGGGCGGTCTGCGAAAGCGTATCCCCGTTACGTTCTGGACGATGTCGGCGGGTGTCTTCGCGATTGCCGGTCTGCCTCCGTTCGCTGGATTCTTCTCGAAGGACGAGATCCTATATCGCGCCTTTACTGCCGGTAATCCTTTGGACAAATTGCTTTGGCTTGTCGGGCTGGTGACTGCGGGCATTACATCGTTTTACATGTTCCGCCTCTGGTTCAAGACCTTCTTTGGTGTCGAGCACTTCGAGGAACACGGACACTCGCACGAGCAGCACGGGAAAGCAGTTCATGCTTCGCATACTTCAACGCAAACGATCGAAGCAGAGCATGATGATGCCCAGACGACGGAGCACCATGGGGTGCATGAGTCCCCTTGGGTGATGCTGGGCCCGCTGGTGGCGTTGGCGGTGCTCTCTCTAATTGGCGGCTGGGTTGGTGTGCCGGCGGCGCTTGGCGGACATAATGAGATTGCATCGTTCCTGTCACCGGTTTTTCAGACGGCGGGAGCGCCGGAGGTTGTCGAGACCGGTTCGCGCGGCGTCGAGTTGGGGCTGGCTCTCGTATCTGTCCTGACGGCGCTGTTCGGGTTCTACTTGGCCTGGGCCTTTTACGTGAAGAAGCCGGGGACCGCGAGCGGTCTCGCGAAGAAGTTTGCGCCGGTGTATACGCTGGTCGAAAACAAGTTTTATGTGGATGAGGTGTACGGAGCGATCTTCGGCTCGGGCCTGGCGCTGTTTGCACGTGGCGTGTTGGGGCTGTTAATCGACGGCTTTATCATCGATGGCTTCGGCCGTTTCTCTGCCTGGATTGCAACGGATATGGGCGAAGCGGCGCGTCGCATTCAGTCGGGCAACATTCGATCCTATGCTGGCTGGCTCGCATTGGGCGCAGCAATGGTGATGGCGATGATGATCTTCGGCTTTGGTCACCTGGGCTTTGCGCGATGATGACGCACCAACGACAAGATAGAAGGGATTCATGAATTTAGATCATTCCATCCTGAGCCTCATTGTGTTCTTCCCGCTGGTTGGGGCGGTGCTGCTGGCACTGCTACCAGACAAGGGTAAGACGATGCAGTGGGGCGCGCTGCTGGTGACGCTGATAACCTTCGGCATGACGCTCCACTTGCCGTCGCACTATGGCGGAACCGACGCCGTCGGCCCCTTCAGGTTTGTGCAGGATGTCCCCTGGATTATGGCGCCTGCGATTCGTTACCACGTTGGCGTGGATGCTCTGGGAATGTGGCTGGTGGTGCTAACCGGGTTCCTGGCGCCGCTGGGGGTGCTGGGTTCGTGGACTTCAATCGTGGAGCGCAAGAAGACCTTTTACGTTCTTTTTCTGCTGCAGCAGGTTGCGATGATGGGTCTGTTCGTATCGCTCGACCTGTTTCTATTCTACGCGTTCTTTGAGCTTTCGCTGGTACCAATGGCACTGCTGATTTCGACCTTTGGGCGGACGCGCAATCGGCGCAAGGCGGGCATCAAGTATTTTCTCTACAACTTCATTCCTTCAGCGCTGCTGCTGGTGGGCATCCTGTGGCTCTATGTGAAGACCGGCACGTTCCAGCTACCGAGGCTAGCGGAACTGGCGCGGGCTCATGCGATTGCCGGCGCACCGGCTGCGCTCTGGCTTTGCTCGCTTGCTTTCCTTCTGGCATTCGCAGTGAAGGTACCGATCTTCCCGCTGCACGGCTGGTTGAAGGATGCGATTGCGGAGGCTCCCACCGCGGCGGTGATGGTGCTTGCCGGGAAGACGGGACTATATTCGCTGCTGCGTTTTTCCTTCGGCATCTTCCCCGATCAGTCGCGCCATATCGCTCCGCTGATGGTGGCGCTCGGTGCGATTGGCATTGTGTACGGCGCGCTGATTGCGATGACGCGCAAAGATATGAAGGAACTCGCAGCGTATTCGACGCTAAGCCACCTCTCGTTTATCGTGCTTGGCGTGTTTACCTTTACGATTGCCGGCCTGGACGGCGGAATCTACCAGATTCTGAACCACGGCATCTCGGGCGGCGCGCTGTTCCTACTGCTGGGCTTCCTGTACGAGAGGTATGCGACCTATGATATGCGCGATCTAGGCGGACTGGCCGCTCGGTTGCCCTGGATGGTGACTCTGTATGTCATCACTTCCCTGTCTCTGGTCGGTTTACCGATGTTGAACAGCTTCGTGGGCGAGTTCCTGGTGCTTTCGGGCTCGATGCAGTCGGGCCACAGTTATTGGTGGACTGTGATTGCAACGACGGGAGTGATTCTAAGCGCAGCGTACATGCTAATTATGATTCAGCGCGTTTTTTACGGTCATCTCGGAGTGGTCAGCGAAGAAGTGCCCGGTCGCGATCTGAACGGGCGGGAACATGTTGCGCTTTGGCCTTTTGTGGCGGTGTTCCTTCTGATGGGTCTGGCGCCAACACTTTTCCTGCGTACGATCGATGTGAACGGAGTTCAGATGGCAGACAAGGCTTCGGTTAGCACGCCGGAGAAGCCGGTGCACAGCGAAAGCGAGAACTATGGACCGCAGGCGCGGTTTGTCGACCCGGCGTTGAAGCAGGCGGTCGACATAAGAGATGCAAAGGCGAAGAGTGCCGTGAACGCCCCGGAAGGCAGGCTGTACTGATGATGAATGCAAATACTCTAGCTCTGCTGCCTGAGGGAATTTTAACGGTAGCCGGAGTCGCCGTGATGGTGCTCGAACCGGTGCTGCCATCGAAGGCTTCGCGAAAGCCGCTAGGATGGCTTGCCATTGTAGCCACAGTCGCCGCGGGCGCTGCAAGCTGGTATCAACTGGGTTTTGGGACAACGGTCGCATTCTCCGGCAATATCCAGGTCGATGCATTTTCGGTCTTCTTCCATCTTCTGATTGCCGGCGTCGTGCTGGTGACGCTGCTCGGATCGCTGGACTATTTTGATGGCTGGGCGACCGAAGGCAACTCGGGTCACGCAGGCGAGTACTTCGCGCTAGTACTGTTTGGCGCGGTCGGCATGATGCTGATGACCTGCTCAGTTGAACTGCTGATGGTCTTTATCGGTCTTGAAATTTCATCGATTTCGACTTACATTCTGGCCGGATTCCGCAAGGGCAAGGCGCAGGGAGCGGAGTCGTCGATCAAGTATTTCCTGCTTGGTTCGTTTGCCACGGCGTTCTTCCTCTACGGCATCGCGTTGGCGTTTGGGGCTACGGGGTCAACCTCGATAGCGGAGATCGCCGCGGCGCTTGGCACGCAGGGCTTCTCCCCGCTCGCATTTCTAGCGCTCGGCATGATCTTGATCGGGTTACTGTTCAAGGTCTCTGCGGCTCCCTTCCAGGTTTGGACGCCGGACGTCTACCAGGGTGCGCCGTCGCCGGTGGTCGGCTTGATGTCCACGGCGCCGAAGGCTGCGGCATTCGCGGTGCTGCTGCGTGTTACGTTTATCGGGTTCGGCTCGATGCAGTCGCGCTGGTCGTTGCTGATCTGGATTGTAGCGGCGCTTTCGATGACGGTGGGCAACCTGGGTGCGCTGAAGCAGACGAACGTGAAGCGGATGCTGGCTTACTCGTCGATTGCGCATGCCGGGTACCTGCTGGCGGCGTTTACTGCCTTTCCAATCGCTGGAATCTCCGCAGCCTGCTTCTACACCGCGGCGTACTCCGCGATGAATGTTGGGGCGTTTGCAGTGGTCACGCAGATTACGGGGTACACCGAGCACACGCGGACACTTGACGACTACGCTGGGGTGGCGCTGCGGCGGCCCTGGCTGGGCGGGCTCCTGGCGTTCTTCCTGGCTTCGCTGATCGGGATTCCGTTCACGGGTGGTTTCTTCGGCAAGTTCTACGCGTTCTCGGCTGCAATCGGCGGCGGGCATACCCTGCTTGCAGTTGTCGGCCTGCTCAACTCCGGATCGGCTTGCTTCTACTACCTGCGACTGATGCTGGTGATGTACTCGCCCCATGCTGAGATGGGTGGAAATCAGCCGACGCGCTTCACGAAGGTGAGTGTGCCTGCGGGACTTGGGTTGGCGGCAGCCGCACTGGCGACGCTGGCGCTCGGGGTGCTCCCAGGGCATGTGCTGAATCTAGCAAATCGAGGGGCAGCTGCGGTGCTGAGTGCGCCCACGATTGCTGCAGATAAGTAAAGGGCGATTACCAGTTCACCCTTTTCGCGGGCGACAACCACTTAGCGGGTTTCGGGGTTCACGCAATAATCGACAAGAGAATGGCCTCCGCTGGTTGCGGAGGCCATTTCCTTTCGTGTCAAGATGCTGAACTAGGTGGTGCGGAGGAAGAGCAGCACGAACGTGAAGAGAGTCAGCGACTCGATGAAGGCAAGGCCGAGAATCAAGAAGAGCTGAATGCCAGGGCGAGCACCGGGGTTACGGGCGAGCGCTTCGGAAGCCGAGGCAGTGGCGCGTCCCTGGCCGAGGCCGCAAAGGCCGGCCGCAATGCCCATGCCAATACCGACGGCGAGTGCGCGATAGTCGGGCGCGCCGGAAGCGGTGCCAGCCTGGGCAAACGCCGGCGAGGCGAAGCACATCGCCGCTAACGTCATGAAGAAGTACTTGGAGAACTGAAGCATGCGAACCATTGTGAGACTCCTGCCCCCGTCGGGATGTTCGCCGCCAGTGGGTGGTTGATGCTCACCGAACTGGCACCCTCACGCTAAGCGGCGAGTGATGCAGCCAGTCGAGAGGGGGCACCCCGCGACCGGCGAAACTTGAAGGACTAATGATCGTGCGCGACGGCGAGCGACAAGTAAACCGTGGCGAGAATCATGAAGACGTAGGCCTGGATGATGGCGACACCGAAGTGGAGACCCAGAAAGACAAGCGGCACGCCAATCGGGATGAGCGAGAAGAAGGCGAGCGTCACCATGTCGCCGGCAAACATATTGGCGTAAAGACGCACAGTCAGCGAGAGAACGCGCGCGAAGTGAGAGATAATCTCGATCGGCAGCATCAAGGGATACAGCCACCAGACGGGGCCGAGGAACTGCTTGATGTAGCTGAAGCCGTTGGCACGGATTCCGTGGAAGTGATAGTAAATGAACGTTACAACAGCGAAGCCAAGCGGCACGACCGGGTTGGCGGTAGGCGATTCAAAGCCCGGTATGAGGCCGAGCAGGTTGCCGAGCAGGATGAAGACCAGGAGCACGGTGAGGTAGCTGACGAAGCGCTCGTAGCCGTGGCCTATGATGGCTTCTGACTGGTCGCCAACGAAGCCATGAGTGAGTTCGGCGAGGTGCTGCACGGCGCCGGGCTTTTCGACCGAGAGTGAAACCCGGATGAGGACAAACCACAAGAGAAGCAAGACGAACAGCAGGAGTTCCATCGCGAAGGCGTTGCTGATGGGCGCGTGCGGGTGCGCCGGGGTAATGTGCAGCGCGATGAGGAAGGCATCAACCTGCGCAGCAAAATGGTGATTAAGGAATCGGGTGAGGAAGAGCTGTGTCGGCATAAGTTTGTTCAGAGTTTCCGTCTGCGAAGTGCTTAGACAGTGCCTCGCTTCATGAGCCGGAGGGCTTCGATGGTGAGCGATAGAAGCCCGAGACCGAGGCCGGCGGCGAGTGCGAAGACTGTGCCGTGCAGATACTTAAGACTAACATAGAGGACCACCACGGTAAGGCCCAAGCGAGTGAAGAAACCGAATAGAATGAGGCCCATGGGGCCGGCTTTTTGACCTGGTTTTAACCCCGCATCCATGCGTTCGTTGATGGCGGTCATGAGGCGAAGCCACTCCCACAACGAAGTGGACGAGATGAGCGCGCCGACGACGAGAAGCAGGGCACTTTGCCAGCCGGACTTCCACCAGAACAGCGTTGCGGCAATGACAGAGAAGATGGCCAGCAGACGGATCGAGGCGAGCATGGTGTTGTGCACATCGAGATCAGTGAGGCCGATGGAGGTTTGGCTATAGTCGACTTTGCCTGGTTCGAGAGGCTTCACTGATCGCCTCGCTTCCCCATGCGGGCGACGGTGGTAAAGATCTGGATAAAGCCGCCGGTAGCGCCGAGCAGCATGCCCAGCACGACGATCCAGTGAGTGTGGAAGTGTTTATCGAGAAGATAGCCGATGAACAGGCCGGCGAAGCATCCGGCGGGCACCGCAAGGGCGAGCTGTAGCATGGACTCGGCCTGAACGAGATTGCCGAGGGCACCGTGTTTTTTGGGTTCTGGCATTGCTCTTAGCATTATCGCCTGTCTGAAGCGAAAGACGGACGCGAACAAACGGGATGAGACGGGCAAAAGTGGTCCCGAGACCTCTGTGCCGATCTTGAACTCAGGAATAGAAGCGTGGGGATTGTTACTCTGGTTAGACGAGGTTATGCGACTGTGTTCGATTCGGAGTTTGAAGAGCGGCTGTATGGACAGAGGCTGGAGAAGCTGGAGCAGATTAGCGCGCTGGGCGCGGCGCAAGGCCTGACGAAGGCCGAAGCGACGTATCCAAACTCGTTTGCCGCGACGGTGACGATTCCAGAGCTGCGCGCGCGGTATATCGACAACCCTGAGCCGGCGACAGCGGAGTGGCTGGAGGCGCACCGCGTTGAGGCGTCAATAGCCGGGCGCGTGATGCAGATTCGCGTGCAGGGTAAGGCCGGGTTCGCGCAGCTGCAGCAGGGTGGCATGCGGCTGCAGATCTATGTGCGCAAGGATGATGTCGGAGAAGAGCAGTTTGGGATTTACAAGCTGCTCGACCTTGGCGATCATATTGGAGTTTCGGGCTACCTGTTCGTGACTAGGACCGGCGAAACGACGCTGCATGTCACATCTCTACGTTTTCTGGCGAAGGCACTGCTGGCGCTGCCGGATAAATACCATGGGCTCGAGGACGTGGAGCTGCGCTATCGGCAGCGGTATGTTGATCTGTTTATGAATACAGGCCAATCGGTGAAGCAGGCGGAGCATGGACCGGCGCCGGTGGTCGAGGGCGAGGAGGCGGCGGCTTTGATCGAGGCTCCGCCGCCGAATGTGCGTGAGGTGTTTGTGAAGCGTGCCGGAATACTGCGGGCGATCCGAACGTTCTTCGACGCGCGCGGGTACCTGGAAGTCGAGACGCCGATGATGCAGCCTGTGGCTGGGGGCGCTGCGGCGCGGCCGTTTACGACGCACCATAACGCGCTTGACCTGCCGCTGTTTCTGCGAATTGCGCCGGAGCTTTACCTGAAGCGCCTGGTGGTGGGCGGAATGGATCGGGTCTATGAGATCAATCGGAACTTCCGCAATGAAGGTGTCAGCACGCAGCATAATCCCGAGTTCACGATGCTTGAGTTCTACCAGGCCTACGCGAACTATCACGAACTGATGGACTTGACTGAGGACCTCGTTACGTTTGTCGCCGATGAAGTGAATGGGACGACGTTAACGATGTTCAATGGAACCGAGATTGACCTCAGAAAGTGGACAAGACTTTCGATGCGGGAGGCGATCGTCAAGTTCTGGAATCCAGCCTACGGGTCGGCTCCCTCACTTGAGGCTCTCTCGAGCACTGCCGGCTTCCTGGCACTGTGCAACAAGCTGGTGCAGGCAAGGCTCAACGATGTCCTGGAAGATGACGCGGAAGGTGAGGAGCGTTGGGAGATTCCAGCTGCGGTGCAGGAGGAACGTCGCAGCGTGACTACGCTCTTTGGCGCTCTCGCCAGGCAGACTGAGGCGAGCGGTAACGCTGGCAAGTCAATCGCCGACCTCTTCGAGCATCTCGCCGAGCCTCATCTTATCCAGCCAACCATCATCTATGACTTTCCTCTGGCAGTGTCTCCGCTTTCGAAGGTCAAGCCGGATGAGCGGGATTGGGTGGAGCGGTTTGAGTTTTACATCGGCGGCTTCGAGGTTGGGAATGCGTTTTCGGAACTGAACGATCCGGTCGATCAGCGCCGGCGATTTGAGATGCAGATGGCGGAGAAGGAACGCGGCGACGATGAGGCGCACCAGATGGACGAGGACTACGTCCGCGCCCTAGGGTATGGACTGCCACCAACCGGCGGTGAGGGCATCGGCATTGATCGGTTGACGATGATTCTTACTGGTTCGAAGTCGATTCGAGATGTGATCTTGTTTCCTTTGCTGCGGCCGGCAAAGGCTAAAGTAACCACGCCCTGATCGTGGGCGGCGAGCCCTTCGGGCCGTGCTAGACCACTTCGGGGTGCAGAGACTAGGACTTCTTCAGTTTCTTTGTCAGGGAGGCGATGGTGGTGTCGTTCATCGCCTCAATCGCGTCTTTGCGAGATCGTTGCAGGATGTTATCTGTAGCTTTGTCGCCGGTCAGGGGCCATTCCCCGCCAACAGCAGCAAAGATGTCGCCAAAACCAATGGCCTTCGGTGTTGCCTTGAGTTGTGCCCCACCTTGCGGCCCTTTGCGCTGAACGATGAAGCCGGCTTTGTGCAGCGGCGGGAAGATACGGCGCACCATCACGGGCGAGGTTCCGAGCGCCGCAGCGATCTCGGCGGAGGTATGCATGGAGCCGGGAGCAAGCGCGAGATGCGCGAGCACGCGGAGGCTCAAGCCGAATCTGCCATTCTGCGCCATACGAAGGAAAGTAACACAAAGGCGAGCGCAGAGGGCAGAACGTGAGGTGCAAGGGTCGGCAAATACGATTCACGTCTTCTCTTCCCTCGCCCTACTTGCCTCTTCCCGTCTCTCGTTTTCTGCTAGGCTTCGTGAGTGAAGATTCTGTTTGTCGGGGATATTTTTGGGTCGGCGGGACGGCACATCGTGCGGGAGCATCTGCCGCACCTCATGGCAACACATGCGGTCGACCTGCTGGTGATCAACGGGGAGAATGCGGCAGGTGGGTTTGGCATTACGCCTTCCATTGCCGAGGAGATCTTTGACCTGGGCGCGCATGTGATTACGACGGGGAATCACATCTGGGATAAGCGGGAGATTTTCGAGTACATGGCTGTGCCCTCGGATTCGCATGAGCGCGGCCGGAGGATCCTCCGGCCCGCGAACTACGCGGTGACAACGCCGGGCTTTGGGGTGTACGAGGGCACACTCGAGGATGGACAGCCCTATGCGGTCATTAACCTGCAGGGGCGTGTGTTTATGTCTTCGTGCGATGACCCCTTCCGCAAAGCGGATGAGCTGCTTTCGAAGATCAAGGCAAAGGTCATCCTGGTAGATATTCATGCTGAGGCTTCGAGTGAGAAGGTAGCGCTGGGATGGTATTTGGATGGGCGAGTGACTGCGGTCCTCGGCACGCATACACATATTCCGACGGCGGATGAGCGTATCTTGCCGGAGGGTACGGCGTTTCAGACGGACGTAGGAATGTCAGGCCCGTACGACTCCGTGATAGGGGTTGAAAAGGAGTTGGTACTGCAGCGCTTTTTGACCGGTATGCCGGGAAAGTTTGAGGCAGCCAAGGGAAACCCAAAGCTTTGCGGCGCTCTGATCGAGTGCGACGGCGCTTCGGGCCGATCCTCGCGAATTCAACGGATCATGCTTGGAGAGTAAGTGTAGGCATGGCAGACTCGAAGCCGAGTGCCGCCAGAAACGAATTTCTATAGCCTGTGCGGATTGGCGCAGGAACATGATCAACGCCCCAGACCGAATGAGTGGGAAGTGTGTCGACAACGGGCTTCGAGAAGAGGTAGCCCTGCATGTGCGTAACCCCGAGGCAACGGAGCATGTCGGCCTCGGCGCGGGTCTCGATGCCTTCGGCGATCAGGCGCATCTCGAGAGCCCTGCAGCAATTGGCAAAGGCATGAACGATCTTCTGGCGGGTGTCGGAGACGTCTATTCCCTTCACGAGGGCGCGGTCGAGCTTAAGAACTTCGGGACGGCATTCGACGAGAGCCGTCAGGCCTGAGTAGCCAGCGCCAAAGTCGTCCATGCCTGTGGCGAAACCTGCCTGCTTATTGCGGTCGAGCAGCTGCCTGTATTCGGGGATCGGCAGACGATGATCCTCGGTGAACTCAAGCAAAATATTGTCGGGGGTAAGACCGTAGGAGCGCGCGACGCCGGCAATGAATTCAGCGTCGAGAGCATCGGGGTTCAGATCGGGCTGCAGGTTGAGGCAGAGCGAAGCCTGGAGGCCAAGAATGCCGAGTTCGGCTGCGCGGCGAATCGCAGTTTCGGCGGTGCGGCGGTGGAAGGCGCGGAGGGTTGCGGGGTTAAGATTCTCCACCAGCGGAGGGTAGGAGGTCCCATCGACGCCTCGCGTCAAGGCTTCGTAAGCGATGATCGATCGGGTCGTCACGTCGACAATCGGTTGATATGCAATCACAAACGCTGGCAGATCCAATGGCCCGGCCCCGCGATATCCAACAGCTGCTCTACTCATGTCGAACACCTCACGAAACTGCAGAACGCAGTTACTAGGAGTCTTCAAGTTAGCGAACGGGCAGTACCAAGTGCAATGATTCTGGCTACAACTTTCGGGTTGAGCCGACAGATCGAAAGTTCTTCGATTATCGATTGCCTTACTGCTTGTGGCGTCCTACTGGCACAAAAAGGCCGCCCGTTCAGGGCGGCCTTTTGCTAGAGCGTGGACCTCCAGCTTAGCGGCGAACGGGACGCTTGGCGGCCGCCGGTCTGTAAATCTCACCATCGATCATGTTGATGTTCAAAGGCTTCTGTGTGTAGGAGTCCCAAACGCCAGTCAGAGTAACCTTGCTGCCCACGGCGGGAAGCGTCTTCAGCGGGGTCTTCATCTTGAAAGTGAAGTCCGCGGTCTTCGCCTGGACCGCATCATCGGAGTAGGCGACGGTGAGAGTGTCCGGCGTCGCCGAGATCACAGTGGCCTCCGGTAGCTTGTCCGCCTTGCCTTTGACGGTCGCGAATACCTTGTCCGCCTGATCCGATGTGCCATAGGTCAGGATGTACTCCTTATCCGAGATGGCAAGCGTGGAAAGGTCGGGAGTCGAAGCGATCGTCTGGTTAACGATATCGGCGTCCGTGGGCGCGGGCGTGATCTTGAAGTCGGCTGGCGGATTCACATTTGCCTTGGCGGCTGCGACCACGGCGTCATAGCCATCAGCCTTGCCGTGGTATTTTTTGTAGCAGTAGGTAGCCAAAGGCTGCATCTGGGAGGCAAACTGCGCCGGCGCGTACGATGCTGCGCGGGTAGCGTAGAAGGCGCAGTTGATGTAGTCGGGCGGTGTGGACGCGAAGTAGGCCTGGCCAAGATAGTAGGTGTCCTGCAGCGGCGTACCGGGTGTGGTCGTCTGGGCGACGGGCACGGCGGCGAGTTCAGACTTGAAGGCGACAATCGCGCCGGCATAGTCCTTCTTCTGCAGATCATCGTTGCCGATGGTGCTGTAAAAGGTGGGCGTTGCGACCGTCTTCGCCTTATCGAAGTCTGCCTGCGACATAGCGTCCGGCTTGGTTGCGTCGAGGCCCTTCTGCGCGTAGCTTGCGGCCTGATCCATTCCTGACTGCTTGGCTGCCGGGTCCGTGAGCGCTGCGGCCTGCTGAGCGCGGAAGACGGTCTCGACGGTGAGTGCCTGGATATCGTTGGGGTTCAACTGGAGGATCTGGTCGGCGGTGGTGATGGCCTTCGCGGGGTCAAACTGGCTGTAATCAATCAAGAGTCGCTGCAGAACGTCCGCTTTCACTGCAGATTTCGGATACTTGGCGAGGTAGGCCTCGATGGCAGGCGCCTGAGTCTGAGGCGTGGTCTGCTTATTCACAGCGTTGTCATAGTCCGTGTACTCGGCAGGGTCCATCTGAACCTGGCCTGAGGCAGGAGCAGCAGCCTGACCCGCAGCGGGGGGTGTAGCGGGGGTCGTCTGTCCGGCGG
>CAXTNM010000015.1:0-74972 GCA_964245715.1 uncultured Acidobacteriaceae bacterium | reverse complement strand
TAAGTGCCCCAAGTACCAACGTTGTAGCGATGCACGCTTGGACCTTTCCTTCCAAATTGCACCACGGCTGGACGACCGCTCTGTTTGGGAGTGGTACCCGTCGACGATCCTGCGAAACCCTGGCTTTCAGCAGGAGTTGCAGCTGCACCTGCACTCGAGTCATCGGCGCTGTCGATACCCATTGCGTCGCTGAGGGAGCCACGAATCTGATCAGCATGACTCTCCGCGGAAGGCTCGCTCGAGCCCATCGAAAAGGCATTCGCCGGTTGGCTGCTCGCCGAATCAGGTGACTTGGGACTCTGTTGCGCTGGCGTCGGTTGATTCGCACCTGCGGAAGCAGTGGACATTCGTGCTGAGCCTGCCGTTGCTCCAGATTGCCCCCCGACCGCAGACGTTCCTGTGGCGGCTCCACCCCCGCCGGCCGCAAGTCCTGCCGCGGCACCCTCCACCGCAGCAGCTCCAACTGTCAGTGCGGTAACAGCGGCCCCGATCATGGCACCTGCAGTGCTGCCGACATCACCCGTGACGATCCGTTTGGCTATGAATGGGATCACCGCGATCGCTAATGAGAAAATAATGCTCGCAATTCCGATGAGGAAGGATCCCTCAAGATTGCCCAAACCGCCAAGAAAGTCGTTCTGGTGGAGCATCTGGCCTACTTGGCCCATTTGAACGGCACTCAGAAGAGCGCCAAATCCTTCGTAGAGAATCGGCCAAGCATTCCAGATAAAAACGTTTTCGATGTAAGTCTTCGCGATGCGGTTCGTGGCACCGAGCGGCATCAGCGCAATCACGATCGGCCCGAAGATATAAAGAACACTGCCATAGAAGATGTAAAAGAAGCCGAAGATCACGATGACGATCGGGTAAAGGAGGTAGGCAACGACAATCAGAATGGCATCAAGCAGACCGGCCATCGACCCGGTGATCAAACCCCACATCTGTTGAATTCCGGCCTGGCTGTATTGCGTCTGGAGATCGCTTGCCCAATCTTGAAACAGATTGCTTGCGCCCGAAGCATTGCTGATCCAGTTGCCTGCATTCACGAAGCCCTGGTTTACCGTGGTGAACACTGCGGAGTAATTCATGACAACAATTGCTGTGACGACATACTTAATAAGGTTCGTCCCAAGCCCTCGAACATCTCCACCGTGCAGTGCCGACTGATAAACCTGCCAGAGAAAGCCGATAAGCAGAACAACGTAGGCTGCATTCTGCATCCCGGAGGTAATGCTCGTCGAGTTGATGCCCGCCACGGCCTGCGTCAGAAAGCGCTCGAAGAGGTTCAACTGCGTGCCTTGGAAGAGCGCCAGTGCAGCTAAGCCGGGATGTAAGGCAGTGATCGAAGGATACATAGAGGTGTCACCTTTTCGTCAACGCGCCGTTTATGAGGCCGTTGTTGCCAGTGTTGTCGGATGTCGCTAGCTTCGCTGCTTTGCTCTGGTTGGCAAGATCGATACCGCGTGTGCGCATGAGTTCAGCGAGAGCGGACTGCGTATAGGCATTGGCGCGCACCACCCATATATCCGCCTCCGCCTCCAGGATCGGTGCGCTTCCAGGGGCCGACGCAGAGATTTGCTGGCCCATTAGATCGGCCTCCGCTAACTCCGCATCGGCTAGCGCGTCGATCGCCACAGCTCGCTTCATCGCATCCTGAGCCTGTGCATCGGTCATATCCGTCATGTTCCGCGTCGCCGGCGACGCTGTCTTTTGCGCCATGACGACGCCATATACAGACTGGAACTGAGAAGAGATCGCTGGAACGTTGCCAGTGTTACGCGAGAGCAGCAAAGACTCGAGGTTCTGCGACTGGGGCAGCGTGGCACTCGAGACATTGACATGAAACATATTGCTGATCTGGCCGAATTGGTTTTCAAACTGGGATACCGAATTCTTGGCCTGGTTGATTGCAGCCAAGGGGTACATCACCTCTTGTTCATACTTCGCGGTCTTCTGTTCATACTGGTTGATCGTGCTCAGGGGTTTTGCCATGTAGGTGCTCATGAGCGATTGCATCTTCGATAGAGCTGCCAGAATGGTAGCGGTGTCGATCCCAAACTGGCCATGCGCGTGGTCAGGAACGATGAGCAGAATACCCAGTGCAACTGCCGCCACTTTCAACACAGTGGGACGATACCAACGGCGTTCCCCTTGTTGCTTTTGTTGGCTGTCCGGCATTAATTTCTCAGTTTCCTCCGGCGCACGCTCGGTGCGACGCCTGAAGTAAGACTTGGGGGTACTATCGCATCCTTGCTTTGAATCTGTCATGTTGTCCTCCTTACCGGTTTGTAAGTGCTCCTGAGATCAATCCGCCGATTCCGGCGGTTGAAGCCGTCCTGCGCTTTACCAGAACGTTGTCGTGAGCGAGGCGGCCCGCTTCCTGCCGTAGCTCCGCCGCTAACATCTTCTGCATGTATGCCTGGCAGCGGAGGTTGGCCACCTGCGCTTGCGCTGTTAGATAAGGATTCGACCCCGGTGTACTGACCGCCACCTGGTTCTCCATCTGGTCTGCAGTGTTGAGGACGACATCTCCTCCTTGATCCGAGATCAAGGTCATCTTGAGATTTTCCTGGCTGAGTGCGTCGTCGATATCCATCATCACGCGGTCCTGAGGTGAAGCGGTCTTGATTTGGGGGACGGAGCCGTAGTTGGTCGTGAAGCTAGCTTGCAGAGACGGAATCTGCGACGAAAGCCGGCTATGCAAGATCGCTTCGAACTGTTGCGGGCCAAGCGAAACCGCACTGTTCGCTGGTGTTATGAACAGTTGCGCCATTTGGCCGCGAAAGCTGGAGATCGAATTGGATACAAAGCCGCGTGCTTGGTTGATCGCCGCCAAAGGCCACATCGTTGTCTGATAAAGGTTCTGAACCGATTGGGACAACTCATTCATTGCTTGCAATGACTTCCCCATATCGTTCTGAATCGAGCCGAAGATCGCTTGGAAGACATCGAAATCCAGTGCGTGCGCCGCCGATGAGACCACAAGACAGACAACGAGCGCCCACTTGCCGGCTGCAAACCTTCGTCTCCACCTGCCTCTCGCTCTCCGAGCACCGTGGAGCAAATTGTCGGGGCCGATAGACTTTCCGCTTATGAGCAACTGCTGTTGCTCGGGTTCGTAGTGATTTTTCATTTTCCTGTTGCCTCCTGCACTTCTCCGGATAGCTCAACCGCGAGAAGACCAACCTCGGCCAACCCGCGAGGATATTGCTTTGCGAGCAGTTCATATGCGGCGATACGGGGGAGCTCCTCATTCCGGGTCAGCCACCATTTCCTGAATGAGCGCTCACGAGCGTAGGTAGTCGTGATCCAGTAATCGACTGCGCTAGGCACGATCCGGATCGCGTGAGTCGATTCGGCCTTCTCGCCAATGGCGATGAGGAACTCCGCACTATGGCCTTTCTTAGGGTGTGCGAAGGTTTTGATCTGGTTAAGGGCTGTCTCGTTCAGATGTACATGCTCGCGAAGAGCAGTCATGTCGCCCGGCTGCTTACCGATGATCTTCGTCGTTGCGTTCTTCACAATGCCGGCGCCATGCTCGTTCGGCCGATCTACGGTTCCGACGAAGTCCTCCGGCGTCTGACTAATTCCCCAAACACTGGCGTTCCGCTTACGTGCGGTGCGAAAGAGTTGAACGACCACACTGGCCAGAATCGGCGACTCAAGGAGAGCCCAGCACTCATCGAGCAGAACAATGCTTGGCTGGCCCGAGAACCCGGACGCTCTATATGTGGCGGTATGCGCGATAAGCAGACTCATGGCTCGCTCAAGCCGGGGGTCGTCCTTCAGCTTCTCGACGTTGAAGTAGAGCCACGGATTGTTCAAATGAACTGTTGTGGTTCGATCAAAGAGCCGCGCATAGGGACCCTCGTCGACCCAGGCGCGCAGCTTAGTCGAAGCCATCTGCGCCATCGCATTAATCTTCTGGTTTTTATCGCGGTCTTGCCAGTGCGCCAGTTCCGCCGCCAGATCGCCGAAGAGCGGAATCGGATTCGATGTCTTCGCGCTGCACCTTTTATAAGTCGAGGCGATCGCTTCGAGCAGAACACTATCGAGCAGGTCGATATCGAGGTCCGCAGGCGTATTTTCACCCAGCATGTGGCGAGTGAGATTCTTGAGGAATGAAATCTGATCGTTCGACGGTTTGATCTCACCTCTTGGCAGGTCCCAGGGATTGATCGTTTGATCGCTGTCGAGCGACATCTCAATCATCTCTCCACCCATCAGCTCTACCAGCGGTTGATAGGAGTCGCCGCGCTCGAGGATCGAGATCACGGGGTTAGCGCGTGCCGCCATCAGGAGCATCTGCTGCGCAGCAAGAGTCTTGCCGCCGCCGCTCTTCGCCATGAGCAGTCCATTTGCATCGGACAGATCGGGGTCGAACATCGAGAACGGAATAAGCTGACGGTAGGGCGTTTCAAACAGGATCAGCGGACTTCGCCGCGTTCCTGTCCATGGCATATCAACGGGCACCAGATCGGCGACGTTCGAGGTAAGCATGTCATGATCCCGCTTGTCAGGATCTGCCATTCCCGGCAAAGTGCCGAGAAAGATGCGCCGCTTTGCAATGGTCTCCATGACCGCCTTGGCACCGTTCATGTGCGTGAATGCGTTCAGAACCTCCTGTGTGCGATTAGCCAGTTCGCGTTCTGATCGTTCAAGATCGTTAAGGGTCACTGCTGGCTGGGAGGTCCTGACGACGACTGAAAGGCTTAGCTTTGCCGTCTTAAGCGACGAGGAGATGATGTCTCGCTGCACCTGAAGCAACTGAGTCTGCGCGACCTCCGCCTCAGGATTCGACTTGAAGTTGCCATTGGCATCTTTCTGCGCGGCGGTCATCTTTTGTAGCCGCTTCTTGTAGCCCTTCAGGACCTTGACCTGATCGGGAACAGTGACTTGCCCGCTAATCACAACAGGGAAACCGAGGGTCGAGAAATTCTGGAGCATTCCGGGGAACGTAGCGTCCGGTAGTTCCTTGAGGCTGACGACGGAATAGAGGTAGCCGTCAATGTTGAGGTAGGTCTCGGCTTCGTGGAGGATGCTCGCTTGCGTCGCCTGCTCCCGCGCACTGCGGTATGTGAACATCTCATCGCCGGGCATGAAGGGCCGGTGATCGCGTCGCGTAGGATGTTGCGAATGCTTCAGCTCCTCAAAGAGTTCCTGGGTCGATAGCCTCCGCGGCCCGAGATTCGCCCCCTCCATCGACCCCTCGATGCCGCGCAGAATCGATTCGAACTCGGCCAAATAGGTTTCGTGCTCTCTGCGGGTCCGCTGGATCGCCTTCTTCTGGCTCATGGTGAAGCCACCAAGCTGCCGCTTCTGCTGGGCTGAGTGATAGAGCTTCGCATGAACTCGAGCGTCCCAGATGAAGTAGACATGAAGCCGGTTCTCGAAGAAGTAGCCAGCCTTCTCTTTTTGTTGCCACATCCTGAGACGGTGCGTGTCGAGTGCCATGACCTCCGATTGTTCAGTTCGCTGCTCCTGGACATAGCTGTCGAGAAGGTCGCCAAGGTGCTCGGAGATTTCGTAACGAAACTGCAGCCGCATGCTGACGTCCGGCACACTGCGGAAGAGCGCCTCAAGCATTGACTTCGTTTGGTTCCGATCGCCGTCGGTGGCGAAGTATGCAAGCACGCCGCGCAACTCATATCCCGCAACGAATGCACCGTTCGTTCGGATCATCACGTTATCGCCGTCCGGGAGATCTCGCAGAGGCAAAAGCTCGCAGACAGCCGGTGACTTGAGTTTCTTCTCGTGTTCTAAAGAGGTCATAGGCATAGATCACTGCTCCGCACTTTTCCGTTCTGAACTCTCAAGCCCTCTTCCGCGATCCTGGCAAGGGGCGCAATACCAACGTGGAAGCGCGATGCGAAAACGACACTTGCTAGCATTGCCCGCGCGGCTTCCGCATCGAGTCGCATTGCTACAGATCCGTCTGTCTTTGTTTCAATAAGCGCTTGCATGTGTCTAGACCTCGTCCTCGACGACGTAACTATGGGTCAATTCAGAATCTCGCTCAAGTGCACACCAGGCGCGTGGGGAGAAGAAAGAACGCACTAAGTCAGTCAGATAACCCCGTGGTCTGCCGTACTTGAACAGGATCAGGAACGGAACAGCCAAAGCGGGCACGACGAACTCCATAAATACATTGAGGGGCAACCCGAAAACGCGAGTATTATCGCCGACGAAGTGGGCCAGCAGGTTCATAAGCGCGGCAAGTGCCAGCACGAGAATCAGGTCTTCGAACTCCAGGCCGAGAAAAGACACTTTCGTGTGCAGGTTGCGGTGGACAGGCGTCATGTCGAGACTCATAAGGCTCCTCTTAAACTCCGTGCGCGTGCGTGACCATCGATTCGGCAAGTCTCACGATCCCCGACACCATTAAGGCTGCGACTGCAGCGATGAACTTCCGTATCCACGTCGATCCTGGATAGATCTCTGTGACCACTCCGCCCATGTGAAGGGCCATCGCCGCAAGCTGGGTCAGGGCAAACATGGGCAGGATCACGTTCGCGGTCCAGTTCACGAGGCTCATCGTTGCCATCCAGAACCCATCTGCACTGGTGGAACCGGCGTGTTGAACAAATCCTTCAAGCGCTCTGAGCATTCCAGAACACACCAGTGACGCGAAGCCGCCATACAGCATGTGCTCGAAAGGCTTGCTCTTGCTGTAGTGATAGACAGCTCCCGCAAAGAACATCCCGGCCATCGTGGGCATCATCGTGTTGCCGGCCCAGGAGGCAAGATTGGTAATTGCGCCGTTGAGACTCATCGTTGACTCCTTATGCGGCCATCGCTCGGAATAGGGCAAGCAGCCCACTCACACTCAGAAAAGAGATCGCGGCAAAGACGAGGCGTGTCCAGGGTCTGTGCCGCACGAAGTTGATAACGGCACCGACGCAAGCCAGCCCCGCGGCTGCGGGCATGATCTGCCCCACAACGTAGTTCCATAGCGACGAGAGCATGTCTGTCGTCGCATACTGACCGCCTGAATTCCAGCTCTGCAAGAGCTGCACCGTCGCGGATAGAGACATGAGAAAGAGTGCGGCGATGATCGATGCAAGCGGGTTCTCTCCCGCAGCTCCATCAAGAGTCGCTTTGAGAACGAAGTAAGCGGCCAGAACCGGTACAAACTTCGCGGCGACGATCTGGTTGACAAAGTTAGTGAGTACGGTTTGCATACTGGCAAGCCAGCTCGTGCCGACCGATCCACTCCCCGAGGGGACCGTAATGCCCTGTGCCGCTATCCATGACAAGAGTTGGGGAAGAGTCAGAAAGACGACAGTCCACAACACCCACTTCCCAACGCGCCCGTTCACATGGAAGTTGGTTCCTCCTTCATGCCGGAGATTCACCCCAGCAGCGGCCAGCGTGCAGAACGCTGCCGGCACTGCCAAGTTGAGCAACAATTGAAGGAGATCGAGGAGGAATTGCGGCACAGGCATGACGGCGTGACCTCGTTACTGGATGCCCTGCGCTTGTGTAATGAAACCTTCGGCCATGCGTCCGAGACCGGAGATCACCATGAGGGCAACGCCAGTGACGCCCCAACCCATGTAGCCGCGGCCGCTCTTGAAATGCCATCCAGCAATACCGAGGCAAGCGACTGCAATCACCGGGGCGATAACGTTGCAAGACCAGTTCACGATATTGAGGACGGTGCCTTCGACCGTGGTCGCCTGCTGGCCCTGAACCGCCTGCCCGAACGCCGGCGCGGTTCCGAGGTTCTGCGCACTCGCTGCGAGAGGGGCCAGAAAATTCCCGAACACAATGAGGCCCAACGCAAACATCAGGAATGCGCGGAGCCAGTCGATCTCCTCTGGACGTTGAAAAATCGAAGTGATTGATGTAGCGGACCTTGCGGAGTGCCGCCAGAAGGCTGGTGCGGTTCTCATATGTTTCTCTCCTGGACTCGGCTGCTCGTGGCCTCCGCGTCGAAACAGAGATTGGGGCGGAATAAGATTTCGGTCAAATAGACGGCTTGGGTTGTGAACAGCCCGAATCCGGATTACTTCTCCTGCTTCTACGCGGTTTCGCCTTAGAAATAGGAACTTTGCACTGAGAGCATGTTCCGCATTGGCTTGATCAGCGAGAAAAAGCTAGAATCTACGCGTGTCAGGACTTTCCTAAAAGTCTGTCGTGAGCGTGCCGACGGGTGCGGGGCAAATGAGATGGCGACCTTACCGCAACAGAACCTCTACCAATGTGATCGGTGCGGAACAGCCAATATCGTAGCTATGGCGCTTCTCTACCAGCAAGGAACACGCGCCTATTCTGGCAAGCTCCATTCTGGCAATAGCCATTCTTTGTCCGCTCAGATGGCAGCACCACCTAATCGGCGCAAATACATGCGGCCGATCCTACTATGGGGATTCGGGATCTACTTCGCACTGTTCTGGGCCTACGCCGGAGCAAGCTCTCTTCGTTCGCACCCAAGGTCCGGCGGGAGCATGGAAGGTGTGGTCTCTGTTTTGTTCCTCATAGGCGTTGGTCTGATCGTCGGTCTCTCGCTAAACCTTCGCCGAACCGCTCGGTACAATCGGGAAGTCTACCCGCAGCTCGTTCGGAACTGGGAACATACATATATGTGCCGACGCTGCGGGAACAGCAAACTCATACCGTCGTAAGAATCGACTACGGTAAGGTGGCGTATTGCAGTAAAACATCTAGAGATAAGTCAGCTTATGTGAGATGACCAAATGTGGCGCTACAGCGGCAACGTCCTAAATAGTCTTCCACGCAATCGCTCCTGCTCAGGCGCACAAAAGGTCACAGGGATCGATCATGGCCCGTCCAGGTCTTGAGCAGGTCAACAGTTTCGCCCCGAACGCATGTTGGGTTATAAGGCTCTGTCTTTCCCCGTCCTCACGTTGAGGCAGGTAGATCGATATTCACTCAAGCACAAGTTGGGTCATTTAGAGCTATAGGTACTCGAACGCGCACCGAGCCAACTGGATCGTACTGTGCTCAAACGGCAACGGGGCAAGGACTTAGTCGCTCGGGATGCGTTTGTCATCATTGAGCGGATTCATCCCTCTTAGCGTTCTGCCCTCAGAGAAGTACCTGGAAGAGATGACGTGTCATGGGTCAATAGCCAGGGCGTGAATTGGGTAAGAGCTTTTGCTCATCTCCACGTTGGGGCACTTGGATCGACGTTTGCTCGATGCGCAGATCGACGACAGTCGCAGTTGCAAAAAAAGGATCAGAGCTGGCGAGTATCTTTTTGGTGCCAAGGTCCGTCTACCTGCCACCGTATCCCTCCGCAGAGTCCTCGGAGCTAATTTGAACTCCTGTGTTGCAGGCAATAAGAAGCCCCGGTCAACCGACCGGGGCCTTTGGAGGTAAGGCTGTGTCTAAGGCCGGACCGAAGCTACTCTGTGAAGGTCGGTGGCGCTCCCTTCATGTTTGGTGAAGACGATATAGATCTTCGTATCCGCGGGCACGGAGACCACAACATGGGTCTTGGCATTCAAGTTCATGACTTCGGAGTCACCCGCCGTCCCGATATTCTGGGCCAGGCGTTCTCGAAGCATATCGCTTTCTGAGAAGGCTGCGCTTGTGTTGTTCCCAGCAATCGCTGCGAGAACGGAGCCGGTTCCAGCGGCAGCGCGCACGAGGAAGTTCTTGCCTGTGTTCTTACCCGAGACGTCGCCCTTGATCGGCCCAAGATCAAGACCGGTGCCGATGGCATCGATCTTCTCGCGCAATCCATCTAGTAGTTCGATTTCATCGAACTTCACACTGACGAGTCCGCTAGGGTCAGCTTGCTGGAGTTGCCCGTATGCACGCGCTCCCGCCGGAACGATGACTCGATCCCCGATGGCATAGGTATACTCCACGATTGCGACCACCGGTGCTTGGACTGCACTTGAGATCTGGGTTTGCAGCTTCGCTTGGATCCGGGATCCCGGTGCCATCTCAAGGATCGCACCAGTGTCTGGTCCGATTGCTGTCCTCAGGCCTGATGATGCATTCTGAGCCTCACTTCGAACGAAGATGAGCGAGGGTTCCTTCAAGGTGTTCTGCTGCGGTGCTTGCGACCGTGCAACAGCTGTCGAGGGCTCCCCGTAAGGCTGTGGTTCTTCCCATTTCTGTTGCGTATCAGCGAAGGATGGAACACCTCTAAGAGAGTCGGCCTTCGATGGCTTCACATTGGGCCGGCTGTCAGTCGACGATGTAATCCTCTTGTTCAGCCCTTGTCCGTCCGATGAGCGTGTGCGCTTGATATCGTTCGGGCCAAGCTGTCCGCCCGAGTTGTCGGGTGCGGGAGTGCGTACGGTTTCCATGACCGGGGTCACACTACCTTTAGCGGGTTTGGCGGTTTCCTGCTTTGCCTGCTGCGCGGGCGGCTTCGCATTCGTTGGTTTCTTGGACGATTTCCCCATCAGGGTCGTGAAAACGAAAAAGACGACCGCAATAGTGAGACCGCCACCGAGCAGCAGGAGTCTGTTCTTTCCGATGCCCCCGATGTCCTCGCGACCGGCTCTAGTCGCGAACTCGACAGGAACGACAGCAACTGGCTCCTCCTTACTCCCTGGGTCGGCCGAAGTGTCCTCTACGGCAAATGGAGCACTCGATCGAGATGACTGATCGATTTCGAACAGTTCGCGGTTGCCGTTCTTGCTGTTGCTATCTTTGGTGATCATAGGTTCGTGTCCTTTCTACTTGCGATCTGCTGAGATGGGGGGCGTGAACGGAAGGCTTATTAGAACCGGCTGATCGACTTGATCTGCTTGCGCTATTTGAAGGAACAGCTTTTCGGTCGATTGTTTGAAATTGGGTCGATCGAAGATCACAACGCCATCCGCCCGTCCGCCCGCTTCGAGCCTAGTCGTGCTGAGTCTGAAGTTCCGAATCTCAAGCTGATCGGAGATGATCCCTTTGCCCTGCTTCTTCTTTTTCTTGTCAACCTTCCGCCCGGTGACTTGAATCTGAGGCGGTACTATCTCCACCGGATGATCTGATTTGTTAAGAACGGAATAAGAGATCACGGTCTCGTTGTTCCATTGGCGAATGTCACCAACTGAGGTTTCGATCTCTTTGTGGTCCCACTTGGTCCATTGGGGCGTATTGATGCGCTGCTGCTGCACGAACTCGACTTCAAGAGCTGACAGTGCATTTGCTTCCTGGTGATTATTCCGACTACCTTCATGCTCCTTGCTTTCGAGGTTCGGTAACGCAGGAAGGCTGGCGGCTGGATTGATCAGGAAGCTCCTTGATGCGCGGTACTCGATCAGGAAGTCGATCGGTTGAACCGTGCCGTTCGCGGCACCATCACTGATCAGTTCGAGAGTCACATGCTGCCCTGACTTAGTCGCGATAAGAAGATTTGATTGAACCGGCTCCTTCGTGATGGGTTTGACGTACACGTACTCGGGTTCACCCTCGTTATGCTCAGCCTTGAAGGCACCAGGACTGCCCAGAATCACGGAGGTGACCTCCTCAGGCATTCGAATCGTCGACTCGAACTCGGGCCGCAGATGCAGGAGCGTTACCTCCGCAGGATTGATCGTGATGGTGGCAATTCGTGCGCTCGTCACCTGTCCGAACGTCTGGAACGGCATCGGTAACAAAGCCGCAATCGGAATGAGCCAGCGTAGCTTCATGGTGTCTATCTCCTTCGCGGCCTCGCGACCGCACTCGTCCGCCTCATATACTGCCGCCGTACAGCCTGGACGTAGGCGATTACGTAAGGATTGCGGTAGTTTAACTGCTTCCGGGTGATCCAATGGTCGCCGGCGTAGTAGGCCGCGGCCACCAACCGCAGGTCACCATGGAACTCCCACATCAGCGTCGTCACATACCTGGTGCCAGCAGCGATATTCTGGTCCACGTCGAAAGGGCGATAAGCACCGAAACGGCGGGCTGTCGCTGGCATAAGCTGCATCAGGCCCATGGCTCCCTTACTTGAGACTGCCTGGGCATTCCACCGCGATTCGACGTCAATCAACGCCGCAATCAACTCGGGGGACACACGGTACTGTGCGGCATAATGCCGTACGCATCGCTCGGCCACAGACGGGGGCGCCTGGGCGATGACGAAACCGGACACGAAGAACGTGATTACAAGCGCAGACCATCTCATCACTCCAGTCCTCCTGGGCGCCCTATCTTCGACGCTAGGCGTGCGCCGTCATCAAGCAAACTCTTGAAGCCTTCCCGGAGCAGCAAGTGCCGGCGATCCTTCTCGGTCTTCGCCAAAAAGGGCAGAAGGACATCCCGCAGTTCCTCGGTCACATGATCGGTCCCAAGCAACTGCAGTGCATTGGCGAAGTCGATCATCTCCGAGACCGAAGGTGGCTTTTCGAGCGAGTAGTTCCGGAAAGAAAGAGCAATGCCCGCCATCTCGCAATGAAATTCAGGGTCGGCGTTGGGAGTGCGGCTGCGAATGATGTCGGCCTCGCGCTGTGGGGTCGGATGCTCAACTCGAACGTACAAACTTCGCCGCCGGATCGGATCTCCGAGACGTCTCTCTTCATTGCTGGTCAGTACGACGAATGGAATGGTGCGTGCTTCAACTGTCCCAAACTCTGGAATGGACAACTGCCATGCAGAAAGTATTTCCAGCAGCATTGCCTCAAATCCATCGTCTACCTTATCCAACTCGTCGATGAGAAGCACGCAGGGCCGTTCACACTCAAGAGCACGCATGAGCGGACCTGGACGAAAGAAGTCCCGCCCCTTCAGACTCGCCTGTACCGTCTGCCAGCTCTCGTGTTGGCCCTTTGAGAATTCCATGTAGAGCCGCTGTAGTCCTTCATCTAAGCGTCCAATGGCCTTGTCCTCACTCACTCCGCGATAGCACTGGAGGCGCTCCACATGCGTTTCGGCCGCAGCCGCAACGCTGAGGGCAAGTTGTGTCTTACCCGAGCCCGCCGGCCCTTCCAGCAAAAGGGGCTTCTTGAGCTTCGCTGCGAGATAGACAACCTGAACCATCACGGGATCGATGAAATAACCGGTTGCAGATAGCTTCGCGGAAAGATCCGCCAGAGAGTCAAACATCGATCTCCTCCGCAAACTCAGCCTGCAATCCATTTACCGGGATCGACTCCGCCACGGAAAGTATCTCATTCTCCTGCCGCAGGTGGACCCACGCGCGAACCCAGATGTGCACAAGTGTTGTGGCCCATAAGGCAGCAAATAAGAGCAACAGCAACTTGCTCCAAAGAACTTCTGCGAATGCTTTCCAGGCAACATCGCCGTAATACGTGATCACGGCCGCATCAAGCACGGTTACCAATGCAGCAGGCGCGAGACACTTCATTCGTTCTCCCATAGACCCCTCCTTCAACGCCGGTGTCAGCATGGGGCGGTTCCCAAACTCAGTCAAGTCTCCAAGTAGAGAAACGGCAGAAGCGATAGCCGGAGCAAGTGAAGGGTTCGGCCCGAGTTTGACCGAGTCCTGCATATCTCCTACATATATCCACGCAGGACCGCATTTGAGGTATCCAGGCTGATGGAACGATTCGGTGTCGGATCAGGTCCGCTCCTCTCGGAACGTCGGCGACTGGATCAGCAGTGGTTGATCCCACCGTGAAACACCACAAGTGCAGCGAGGAGAAAAGCTTATGCCCGCAATCCACCGAGGAGTCAGCGCACCACCTGAAAAGTTAGAGGGAATAGTGTCAAATGGAGGTATTGGAAGGCGGCTCCTGAACGTCGGGGAGGCTGCCCAGTACCTGGGCGTAAGCGTGGACACGCTCCACAAATGGGTCCAGTTACGGGCGATTCCTCACGTCAAGGCCGGTCGTGCGTTGCGTTTCGATCTAGTGGCTCTCAACCGCTACATCGACGAACACACAATCGGAACCATTGACTAAGGGAGACGTCAGATGTCTATCACAAAGACTGAAGAGGGCCTGTACAAGGTCCGCTGGAGAGAAGGAGGCCGTGCCCGGAGTGTACTTGTCCATGGCTCGGCCAATCTTGCAAAGACGATTGAGCGAAAGAAGCTCATACTTCGAGATGAAAACCGGCACCTCGATGTGAAAAAGGAAATTAACTACCGGATGGATGACCTGCTTGATCGTTACTGGGAACAGTACGGGGTCAAGAAAAAGTCGGCGGATCGAGAGAAGAGCATCGTCGAGGGCATTCGTTCCATGCTCGGTCGATTGTTCGTTCGCGAGGTGGATGGAATGGCTGTGCAGGAGTGGTACGACAATCTGACGGATGTTCGTGAGTTGGCCGTAAACACTGCCGAGCGCCACTTTCATGTCATGCACCACATGATGAGGAAGGCGTCCACTATTTGGGCAACAGTGACCGGTATCGACCGTAATCCTGCCGATCAGGTAGAAGTGGAGCATATCGATGATGCTAGGAAGCGCTACCTCTCCGAGGAGGAGCTTCTCCGGCTAAAAGTGGCACTTGACGAGAGGATGTACCGGAAGGGCACGAAGGACATCAACAAGACGAATCTTCGACTTCGTCTGTTGGTCCTGATTGCCGTTGCAACCGGTATGCGGCGCGGAGAGGTCTTCCGTCTCGAATGGGGAGACATCCTCTACGGCGAGGGATTGATCGCGGTGCGGGCAAGGCTCAAAAAGGGAAAAGTGCGCCTCGTTCCGATGCCACCTGAACTCGCAGACGAGATCCGGCGATACCCGGCTGTCATGGGGGAAGATCGCATCTTGCCTCCCGAGCCAGGGGCAACCAGTGGACGTCAGCGTGCGGACAAGAGTTTCCATGAATTGCTCGAGCGAGCGAAGATTCGGGACTTTCGGTTTCACGACCTGCGCCACACCTTTGCTTCCTGGTACATGATGTCGGGTGGTGATCTCTACGCGCTGTCGAAGTTGCTCGGGCACTCCAACATCAAGATGACGGAGCGCTACGCAGACCTTGCCAAGGCGCACATCGTGAAGACAGGCAGCGTGTCTCGCGAACTCTGGAACAGAATGGAACCGCAATTAGAAAGGGGAGGGAGTGACGTTTCGCAAGTGAAGATAGGGCAGCGAGCTTGACGATGTGGTATCCAGAGGTACCACTTCGTATCGAGGATGTGTCCTATATGTGTCTTGAATTAATTTGAGCTAAATCTGGTTACCGCTAAGTGCTTTAGAATGTGGTGGCCAGAGACGGGATCGAACCGCCGACGCCGGCCTTTTCAGGGCCGCGCTCTACCACTGAGCTATCTGGCCTTGGCATTGCGCATTGTGACCCGCTGCGTGCCTGCCTTTGAAGGCCAAGCTCGCCGCGTAACAGACCGCCAAGAAGGGTCTGAGGCGCACAAACGTTTGTTATACCAGCCTATCTGCTCCAGGATTTCGATCAGGAGACAAGAGGTGTAAATCCGCCGCAAGCGGCCCGTTAAGGCCATGCCGCGCAAACGCAAGCTCAGTATAGCAATGCAGCCGCCTTACCGCCAAACTTCCACGCGGACGGCAGGTGTTCCTCTCAAGATCTGCTCTAAGATGAGCTCATGCTTCGTCGATCGATTGCCTTGCTGGTGCTGGCTGCACCCTTCATGCTCTATGCGCAGAGAACCGCCGCTCCTGCCTCAGACGTCGCCCTGAACTCCAGTACCAACCGTGCCGCTGCCGCATTCGAGAAGGCGCGCAAGGCTGGTCCGCTGCCGCTTCACGCCTTCCTAGAGGCGATGCCCAAAGGCGCGGATTTACATATGCATCTCTCGGGTGCCATCTATGCGGAGACCTTCCTAAAAGACGCGGCGGACGATGGCCTTTGTGTCGATCCCGCGAAGCTCTCGCTGGAGAAGCTGTCTCCTGCTGGCAGCTCTTGTGCGGCCGGAACGATCCCTGCCTCTGAGGTCGTCTCTCCGCGTAACCCGGGTGCGCAGGCGCTGTATGACGACCTGGTGGATGCCTTCTCGATGCGCACGTTTGTCCCCAAGTCCGGGACTGACGGGCACGATCAGTTCTTCGCAACCTTTGCGCGCTTTGGTGCGTTCAGCGGCCGGCACACGGGCGAGTGGCTCGACGAGGTGGCGACCCGAGCCGCCGCGCAGAACGAACAATACCTTGAGATTATGGATACGCCCACCTTCGCCCGCGCCCGGGAGCTCGGGAATCAGATCGGATGGCCCGAGCCGCTGCAGCCGCAGACGACGGCAGCATCAAGCGAGCCGGATGATGTTGGGGGCACCTCGCGGCCGGAGTTGACTGCGCTACGCGACAAGCTGCTCGCCGCAGGCCTGCGGGATGAGGTCGCTGTTGACAAAACCGAGTTCGAACAAGCGCTTGCCGAACGCAAGCGCCTCGAGCATTGCGGCACACCTGCGGCGCTTCCGGCCTGCGAGGTAAAGATCAAATGGATCTACCAGATTCTTCGCGCCAACACGCCGCAGCAGGTCTTCGCGCAGACGCTGCTGGGGTTTGAAGTAGCGTCCGCCGACCCGGACGTCCTCGGCCTCAACTTCGTCCAGCCCGAAGATAACTATCTCGCCATGACCGAGTATCGGCGCCAGATGCGCATGCTCGATTATCTTCATTCGGTCTACCCGAAGGTGCACATCTCGCTGCACGCGGGCGAGCTTTCCCCCGGCATGGTGCCTCCTGCAGGTTTGCACTTCCACATCCATGAGGCAGTCGACCTTGGCCACGCCGAGCGCATCGGCCACGGCGTCGATGTCATGTACGAGACCGATCCCGCGGGCCTCCTGAAGGAACTTGCGGCGAAGCATGTCATGATCGAGATCAACCTGACCTCGAACGATGTCATCCTCGGCGTGGCCGCGCCAAATTCTCCGCTGCCCGACTACCGCGCGGCTCACGTCCCGGTGTCGCTCAACACCGACGACGAGGGTGTCTCGCGCATCGATCTCACGCATGAGTATGTGGCCGCAGCCATGGAGTTCGGGCTTAACTACTTCGAGCTCAAGCAAATGGCGCGAACCGGGCTCGAACATACCTTCCTGCCGGGCGAAAGTCTCTGGGCGCGACCCGATGATTTTTCAAAGCCCATCAGGGTCTGCGCGTCGGTGCAACTCGGAGCAGAAGCTCCAGCGGGAGCCTGCGGTGAGTTCCTGAAGGCCAATCCACATGCCGCCGAACAGTGGGAGCTTGAGCGTCGTTTTCGCGTCTTCGAGGCCGGTGCACGATAGCCGCTGCCGCGCCAGGATACTCCACGAAAGAGGCGTTTAGTACACTTCTCGAGAGTTCAGATCATGATCAAAAAAGCGCTTCTTGTCATCGTGCAGCTCTTCCTCTTTTACGTCGTCTTCCTCGCCGGATCGCTGGCCGATCCACTCAAGTTGAAGTGGTTCATCTCCCATCCAACTCCGGTGTCGACGCGCTTCTTCGTGCCCGATGGTCTTCTGCTGATGATCGGACTCTTCCTCCTGATCCTCATCATCGAGGCGTCGAGCAAGCGGATGCGAAGCGCCGGACTCCTGACGACGATCGCCTTCGTCCTCGCTCTGCTGCTCGGCATTTTTTCGAAGTTTGGCTGGGCAACGCATGACCTCTTCTGAAGCGTTTCTGCACCTGCTTGAAGGCGCACAGGCAAAGTTGGATGAAGCTCTCGGAGCTTCTCCCACCGAGATCCCGGCGGGCGCCGAAGCCGTGCTGCACGAAGCCGCGCGCCGCATGGCAGACAACTATCCCTATGCAAGTCCGCTGTATGCCGGACAGATGCTCAAGCCGCCGCATGTGGTCGCTCGTGCAGCCTACGCGATGGCGATGGCAGTTAACCCAAACAACCACGCGCTTGATGGCGGTCGCGCCAGCTCCGCGATGGAGATCGAAGCGGTCGCGGAGATCGCGGCCATGTTCGGTCTCAAGCAACATCTCGGCCACCTCACCAGCGGAGGCACGTTTGCCAACCTCGAAGCGCTCTGGGTCGCTGGGCAGCTAGCGCCGGGCAAAGTTATCCTCGCTTCGTCCCAGGCGCACTATACGCACTCTCGCATCAGCAGTGTGCTTGCGCTTGGCTTCCGCTCAGTTGCGGTTGATGCGGAAAACCGAATGTCGCTCCGCGCTCTCGAAGAGGAACTGAAGCGCGGAGACGTCGGCACCGTCGTCGTCACGCTCGGCACCACCGCCACCGGCGCCGTCGATCCACTCGATGAGATCCTGAAGCTACGGCAAAGGTACAACTTCCGCATCCATGTGGACGCAGCCTACGGCGGCTACTTCAAACTCGCCTCTAACCTCGCGCCAGCCGCCACCGCAGCCTACGCGGTCATCGCACAGGCTGACTCCCTCGTTGTTGATCCACACAAACACGGCCTGCAGCCCTACGGTTGCGGCTGCGTCCTCTTCGCCGATCCTGCCGTCGGCCGCTTCTACAAACACGATTCACCGTACACCTACTTCACCTCCGGCGAGCTGCACCTTGGAGAGATCACGCTTGAATGTTCGCGCGCCGGAGCCGCTGCGGTGGCGCTCTGGACCACGCAGCGTCTCCTGCCGCTGGCGCCCGGCGGAGAGTTTGCTGAAGGCCTTAACGATTGCCACCAGGCCGCCACGAATCTTTATGGTCTTCTCCGCAAGTCAGCCGCCTTCATCGTCCCCACCACTTCGCCCCAACTGGATATTGTCGTTTGGGCCTGTACCGCAGCCACTCTTGAGGAGAGTTCAGCAGCCGCGCAACTCACCTTTGATCGGGCCGCGCAGTCAGGGCTGCACCTGGCCCTGGCAAAGCTCCCTGCGGCACTCTTTCCTCCCGACACATGGCCCGATCAAGCCTCCTCTCCCGCACCGATGGTGACGTGCCTGCGCTCGGTCCTGATGAAGTGGGAGCATCTGGAATGGGTCGATCGCCTCTATAAACTCCTCCTGCAAGCCGTCGTCTAGATTCCCTCCACCGGCCGGATTGAGGTATCTTCTGGCGCGGAGGTGTCGTGTCGATGGCACAAAAGTCAGGTGGTCTGCAACGAAGATTTCGAGCGGGTTTGGTAATCTCTAGGGTATCGGGACATCGCGATAGGGTTCAGATGGGGTTTGGCCGATAAAGCATCTGGCAGACCAGCACAGCAAGCGAAGCCAAGAGCCGAACCCGAGCTCGCCGCGACTGAGGAGACCAGCTACCAATGAGCACCAATACCCCGGATGCAACGACACCGACGACGCACGTCTTCGACCTGAGTGCACGTACGATCGCTTATTTCTCGATGGAGATCGCCCTCGATCCCGCGATCCCGACCTATTCAGGTGGGCTGGGCGTACTCGCCGGCGACACCCTTCGCTCGGCCGCGGATACCGGCGCGCCCATGGTTGCGGTTTCGCTTTGTCATCGCAAAGGCTACTTCGAGCAGCACCTCGATCCACAGGGCAAACAGACCGAGACCGACGTCTGCTGGGATCCGGACAAACTGCCCTCCGCCGGCGAATCGATGACGCTCACCATGCAGGGCCGCGAGATCAAGGTATGCGCCTGGCGCTTTGATGTGGTCGGCGTCGCCGGCCATATCATTCCTGTCTTCCTGCTCGATACCGACCTTGAAGGCAATAATCCTTACGACCGGCGTCTCACCGACAAGCTCTACGGCGGGGATACCTACTACCGACTCTGCCAGGAGACTGTTCTCGGCCTTGCTGGCGTCAAGCTGCTGCATAAGCTTGGTTGCATGCCCTGGGTTTATCACATGAACGAAGGCCACGCGGCTCTGCTCGCGCTGGGCCTCCTCGAAGACCGCCTGGAACCCGGCAAGACGCTCTCAAGCTGTACTGAAGAAGACCGCCTGGCCGTCGCACAGCAGTGCGTCTTCACCACTCACACCCCGGTGCCTGCCGGCCACGATCAGTTCGGCCTCGACCAGATGTACGCCGTTCTCGGCGAGGAGCGTGCGCAAACCATCGAGCGTTTCGGGGGCCTGCACAACAACCTGATGAACATGACCTACATCGCGCTACGCTTCTCCCGCTGGGTGAACGGCGTCGCCATGCAGCACGGCAAGGTCTCGCAGCAGATGTTCCCCGACTATCACGTCGAATCGGTTACCAACGGCGTGCACGCCGGCACCTGGGTCTCGAAGCCGCTGCAGCGCCTCTTCGACGCGGAGATGCCCCGCTGGCGTCACGATAACCAGTACTTTCGGTCGGTCTACGGCATCAAGCCCAGCCGTATCGCCAACGCTCACCGCGTCGGTAAGCGCAAGCTCGTCGAAACCGTTGCCGCCCGGACCGGCGAGGCCCTGAACGAAAGCGTCCTCACCCTCGGTTTCGCGCGCCGTGTTGCCACCTACAAGCGCGCCAGCCTGCTGCTCGAAGATCCGAAACGTCTCGCCAAGATCGCCAAGAAGATCGGCGGCCTGCAGATCGTCTTCGCCGGCAAGGCACATCCCGCCGATATCCCCGGCAAGGGCCTCATCCAGGAGGTCTTCGAGATTGCCGGCAAGATCTCGACCGGCTCGCTGCGGATCATCTACCTAGAAAACTACGATTGGGAACTCGGCGCCACCCTGACCCAGGGCGTCGATGTCTGGATCAACACGCCGCGCCGCCCGTACGAGGCCTCGGGAACCTCCGGCATGAAGGCCGCTCTGAACGGTGTGCCGAGTCTTTCGATCCTCGACGGCTGGTGGATCGAAGGCTGTGCCGAAGATGTCACCGGCTGGGCGATCGACGACGGCGACAGCGATGCGGCAGAAGCACAAAGTCTCTACGATAAGCTCGAAAACCGCATAGCCCCGCTCTACGCAAGGCCGAACGCATGGGCACGCATGCAGCAGCACTGCATTGCCATGAACGGCAGCTTCTTCAACACCGACCGCATGCTCGGCCAGTACTTCTCAAACGCATACTTCCCACAGGCTCCGGTAAGCGATGAAACGCCGGAAACCGAGAAGACAGCCGAAGTCGTCGTACCCATGCCGACGCAATTAGTCGGAGCCAACTAGGCGTTCAACCCTGAAAGGCTGGTAGATCATCGTCACTGCGTCTACCCTCGCCGACAGCCGGATATGCCGCAGCCAGCTCCGATCTCGGGGTGCTGAGAATTATGGTCACCTGCCCTTGCAGCCGGTCGAAGGAGCGGTTCGACTGGCTCGCAGCAGCATCCGGCCTGGCGATACGCGCCCGCGATCCAGAAAGCGACCAGCGGGACCCTCCAGAGTGTCTCTTCTCTGCACCTCCTCAAGGGCCCGGTGGTGAAAGGGCGCGTGCAGGGGGGGCCGATCCAGGGCGGCCATGAAAGTTCAACGTTAATCGGCATAGTGCCGGTAAGCCACTCCAGGTCATCCGGGGCGGTTCTTGGAATGATGTGGGGCGATAGAAGCGACTACAGCCGCCGCGGTCTCGTTGCAGGCGGAACCTTTCCTCAAACCCGTGTAAGCTTTTTGCATACTCATCTTCCCGAAAGCATTCGCCGGGTGAGTTGCGTTCGATGCAGTCAGATTCCTCTGGAGTTCCGCCGGTGTCCTCAATCTCGCAGACGTTCGCTTCCTCGGTGCCTACTCCGGTGAGTACCCTGCCGCTGTGCGTTGACCTCGATGGTACGCTCGTGAAATCGGATACGCTGGTCGATTCGGTGCTTGCGCTCGTGCGGTTGAATCCTCGCGCCCTGCTCTCTATACCCGGCTGGCTTGCGCAGGGTAAGGCGAAGTTCAAGCAGCACGTCACCTCCGCCGTCACCATCGACGTCGTCGCGCTCCCCTACAACAAGCCCCTGCTCGAGTTCCTCTTTCACCAGCACGCCAATGGACGCGACATTTATCTCGCAACCGCCGCCGATCGGAGCCTTGCCGAGCGCATCGCCGAGCACCATCCAATCTTTAAAGGCGTTCTCGCCTCCGACGGTGCCAACAACCTCGCCGGTAATAACAAGCTGCAAGCCTTCCGCAGTCTCTTCGGGGAGCGCTTCTCCTACATCGGCAACGCACGCCCCGATATCCCGATCCTGATCGGCTGTCTTGAGCCCATGGTCGCCAATCCCGACGCCGCGCTGATGAGCGGACTGCGCGCCGCCAAGGTCACTCCCGCGCACATCTTCCGCGACGGCGTCCCGCTGCACAAGGCCTGGCTCAAGGCGATCCGGCTGCACCAATGGGCTAAAAACGCGCTTATCTTCCTCCCTCTGCTGCTTGCCCACGTATGGAATACGCATCACCCGGCCGGCGCCATCCTCGGTGCCGCCATCGCGTTTCTCGCCTTCGGCCTGTGCGCATCGGCAACGTACATCGTCAACGATCTCCTTGATATCGAAGCTGACCGTCGCCACCACTCCAAGCAGCGTCGACCCTTCGCCGCGGGCAATCTCTCCGCCATCTCAGGCGTTGTTGTTCTGGTGACCTTCCTCGCGATCTCGCTCGCGCTCATGCTTCTGCTGCCGCGGCTCGTCGCCCTCTCCGGCTACCCGCTCCGAACCTGGTGGAGCCCCGTCGCCTGGCTGCTGATCTACGCTGTGACGACCACGGCCTACTCCTTCGCCCTCAAGCGCGTCGTACTCGTCGATGTCATCGTGCTTTCGCTGCTTTATACCATCCGCATCTTCGCCGGCTCCGCAGCCAGCGGCGTGCCCGTCTCTAACTGGCTCGGAGGCTTCTCCGTCTTCTTTTTCCTCTCGCTCGCCTTTGTTAAGCGTTTCGCCGAGCTCGAAGGCCTGCGCCTGCGCGACAAAGCTCCCTCGAACGGTCGCGGCTATCTGCTTTCCGACATTGAGCAACTTCGCAGCTTCGGCACCTCAGCCGCCTATGCCTCGGTAGTGGTCCTGATGTTTTATATCTCGAACCTGGATACACACCTCTATCGCCACTCCGGCAGGCTCTGGCTCCTGCTGCCCGTCTTCCTGCTCTGGGTCATGCAACTTTGGCTTCTGGCCAGCCGCGGCGAGCTCAACGAAGACCCCGTCGTCTACGCCATCACTGACAAGCGCTCGCTCCTGCTCGGTGTCCTCGTAGCGCTCGTCGTCGCCTCCGCCATCTAACGCCGGACTCTTTCTTTGGTCATTCGCGAAGGGAGTTGCTGTTCCGCCGCACTCCAGCTCAAGAAGTGCTGCTCTAGCTGCGAAGCACGCCTCCAAGACTTTCGAGTGCCCCGATAATTCCCGAGGACCATGCCGCGAGTTCGGTATCCACCAGGGTACGTTCGTTCGATTGGAACACCACGCGGATCAGAATCGAGAACTGCCCCGGATTCTTCCTGGCGTCGCGGAAGATCTCAACCACCTCGAGCCGCTGCAGTTCGGTTAGCTCCAGACCGCGAATCGCAGCATCGATCGACTTCCACTGGGTGGCGTCCGCGAAGGTGAACGAGAAGTCTCGCTCAACCGCCTGGTAGCGCGAAAGCTCACGCGCAAGCACATGCCGTAGCGGCAGCTTGAAAAGCTCGGCCAAGTTCAACTCGGCGACATAAACCGGCTGGCGCAGCTTCCGCCTCGTGGCTTCGCTTGAAGCGAGCTGACCGAAGCTCGCAACGTTCCTGCCGTCCAGCGACACGACAGCGGCCCGCCCCGGTTCAAACGCTTTTGAAAGGGACTCACTCGTGAAGCTGGGTTCTGCTGTCGCAAACAACGAGAGCACGGCCTCGATTGCGCCTTTCAGCTCGAAAAATGGTGCATCCTGGGCCGCATACAGGGGCGTAGCCGGTGTGGTCCCGGTCAAACCCAGCGCGAGCGACTCGAGCTCGTCAACCGACGCATCGGAGCCGCTGAAGATGGCGCCGGCTTCAAACAGCCGCGCGCTCAGTACATCGCGGTTCAGGTTGTGTGCAAGCATCGTCACCATCCCCGGCAGAAGCGATGGCCGCAGGTTCGCAGCCTCTTCGCTGAGGGGGTTCTCAAGCGCGACCACCCCGGCTTGCGGGGCATAGAATTTGCCCTCAGCGGTGCTTGCGAAGGTACTCGAAATTGCTTCGGAGAAGCCAAGCTGAAAGAGCCTGGCGCGCACTGCTTTTTGCTTGCGCGCGAGCGGATGCGCCACCATAACGCCCGGCGTGGGCAGGGTATTGGCAAAGCCGTTGTAGCCGTAAACGCGCGCAACTTCCTCAATCAGATCCACCTCTCGGCTGAGGTCGAGCCGCCACGAAGGCAGCTTCACGTCATACTCATTGCTGCCGAGCGGCGTAAGCTCGCAGCCGAGCGCCGTCAGGTAGCGCCGGACCAGTTCAGCCGTGATCCCTTCCGTCGCGAGCGTCGTTCCCAGCAGTCGCTTCACGTTCGCAATCGTCAAGCGAATGGCCGCACGATCCTCTGTGAAGGCACGGTGCTCAGCAACAACGACATCCACGAGCTCGCCTTCAAGCGTTCCTCCGCACGCCTCCAGAATCGTCCTGGTCACAAGCGCGTTCGCAACCGGAGCCGCTGCGAAGTCCGCCCCGCGCTCGAACCGATGGCTGGCGTCGGTATGAAGAAGGTGCCGACGCGAGCTTGCGCGGATCGTCGCCGGCTCGAACCAAGCAGCCTCAACCAACACGTTCCTGGTCTCCGCCGTAATCATCGAATCCCAGCCGCCCATTACGCCGGCGAGCCCCAGCGCTTTCACCTCGTCAGCAACCACCAGGTCGTCCGCGACCAGCGTCCGCGTCGACCCGTCAAGCAGCTTGATCTGCTCGCCCGCGTGAGCCTTCCGAACCACGATCCCACCTTCTATCTTGTCCAGATCGAAGGCGTGCGTCGGGTGTCCCATCCCCAGCAGCACGAAGTTGGTAGCGTCCACCGCATTCGAGATCTGCTTCTGTCCTAATTCGCCGAAATATCCCGCAATAACCCCTTGGCTTGGCTCGATCGACACGTCGCGGATCACCTGTGCCGTGAAACGTCCGCACAGGCCAGGCTCTTCGATGCGAACAGGGTAGGGCTTGGCAGCGGCCTTGCGCGGCGGCAAAGCCGTGTCGAGCGGCCTGAGCGCGACGTTGTAGATCGCGGCCGCCTCGCGCGCCACGCCGTAATGATTCATCGCGTCCACCCGATTTGTGGTGATGTCCATATCGAACAGTGAGCCACCCTCAATCGTAAAAACGCCTTCAACGGCGATGCCGCGCAGGGTAAGATCTTCGGCGAGCCGGGCGTCGTCGACCGAGAGCGCGGGCAGGTAGGAGCGGAGCCAACTGGTAAGAATCTTCATCTGGAGTCGTCGCCTTCCAGTGTACCGTTTGCACACAACAGCCTGCCCCGGCGATGATGGCAGGGCATGTTGAAGGAGTTTTTATGCGCTTTGGTTTCGTCGTCGCCGCTTTTCTCTTATGCAGCGCGAGTGTCTTCGGTCAGCAAAGTGGATGGCCGCCCGCGCCGGGGCACACCACGCTTAACATCTGGCCCGGAGCCGCTCCCGACGCGACACCCGCCATCGCGCCCGAGCAGGATACGGCCAAGCCGGGCGAGGGCTACATTGCGGGCCGGCCGATCGTCCGCCTCGGCAACGTCTCGACCCCCACGCTGACCCTCTATCCCGCCGTAGGAACGCCCACGGGCGCCGGCGTCGTCGTGTTTCCAGGCGGCGGCTATTCCATCCTCGCCATCGATCTTGAAGGCACCGAGGTCTGCGACTGGCTCACCCACCGCGGCATAGCCTGCATCCTGCTCAAGTACCGGGTGCCTAACTCGGGTCCGTATCCAAAATCGGCTCAGGCCCTCGAAGACGCGCAACGCTCGCTCGGGCTGGTGCGCCAGCGCGCTGCCGAGTGGCACATCAACCCGCATCGCCTCGGAGTCCTCGGCTTCTCCGCCGGCGCGCACCTTGCGGCAGCGCTTAGCACGCACTATCAGCAGAGGCTCTATCCTGCGATCGATGCGGCGGACCAGCTACCCTGCCGCCCCGACTTCGCCTTCATCATCTATCCCGGCTACCTGGCGGATTCGACCAAGAACTTCGCCTTCCCGCCTGACATCCCGGTGACGCGGGAGACACCGCCAAGCTTCATCCTCCAGGCGGAGAACGACTACCAGGCGCACGTCGAGAATGCCGTTCAATACTTCATGGCGCTGAAGCAGGCAAAGGTGCCGGCGGAGCTGCACATCTACACAGAAGGCGGACACGGCTTCGGCCTGCGGCGCACTTCGCTCCCGATTACCGCCTGGACCGACCTTGCGGACACCTGGTTGAAGACCATCCACATAACGCCGTAAGGACATCGAAAACCATGGCAAACCGGCCACAATTCGCCAAAGCCTATCCGGTGCAGGTGCTCCGCGAGCACTGCACCCAACTCGAGGCCGCCATCGAGATCACCCTTGTCAAGCCAAGGCGCAAGCCTGTGCATCAGCTTCGAACCTACACGCGCCGGATTGAAGCGCAGTTGGAACTGCTCGCCCTTCTGCAAGGGGAAGATTCTCACCTTGTGGAGGTCAGCAAACGTGCAGGCAAGGTGCGGAAGCTGCTGGCCGCCGTCCGCAAGGCTGCAGGCAAGGTCCGGGATCTCGATGTGCAGCGAGATCTCATTCGCGATGCACTCGACGCGGATGCGACCAGGCGAATGCGTGCCGATGCCAACCATCTTCGCCGGACTCTGAAGGCCAGGCGCGTCGAAGAAGCTGCGTGGTTGCTGCAGGAGCTTGATGGGCATGCGAGAAAGCTTGGCCCAAAGCTCGAAAAGCTGCTCAAGCGGCTCGAACCAGCGGCCGGCATCAGCCTCCCCGCAAGCAGGCTCGAGAAGCTGGTTCGCGGATGGTACGCCAACCAAACAGCCGACGCAGGCGATTCGCACGACGATCTGCACGGCATGCGCAAAGCGGCCAAGCTGGCCCGCTACATGGCCGAGTCAGGCGACGTCACCGCGACCGCGCAGGAGTTCGAAAACGTCCAGCAGATGGGCGGCGCCTGGCACGACAGCCTCACGCTTCGTGCCGTGGCGCACGATCAACTCGGGAAGCGATCGAAGCTGGTCGCGATCTTCGCGCACCAGGAGCAGGCAACTCTCGAGCATTTTCGCGAGACCCTCGGCCTCTCGTCAGTGAGTTAGCGCGTACGCATCGCTCCTTCTTGGGTTCCCACGGCCAAAGAAGGCCCGTGCAACGAACTCTTAGAGCAGCTCAATTCCGGCGCAATGCAGAAAGAGCGTCTCCCGCTCCAACTCTTCCAGACTGAAATGAATCCGGTCGAGCCTGTCCTCGCGAAGATCCTCAACCCGCAGCTGCAGCAGCTGATCGAAGCCGTCGCCAGCAGGATTCAGTTCCAGATTCTGCACATCGCGACAGAGCAGAGTGACTCCAGGGCTGCCCTCGCGCGCGACGGTCAGCTTCAACTCGTAGCTCTTGCCTGTAAGTCGCAGATCGAAGACCAGCAGTTCACTTGCGCCTTTCAGGACCTTGTTGATAGCTGCAACATCGGCGTCGCCGCTCATGCGAACTGTTCCAGAAAGCGCATATCGCCCGAGTAAAACTGCCCAATGTCGGCGACCCCATGCAAGATCATCGCAATCCGTTCAACCCCCATGCCGAACGCGAATCCGCTTATGCGCGCCGGATCATAGGGAGTGTCATCGAGTCCAAGTCGACGCCGTTCGTCGGTCACTGCCTGGAAGACAGCCGGGTCCACCATGCCGCAGCCCAGCAGCTCGATCCAGCCCGAGTGCTTGCACTTGCGACAGCCCGAACCGCCACAGAAGATGCAGGAGATCTGTACGTCGGCAGACGGCTCCGTAAAAGGGAAGAAGCTAGGAAAGAAGCGCGTCGTCACATCCGCCCCGAACAGCGCGCGCATCGCGTGATCGAGGGTGCCCTTGAGGTCCGAAAAAGTAATATCGGGGCCGACGCAGAGACCCTCCACCTGGTGGAAGATCGGTGAATGTGTGGCGTCCGCAGCATCGTTGCGATGGACCTTCCCCGGAATCACAATGCGAAGCGGTGGTGCTTGCGCCACCATGGTGCGAATCTGCACCGGGCTTGTATGAGTTCGCATCAGCAGCCGGTCGCGACTCGGTTTGGACGTTTGCCCTGCGATCTGCAGGGTGTCCTGCGTGTCCCGGGCAGGGTGGTTCTCGGGAAAGTTGAGCGCTTCGAAGTTGTAGAAGTCGCTCTCGACCTGCGGCCCGACTTCAGTCGAGTAGCCAAGCTGGTGAAACACCTCGACGACGCGGTCCATCGTGCTCAGCAGCGGATGCGCAATGCCGGCCTGGCGAACGATGCCGGGGAGAGTCACGTCGAGCGGCGGAAGCGTCGATCCGCGAGCTGACGACGGTGCCTCGAGAACCTCTTCGATCTTCTGCTTCAGCTGGTTGAAACGGATGCCGAGAGGCTTCCGCGCGTCGGCCGGCGCCTGCTTCAGCCAGGCCTCCGAGACAAGCTTCAGCCGGCCCTGTTTGCGCCCAAGCCAATGCAGACGGAAGGCCTCGACATCGTGGATGGCTTCCGCCGCAGAGGCCCTCACTTCGACCTCGAGCAGAGCAAAAGCATGATCGAGCGAAGGCTCGCTATAGTCGGGAAGTTGCGGAATTGAGTCGCTCATCGGGTCTGCTTCCAGCCTAACCGATGACGCGGCTCGTCGCAGCAGCCGGCTTCGCACGACCGGCACCCCGATACTCGGGTGCAACCGACCATCGGTTGCGCCCGCCACGCTTCGCCTCGTACAGCGCACGATCCGCTGCGGCCAGCCAGTCCTCAGCAGTATGGCTCTCGTCATCGAGGACGGCGATGCCAAAGCTTGCGGTAACCCGCAGCGGCGGCTCATGGTCGACCACCAACTCCTCAATTGCATGGCGAAAACGTTCAGCCGCTAACATTGCCTCCTCCAGGCTTCCGTCTGTCAGCAGAATTCCAAACTCCTCCCCGCCCAGCCTGCCCACCAGGTCGCTTGCGCGCACGAGCCGCTCCATCCGCGTACCCACCGCGCGCAGCACACGATCGCCGGCCGGATGGCCAAAGCTGTCGTTTACCTTTTTGAAGTGGTCGATGTCGAGGGTCAGCAGCGCGCTTCCGCGTCCATGCCGCACATAGCGCGAAATTGCCTTGTCCAATTCAAGGCAGAACCCGCGCCGAGTCGCCGCACCCGTCAGAAAGTCGACTTGCGCAATGCGGCGCAGCTCCAGCTCATTCATCGCCAGCGCGGCGAAGCTCTTCATGACTTCAACCTGCGCGGCGCTATAGGTACGCGGCTTGGTATCGATCGCACAAAGCGAACCCAGGTTGTATCCATCCGGAGTGGCGAGCGGCACGCCAAGATAGCTCGCGATGTGCGGCGGCCCGGTCACGAGGGGATTCGCCATGAACCTTGGATCGACCGTCGCATCTCCGATGACCATCGGCTCTCGCGACTGAATGGTATGCGTACAAAAGGTGATCTCCCGCTCAGTATCGCCGCCCGCCATGCCCACACAGGACTTCAGCCACTGGCGGTTCGCATCGATCAACGAGATCGATGCCATCGGCACATCCATCACCGCCTTCACCAGCCCCGTGATCCTGTCGAACGGAGCCTCCGGCGCCGTATCCAGGATCTCGTAGCGCTTCACCGCTGCCAGCCGACCCTCTTCGTCCACCAGCTTTGTGTCCATCATCCTTCCCTCATCATCAACCGAATCGCGCGCAACAACTCTTGGCGGTAGGATTCCACCAGCACCGTCACACTGGTATCAATCTGCTCTTCGCTCACTCCGGCGGACTTCAGGTTGCGAACAAGCTGCGCCAGATCCTCGCGATGCCGCTCAAGACTATCCTGCAGTGCCACAGGTACTTCCAGATCGGCAAACGGGTTGGGCATCTCTCGCTCTTCTCCTCGGATCACGGCTCGTTCCACTTGCACACCCCTGCTACGTCTGGAGTCAGCTACGCCTTCCGAACACGGTACGAACAGCCGTTCACTTTAGATCTCTGAAACAAAATTACTCCTGAATTGGGCTCGCGTGGCGTTCCCAGCCTGAGTCCACACCGTTAGAAGTCCTGTATTCCACGTTAACCACCTCTATACTGGTACGGGAGAGCGTTATTTTGGATCACAACGAAAACACAAACCCCACGATGAGCAGCGACGAGTTCCAGGCGCTCGAGCAAAAGGTCCTCCGAGCCGTCGAAATCGTACGTCGTGAACGCGAAGCCCGCGCCTCCGCTGAGGCTGAAGCCGCCTCGCTGCGCGAGCAACTCGACGCTTTGACCGCCGCTTCCAACCACGCGCAGACGCAGATCACCACCCTGAACCAGGAACGCGACGTCGTTCGGACGCGGGTTGAAAAGATGCTGCAACAGATGGACGAACTGGTCTAAACGCAGGCCGAGCCAAGCCGGAAAGGAAAAGCCCATGCAGGACGATTCGTTCCACGATGCAACGCCTGACCAGCCCGTATCGGTCGAAATCTACGACCAGATCTACACTCTGCGCGGTACCGATCCTGCCTACATCGCGCAACTCGCGCAGCTGGTCGATGCCAAGATGCGCGCTGTCGCCGAACAGGGCAATACCGTTGATTCCCTCCGCGTCGCCGTCCTCGCCTCCCTCAACATCGCCGACGAACTGATCTGCCTGCGCGAGCGCTTCCGCGAGCTTGCCGCTACCCAGACCGAGAATGTCCGTAGCCGCTCCGCCTCCCTCAGCGGCATGCTCGACGAAGTCCTCGACGAGTTCGACCACGAACCCGCCCGCCGCGCAGGCTGATTTTTCCTCGCAACCGAGCGAAGTCCAACACCCCACGCCTTGGTCGCCGCCCACGACGAAGGCGCGATGGCCGCTGCCTCTTCCTTTCGGAGGAAGTCCGCATCCAAATCCCAGAGGTATTTGGCCCATGGACAAGGTAGAAATTTCCGCGCAGGACGCACTCCCACTCGACGCGATTGCACCCGGTGTACTCGGTCTCCGCATCGTCTTCGTCAACGTCTACGGCATCTCCCACCCCAATGGCGAGTGGACCCTCATCGACGCGGGCGTCCCGCTCTCCGCGCGACGCATTGACTCCTGGGCGCGCGAGTTCTTCAACTCCGCTCCCAACGCCATCGTTCTCACGCATGGCCACTTCGACCACGTCAGCGAAGCCCAAGAGCTCGCTGAAAAATGGAATATCCCGATCTACGCCCACCCGGCCGAGTTTCCCTACCTCACCGGTCGGCAAGCCTATCCCGCACCTGACTGGAAGGCCGGCGGCGGCAGCATGAGCCTGCTCTCTCCAACCCTCCCCAAGGGACCGATTGATCTCGGCCCGCGCCTCCAGGCGCTCCCCGGCGATGGCTCTGAAGTTCCCGTGATGCCGGGCTGGACCGTTCTTCGCACGCCCGGCCACACGCCCGGCCACTGTTCCTTCTACCGCGCTGAAGACGATGTACTCCTTGTCGGCGACGCCTTCTGCACCACCAAGCCCGAGAGCTTCTTCGAAGCCGCCCTTGCCCAGCACACCGAACTCCACGGCCCACCCGCCTACTTCACCAGCGACTGGCAGGCCGCCAAAGAATCGGTCCGCAAGCTCGCCGCGCTCGAGCCCCGCGTTGTCGCTCCCGGCCACGGCAAGCCCCTCACCGGATCCGACGTGACAGCCGCCCTCTACAAACTGGCCGACGACTTCGAACGCATCGCGGTCCCCGACGATCAGAAGTAATTGCTGACGACGGCATCAAAGTTTTGCGAACCCACGGACTTGACTTGCCATATCGCAGTCTCGCGGTTAGCATCCAAACCAGTCGTAACGAAATCACCGGCCTACAAAGCAGGTGCGCGAACAACGCAGGTTGAACCAATACTTAATGAACAGGGATTTGGCTCGTAGACATGGTTCGGTGTGCTAGGTCCGCCAGTCCGGAAAGCCTAAAGAACCACGGCTAGATCCCACCGTCTTAGACGGGTTCACCTGCGCTTCGACGCACGGCCCAGTGGGTCGGTCTTCGCTTACGATGCAACATTCTGAACACCTCACCAACCTTGTGTTCGCTCTACGTTTATCTTCCGCATAAACTGACAAGAGCGTGCACCCCACCCTCTTCCACTTCGGACACCTCACCCTCCCTACCTTCGGCGCGCTCGCCGCTCTCGGCCTGATCGCTGCGCTCCTGCTCTCCGAGCGTACCGCCGTCCTCGCCGACATCTCTCCGCAAAAACTCTGGAACGCCGGCATCTTCGCCGTATTCGCCGCCTTCCTGCTCTCGCGCCTCCTGCTCATCACCGAGTTCCGACAAACGTTTCGCGCCTTTCCCGTTCTGGTCCTCGCTGTTCCGTCCCTGACCCAGACCGGCCTGCTCCTTACCCTTGTCGCGACGCTTGTGTGGCTCTACTTTCATCGTATCCCGCTGCTGGCCGCCATTGACGCCTGGGCTCCCTGCGCCGCGCTTATCTGGGCCGCGCTCGCTCTCGGCCACTTCGCCGAAGGCAGCGATCCCGGCATGCCCACCGCGCTCCCCTGGGGCTTGCCTCCCACGCCTGGCGAAGCCATCCACCTGCATCCGGTGGCGCTCTATGTCAGCGTGGCTGCGCTCTTGCTCGAAGTCGCATCCCTTCAACTGCTGAGCCGACATCCGCCTGCCGGCAGTACCGCGGGCGCGACCCTCACCGCCGCCGGCCTCTTCCAGTTCCTCTTCAGCTTCGTCCGCCAGCCTGGCGAAACAACCTTCCTCAATCTGGATCTCCTCCAGGTTGCCGCCGCCGCGATGATTCTCGCCGGCTGCGCGCTTCTGACGCGCACATTTCTCCTGACTGAAAGACAATAAGTACAGCTCCCAGACAGAGGAGGCGAAACTACGGCACGACTTCAAAGCCCTCAACAAGTCCGCGGGCATAAGCCCCGTTAGGTACTCTTCCTGCTGCACCGGCCTCCAAGCCGAAGGAACGCACGCTATGCCGTCCAGAAATATGCTGCCCAAAGGCCAGCGCCACCACTCCGTCCGCGCCCAGTACGTCGCCACCCGCGGCGTCGAGCCCGAACTCCCCCTGATCATCCCCACTCTCGAGTTCGAAGACGACGCCGACGATTCCACCATCCGCACGTTTGAAGCCGATCCCGCCGCCGCCAACCTCCGGCTCGACCAGTATCTCTCGCAGGCTCTGCCGGACATCTCCCGCGCGCGAGTCCAGCTCCTCATCGACGCCGGCCAGGTTCGCGTCGATGGCGCCATCCCCAAATCCAAAGACAAGCTCAAAGGCGGCGAGGCTATCGAGATCGAGGGCCAGCCTAACCCCGAGCCGCTCCATGCCGTCCCTGAAGACATCCCGCTGAACCTTCTCTACGAAGACAAGTACCTTGCCGTCGTCGACAAGCCGGCCGGCATGATGGTCCACGCGGGCGCCGGCTCGTCCGAAGACGATCGCAACCGCGGCACCCTCGTCAATGCGCTCCTGTTTCACCTCCAGAAACTCTCCGACGTCGGCGGAGCCCTGCGCCCGGGCATTGTGCACCGCCTGGATAAACAAACCTCCGGCGCCATTGTCGTCGCGAAAGACGACGTCACTCACCGTAAGCTCGGCGAGATGTTCTCCGCCCGCGAAGTCCACAAAACCTATCTCGCGCTCGCCCACGGCCACCTCGCCAAAGACGACACCACTGTCACCTTGCCGATTGCTCGCGACCTCGTCCGCCGCATCCGCATGACCACTCGTCGCGCCGACGGTCGTTCCGCCGTCAGCCACATCCATGTCCTTGAGCGCCTCAGCACTCCTTATGGGCCCTTCACGCTGGTCGAAGTCAAAATTGAAACCGGTCGCACCCACCAGATCCGCGTCCATCTACAGTCGCTCGGCCACCCCGTCGTCGGGGACTTCCTCTACGGCGCGCCCCACGTCCTCAAGCGTACCGACAACTCCGATCCCGTCCTCGAGCTCGAACGCAACTTCCTCCATGCCGCAAACCTCGAGTTCGAGCATCCCCGCACGCATCAGACCCTCTCGCTCGAAGCCGCTCTCGCTCCGGAGCTCGTCGAGTTCCTCACCAGGCTCCGTAGCTGACAGCCTAGTCGGCCGTCCACTCGGGCGAGAGGTGCACCTTCCATTCCCCTGTTTTCTCCTTTGTTTTTCGCACCTTGCAACTTCGGCCTTCCCACAAGCGTCCACTACCCAGCATGTCCAGGGCCAGCCGGTCTGCGCACGCATTCTCACCGGCCGACGCCACCCAGCCCTGCAGAAAGGGTTCCCATGAAGTCCAATTTTCGTTTTCTTCTGCCGTTCACCGCCGCCGCCTGCCTCTCGACCTGCTTCGCGCAGGAGCCCATCCCAACTCCCAAGCCGGCGCCCTCCCCGACGGCCGATCTGAACCTCGCCGTGGTCGTCACCGGCAAGCATGATCACCCAGTCGAGCAGATCCTTCCCGAATCCGACTTCTCGATTCTGGATAACGGGGTCGCGCAGCCAATCAAATCTTTCCGACACGTCGGATCGGATGCCCCTGTCCGCGTGCTCATCGTGGTAGACGCCGTCAATGCCAACTACACCACCGTCGCGTACGAACGGCAGCAGCTTGACAAGTACCTCTCCGCAGATGGCGGTCAACTTCCCCGTCCCACATCGCTCGCCATCCTTACCGACAAAGGCGTGCAGGAGCAGCCCTACAGCACCCGCGACGGCAAGGCCATCATGGCCGCACTCGATGCCCAGACTACAGGCCTGCGCATTATTGGCCGCTCAACCGGCTTCTTTGGCGCCGAAGAACGTCTTAACGACTCTCTCACGGCGCTCCACAGCCTGATCGCCAAAGAAGGTGAACTGCCCGGCCGCAAGCTCGTGATCTTCATCTCCCCCGGCTGGGCGCTGTTCTCCGGTCCCCGCGTCCAGCTCTCAGGCAAGCAGCAGGAAGGACTCTACAAGCAGGTCGTCGATCTAACCCGCCTGCTCCAGCAGACGAACGTCACCCTCTACAGCGTGGACCCGCGCGGCAACAACCAGCCCTTCGAGAGCCGTTTTTACTACCAGAACTATCTCAAGGGTGTCGCCAAGCCGGGCCAGACCGACTACGCCGACCTCTCCCTTCAGGTTCTCACCACCCACTCCGGCGGTCTTGTCCTTAATAGCAACAACAACATCAACGAGCTCATCCAGAAGGCTGTCAACGACGCCGCTGAATACTACGAGATCTCATTCGCACCGGCACCGGCCGAGCACCCCGACGAGTACCACTCCATCGACGTCAAGGTAGCGCAGCCCGACCTCACCGCCCGGACTCGCCAGGCCTATTACGCCGAACCATAGATAACACACTTGAAAGTGACCGTTGATCACTGAGAACTGAAAGTTCATTCCTTTGCCGCGGCGATCCGCTCGCAAGAGTGCGTGAACCTCTTACTGACCAGGTCCGCCAAAATAGCCCTGAAAGCTATAGAATCGACGCGTGACCCATCCGCACGCTATGTTCCGTTCGATCCGCCCTGCCTGCCTCTCTCTTTTTGCCTCCTTGTTCGTCTGCTCCGTCGTCGGAAATGCTCAGACGCCCTCGACCCCTCCTCCCGCGCTCGCACCCGCCCAGCAGAATCCGCAGCAGCCCCAGCCCGCCCAGAACGCAGCACCCGGGCAGGAACCCACCTTCACCCTCGGGGTACGCGTCAACCTGGTCAACCTGGTCTTCACGGTGACCGATAAGAAAGGTCATTTCATCACCGGGCTTCAGCGCTCCGATTTCGGTCTCCTCGACGACGGACGCCCGCCAGCCTCGGTCGTCAGCTTCACCCAGCAGACCAATCTGCCGCTCCGCATCGGCATCATGCTCGATACCTCCAGCTCCATCCGCACCCGCTTCAAGTTCGAGCAGGACTCCGCCCTCGACTTCTTCCTCCAGGTCCTGCACCCAGGCGACCGCGCCTTCGTCGAAGGCTTCGACATCACCACCGATTTAACCCAGGATTACACCAACAACATCGACGCGCTCAACCAGGGCATCCGTAAACTGCGGCCCGGCGGCGGCACCGCGCTCTTTGACTCGCTCTATCACACCTGCCAGCAGCAGATGCTCAGCCTTAAAGAGGACACGGCCATCCGCAAGGCCATCATCCTCGTCTCCGATGGTGACGACAACTACAGCCGCGCGCTTGAATCGGACGCCATCAAGATGTGCCAGCGCTCCGAGACCATCGTGTACAGCATCTCCACCGACACCAGCCCCACTCGCGGCAAGGGTTCAGACGTCCTCCAGGCCATCTCCGACGCCACCGGCGGGCGCACCTTCTTCCCCGTAAAGCTTGAAGACGTCGCCCTCGGCTTCAAGGACATCGAAGAGGAGCTCCGCAGCCAGTACTCCCTCGAATACACACCATCCGAGTTCAAACAGGACGGCAGCTTCCGCACCATCTACCTGCAATCAACCAACCCCAGGTATCACGTGCGCGCAAGAACCGGCTACTTCGCTCCCAAACCCGGTCAGTAAGGACACCCTACGCCGGACGCAAGGTGATGCGTAATTCGGAACCTTCGCGTGGCTCCCGGGAGTACGCAAAGAACTACTTGAAATCGACAAATGGGAGGAGTTGGGTGCCCCATGTCTCGTTTCTGAGACTGGGATGTCCGCTCCTGACCGAGCCCTCTGAACCTGGTGAAAACTTTCCCGATGATCCTGTGTCTAAAAGAACAGGAGATGTTTGCCATGCGCCTGTCTGCGCTTTTATTTCTCGCCATCGCTCTCCCCGCCTTCTCCCAGGAGTACACCGGAACCGCCGCTCCTCCCACAACTGATTCCAGTGTGGCGTCGCCCGCCGTCGTCATCCCCGCACCGCCCAACTTCTCGCAGGAACTCGCCAGTCTCACCGACCAGCAGGGCACTCATTTCGGCTACACCTTCGATAAGAACTCGCTTGCTGCCGCCCAGTGGGTTCTCGAATCCCAGGGCATGGACGCGAAGCGCGCCGCCCTTGCGCTCCGCGGCATCAGCTTCGACAGCTACCACTATAAGCAGCCCGCCTTCTACACCCCCGAAGCCATGTCTGCGCTGCTTGAAAGCTATCGCGCAGCCGGCTGGAAGCACCTCGTCAACGCCGACCAGACCCCCGCGAACGCCGCTCAGCCCACGAAAACGATCACGGATATGTGGCTCCACTTCTCCGGCGCCGACGTGGACGCAGTAACCGTCCTCACCCGCGGGCCGAAGAACATGAACGTCGTCCAGGTAGCCTGCGATCTCCGCCCTCTCGATCTGCTGCACCTCGGAGGCCACTTCGGCATCCCCAAAGTCGATCCCGGCGCCGTCATGGTTCCCGCCCCCGACAACCGCTGACGTTACCGAATCGTTCCGCTCTGCACACCATGGGCTTGCAGCCGCACCAATCCCGGAAAGGCCGCTGTCCATTCTTAGTGCAACGGTGAGACCCCGAAGTCCACTGCGAAGGTACCTGCTTTTGAAAATTTTGACCCAAAATAGGGGAGGACCCCCCTAAGCTCCATACTGCTCAATCTTTCCTAGCAACTTCAACTTTTGCTCCGGCGGCAAGAAGCTGGCCTCGACCGAGTTAGCCGCCAGCTCCCGCATCTGCTCCAGCGAAAACTCGAACAACTCCTGCACCAGGACGTACTCTTCGAGCAGATTCGATCCAAACATCGGCGGATCGTCAGAGTTGATCGTGATCATTAATCCTTCCTCAAAGTAACGCCGCAGCGGATGTTCCTCGAAGCTCGCGCAGGATCCAGTGCGGATGTTCGAGGTCAGGTTCAGCTCCAAAGGCACCTGCTTCTCGCTCAGAACGCGCATCAGGTCGGCGTCGTGCTGCGCCGCGAGCGCATGACCGATCCGTTCGGCGCCGATATTCAGCGCCGCCCAGATGCTTGCCGGCCCGTTCACCGGCCCGCCCGTCTCCCCCGCATGTGCCGTCAGCCGCAACCCCGCCCCTTTAGCGTACGCATAGCTCTCCGCGGATAGGTAGGCCGCCCCGCGCGCCTCATCTCCCCCTATCCCAATCCCCACAATGCTCGGATAAAGCACACGCAGCTCCGCGGCCTTGCGGAAGACCTTCTGCGCCTCTTCAGCCCCAAAGTGCCGCACCGCATCAATCAGCCAGTAAATCGTCGTGCCAAACTTCTGCTCAGCCCTCACCCGCGCACGCTCAATCGCCTCGACAAACGGTTCCACCGCCGTGTTCTTCCAGTAGTAGATAATCCCGAACGAGATATACACCTCGGCGTGCACCACTCCCTGCGCCGCCAGGTCCCGAATCATGTTGTATGTAATCAGTTCGTAGTCATCCGGGCCCTTCAGGCGCGCAGACACTGCCTTGAACGCATCCATAAAGCCGAGAAAGTCTTTGTAGATATAGAGGTTCCGAATCTGCTCAAGTGTCAGCGGCTCAGCATCATGCCGCCTCGAGAGCTCAAGCAGCGTCTCTGGCACGATCGTGCCCTCGAGGTGCAGGTGCAGCTCAGCCTTCGGCAGATGCCGAAGCCAATTGGGGATATCGATCACGGGAGCGGGTTTTGGCTTGCGCGGCATCTTCCAAGGATACTCGTGCCAACGTGGATTCCCGCTCGTGAGAGAACCGCGACGCGAGCGTATCCTGAGCGTTGTGATCGACCCGAGCCATCTTCACTTCTCCACCCTCGAGCAGATGCTGCTGTCGCAGAGCTCGACCACGCGCCTGCTGATGGCCTGTGGGATGGGCGGCATCATCGGTATTGAGCGCGAGTGGCGCCACAAAGACAGTGGCCTCCGCACCAACATGCTCATTTCGATGGGTTCCGCGCTCTTCACCATCATGAGCGTTGTGATCGCGGGCGACCAGACCTCCAACCGCGGCCAGATCGCTGCCAACATCGTTCAGGGAGTCGGTTTCCTCGGCGCCGGTCTTATCCTGCACACCAAGAGCAAGACCATCGGTCTCACCAGTGCCGCAACCGTCTTTGTGGTCGCTGCCATCGGAATGACCTGTGGCGCCGGGCTCTACATCGAGGCCCTTATCGGCACCGCTCTGGTCCTGCTCGCGCTCATGGTTGTTGGAGCTTTCGAGGGCCGGCTCGGCTGGAAGCGCTACGCCATGGTCTACGAGGTTCGCGCTAACATAGGCGCAACCCTCAGCAGGGAGGTCGTCGGCTTAGAAAAGGCGGAGGCGGTCGCCAACAATGTCAACGAGGCCCTTCAAAGGATGCAAAGGGCGATTTTAAGAGCTCTCGATGGGGTTCACCAGCGCCTGTCCGTTCTGGAGCGTGACAACATGGGTGGTCTTGAGCGTGTCTCCTTTACAGTCACCACCACCAAGGCTGTGCACCGCCGCCTCCTTGAACAACTGCGCGCCAGCGATGCCACTGACGAGGTTGTCACTTTCTTCGACAGCGAAGAGGATTAGCCGCTGAACCGTCGCTCCCACTCGGCGCATCTATGCCGTTGAGGTCAAGAGGAGTAACAAATGAGTCAGCAGGAAACCCCAGTATGGTTCATCACAGGTTGTTCCACAGGCTTCGGCAAGGAATTAGCGAAGCTTGTGCTCGCCCGCGGATGGCGTGCGGTCGTAACCGCCAGGAATCCCGAGCAGATCCAGGAACTTGTCTCCGGACATGAGGAGAACGCGCTCGCCGTTGGACTGGACGTAACCGACAAATCGCAGATCGCAGATGCAGTCAAGCAGGCTGAAGCAAAGTTCGGGCGCATCGATGTGCTCGTCAACAACGCCGGCTATGGCTATCTCGCTGCCATTGAAGAAGGTGAAGATAAGGCCGTCCGCGATCTGTTCGAAACCAACTTCTTCGGCTTGGTGGAGCTGATCAAAGCCGTCCTGCCCGGGATGCGTAAGCAGAAGTCCGGCCACATCGTGAACATCTCGTCCATCGGCGGCCTCGTGAGTTTCGGCGCGACCGGCTACTACCATGCCACCAAGTACGCGGTCGAAGGCATGTCCGAGTCGCTCGCAATCGAATGCGCCCCGCTCGGCATCAAGGTCCTCATCGTCGAGCCTGGCCCGTTCCGCACCGACTGGTCCGGCCGCTCGCTGCAGGAATCAAAGACCGTCATCGACGACTACGAGTCAACCGCAGGAGCGCGCCGGAAGTCCAGCAAAGCCAATAGCGGCAAGCAGGTAGGCGATCCTATTCGCGGCTCGGAGGCCATCATCAACGCGGTTGAATCGGCGAATCCGCCACTCCGTCTTGTTCTCGGCAAACCTGGTCTCGGCATCGTCCGCAAGAAGCTCGAAGCCGTCACCAAGGATCTGGATGCCTGGGAAGAGACGACCCTCGGCGCTGACTATCCGGAGAGCGAACCGAAGTAAGCCCTGCAATCGATGGGGTTGAGGGACAACGAGCAATCCCACAAAAGAAAGAGCCCTGATGCAAAAGGCGTCAGGGCTCTTTCTCCAGACTCGTACTCCTAAGCCTTGTAGAACTCGCTACGCTTACGCGAGTAGAGTACGTAAACGCCCAGTCCGATGATCAGCCACAGGAAGAAGCGAATCCATGTGCGCGCCGGCAGCCCAGCCATAAGAAGTACGCAGAAGCATACGCTCAGAATTGGAATGATTGGACCAAGGGGCACTCTGAAGCCGCGCGGTCGCGATGGGTCCTTGTAGCGAAGCACGATCACACCGATCGAAACCAGCACAAAGGCAAACAGCGTGCCGATGTTCGACATCTCGGCCAATGTTCCAACGTCAAAGAGTCCGGCTGGAATCGCGACCAGGATACCGGCGACCCAGGTGGCGAACGCCGGTGTGCGAAAGCGCGGATGAATGTTGCTGAAACGATCCGGCAGCAAACGATCGCGCGACATTGCAAACCAGATGCGTGCCTGCCCATACTGTCCCACGAGGATCGACGAAACCATCCCGAGAATCGCCCCGAAGAGCACCGCGAGCCGCACCCAATGCAAACGGTGCGCGCCGGGGGTTAGGGCAACACGCTGCAGCGCATTCACGACCGGCGCACCATCGCCTGCCACCGACTTCCAGTTGACGATGCCGGTCAGGGTAGCAGCGACGCCGATGTACAGGATGGTGCAGATGATCAACGTTGCGATGATCCCGATCGGAACATCCCGTTGCGGCTTCTTGCACTCCTCAGAAGCAGTCGAAACCGCATCGAAGCCGATATAGGTGAAAAAGATAATCGATCCACCGGCAAGAATCCCGCCCATCCCTGTCGGTGCGAAAGGATGGTAGTTCGCCGGGTGAATGAAGCTGAGCCCGAAGAACACAAAGGTCAAAATCGCGCCGATCTTGATCAGCACCATCGCGTTGTTGGTCCGCGCCGATTCCCGAATCCCGCGAACCAGGAGGTAGGTGATGATCAGCACGATGAGGAATGCGGGGATATCAAACCCGAAGTGCACTCCCGGCGCAAAGATATCGTGCCCTGCGAGATCCTGCGCCCCGAGCGGAAGATACGTCGGCTCCAGCCATTTTGGATCAAGATGAATGCCAAACCAGTCGAGCAGATTCACCAGGTGGGCCGCGAAGCCAACTGAAACGCTCATGTTGGCGAACGCATATTCAAGGATCAGGTCCCACCCGATAATCCACGCGATCAACTCGCCCAGAGTCGCATACGAGTAGGTGTAGGCCGAACCCGCAATCGGGATCATACTCGCAAGCTCCGCATAACAGAGCCCCGTCAATGCGCAGACGCACGCCACCAGGATGAGCGAGATGACCAGCGCCGGTCCTGCGCCCGGACGTCCGGCGACAACGCCACTCGTGTGATGCAGGGCACCCCAGATGAGATCGATGACCGGCGACTCGGACCAGGTCGCTGTCGTCGCTGGGTTGCCACCGATCGCCGTGCCAATGACGGTGAAGATGCCCGATCCAATAACGATCCCCACGCCCAGTGCCGTAAGGGATACCGGACCGAGTGTCTTTTTGAGCGCATGTTCAGGGCGCTCGGAGTCGGAGATCAGTTTATCAATGGACTTCTTGGCAAAGATTTGTCGAGCCAGCGCGAACGCTCCTGAGCAGGGAATAGGTATAGGGAAGAGGGTATAGGAAAACGGAAGGGAACCGCCTGAACCTATCGCCTGAACTTCTATTGACTGTCTTCTCTGGAGCAGAAAACCGCAGCGGGAGCGCCCCTTCGGACCTCGACGAACGCTCCCGCAACTTACGCTTAACGCTTCGACTGACCACGCGAAGCCTTCTTCACCTTGGCCTTGTTCTCGCCTCGTGCTCCCGTACGGGGTGCCTTCGGAGCGGCCTTGCGGCGGGCAGCGCGCTTGACCTTCTTGCGCTCATCTTTGTCGGTAATGCTCTTGGTGTTTGCCATGTGGGTGTTGTTCTCTCTTCAGAAAGGTTTGCGGGCGTGCTGTGAAAGTCAAGTTTCAGGAGTTCACAACTTTTGCAGCTGGGCGAACTTCTCTACCAGCTTCTTCACGCCGTGCTGTGTAAATTGTACTGTAATCTTCGCGTCGTCCCCGTCGCCTTCGCGCTGAAACACGACACCATCGCCGTATTTTGGATGCCGCACCCTGGTTCCCTTATTTAAACCCGTCTTTCCGGTTGGCTCTGGGATGTCGAGCTTGGGACGGGTGAACTTCGCACCCGGTGCAGCGCCGCCGCGATTCGCGAAGAAGCTCGCAATGTTATCCAATGAGCCTGAAGGAGTCTGCTGTCGCGCTGACGCACCGACCGCCGCCCTTGCCGCTGCGCGAACACCGGTATCCTGTGATTCGTCTTCGTAGCTGAAGTGCCGTTCGCCGTCCTCCGAACCCGGCCTCTGGCCAGAGCGTCCGCGTTGAGGATATGGCGTTGCATATGCCGAACCTCCGAACTGCGGCTGCACGGGTGGGCTCCCAAGATCTTCGACCAGCCGCCCCGGTACCTCTTCCAGAAACCGCGAGGGAACCGATGCCTCCGGAGCATCATTCCCATAGCGCCGGCGATACCGCGCCCTGGTCATGACCAGCGTATCCATCGCGCGCGTCATGCCGACATAGCAAAGGCGGCGCTCTTCCTCAAGCCCGGTCGGATCCGTGAAGGTCCGGGAGTGCGGAAAGAGACCCTCCTCCATGCCGGCCAGAAACACCAACGGAAACTCAAGTCCCTTTGCCGCATGCAACGTCATCAGCGTTACCCGGGCTTCAGCCGAATACTGATCCGCATCCGAGACCAGCGCCGCATGATCGAGGAACTCCGCCAGCGTCTCGCCTCGGGATGTTGCATCCTGCGCGGCGTTCGCAAGCTCCTTGAGGTTTTCAATCCGCGAGAACGACTCTGGCGTCGCCTCTTCTTCAAGGGCGCGAATATAGCCAGAACGATCGTTAAGGAACTTAATCAGTTCGGGCAGCGTTGCCGCATCGCCCGGCTTACGGAATGCCGGACGTTCGTCCCGCGGAAGCAGCTTCTCTTCCTCCGCGACAGCACGTCGCGCGGCCTCTGTCGCCGAAGCTGCGGACGCCTTCAACGGTACCGGCGCAAACGGGTTGTACATCGCCTGGTCGATGCTGCTCTCTATTCCATGCGCCGCGTCGGAATCGCTCGCATTCTCCGCCGCCACTGTCGAGATCTCCTCGCTCGGACCAAAGTCGAAGCCGAAGTTGAAGCTCGTGTCGAACGAGGTATCCGCCACCTCATCCGCTCCCGTCTCAACCGAGCTCTCGCCGGAACTCATTTCCGTTGCGAACTCATTTGGATTGAACGAGTCATCGGTATCGACTGCATCTGCAGGCGCAACGTCGCTTGACAGCTTCTCCGCGAACCCCGGACCAAGCATCGCCCGCGCATCCTCGATCAGCCGTCGGAAGCCGCTCAGCGCCTGTAGCGCGCGGGCCGGCAGCAGACGCTCTTCGATGGCCTTACCCATCGCGTCCCAGGTGCTCATCCCTATCGTCAGCGCGATGCGCTCCAACGTGTCCATGGTCGTCTTACCGATGCCGCGGGGTGGCGAGTTCACGCTGCGCTGCAGGGCGATCGAGTCATGCGGATTCTGCACGAGCTTCATGTAACTCAGAATGTCCTTGATCTCTGCGCGATCGTAGAAGCTGAAGCCGCCCACCATGTGGTACTGAATTCCGTATCGACGCAGTGCCTCTTCCACCAGGCGCGACTGCGAGTTCGTTCGATAGAGGACCGCGCAACGAGCCGGCTCGTCCGACTCCGTCTGACCCGCATCGCGCAGGTACTTTTTGATGCGATCTGCTATAAACAGCGCCTCATTTTCGCCGTCAGGGCCCTCGTATAGCCCGATCAGCGAGCCGCCTTCGCGCGCTGTCCAAAGATTCTTCCCCTTGCGCTGCGTATTCTGCGCGACCACTGCTGAAGCGCCTTCCAGAATCATCTGGGTCGAACGATAATTCTGCTCGAGCCTAATGGTCCGCGTCTGCGGAAAGTCCTTCTCGAAGTCCAGGATGTTCTTGATGTCCGCGCCGCGCCAGCTATAAATCGACTGATCCTCATCACCTACCACGCACACGTTGTGGTGGTCGCCGGCAAGCAGCTTCATCAACTCGTACTGGGGCTTGTTGGTGTCCTGGTACTCGTCGATCATCACGTAGCGGTATCGGCGGTTATAGCGCTCGCGCACCTCACGCGAGGTCTTCAGGAGCCGCACGGTTTCGAGCAGCAGGTCGTCGAAGTCAAGCGCGTTCGCCTTACCGAGCTCTTCTTTGTAGATCTTGAAGATGTGCGCAATCTTCTCTTCCATCGGGTTCGTCGAGGCGAGGAAGTACTCCTGCGGATCGATCATGTGGTTCTTCGCCCACGAGATGCGCCCCAGCGCGACGCGTGGCTTCAGGCTCTTGTCATCAACCCCCAAACGCTTGAGTGCGGTTTTGACAACCGCTTGCTGATCGGTCTCGTCGTAGATCGCGAAACTGCGCGTCAGGCCCTTACCGTTTACTTGCAGCGCCTCGATGTCGCGGCGCAAGACTCTCACGCAGAAGCTGTGAAACGTGCTGAGCGTGGGACGCGCGAGCGAAGAGTGCCCAAGAATTTTCTCAACCCGCTCCCCCATTTCTTTTGCTGCCTTGTTGGTAAAGGTGACGGCAAGAATCTGGTCTGCCGGCACGCCGCGTTCTTCAATCAGGTAAGCGATGCGGTGTGTCACCACGCGCGTCTTGCCCGATCCCGCCCCGGCAAGCAAGAGCACCGGCCCATCCACAGCCTGAATGCCTTCCTGCTGCTGTGGATTCATATTTTTCAGAAGATGCGACGACATGCCGTGAGGAGCTCCAACCTCCATCTTAAGCGGTCAAGCTGTGCATGACGAGTTCCGAACCCTCAAGCTGCTTTTCGAGCACCACAAAGCTGAGATCCTTACGCAGCGGCTTCCCGAAGCGGTCATCGCCATACGGAAATTCCTCCGACTCGCCCGTTCGGACATACCCGCGCCGTTCATACCAGGCAATCAGCGTCTCGCGAACGTTGATGACGGTCATGCGCATGCGTCGTGCCCCACGCGTTGCAGCATAAACTTCCGCCGCGGCTAACAGGCCTCGGCCAAGTTGACGCTTCTGCTGCTCCGGACGAATCGTCAATAAGCCTAGATACCACACATCCTCTGACTCCGGCTCGAGCCAGACCGTTCCAAGCAACGGTCCATCTTCGTGCTCGCGGAGAGTCATGAGATGCGCAGCAGGCTTCGAGGCAAGATCCTCTCGAAGCCGATCCTCACTGAGTCGTGGCCCCTCGATGTAGCTGCTCTCGGTAGTCCACCCAGATGACTCGCCAGAGCCACGGTAAGCGAGGTTCGCAAGTTCCACGATAGTTGAGTAGTCCGCGTTGGTGGCTCGTTGCAGATGCATACGTAGTTAGTCTACGAGGTTCTTGAATATCTGCTTTCTAACATCATTCCAGGATGTGTTCGCAACTGGACATCCTACATCGCCTTCCGAACACTTCCCCTTGACTGCTTCCAACGACATGACCCTAAGTGGCTGCAAATAAGACCATTCCAGCTCTTTATAGTTTGGCGCGGTAAGTGCTTTCTACCTGCACAGAGATCATGGCCTCTGAAAAAGAAGTGTAGGAAAGATAAAAAAACAACTCAGTTTGGGGAACCAATCGCAATCAGTTCTCGTAACTTCAACCACGACAAAGCTGACTGAACCATGGCGGGCAGCGTAAGTCGAATTCAGCAACACCTTTGAAGTAAAAGGGAGATTCCAATGATCTACACGTCCCTCGCCGTACTCGCGTTGTCCGCCTCCACTGCTGTCTCGCCGCTCTCGAAAGTGGTGCACTTCCACCCGCATTCGGCACAGCCTGACACCCGCATCACCGTCACGCTCCATAACAATGCACCCATGTTCCAGGATGTCAAGGTAGATGGCCATTCCTACACCATCGGTGCACACCAGGGCATTCATATCAAGGCGCCGGCTGGCACTGTCGTCTATGCCGATAGCACCACCGGTAAGCACCACCGCGGCGATGTTCTGCTTGAGGTAAGTTCGCAGGTGGAGAATACGACGCTTGACCTGAAGTAAGTTAGCTTAGTGAAGTTACAAGCGACGCAGCATCGCAGGAGGCATCGTTTACGTCCAGGTGATAAGCCTGCGAGATAATCGAAGCATGACGCTTGTTCCTTCAGAAGAACCCTTTGAAACTCGACCATCGGATACTCGACTGTCTGGGATTCGTAACGTAGCCGTCTTCTGCGCCTCTGCTGACGGCACCAACCCTCTCTATCGCAGCGCCGCGGAAGCTTTGGGTCAAGAGCTCGCGGCGCGACAGATAGGGCTTATCTATGGAGGCGCCCGCGTCGGGCTTATGCGTGCGGTCGCGGATGCCGCACTCGCAGCCGGCGGACACGTTGTCGGCGTTATCCCGGAGGTCCTTGTAGATCTCGAAGTTGCCCACCAGGGCATCTCCGAACTGCACGTCACTTCGACCATGCACACGCGCAAGGCCCTGATGGGAGCGCGCTCCGACGCCTTTATTATCCTGCCCGGCGGCTTCGGAACCTTGGAAGAGATGTTTGAAGTGCTCGCCTGGCAGACCCTCAAGCTGCATGACAAACCCATCGTTCTGCTTAATACCGAGGGCTTCTATGACACCCTGCTCGTGTTTCTGGACGAGTGCGTCCAACATGGCTTACTGAAGAGCAAGAATCGACGCGTTCTCCTCGTCGCGTCGACTGTGGCCGAAGTTTTCGCTCTACTCCGTGCGGATTCGAGAGCAACGGCGAGCACCACCTGAGCGTCTCACTTGCAGCGAAGAAATGGCGAAATAAGCCGCTCGCAGGCAGGGAGTGTTCAGATGGCAGAACGTGAAGTGGTTCTCGATAAACCAGTCCTCGTAGATGAGCAGGCGGAAGCACTGCGGCAGGCAAACGAGCGGGCCGAGCGGGCTGAGGCAGAACTTGCGAAACTGAAACATGCTGCAGGCCACCAAACCGCGGCAGCCGGTGGCCCGTTGAAGACACCGCCCTCACCCAGCACCAGGCTCAACACCGATGATGCAGAGGTCGAGGGGCAGGCCGCAGGATTGAACGCTCCGGAAGGGGGAGAGGCGGAGCTTCGGAAGGACTCGATGATGGCGCATCTGCTGGACTCACTCGACGCCGGAAAGGACATCGGTCACTATGGTCGGCTTGTCTTCGCCATGGTTGCGCGCCACTTCCTCCCACACGACGAGGTGCTCGCGTGGATGATGAAGGACCGCGACGTCGATGAGGAAAAGGCCCTGTTGATGCTTCGCCAGGTCGAAGGCAAAGATTACAGCCCGCCGCGCCGTGACAAGATCCTCTCCTACCAGGCACAGCAGGAGTTTCCCATCCTGCCATTCCCGGACGATCCCGACTGCGGAAACCTCTACCGCAACCTCAAGTTCCCGGAAGAGATTTACAAGCACATCGGCCATTACCAGGAAGCGAAGATGGAGTCTGAGGTTTAGTCAAATCACGCAGTCGATTCGCGTGCCGAGAGGCAGCTGTCGCACAGACACATCCTGCGCAGATAATCCCACGAGTAGATCCCCGACTCGTGACCATCGTTCCACTTGAAACGAATCGCATACTTCCCGACGGGTGTGATCTCCACCGGTCGGGGAGGTGCTTCATACATAACCAGGAGCCCGCCGGGCTTGGGCTTGGCAACTCCGGGCTCGCGCCCCGCCTTCTGCCGCTCCTCATTGCAGGTAGCGCAGGGACAGGCATTCCGCAGCCAGGCGAAGTTCCAGGCGCTGCTGTGCCCGTCCTTCCAGTCGATCTCCATTCCAGTACCCTCGGTCTTCTTCACGCGAACCTTGGCCGGAGTAACCTGTTCGATTGGCAGACGCGTCTCTGCGGCGGATTCACGCCGAGCTTGCTGCTCGCTGACGATGCGGATTCCTTCGTGGCTCATTCTCTTAAGGATAAAGGCAAATGCTTCGAAACGCCGACCGGGCGGAAGTGCGTACACTGCGAGCTTTGCGTTAGAACTCAAAGATTATTGCCGGTAGAAGAAGTAAGCGGCTATCACGATGCCTGTGACTACGACAACGGCCCGCAAGACGTTCGCATTCATGCGTTTCGCATAGAGCGCCCCAACATACCCGCCGATTGCCGCGGCCACCATCGAGATCAGGCAGTAATGCCATAGAATCCGTCCGCTGATGATGAACGTGATCACCGCGCAGAGATTTGAGGCACATGCCGCGACCACCTTAAGCGCGTTCAGTTGATGCATGTGCTCCAGGCCAAACAGAGCCAGCACCGTCATAATCAAAAAGCCGGAACCTGCGCCGAAGTAGCCGATGTAAAAGCAAACGGGCAGCAGCGCAAGGAAGAGCCCTACCTGGTTGATCTTTGGCTCCCCCGTGTGCTCGACAACAGCCTTCTTCGAACGACTCCGCAGCCAGCGTGAGATTGGACTCGACGCGCCGAACAACATGGTGCCAAGCAGTAGCAGCCATGGAATCAGGTGAAGGAACGTGACCTGCGGCGTATGCAGCAGCACTTCCGCGCCGGCCACCCCTCCGATAATCGAAGTGACGATGATGAGCGGCAACAGGTCCCGTCGCAGGTCACCACGCAGTGTGGCAACCGACGTAAGCTGCCCCGGCCAAAGCGCCACGGTGTTGGTGGCGTTCGCCTCGATCGGCGCAACGCCAACCCCCAACATCGCAGGGAACGAGAGGAACGAGCCTCCTCCGGCCATCGCATTCATGCCGCCCGCGATGAATGAGGCAAGAATGAGCCAGAGAAAACGCCAGTGAGCAATCAGGTCAGAAACCACAGTCTCTTGATTGTAGGCGTGCACTGCACACCGACCTGACGGGAGCATGCAAAGGCTCGAGGTGTACTCAGCACTGCTGGCCCCCCCGGGCTGCCCATCTGGCAGGACGTAGCCTCAGACCGGCATCTCCAGCGTAGCCGCGATCAATCTCTGCGTATACGGCTCGCGCGGATGTTCGCACACATCAAGCACGGGGCCGGTCTCCACCAGGCAGCCACGCTCCATCACTGCCACACGGTCGCACAGGTACCGCACCAGCGGCATCGAGTGCGAGATAAACAGATAAGTCAGTCCATGCTTGCGCTGCAAATCTTTCAGCAAGTTGATCACTTGCGCTCCAACGGACACGTCGAGCGCACTCACCGGTTCGTCCAGTGCGAGGAACTCGGGTTTCAGCGCCAAAGCTCTCGCAATATTGATGCGTTGCCGTTGACCGCCAGAGAACTCGTGCGGGTAACGTCGAAGCACATCCGATTCAAGTCCTACTTCCTGCAGCAGTTCCGTGGTTCTTTCGAGGATCAGGCTTTTCGAGAACCCGCCCTGGATGTGGAATGGCTCGGCGACAATGTCGCCGATTCGCATGCGCGGGTTCAGCGCTGCGAAAGGATCCTGAAACACCATCTGCATGCGCCTCCGCATTCTGCGAAGGTCGAACTTCCCAGCCGCAAGCACGTCGACGCCGTCGAAGTAGACCGACCCTGAGGTTGGCTCCACAAGCCGCAGAATCATGCGCGCGACGGTGCTCTTGCCGGAGCCGGATTCCCCCACCAGCCCCAGCGTTTCGCCGCGACAAAGACTCAGCGACACATCGTTGACCACTGTCGTCTTGCCATAAATCTTGGTAAGGTGAAGCGCTTCGACCAACGCTGCGGAACGAAGTGTGGATTGGTCAGCCCCAGCTCGTTCGGTCATCCAAGGATTATTCCATTGCGGCTCGCAAATCGCGAACCGCATCCTTTCAGAGGGAGAGACTTCGGCGAATCCTACGGCACTGAACCTACGAAGGTTAACCCCACGCAAGCCTTGTAGTCATTGAAGACCCCGGCAATAGAGAGTTGAGCGAGGCCTTTGCCGTCATTGGACCAAGTCCAGGCGGAGCCTCTTTTAATCCAGCTTCGGGTGCAGCTTGTGGAACCCGGTAGCTTCCTGATACGCGCGCGCAAACGCAGCTACCCGGGCATCCGAGTAGAGCGATCCCAGAAACGTCAGCGATACCGGAGTTCCCGGTCCGCCCGCATCCCAGAAGTCTTCGTCGCCGGCATGCGGCGCGGCAGGCGCATCGTTGCCGCGAATCCCATTCGGCACGATCACCGCAGGCTGCCCCGTGAGGTTGGTCGCGACCAGCTGCGTTCCTTCGGATGGTGTCACGATCACATCAACCTGCTCGAACAACTCGGTCATCTTCGCGATTGCTAACGTCCGCGCCCGCATGGCCTGGATGTAATCCACCGCGGAGTAGAAACGTGCGATACGAAACGCGTTCGGCCAGTCGTATGGCTCCTGTCCGTTGAGCAACTTGTCCCGCCCGCTCAGCGTAAGCTGGTCGAACGCAGCCGCAGCCTCCGCCTCGAGCACGGGCACAATCGAGCCGTACGGGAACTCAGGAATCGCCACTGGAATCAAAGAGACACCAAGCTTGTGCCGAATCACTTCGATTCCGTCCGAGGCGTAACGAAGGTCGTAATTCGAGCGTGCGATCGCAAGCGTCGTCCGCGCAACGCGCTTCTGGTAATCATCCGCCGCAGCCTTGTCATTCGCATCAGTTGGAGGCTTGATGTCCGGCATCACACGCGGCTCGAAGGCCGTCTTGATGTAGCCGATGCGCAACGAACGCCAGTCATACGCGGCATCCCAGTTGAAGGCTGCAGGCTGCACTGAGAGATCTTTTCCATCCTGGCCGTAGATCGCCGAAAGCACGATCGCGCAGTCTTCGACCGCACGACAGATCGCGCCGATCTTGTCCATTGTCCAACTCAGCGCCATTGCGCCAGTCCTCGGCACAAGCCCGAAAGAGGGTCTAAGCCCAGTCGCCCCACATCGCGTACTAGGCGAGGAGATGCTGCCCAACGTCTCTGTCCCGATCGAAAACCCAACGCAACCCGCCGCCGTCGCACTTGCACTGCCAGCGGACGAGCCGCTGGATCCCTGCTTCGGGTTCCACGGATTGCGCGTACGCGCGCCGAACCAGAGATCGCCCTGTGCCAGCGCACCCATCGAGAGCTTCGCAATCAACACCGCGCCGGCAGCGTCAAGTCGCTTCACGACCTCGGCGTCGTAATCAAACGTCTGGTGCTCGAAACCACCCGCGCCCCAGGTCGTGGGATAGCCCTTGACCGCAAGCAGATCCTTGCCGCCCCAGGGGATACCGTGCAGCGGCCCGCGGTAATTGCCTCCCGCAATCTCTGCATCGGCCGCAGCCGCTTGCTTAAGCGCGCGATCCTCTGTCAACGTGATGACGAAGTGAAGCTTGGCGTCATACCGCTTCAAACGAGCAAGATACATCTTGGTCAGCGTGGTGGAGCTGACCCGGCGGGTGCGAACGAGCTCGGCAAGCTCGCGCAGGGAAAGAAACGCAAGCTCCTCTGCGTTCGCGTCCGGATTGCCATGATCCGCGAAGTTCACCTGTGGCGGAGCGCTGATCTGGATCGGCTTGCGTGCGGTCGCAAGCTGCATGCCGCCGGGCACCGGATCGAAGAGAAACGATGGCGCAACCGAGTTCGGCAGGTCCAGCTTGCGGATCGCAAGCACATCATCACGCTGGCTGTTCAGGCCTTCGATCATGGCTGCCTTCTGCGCTTCTTCGATGTGCACCCCGGCGATCAGCGCGGCGTCGTCAATCATCTGCACCGTGATCTTTGGGAGCTCGGCAGGTTTATTCGTCGCAGCAGCCTGGGACGGCGACCTGGTAGCGAGCGCCAGAAGTGCACCCGGAAAAAGCGTCTGGCCGAGGCCGGCAGCGGAGCAGATCGCAAGGAACCGCCGGCGATCGGCTTGGGGAGGGGTAAGCGGTGAGGTCATGAATCGCATTATTGCATTGAGGCCAGCGCTCGCTCTCAATCAGTCCTCGGAGTCCTTGGAAAGTACCATTGCGAGGTAGTCGGCGAGAGCCTGCTGCGGGCGCGACACGTAGGGCAACGCATCCACCGCAAGCTCGCTGATCCGGTCGATGCGAAACATGCGGAAGCCATCGCGCAGCTCGCACCAGGCCACCAGCGTCCACACGCCAGACCAGAAGAAAAGTCCTAGCGGACGGACCTTTCGGCGGCTCTGCACTGCATCCTCGCGCGTATAAGCGAAGCAGACGCACCGCGTTGCGAGAACAGCCTCATGCAGCTGGTCGAGCCGTTCGCGATCTCGATCCGGCATCATGAAGCCAGGCGCGTACATCTGGATCGCGCTCAGGCGATCGCGCAACTCCGCCGGCAGCACCGCTTCAATCCGCTGCAGCGCGGAGCCGGCCGCGCGCACCGACTCAGCTCCACCCCACGCCTGGACCAGGCGTGCGCCGAGCACGAGCGCGGTTAACTCCGCAGAGGTGAACATAAGTGGCGGCAGATCAAGATCACGGCGAAGGGTGTACCCGACGCCGGCCTCGCCTTCAATCGGCATTCCGCTAAGCTGAAGATCGAGTACATCACGGTAGATCGTGCGTGTGGAGACCTCAAGTTTCTCAGCCAGGCGCGCAGCCGTAAGCAGGCGACCGTGCCGAAGCAACTGAACGATACGGAAGAGTCGATCGGCACGGCGCATGGCTTAGAGTGTACTTTCTGCATCCTCGGAGCACGTCCGGAGGACTTCTTCAACAAGCGCTAGCGCTCGTGCAAACCAATATGATTGCCCTCGCTATCCCGCACAACCGCATAGGAGCCGGAGCCGCCGGGCACCTTCGAGATGGGAACGATGACCACCCCACGCTTCCCTAACTCCATGCGTTCGATGGCGGCCGCGAGCCCAGAATCAACGTTGAGGTAAACGAGCGCTCCGCACGCTGAGGGCTGCTGCCATACGCGTTGGACCAGTGCCCCACCAACGCCGGCGGCACTTACAGGAAAGAGACTCATCGGCTCTCCGAAGAAGTCTCTCCGAAGCTTCGTGCCGAGCAGCAGATCATAGAAGTTTGTGGCGCGCTCAAGATCCGAGGTCGGTACCTCAAACCAGGTGGCAGCATCGACTTTCATGTCTGGTGTGGTGGGGATGGCAGTGGCTTCAAGCGTCTCTGGCATAACTTGCTCCTTCAGAATGAACTTCAGTTCTGAAGACATCGTGCGCCAGCCCTGCTGACAGCATGGTGTCAGTAGACATCGCAATCCGGAAGTCCGCTCAACTCCAAACGAAGACGCCCCGGCAGAAGCCAAGGCGCTTTCGCAGATTGAAGATTTCAACTAGATATCGAGATTCTTGACGTCCAGTGCGTTCTCTTCAATAAACCTCCGCCGAGACTCGACATCCTCACCCATCAGCGTCGTAAAGATCTCCTCTGTGGCCGCAATGTCCTCGAGTTTGACCTGCATCAACGTGCGCCGCTCCGGGTCCATCGTCGTCTCCCAAAGCTGCGGCGCCGTCATCTCGCCCAGACCCTTGTAGCGCTGGACCTGATATTCCTTGCGTCCCTGCTCGATGACGTAGTCGAAAACCTCGCGCGGCGTCTTCTTCTCGACGGGATCCTGGCTGGCGCGACTGTTACGTTTTGATGGCTTCGCTTCGGCGGCCGTGCCTGGTGCGGCTGCAATCGTCTCGTTCACGCCCTCTTCCTGCTGAATTTCATCGGCTTCGTCTAACGCAGCCTGGGAGACAGCCTCGGCAACCTGCGCGGGCGTCTGCGAAGCATAGCTGATCAGGAAAGGCGCCTCCAGTTGGTTGCCGCCAGCGCCAAAGGCGAGCTGTGCATACTTACCCAGCAGCTGCCGGCTCTCGGCGGCATTCGCCAACGCCCAATCAATCTTGCGCTCGGCGCCTTGTGAGTCGGTAAAGGAAAGGGAGTAAGTCTGGTGCTCTTCATCGAGCGCCGGCTCGCCGATCGCGCGGAACTGGTACTCGCGGCGAATCGCCTCGAGCTTCCCGCGCATATCGAACAGCTTGTCCGGTGTCAGAAAGTCATCTTTCTTTGCCGGTGCCGCACCTTCATGCGCGAAGAGCTCGACGAAGTCACGGGTCACCTGCTCGTTGCGCAGGCGCTTACCCACTTTTTCGAAGAGTGTAAGGTATTCGTTCAGTCGCGACATGAACTCGGTGAGATCGTGGCCGGTCAGCTTGGCTGCATGCTCGCCATAGGTCAGCACCATCCCGTCCGATGCACGCTTGATCATCACATCGACATACTGGCGTTCGTCCTTGATGTACTGCTCGAACTTACCCTTCTTGATGCGGAATAGAGGCGGCTGCGCAATATAAACGTGGCCCCGCTTGATCAACTCCGTCATATGCCGGAAGAAGAAGGTGAGCAGCAGAGTGCGGATGTGCGAGCCGTCCACGTCGGCGTCGGTCATCAGGATCAGCTTGCCGTAGCGCAGCTTCGCCGGATCAAAGTCATCCTTGCCGATGCCGCAGCCGAGTGCCGTGATCATGGCGCGAATCTCCTCGTGGCCAAGCATCTTGTCGTAGCGGGCTTTTTCGACGTTGAGGATCTTACCCTTGAGCGGGAGAATGGCTTGGAACTTGCGGTCGCGACCCTGCTTGGCGGTGCCGCCGGCCGATTCACCCTCGACCAGGTAAAGTTCGCAGCGGTCGGGTTGTCTCTCAGAACAATCTGCCAGTTTCCCAGGTAGTCCGCCGCCGTCGAGCGCGCCTTTGCGCCGGGTCAGGTCGCGAGCCTTGCGTGCGGCTTCGCGGGCGCGTGCCGCATCGATTGCCTTGTTGATAATCTTCTTGGCGACTTGCGGATTGGTGTCGAGGAAGGCGCCCAGTCGCTCGTTCACGAACGCCTGCACCGTGCCGGCAATGTCGGAGTTGAGCTTACCCTTGGTCTGGCCTTCAAACTGTGGCTGCGAGAGCTTGACGCTGATGACCACAACCAGGCCCTCGCGAACGTCATCACCCGAGAGATTTTCCTTGACGTCCTTGAACAGACCGAGTGACTGTCCTGCGGCGTTGATCGTGCGGGTCAGCGCCGTCTTGAAGCCGGAGAGATGGGTTCCGCCATCCACCGTGTTGATGTTGTTGGCGAAGGTGAAGACGGTCTCTGTGTAAGCGTCGTTGTACTGCAGCGCGATCTCCATGGCGACGTTATCGCGCTCTGCCTCCATGTAGATCGGCTTCTCGTGCAGCACCTGCTTGCCCTTGTTCAGGTGCTTGATGAACTCGGCGATACCGCCGATGAACTTGAAGACCTGCCGCCGAGCCTCGCCAGTCTTGGCGTCAGCCGTGCGCTCATCGGTCAGGGTAATCTCAATCCCTTTGTTCAGGAAGGCGAGCTGCCGCAGCCGGTTGGCGAGGGTGTCGTAGTTGAACTCGGTGACGGTAAAGATGCTTTTATCCGGCAGGAAGTGGACCTTCGTCCCGCGGCGCGTGCTCGGGCCCATCTTGCGCAGCTTGGAGATCGGATCGCCCTTGGCGTAGTCCTGCTGCCAGGTAAAGCCGTCGCGCCAGATCTCGACGTCGAACTCTTCTGAAAGCGCGTTGACGCAGCTGACACCCACGCCGTGAAGTCCGCCCGAGACCTTGTAGTTTGAGGCGTCGAACTTGCCGCCCGCGTGCAGGATGGTGAGCACCACCTGCACTGCCGGCATCTTCTCGCCGTTGATCACCTTGTCATCGACAGGAATTCCGCGGCCATCGTCTACGACCGTGATGGAGTTGTCGACATGGATGGTGACGTCGATGCGCGTAGCGTGGCCACCGAGTGCCTCATCGACCGAGTTGTCAACCACTTCATAAACCAGATGGTGCAGCCCCTGCTCAGAGGTCGATCCGATGTACATGGCGGGACGCAGCCGGACGGCGGCAAGACCTTCGAGCACGGTAATATTCTCCGCGGAGTAGCCGCCGCCCTGCTTGGCGGGTTCGGGCGGGATCGGAAGGGTCTGGTCGGGATTCGGTGGGTTTGGGGTCGATGCCATGCGCTTTTGGAGTCTCCGTGGGACGTGGCGGGCGGGATTTGGAAGGTCCCGTTTTGGGCTGCCGGAGAGGCGCGGTTTGAGGTGGAAAGCCGCGTCAAATCAGCAGTTTGTGCCGCTTGCCCGTACCATGATTGTAACACGGCCATTCCTGCGATCTGGCACCTTCGGTGGTTCTGCCGACGGTCGTAAGGAGGATCCGCTACCCGCCTAACCGAGGACCCACAAAAGCTTCCGCCGCGCAAGAAACGGTAGACACCTCTTCCAGCCGAGCGCCGCCCAGAGAAGCCGTCAGGCCGTCAGCACAGCCTCAATCTGGTCAATACCCCAAGCCAGATCGTCTGGCGCGATATTCAGCGGAGGAGCAAGTCGGATCACGTTCTCGTGTGTCTCTTTGCAGAGGACGCCGCGATTCTTCAAGGCTTCGCACAGGGGGCGCGCCGCCACCGTCAACTCGATCCCGATCCACAAGCCCTTCCCTCGAACTTCTCTGAGCAAAGGCGAACGCACCCGCTGGAGCCGATCAAGCGCGTAGCATCCAAGTTCGCCCGAGCGCGCTGGCAGATCCTCGTTGACAACTACCTTCAGCGCTGCCCGTGCCACTGCGCAGGCGAGAGGATTGCCGCCGAAGGTGCTGCCATGGTCGCCCGGCCTAAAAACGCCCAGCACGTCCCTGCGCGAGAGCACGGCGGAGACCGGGTAAAACCCGCCCGAGAGCGCCTTTCCGATGATGCACACATCCGGCCTGATTCCATCGTGCTCAAACGCGAACAGTCTGCCGGTGCGGCCAAGTCCGGACTGAATCTCATCGCAGATCAGCAGGACGTTGTTTTCCGCGCATATTCGCGAAACCTCTGCCAGATAGCCGGCCGGAGGCACGATAATGCCAGCTTCTCCCTGTACCGGTTCGACCAGAAACGCGACTGTATGCGGAGTGATGGCATCGCGAAGCTCGGACGCATCGCCGAAAGCAATCGAGCGGAATCCGGTTGGGAACGGGCCGAAGCCGTGACGGTACTGATCGTCCGAAGAGAAGCCTACGATCGAAATCGTGCGCCCGTGGAAGTTATTGCCGCAGACGACGATCTCCGCTTCGCCCGCCGGCACGCCCTTGATCGTCTCGCCCCACTTGCGCGCGGCTTTCAGCGCCGTCTCCACGGCTTCGGCACCTGAGTTCATCGGCAGCGCCATGTCGAAGCCGGTAATCTCGTGCAGGTCGCGCAGCAGCAGCGGTAACTGATCATTGCGGAAGGCGCGGGAGGTGATGGTGACGCGACCAGCCTGGCGGATCATGGCGTCGAGAATCACGGGATGACAGTGACCCTGATTCACGGCCGAATAGGCAGCCAGAAAGTCCAGGTAGCGATGCCCGTCGACGTCATAGACCCAGGAGCCGGAGGCGCGCTCGATGATCACATCGAGCGGATGGTAGTTGTGCGCACCAAACTGATCTTCGAGCGCAATCAACGCCTGGGCCTGAGGTGCCTCGTGCGCCGCTCCCGTAACTTGGTCGGTCAATACCATGGTGCCTCGTTCCTCAGTATTCAGCCCGCTATGCCCGCGCGCGTCCACCTTCTATAGCTGAACGTAGAATACTCCGTATATAGCCCATTTGCGACCAGGAAACGCTTTGGATTGTTCATGCTAAGAACGACCAGGAAGCTCGACAAGTACGCAGTGGGCGTGTTCTCCCGAAGCTGTGCTGATGCCGAATCCGCTATGATTTGGCGAACCCAAACTCCGCTTCTGTGCTCCCAGCCTCTGGCTGCATCCTAAGCCTTGACTGAAATCGTTGGTATTTCCGGGGCGGTTCCGGTTTCCGGCGCAGCAACTGCCGGAGCAGCTTTCGCTGCGGACGGGGGGCCGCCGCCGCTACTCGGGACGGCCACGGGGGCGCTCAATGCGGCCGTCGTGATGCCAAGGTCACTGTCCACCTCCGTTACTGTCAGACCGGTGTTGTTGGCGATCGCCGAGGCGCTCTCCCCTGACTGGGATAGTTGCTTTACCTGTGCGTTGACTGAGAGATGCACCGTGTCTGTCGTGTCCTTGACAACGGGTTCAGACTGTTTCACATTGGGGGCCTGCGCACTCGCAGGCTGGCTGGGCGAGGACTCGGTGTAGGTGGACCCGGCAATTGAGGTGATGCTCACTGAACCTCCGACAGACTGTGGACAGACTTCCCTGCATTTGAGGGTCTAGAGACGGAGCAGTTCTACGATCTTGCGTGCGGCGCCTTCAGGATCTGAGTTGCTGCTAGCGTTTATCGACATTTCCGTAAGACACTTCAGTGGAACGTGCGCCGTGTCTCCGCCAGGAAGAAAGTCGTCCGCTGGGTCGAGGCTTCGCGTACAATTGGTGAGTTGTGCGGAAGCGTCCTCGGAGACAAGCCGGGGCTTAGTACAAAGAAGGAATACCCATGCCAAAGTTGAAAACCCATTCGGGCGCGGCGAAGCGTTTCAAGAAGACTGGCACCGGCAAGTTCAAGCGGGGCCACTCCAAGATGCGCCACATCCTGACGTCGAAGAACAACAAGACCAAGAGCCGCCTCGGTAAGGCTGGACTTATCTCGGACGCGGATCACTATAACGTCTCGCGGATGCTGCCCTACGCCTGAGCTTTTTAGGTTTAAAGAGTTGTTTGAATCGAGCCGGGCCGGAACTGCGTGATGGGCCCCTGGACCAGCGAAAGCGAGATCCATCGAGATTCAAGCTTGCAAAAAGCGAGTGAAGTGGAAGCCTTTCCACCAGCCGCTCAAACGAAGGACGCAAAAGGAGACTTACTATGCCCCGTGTAAAACGGAGTACGAAACGCGCCGATCGTCGCCGCAAGATTCTCAAGCGAGCAAGCGGCTACTTCCTCACCAAATCCAAGCTTTATCAGGCCGCTCAAGAGGCGGTCGAGCGCGGTCTGAAGTTTGCCTACACCGGGCGTAAGCAGAAGAAGCGTCAGTTTCGTTCGCTTTGGATCGTACGTATTGGTGCCGGCGCCCTGCAGAACGGCATGAGCTACTCGACTTTTATTAACGGTCTCAAGCTTGCAGGCAATACGCTGGACCGCAAGATCCTCGCCGACATCGCCGCAAACGATGCTGCCGGATTTGCGGCACTGGCAGTCGTCGCCAAAGATGCTCGTGCGAAGGCTGCAGCCGAACACACCAAGCGTCAGCAGACGGCAAACGCCTAGACTCAACGTTTTGCGCGAATCAGGGACATAGCCTCGGCTGTGTCCCTTTTTGCATCGGAGCAACACTTTGGACGCTGAAGACGTTATTCTGAGAGTATGCCTACCTTTGTCTCGCCTGCTGCCACTCCTGATCGCGTAAGCTCGGATTCTTCGACGCCGTCAGATGGCAAGGTGCCTTTTGAAAGCTGGGGTCGATATCCCCGGTATGGCGGCAGGATCGTGCCTATGCACTGGCAGCAGGATTTTCCCGCTAACATCGCCGGCCTGCACAATGGCGCACTGCCTGTCGGTATGGGCCGTAGCTATGGCGACAGCTGCCTGCTGAAGGATGGCAACCTGGTCGTTACGACGGGGATGAACCGCCTGCTCGCGTTCGATGCAGAGACCGGGATCCTGACTGCCGAGGCTGGTGTGACGCTGGCACAGATCCTGGACTTCGCAGTTCCTCGCGGTTTTTTCCTCCCGGTGACGCCCGGCACGAAGTATGTGACGCTCGGCGGAGCCATCGCCAACGATATCCATGGCAAGAACCACCATGTGGCCGGAACCTTCGGCAATCACGTGACAAGGTTCGAATTAGTGCGCTCCGATGGAACGCGCCGCATCTGTTCTCCGACGCAGGATCCGGACTGGTTTGCTGCGACGATCGGCGGCCTCGGGCTGACCGGCATGATCACCTGGGTCGACCTGAAGCTTCGTCCCATCGTCTCGCGGCTCATCGACTACGAGGGAATCCAGTTCCATGGCATCGATGAGTTCCTGGAGCTCACCGAGCAGTACAAAGACGTTGAGTATACGGTGAGCTGGATCGATTGTGCGTCTACCGGCAAGAACTTCGCCCGCGGCATCTTCATGCTCGGGGATCACTCGCGTGTGCCGAGCGAGCTGAAGCCATCGCCCGAGCCGAAGCTGGTATTCCCGTTTGAAGCGCCGGGTATGGCGCTGAATCATGCGACGGTTTCGATGTTCAACACTGTCTTCTTCCACAAGCAGATGAAACCGCGTGTGCAGGCACTCCAGGATTACGAGCCGTTCTTCTATCCGCTGGACAAGGTGCTGCACTGGAATCGGCTTTACGGGAAGGCGGGGCTGCTGCAGTTCCAGTATGCGATTCCGTGGGAGTCAGCGCGTGCCGGAACAATCGCCATTTTGACCGAAGTCGCAAGATCGGGTCTGGCCAGCTTCCTTGCAGTGCTAAAAGCCTTCGGAGATGTCCGGTCGCCGGGATTGCTCAGCTTTCCGCAGCCCGGCATCACGCTGGCGTTAGACTTCCCGATTAAGGAAGGCCTCACGTTCCCCCTGGTTGAGCGGCTGGCCGATATGACCCGCGACTACGGCGGACGGCTCTACCCGGCAAAGGATGCGGCGATGACTGCCGCGCAGTTTCAGACTTTTTACCCTCAGTGGGAGCAGTTAGCCCGTTTCAGAGACCCTGTCATCACCTCCAGCTTCTGGGAGCGCGTCACCGGAGACCGACCAGCACTATGAGTACATCTGCTTCGACTGTCCCGGCTGCAAGCCGGAAGATTCTAGTGCTGGGTGCAACCTCGGGCATCGCCGAGGCGACTTGCCGCATTTGGGCTGCTCAGGGTGCAAGTCTCTTCCTGGTCGCACGCAATAGCGAAAAGCTGGCGGCGGTGGCGGCGGATCTGAAGACGCGGGGGGCGGGCTATGTCGACACAGCGGTAGCGGACCTGGACGACACGACCCAGCATCCTGCGCTGCTGGCGCATGCCATCAACTCTCTGGGCGGGATGGATGTGGCGTACCTGGCACATGGCATCCTAGGCGACCAGGCGAAGGCAGAGCAGGACTTCGAGACAGCCGCTAACATCCTGCACACTAACTTCGTCTCGGTGGTGTCGCTGCTGACGTGGCTGGCCAACTTCTGTGTGCAGCGTCACTCGGGCGTGCTGGCGGTGATCTCTTCAGTGGCAGGCGATCGCGGTCGCAAGTCGAACTACCTTTACGGCAGCTCGAAGGCGGGGCTGACGGCGTTTCTGGGCGGGTTGCGGAACCGGGTCGATCGGGAGGGTGTGACTGTGCTGAACATCAAGCCTGGGCCGGTGAAGACGGCGATGACGGCTGCGATGGCGGGCAACGAGAAGTTTGCGGATGTGAACAAGGTGGCGCAGACGATCGTGAAGGCGGTTGATGCGAAGGCGGATAACGTTTATGTGCCGTTCCAATGGGGCCCAATCATGTGGGTCATTCAGCACATCCCGGAGCGGGTATTCAAGAAGCTCAATCTCTGATTTGTAGAAGTTGCAGTTGTGACCCTCGCCGTTCGTTTCAATTCAAAGTCTTCAAGAAAGAGGCGTTAGGCTGGTACTTCGGCACTTCTCCGTTGCACTTATCGAGCATCCCTTTTCCCGAGGATAGGTTTATTTGTAAGTTAAAGTGAAACCCCCACTCACGCAGGTGAGTGGGGGTTTTCGGTTTGGGGTTAGAAGTTGTACTTGGCCGAAAGTTCCATGATGCGACGGCCAGTCTTGAAGGGCAGAGTACCGAAACCCGCGCTGGTGTTGCTCGAGGTCTGGGCGAAGGTCGTGCTGTTGGGGTTGTTGTAGTTGAGGTAGTACTGGCTGTTGAACGCGCTTGAGAGCGTAGTCAGAGGATGGTTGACGAAGTTGAAGGCCGAGGCGCGGAAGGTGATGTTCTGTTCGCCACGGATAGCGAAGGCCTTCTGAGCGCTAAGGTCGGTGTCGAAGAACCAGGGCTCGCGCAGGCTGGGCAGGATGTACTGACCGTTCTGCAGGAAGTTCGGCAGGCCGAAGCAGGCTCCGTTGGCGAACTGGTGGGTGCCGAGGTTCGAGTGCGGATTGCAGGTGACGGTCGGCTGCAGGTCAACGTCGGGCGTTCCGAGGTACTCGACGTTACTGACCGGGATGGCGTTGGGATTGGCGGTGCCGTTAGCAAGGTTCGGGGCGCCAATGGTACCGGTGAGGCTCAGGTTCGGCGTGTTGATGGCGATAATGTCCGCACCGCTCTGGAGGGTGGTGATACCGGAGATCTCCCAGCCGTTGGTGAACTCACCCACGAACTTGTTCTTGATCGGGTTGCCGACCTCGAAGGTGTAGGTGGAGTTGAAGATATGGCGACGGTCAAAGCTCTCCGTGCCGTAGTTGTTGAGGAGACCGAACGGCGTCGTGGGGAAGCCGTTGCTGTCGTCCGCACCTGCGCCGCGGACACCAAGCGCCTTTGAATAGGTGTAGTTGACGTTGAACAGGATGCGGCCGGTCTGGCGAGCGGCGGCAATCTGGAGGCCGTTGTAGTTGGAGAAGAGGTTGTGGTTGGTGACGTCGATATCCTGGTACTGGACGTTGGCGGTGTTCAGCGGACGATACTCGTCCTGCTGCTGCACACTGGCACCGGCGGCGTTCGAGGTGTAGATCGGGCTGTACGGCAGGGTGTTCTGGTTCAGGTTGGTGAGCACTCGGCCAAACTGGGGGCTGGCGGGGTCCGGGTCAGGTTGGTACATGCCGCCGATGTTGATGGCATTGACGTTGTCAAGCGTGACGGGCTGGGTACTTCCGCCGTTGATGAGGAAGCGGTTGTTCGATCCGACATAGCTTACGACCAGGTGGATGTGGCTGGGCAGTGCCTGATCAAGCGTCAAACTGTAGGTATCGCTGAGTGGCTGCTCGCGGTCTCCCGGGGTCGTGGCATACATTGCACCGGTCGTGAGGTAGGAGGTTCTGTTCGCGGCCGTTGGATTTGCGATGTTCAACTGGCTGATGGCGGCCAGCGAAGCGATTCCGGTGGTGTAGGTTTGAACGTTCTGGGTGACCTCGACACTGTTCGAGGTGTTGTTCCAGGAGTCGTGTGCGCGGAACTCACCCCAGCCGCCGCGAAGGACGGTCTTGCCGTTACCGCGAGTATCCCAAGCGAAACCGACGCGTGGCTCGACAAAGAACGGGTACGACTTAGAGCCTGACATCGGTATGGCTTTGTCGATGGCGTGCCAGAGGAACCCGGGATACGGCGAACCGATCGTCGGATTGGTGATCTGTGAGGCGTCGAAGATGGCAACGCCCTTCCCGTCCTGGTCGTTCCAGAGGCCCTGGTGATCAAAGCGGACCCCGTAGTTGAAGGTCAAATTGTTCCCGATCTTCCAGGAGTCGGTCGCAAAGAAGGCCGTGTTCCAGAAATAAAGGTTGACTGAGGGAAGCACGTTCTGCTGTGAGTATCCGCCTACGTAGCCTTCGAGTTCATTGGTGGAGAAGTTACCGGAGTAGGTCACCACGTTGCCGTTCAGGTCGCCCTGGGTCGACCCGGCGCCGGGCTGGTAGTAGTTGCTGATTGCGCCGTTGGTGATCTGGTTGGTCTCTTCCTCGTTATTGGTGATGCGCTGCCCATAGACGCCGAAGATGGCGGTGTGCTTGCCCCAGACCTTGGTGACATTGTCGCCGGCTTCGGGGTCGAACTTATGGGCAAAGACCGGCCCGAGGGCGTAGTCCGGAACGATGTCGAGAGGCAGACCGCCCGATCCACTGGGTGAATTGTAGGCCTGTATCTGCGGCAGCACGTGACGCCCGTTGGCGTACGCACCCTGGTACGGATAAGCGGTGAGCGCACCTACATTCGCGCTGGTGAAGTTCTGATCGAGGTACACCAGGTTGGCGAAGATCTGGTTGGTCATCGTGGGAGTGATGATGGTGGTCAGGTTGCTGGCCATCGATTGGGCGTTGGTGTGTTCGAGGCCGCCGCCACCGGGCGCATTGATGCCGTTTGGATTGTAGTAGACGGCCGCTGGCTCGCCTTGAACACCATGCTCTGTGTCGTAACGAGCGGAGAAGTGGTTCTTGTCGTTGATGTCGAGGTCGACACGACCGATTGCCTGCCAGAGATCGTTGTTGATGTAGTCGTCGGCCTGGTAGTTATAAGGGTTCTGAACCGTCGGCGTGTTGTTCGGCAGGGGGAAGGTGTTGAAGATGTACGCCATTCCCGGATCGATGTCGGCGGCAGGAAGCTGACCGTTCACGATTGCGTTGCCGTTCTTGTCGAAGGTGGGAACGACGTCAATGTTGGCATAGTTGGTGGTGTTGGCGCAGGGTGAGTTGGTCTGCACCGTAGCCGCCGTGGGTGTGGTGCAGAGATTCGGGCCGAGGAAGCTCTGAATCGAGGCTGCACTGTAGTCTCCGGCACGCATGGCGGCCGTCGGCACGAGTCCGTGCACGATGGCGCTGCCGGAGCTGCCGTAGGCGTAGACCGAACGCTGCGCGTAGTCTTCGGCGCCGGCAAAGAAGGTGAGCTTGCGGTTGTGGTTGAAGTTGGTGCCGGGAATCAGCACCGGGCCGCCGATGGCAAAGCCGGGGTAGACCTCGTGCTCGGGGTCTTTCGGCTGACCAGTCGGGCCGTTCAATGCGTCGGAGGAGTTGAGTGCGGCAGTGCGGGCGTAGGTGTAGAGTTCGCCATGGAAATGGTTGGTACCCGCCTTGCTGGCGACGCTGACGACGATCGGACCGTTGGAGACATCGGCTCCAAAGTTCGAGGTCTGCACCTTGACCTCGGAGACCTGGTCGTAGTTGATGTTGATCAAACCGCCGCCATAGTTGCCGGGATCGGTCACATTGGCACCGTCCAGGTGGATGTTGATGCCCTGGATGCTGCCGTTCGGCGAGTACGAGCCCGCTGCGCCGCCGACACTCGTCTGCGAGGGATCGTAGGCCTGGTTGTTGACGTTGGTGTTGCTCTGCGAGGAGATGGCAAATCCAGGCAGGGTCTTGAAGAGTTCGGAGACGTCGCGTCCCTCGACAGAGAGGTGCTTGATCTCTTCGGCAGTGATGAGGTCGGACTTCTCGCCGGTATCGAGCGGGATATCGCTCTGAGCTTCGACCGTAACCGACTGCGTCGTATCGCCGGTGGCGAGCTTGAGGTTGGTGAGGCTGCGGCTGTCACCTGGATCGAGGTGAATGCCCTTTTCTGTCAAAGCCTGGAAGCCCGGGGCGGTGATGCTGATCGTGAAATCGCCGGACGGGAGACCGGTAAAGGAGAAGAGCCCGGAGCCGTTGCTCTTACCGGTGTACTTGGAGCCGCTACCCTGATTGATCACGGTCACCGGGGCATTCGGGATGACTGCGCCAGTGCTGTCGGTGACGGTTCCGGAGATGGTTCCGCTAACGACCTGAGCGAAGGCGGACGGGGTGAAGAGTGTTGCGGTGGCCGGGATGAGGCAAGTGGCGGCGAGAAGACTGGTGCCGAGTACGGTCTTCCTGGGGAGGAGCCGGTTAAATCTTTGAGTCATTGGTTCTCCTGAAAGAGGTGCCTGAATCAGTAGATCGTGTGCTGAGGAGCGGGCTCAAGGGTCTGGGACCGTTCGGGAAACTTTGAAGGGCGCATGGGGACGTTCCTTCACGGATTTGAGATAACGAAGCGAAGAGAGACACGCTCGCGTTTGGAGCGTAGTGGGTCTGCGTTCTGAAGTTCCTTCGGTGATCGTTACTTGAAGGGAGGGATCTTGGCGGCGGCCGTAATTGGTATCGTTTGGGGAGGTATCGGCCCGCTGTACTAAATCGCTTCAGTTCAGAACAAAAACGTTTTTATAAAACTCGGAGTACGGTTGTCAAGGGAAGTTGGTCATCGGTGCCCGCGTAAGCGTACGAGATCAACATTCAACCTCGCAGGTTTGCTGCAGGCACCCTTTACTGCTGTTGCTGCGCCATCTGTTGCAGGCGGGTCATAGGCGGCGGCCCCTCAGGGAGGGCTTGCGCCTTTTCGACCAGGATCGACCAGTCTTCGGGAACGGGGAGTTCCTGATCGAGGACGGGCGTACCCTCGGTGGGGGTGACGCGCACGGCGACGGTGAGCTCGGAGGTGGCGCGACCGCGGAACATGCCGTGAGTGGGTGGGACGTCGGAGTAGTCACGGCCGATGGCGGTGCGGATGTGGCGTTCGCCGGCGATGAGCCAGTTGGTGGGATCGAAGCCGACCCAGCCGAAGTGAGGCATCAGGACCTCGACCCAGGCGTGCGTGGCGGAAGCGCGTGAGCGATCAGTCTCCACGTCGGTCGGCCGGTGGGCGAGGTAGCCGCTGACGTAGCGGCAGGGGAGACGCAGCTTCGTACGGATGAGCGTGATCATGATGTGGGCAAAGTCCTGGCAAACGCCTTTGCGGGATTCAAGCGCGTGGTCGATGGGAGAGTCGACTTTGGTCGATCGCGGCGCATAGTCGAAGTAGCGAAAGAGACGCTCGTTGAGCTCATGCAGGAGCATCAGCGGGTCGTCGCGGCGGCGGACGTCGAGGTCGGCGGCAAGCTGGTCGAGACGCGGGGTGGGAGCGCAGAATTCTGACGGGAAGAGGAACTCCCAGTAGTCGCCTGCGGAGACGATCGCGTCGAGGTCGGCCCAGGCGTCGGGCGCGAGGAAGCTGGGGATGTCAGGCTGGGGCTGCACTTCGACAAGCGACTCGGCGACGATGACGAGTTGGCGATGCTGGCCGGGGATATCGAAGTGATGCACGTTGTTCGCGAGATGGTCGCGGTAGGAGAAGACGCGGCAGCGCGGGGAGACCGAGAGATGGAAGGTGAGACAGCGCTGGTTGGCGTCGGAACGCGGATGCATGCGCGTCTCCATCATGGACTCAGAGACCGGGGCTGAGTAGAGGAATTTGGTGAGGTGACGGATGGAGTAGAGCATGAGATTCTCTGGGCGCGTCAAGGACAAAGGTGAGTTAAGCGTTCGTTGGTTGTTGGGCAAGAACAGAGAGGTTCCTGGGATCGACTTCTGCATCTCGCCACCAAAGCTGCAATATTCTCCAGCCGAGTAGATATAAGACTACTTGAAGCAAGGCTGAAGCCACGTAATTTGACCAATAGCCATCTGCAATTGACAGCCCATGAAGGAAGAGAAAGAGGAATCCGAAGGATCGTTGTGTGGCCGATTGGAGGCGCAGTTGAGGAACTTCGCCTAGAAGCTGGGGTAGCGCAATCAGGAAGGCAGGCCAACCATAAGCGCTGAGGCGATCCAATCCCGTGCCGAGGGTCGGGCCAATCACAAACGAGAAGGATCCATACAGGAGAGAAAAGGTTACAAAGGGCTTTGTGTGAGCGGAGCTCGTTCTGCGGTGCCAGACGTAAATCAGTAAGAGAGGAAGCAAGCCAAAGACACGTAGGACCCGATCCACGAGGAAGAACGGCATTGTCCAGTCGAAGCCGCAGGTACCGATTGCAGTGATAGGTCCGAGATGAAGAGGAGTTTGATAGAGGGGAACGGAACAGAGTCCTTGGTAGACGTTGCTCCAGGGCAAGACACCGAGAACGTAACGGGTGAAGTTCCAGGGAATCTTCCCAAAGATGTACAAGATCTCAGGTAGATGTTCTTGGTTGCCGGGCGAGGCCGCGGTAAGTCGCTTCACGATCAGGAGTCCCGCTACGCTGCAGCCCGTAGATGTGATGGCTGGAATCCAGCCTAGCCGGTTACGCAAGACGGTGTAGAGGAACCACAGTAAAACGAGCAGTGTGGTCTCGCGAGAAAGCATCATCGCCAGGAACATCAGTGAGGCGGCCATGTTCATGCGACGGTGGAGGAACCAGCAAAGTAGCGCGATCTGGGATGCGAACCAGAGATCCGGCAGAACGATGCCGCTGGCTAGCATACCCCAGAAAGGGAGCGGAAGAAACGCGAGAAGTAACCAGCGAGGCGCATGACTCTGCTTCAAGAGGGCATAAACCGTAGTGGCCAGCACGACCATGGACACAATAGCCTGAACCAGAAATCCATGCAGGACGGAGGTCCCGAGTATGTGAGCGATGGCCTGAGCTACAAGTGGACCTAACTGGCGCGACGCGAAGGGAAGCTGAACGTTTTTGAGGCCGCGCGCTATGTCGATGTAATGTTCGCCGTCCGAGGCGTCGTAGATTCCGTAACCTCGAGAACCGATGAAGAAGGCAACGGCTATTGTGGCGGCGACGGTCGAGACCCAGAGTAGAAGATCGTCATGCCCGCGGGCGTGGAGACGGGGCTTCCTGGGGACACTCATCTAGGTAGCGGCGCCAGTGAGGGCGGACTGAATCGTGAAATCGATGTACAGGTTGTACATGGTGTCATGAATCTCCGAGAGCTGGTGCTGGATGCGGTGGAGATAGGGGACGACACCGCGTTCGAAGATCTCGTCGACGGAGGAGTAGGCGAGGGCGGCCTGGACCTTGCCTGCGATGCGCTGCAGCGGTTCGGTGCGTACGCCGCCGGAGTTGCGGTCGATGGCGTCGAGCGCGTGCTGCATGGAGTCGATCGCAAAGCGCAGGGAGTGCGGGAACTCTTCGTCGAGCAGGAGGAACTCGAGGATGCGGTCGGGGGTGAGGTCGGCGGTGTAGACCTTGCAGTAGGCTTCGAAAGCGGTGGCCGAGCGGAGGAGACCCATCCAGTCGAGATATTCGTTCGATTCAAGTTTATCGGGGGTGTGCTCGCCCCAGAGGTCGTCGTGGTAGGCGATGAGGAGCGAGGCGGTGGCGGAGGCGCGCTCGATGTAGCGGCCGACCTGGATGAACTGCCAGCCTTCGCCGTGGCTCATGGTGGAATCGGAGACGCCCTGGAACTGATGGACGGCTTCCATGACCTGCTGCAGGAACTCGGTGGGAACCTCGGGCTCCATCGCCATCGTGCCGGGCTCTGCCTGGTGCTGGAGTTCGGGACGCGTGACCTGGAGATAGAGAGAGTTGAGGCGGTGCCACTGCTCGGTGGAGATCTGCTCGCGGACGTGGCGCGAGTTTTCGCGGGCGGAGATCAGCAGGGACAAGATCGAGGAGTGGGAGTCGATGTCGAAGGTGAGGCAGCGCACGAGCTCGTAGGGATCGCCCTGCCACTTGATTCCCTTCGGCTTATTAAGGGCATGAAGGACGCGGCGCCAGCGCTTTTCGGCGGACGCGGCAGACTCGTCGAGCATCAGGTTGAGGTTGACATCGAGCAGGCGGGTGGTGTGCTCGGCACGCTCGAGATAGCGGGACATCCAGTAGAGAGAGTCGGCGACGCGTGACAGCATGCGTCTGAGTTTATAACGAGGCAGAGCCCCGGGCGCTTCTCCGGAGACGCTGCGGGATTCGAAATGGGCGGACAGGACTGGCGGTCCAATCTGGAGTGGAGTGGTAAGAGGGTTTAGTGACAGCATGCGAGTACGAAAGGTACAACAAGTGCGTCCTGACCCCGGACGCGGGGTACTACGTACGCTGGGAGCGCTGCACGCGGATTGATCAAAGGCTTATTGGCTGAGGACCCAGGTGTCTTTGCTACCACCGCCCTGCGAGGAGTTCACGACCAGGGAACCGCGCTTGAGTGCGACGCGCGTGAGGCTGCCGGGAACGATCGAGACCTTATCTCCGTAGAGAACGTAGGGGCGCAGATCGACATGGCGGGGTTCGAGTGAGTCGCCGATCAGGCACGGTGCGCGGGAGAAGCTGATGGTGGGCTGGGCGATGTAGTTGCGCGGATCGGCCTTGATCTTTTCCGCAAAGATGGCACGCTCGGCGGCAGTGGACTGCGGTCCGATGAGCATGCCGTAGCCGCCAGATTCGCCGACCGCCTTGACGACCAGCTTGTCCAGATTCTGGAGGGTGTACTCGCGCTCTTTGGGGCGGGTCATCAGGTAGGTTTCGACGTTCGCGAGGACGGGTTCTTCAGAGAGATAGTACTTGATGATTTCGGGGACGTAGGCGTAGAGCGCCTTATCGTCGGCGACGCCGGTGCCGAAGGCGTTGGCGAGGGTGACGTTCCCGGCGCGATAGGCGTTGAAGAGGCCGGAGACGCCGAGGATGGAGTCGCCGCGGAAGGAGAGCGGGTCGATGAAGTCGTCGTCAACGCGGCGATAAATAACATCAACGCGGCGGAGGCCGGAGGTGGTCCGCATGTAGATGACGTTGTCGTGGGTAACCAGGTCGCGTCCTTCGACGAGCTCAATGCCCATCTGACGCGCGAGATAGGCGTGCTCGAAGTAGGCGGAGTTGAAGACGCCGGGGGAGAGCAGGACGATGTTGGGTTCGGGTCGGCCCTCGGGTGCGAGCGAACGCAGGGTTCCGAGCAGGAGCTGGGTGTATTGCTCGATGGGGCGGACGTTATAGTTGCGAAAGATCTGCGGGAAGATCCGCTTCATGATGCGACGATTGGTCAGCATATAGCTGACGCCTGAGGGAACGCGGAGATTGTCTTCAAGGACGACGAATTCGCCGTTTTCGAGGCGAATGAGGTCTGTCCCACAGATTGCGACGTAGACGTTACGGGGAACCTGCAGCCCGATCATCTGACGGCGAAAGTGTTTGCAGGAGTAGACGACCTCTCGCGGCACGATGCCGTCCTGGAGGATACGTCCCTCGTTGTAGATGTCCTTGAGGAAGAGGTTGAGCGCCATGATGCGCTGCGTGAGGCCGCGTTCGACCTTATCCCATTCGGCCTTGGTGATGATGCGGGGGAGCAGGTCGTAGGGGAAGATCTGTTCCTTGCCTTCGTCCCGGCCGTACACGGTGAAGGTGATGCCCTGGTTGAGGAAGCTGAGGTCGGCGGCCTGTTTGCGGCGCTGGAGTTCGCCTTCGGGGAGGTTGGCAAAATGGTTGAGCAGAGGCTCGTAGTGCTCGTGGAGCTGAGGAACTTCGGAGGAGGGGGAGTCTTCCGGGCGCAGAAACATCTCATCGTACGCGTGGTCGAGGAGATAGTCCTTCATCGGAATCTGCTCGGAGATTTTCGCCTGCGTTGTGTCCATTTCGGTTGAGTATAGCGTTTGTGGGGGATGCGGCCAAAACCAGGCGAAAGGATGCGGCAGCGGAATGATGCTAAAGACGTAAGCGATCTAACCGAAGAACTTATCGGACCGTTGGGTGTTCAGGATAGGATGTGTCCGGAAGGCGGAACGGCTTTGAGACGCTTGTGGGCTTTATTGGGATTTTTCGCTTTAGGGTTGGGAGTGCCGTCCGCAGACGCCTACTCGGTGCTTTCGCACGAGGAGGTGGTGGACATGGCGTGGAAGGCGCAGATTGTGCCTTTGCTGAGGCAGCGGTATCCAGCGATTACGGCGGATGAGCTGCGCCAGGCGCACGCGTATGCGTACGGCGGATCGGTGATTCAGGATATCGGGTACTACCCGTTCGGCTCGCACTATTTTTCGGATCTGCTGCACTATGTGCGGCCGAATGCCTTTGTGGCTGCGCTGATCCAGGATTCGAAGACGCCGGATGAGTATGCGTTTGCGCTCGGAGCCCTGGCGCATTTCTGCGGCGATACAGTTGGGCATCCGGTGATCAACGAGGTGACTTCGGCGGAGAATCCTCCGTTGAAGCGGAGGTTCGGTCAGACCGTGACGTATGCCGAGGATCCCACGGCGCACCTTCGGGCGGAGTTCGGATTCGATGTGGTGGAGGTGGCGCAAGGGCACTATTCGCAGGACGACTACCGCGATTTTGTCGGCTTTCAGGTGTCCAAAGCGCTGCTGAACCAGGCATTCCGCGAAACGTACGGGCTCGAAGTGAGCTCGATCATTCCGCACGAAGACCTGGCGATCGCGTCTTATCGCGGAGCGGTTTCGAAGCTGATTCCGCAGATGACCAAAGTTGCCTTTGTCAGTTATCGTGATCAGATTCAGAAGGCGCAGCCTGGGATGGAGAAGGCGAAGTTCATCTACAGGCTCAACAAGACGGAATATCGGACGGACTTCGGGTCGCAGCACATGCACGTGGGCTTCGGCGGCCGGTTGCTGGCGGTTGTGCTGCATGGGGTGCCGAAGATTGGACCGTTCAAGGCGCTGAAGTTGAAGCTGCCGGATGCGCAGCAACAGGTGCTTTGTTTGAAGAGCATTAACGATGCGGTTGACCAGTACAGGGTGTATCTGGCGCAGGTCAGCGCGACGCCGATAGCGGTTCCGCCGCCGAGCGGGCAGGATGTCGCCTCGGCAAAGGACGCGGCGGCGAAGGTGGCCAAAGACGCGAAGGATGTTTCGAAGGACGCGGCGAAGGCCAGGGATCCAGAGATGAAAGCTCAGCTCGACGCGAGTGCTGCAAAGGTGCAGCAGACCGCGTTGAAGGCTGAGGCTGCGGCGGAGCGCACTGAGGCGAAGGCGGACGCAGCGACGCCGGCTCAGGTGCAACGCGTGGCGGAGGTACTTGCTGTGGCACCGCCTCCGGTTACGCCTAAGTTGCCGGAGTTGGATATGGATACGGGCAAGCCGGTGGGCGTGGGGGAGTACCTGCTGGCCGATCAAGCTTACGCGCACCTGCTGGCCGATCTTGTAAAAGCGAGCGAGGTCGACGGGCAGTTGGCCGCTGATATCGAGGGTTTTTTTCTAAAGATGCAGACGGCGACGGGCGTGATCGTCCACGAGAAGGATCGGCAGAGGCGAGATGCCTTGATGCAAGAAGTTCCGGCGAACCTGGTGAAGCTGCGGGCGTTGGATGCGGGTGGGACGACGAAGCCGGAGGTGGCGGAGGTTGTGCGGTGACTATGATGGACTGGTGGGCGAGGTTCATGGGTGAGTCCGGACCTGCAAGCGTAGTGCAGCCGGATTATGCTTGGGCGCGCGCGCCGAAGATGGCGGTGCCGATGCGCACGCAGGTGGAACCCTCATCGATCGCGGCGGCGAAGTCGTTGGACATGCCCATGGAGAGCTGGGTGAGGGTGGGGATCTTGGGCAGATTCTCGTCGCGCAGACGGCGGAGTTCGCGAAAGTAGGGGCGAGCCTCTTCGCCAGCGCGCGAGAGATCCTGCGGCCAGGGCGCGACGGTCATGAGGCCGGAGACGGTTAGGGATTCAAGAGGCCTGAGGGCTTCGAGGAGCGAAGAGAGGTCCTGCGGAGCGAGGCCGTGTTTGGATTCTTCCGTGGAGAGTTTGACCTCGATGAGGATGGGGAGAGTCTTGCCGAGGGCGCGGGCTCCGTCGTTGAGGCGGGTGGCGATGCGCAGAGAATCGACGGTGTCGACGGCCTGGAAGAGCCTAGCGGCGGGAGTCGTTTTGTTGGATTGCAGAGGACCGATGAGGTGCATGTCGAGCCCATCGAGCGAGGCTGCTGCGTCGGACTTTTGCTGCCACTCCTGGACACGATTTTCGCCGAAGAGGCGATGGCCGGCGGCATAAGCTGTGAGCAGCGCTTCTACGGGATGGACCTTGGAGACGGCCATGAGCTCGACGTCCCCGGCGGGGCGTCGGGCGCGGGCGCAGACTTCGATGATCTCGGAGTGGATCCGGGCGAGGTTTTCAGCGATTGACATGGGACAAGTACGTTCTCGTGCCGGACTGGCACCATTCGTAGGAGATTGGACAGCTTCGCTGTGAGCGGGATGATCGCTGCTAACGGCCGTGGGCCTCGAGATATTTCTCAACTTCGAGGGCGGCCATGCAGCCGGAGCCAGCGGCGGTGATGGCCTGGCGGTATTTCCGGTCCTTGATGTCGCCGGCGCAGAAGACGCCGGGGAGGATCTCTCCGTTGAGCGTGCAGTGCACATCGTCGGTGGCGAGGATGTAGCCGTCTTCGTCGAGGTCCATCATGCCGCGAAACGCCTGCGCGTTAGGGATGTGACCGATGCCGAGGAACATGAAGGAGACCGGGATAGTGAACTGTTCGCCATTCGCTGTGTTCTTGAGGCGCAAGCCTTTGACGTCCTTTTCTTCGACCCCAAGGACCTCTTCGACGATCGTACTGGTGAGGAACTCGATGGAAGGATGGGCTTTGGCGCGCTCGAACATGATGGGCGAGGCGCGGAATCGATCGGTGCGGTTGATCAGGGTGACCTTCGAGGCGAAGCGCGTGAGAAAGAGCGCTTCTTCCATGGCGGAGTCGCCGCCGCCGATGACAGCGATCTCTTTCCCGGAGGCGAAGAAGCCGTCGCAGGTGGCGCAGGAGCTGACGCCGTGGCCGATGAGGGCCTGTTCGGAAGGCAGGTTGAGCCAGCGGGCGGAGGCCCCAGACGCGATGATGATAGTACGAGCATGAATGGTGTCGGAGCCGACCTGGAGCTTGATGGGGTGCGAGTTCAGCTCGGCGGCGTTGAGGTGCGCCATGCGGAACTCGGCGCCGAAGCGCTGGGCCTGCTTCTTCATGTTCTCGATGAGTTCGGGGCCCTGAATGCCTTCGGGCCAGCCGGGGAAGTTTTCGACGAGTGTGGTGATGGAGAGCTGGCCGCCGGGCTCGTGGCCTTCGAGGACGAGGGGCTTAAGGTTGGAGCGGGCAGCATAGATGGCGGCAGTAAGTCCTGCACAGCCGGAGCCGAGGATGACGAGGTCGCGGGTTTCGGGGATTGTGGATTCGGGAGTCATTGGCTTCTCTAGTGTAAATGCGCAGGATGGGGGAAAGATTCAGGCGGGCTGGATGCCGTGATAGGGAAGTGACAGGAATTATCAGCTGACAGCTTGTGAGCCCCAAGCTGACAGCGTTGTCCCGGTGAGAGGAGAATGGTGTTTATGGCGAATCTGGTTTTGGTGTACGGGATGCGGTTACTACCGGCGAATGAGGTAGTGAAGGTGGGTGAGGCTCCGATTGAGCTGAAAAATGGCAATGAAGCGGGCGTGACCATGCACGTGCTTGAGGGAAGCCGCGAGCAGATTGAGGCGCAGTTGAAGCTGAGTGTAGACGCGTTCTTCGACTTTTACCCGGAGCGATAACTTAGCGGGTGAAGTTTGTACGAATTTGGGACAGCGATGCTTCCGATTTTCCTGTTGACGAAGACAAGGGAGAGTCAAGGAGGATCGTGTGAGGCTGCTGGCTTGCTTTTTGCTGACGTACGCAGTGGCTCTGGGACAGAAGCCGAAGCTGGTTCCGACGCCTTTGCCGACGGAACAACTGCGCGGCACTGTTCCGGCAGCGGCCGCGCTGGTGTTGCGCGGCATGGCAGCCCGGGCAGGTGTTATCTTTGCCGGGCACGTGCTGGAGGTGCAGCACAACGATGCCGGTGGGTTTGTGGATGTGGTCTTTTCCGTCGATGAGGCCGTGCGGGGGTGCGCGGGGTCGAAGCAGTACGTGGTGCGGGAGTGGGCGGGGCTCTGGGTCGAGG
>CAXTNM010000014.1:42739-75952 GCA_964245715.1 uncultured Acidobacteriaceae bacterium | reverse complement strand
GCTGCAAAGTCTTTAACTTACGCGAGCGCCCGGTCGCTCATAACCCAAAGGTCGTAGGTTCAAATCCTACCCCCGCAACCACTTAGCGAAACTTCCAACCCGGAATAACCCGGTGTAAGAGCAGAAGAATTTGCTCCGCCGGGTTTTCGCACGTTTTGACGCCCGCCATTCTGGGTTATGCGCTCCTCAATATTCTGCGAACGACGGCCGCATTGGCTTCCCGCTTTGCTTCCATCAGCGCGTTGCCGTAGACGTTCATCGTGGTCGAGATTTGGGCGTGCCGCATGAGCTTCTGCTGCACTCCCATGGGTGCTCCCGTTTCGTCCAGCCAGGACCGGTAGGTATGCCGGAACGTGTGCCAACCGATGCCGCCGTACTTGCCGGCTGCATCCCACCGCTCATCGTGCAGCGGAAGGCGCTTCCCGTTCGGAACGGGAAAATCGGTCTTGCACCACTCACCTGCGACGGCCCCACAGTTCGGGCAATCCACGAGACAGCAACCAGCGGGACGGATGTAGTCCTGCCCGATTGGCGACGCGTGGAAATGCCGCCCCGTCATGGGGCTCACAAACAGCAGGTCCGACTCGATGATTCCGGTGCCCTCGTCTCCCAACTTGGCGAGCGCCTCCCGCTCGGCTTCGCGAATGAAGTCGAGCAGGATCGCGGCGAGGTCTGGATCAAGAGGCAGTTCGTCCTCCGAGCATTCCGTTTTGACCAGCTTCAGGCGACCATGGACGACTGCTCGAACGATCTGCATACTGAGCTTCCCGAAGTGGATGTCCGGCTTTTCGAGAGCCAAGACTTCCTCAACGCGAAGACCCGAGCATTGCGCGAGTAGCGCCATCATGCGGTACGGCTGCGGAATCAGCGGAAGGATCAAAAAGAACTGCTCAACGGTGAGGATCACCGGGCGTTTCCGGCGTTTGCTGATGCCCTTGATTTCGACAAACTCCATCGGATTCCGTTGCCATTCGACCATCTCCCACAGCATGGCTTTCTCATACAGGCGATGTATGACTGCCTTGATGTGACCTTTGGTTTTGGGCGCGGCTTCCAAATTTCGTAACCACTCTTGGACGTTCATCGGCTTCAGACGAGTGATACGAGTGGTTCCCCACTTCGCACGCACTCGCTTGATGACGCTGAGGTAGGAACTGGCTGTCGAAAAGCTCAGTTCGCCTACGTTGTCGCAGGATTCACCGGGTCGAACTTTCTTGATTTCAAGAAGGCGTTCTTCCTCAATGAAGCGATCCAACAACGTATCGAAGGTGGGCTCAAGCAGGGCTAACGTCGGGTTGTCAGTGTTGAGTTTGAGCACAAAGGTTTCCAGGTGTCGCTCGACCGCGGTCTGCGTTGGAAACTGTTCTGTGCTGAAGTACATGGACTTTTCCTTGCCGGTTTGGGGGTCCGCGTAACGATACTCCCAAGCCGACTTGTTATTGGCTCGCGGCACCCGCCGCAAATAGCCACGTTGATAGCGTTGCCGGGTGAATTTCAAGGATGTTGCTCCTGTCTAGTCACGTCGGCCCGATCGGTTATATTCAATTTTAGGCCAGCTTCAAGCCAGCTATTCAGCGAACTCAGCCGAAATCTCCAGCGTTTCCCGACCTTGAAGGCGGGAACTTCATGCTGCCGTGCCTTGCCCTCAAGGGTCTTCCAGTGCATGCCCAGCACAGAGGCCGCCTCGTGGAGATCGAGCAGCGGTTCGAAGGCCGGAGTAAGGGTTCGTGAATTTGCTTTCGCGGCTGAGAGCATACAACCTCACTTTTGAAAGAACCCCAAAGAGGGGCGGAGATAACGTACGTGCTCTGAAGATGGCCGAAGATGCCGGTAGAGTCCAATTCATTGAAGGGGGTTACTTATCAATGACACTGATAAGCACACATCAGCCCACCTTTTCCACAGGCCTCTGATCTAAACCCATCAGCTTGACGATGGGACGCGCCTCCGCGCCGATACGTTGAATGAACGGACTTCCCGGGCCACGTCCTATCCCCATTTTTCCGGAGTTGATGGGGGTGCGGCATGTTCAAGAACGACACGAAACTAATGGAGTCGGTGATTGCCCTCGCCGAGGAGTTGCACTTTGGGCGAGCATCCCGAAGACTGCGCATCAGTCAGCCGATGCTCACCAAAAATATCCAGGATGTGGAAGCGTTGATTGGTGGTCCTCTGTTTCTCCGGGACCGCAAACACGTTGTACTGAGCGATGCGGGGCGCGCCTATGTACAACAGGCTCGGCTCTCTCTTATCCACGGCGAACGAGCGGTCCAATCTGCACGAACAGTAATTCAAGGCATGAATGAGACTTTCCATGTGGGGCGTACTCCATACGCTGATCCTTTTTGGTCTCCACGCTTCTCTCCATCCAGCTCCCACTTTTTCCACGTCTGAAGATCGATCTTGCAAGCAAGTTCTCGATAGACATTGTCTATGATTTGCTGAAGGGCCTGGTAGATTTGGCGATTGCCCACGAACCGCCGGAATCTCCCTTACTCACCTGTGTCCAGGTCGCGGAGCAACCGTTCTACATCGCTATGGCGAAACGAGATGGGTTGGCGTCTAATCCGTCGGTATCGCTCGATCAGATGGACGGACGGCATTGGATACTCTTCGAGCGCCAACTACATCCGCCTTTGTATGACGTGATTATCCAAGCGGCGGCACAGCGGGGGGTCCGTCCTCGGAGCATTCAGCACGTAATCGCTCCTGAAGAGGCATTTCCGTTTGTATCCGACGGTTCTGCCATTGCTTTCGTGGTGAAAACTGGTGCTTTGCTGATGGCGCGCAATGGAGTGACCGTGCGCCCGCTGAACGAGTTGAACCTGCGACTGAAGACATGCCTGGTATGCCGTGCAGATGATGATTCAAAGATTGCCAGCGAATTTGTCCGTGCCTTCATGCGCAAGATGCCTGACAAAAGGAAACACCAACAACTGCCACTTGCCATCCCGGCGTAGCGTCATGACTGGACTGATTTCGGCTTCTTCCGAGGCACTTGATCAACAACTTGTATTTCGATCTGGCCCGACCAGTCGCAGTTCGGACAAGTCACAATTCCGGTCGTGATCGCTTTCATATCCAACTCCGCGAGGTTGATGACGTGCCCACAGTTTGGACAGACGTGAACGCTCTCCCACGATGGTCCATCTTGCTCATTTGCGGTACCTACGCCCATAAACCTCCGAAAATGGCTCATTCATCCGCTCCTGAGCCCAACTCTCAATTCCAAGCATCATCCGATCTTCACGGCCATTAACTTAAACGCGAAGTTGGCAGTGTGATGAAGCATGACGTTGATTAGCACCCAGAGCCCTCCTTGAACGTAGAACCTAGAAACCAGATCCATTTCTCTGACACCGAGCTGTCTCATATCTGCCGGTGGTGATGAAATGACGGTCAGAGTGAATTCCCGTGTGCCCGACCTCTTGAATCACTTGGCTTCGTATGGTCCGAAATGCGCGATCACGCCAGAGACATCGTCATCATCGTTCAAAATGAAGACCTCGTACGTTGAACCACCAGGAACCACTCGCAGGACAACGTGTCCTCGATAGCTGCGGTAAATTCTGTCCATGATTGGGCCAATGGCGACGCGAGTCTCGGGGCTCATCCCCGTAGAAAACGCATCTCGCGGTCCAGGATAGTACTCTGGGGAAGCCATTCTGACGACGACCTCCTCCCCCGGTTGAGCGGAAAGCCAATTTTGCTGAATGATGACCCTCGGTCGGAGCGCCCGAAGAATCGCTCCATTGGTGGAGTCACGGTTACCATGATGGTCCAAGGTCATAACATCAATGGGTCCGACGACCGCGGAGACTGGCGTTTCAACGTCTCGCCAGTAAGGCTGGGTGTAGTCCGGAACTCCGGGTATGTCACCACCTGCATAGTACGAAAACTTGCCATAGCTGACCTTGAGCACGTTGCTGAATGGATTTTCATCGTAGTGACAATCCTTCACAGCATCGCGAGGGATGTATTGCTGCACCTCTTCGCCCCGACCCGTCCAGATAACCCCACTTGAAGCGATGTTTCTAATGTGAAAGTCAGGATAGTCTTTCGGATGCCGCAATCGAATCTGATCAAGCTCGCCAGCATGAAGCCCAACGACCGCTTGAGAGTGTTTCATCCTGTACTCGACCATGTCCAAGTAGTTTTGCAGCGAACGCCCTTCGTTTCCTTGGTTGCATTCCCGAAGATTGACCGGAGTGTTATAGGCAGGCGCAGCTCGATCGACGAGTGTCTTGATGGGGATCAGGTCAGCGACTTCTGTGATTCCGGTCAAACGGTACGCACCCGAGGATGACAGCGGACTTGTGGCCAGGAGAGTCCCTATGTGGTCTGTATGAAAGTGAGTTACTAGCGCGAAATCCAGGGTTGCGGGATGTCCTGACGGCGCAAACCTTCGGATGTACTGTGCGATCCCATATCCCGCCGAATGTTCGGCATTCGGCTTTGCGGGATATGGCTTCAAGGGTGCCACGGATTCGATGAATTCATGGTCGGCTTCACCAGCGTCGATAAGCATCGTCGTTCCATCGGGCATGACGATATAAGCCGCATTGCCGCGACCCGTACTGATGTGGTGGATATAGAGATATCCCGGTGTCCAAGGAGGGAGAGAAGTGAGTTCCTGAGCATTTGTGATGCTCGCAAACAGAACCGTCGCAACTATGAAAGAGCGACTAAGGAATCGAAGCGTCTGTAGTCGCCTGCTGCAATTTGAGATTCGTTTCCGCATCATTGAGAGGTGTTCCTTTAGGCGGCGATTAGACAGTGTGAAGCACGTAGAATCGTTTTCCAGAGACGAAACACAAACTTCAATTGCCCTCTTGTATACACGATCAGCGAAATGGCACCAGCTATCTTCACCAACGAAGCTGCGATTACGAGGCTCAGTGGATCAATGGCGATGTGCCGTTGATCCACTGAGTCCTGTTACGCGGCATGAACCTCTAGAAATTCACCCTCGCACCAAGAAGCATGTTTCTGGCCGCATAGGTGCTGCTAGATTGACCGAAAGTCGTATCTTGAAGATGACCATCGACCGCCGTCAGGTTTACCCGATTGAAGAGATTGAACGTATCGAAGCGCAACTCGAAATTGACACGCTCCGTGATGCGGGTGACTTTCTTAAGGGTGAGATCGGTATCCGCGTAACCCGGATTGAGGAAGCGATTTGGAGTTTCGTTCCCTTCTGACCCAAAGGACGGCAGAGTAAAGTTGCCGCAGGGTAGCGCGCCACCGGCACAGACAGGAAATATACCATTCCCCTTTAGGTAGTCACGACGATCGTGCTTTTGCGTGTACGCAGTTACGTTTGGATAATCCGTGTTGTTTCCATCTGCGTTGTAGTCTCCACTTGTAGGAAGATACTGTAGGTGACCGGCGGCTAACTCCGCCGCATAATTTGCGGACGTAATAGGCACACCATCTGTCCCGGTTGTGCTCACAGCAAGAGGATTCGTGTTTTGAACGCTAAACGGCGTGCCGGACTGTAGACTGGTCACTCCACTCAACGTCCACCCTCCAGCCACCCGACGCACGAAGGCGTTGGGCAAGTCGGCCCCGGGCAATTCATATGCAAAGCCAAGGGAGAATGCATTGGGCACGTTGTACTGTGATGGTGAGTAGTATTGGTTATAGGGCGGAGCAGCCGTGGGATAGCTTCCCCAGTCGTCCATTGCCTTTGAATGTGTATACGAAGCCGTGATGAAGCCGCGTCTGGAGAATCTGCCTTTTACCGCAGCAATGACGGCGTTGTAGTTCGCAGTCGGCCCGTTCGTCGCATAGCTGATCGCTCCGAAACTCGTGTTGAGCCGCTGCTGGATGCCGGTACCCTTGTATGCGCCGGCAGTGGTGAAGCTGGGTGTCTGCAGTAGATCGCCAGCGAAGTCGTTGACGTCGTTACCGTAAGTGTGGGCTGCAAGGTTCCCTCCGTTGGTGATGAGATTGCCGGAATGAGAACCTTGGTACCCGAGACTGGCGACGAGGCTCTTTGTCAAAGAATGCTCGATCGTCAGGGTGTAGTTGAGGACACGCGGCATGCTTAGATTCGGGTCGATACCGATCGTGGTGAAGCCCCCTCCAACGCGCCCTCCTTTTGCATCCAAAGGCGCTCCAACGAATGCGGGATATGGGAAGCCGAAAGGATAGGTATTTTGTGTAGCGAAGCCGAAAACAGGCGGCGGTGTCGAGCCGTCATTTTTGAAGGTGGGACGCACCGGCCCTGGAGGATTTGCGATCAAGCCGTTCTCTTGGTTGCCGAGTGTAAACTGATCCCGATAGAGGCCGAATCCTCCACGCACAACCCAATCACCTTTTCCGAATAGATCATAGGAAAAGCCTCCACGAGGACTGAATATCCAGTTCAGATCGTGAGCGAAGGTATGGCTTTGTTGGGTGAATGCGCCATTTGCAATACTTTGTGCAAAAGAAGAGCCTGCGGCTGGATGGAAATTAGCGAGGACTGTTTGACCGAGAGCGGGATAGGCGTTGCCAAAATTATCGTACCGAATGCCATAGTTGACCGTCAGACGATGTGTGACCTTCCACTCATCTTCCGCAAATGCTCCGCTTGCATTTCCTGCAAAACCATAGTTGTCGGGAAATGGCTGGCCGGTGACAGGATTGAAAGCGATGTTGGTTTCTGTCAATGGATTGTCATTGATCAGATTGATGATGCTTGTATAAGCAAAGATCGGCTGACTATATCTGCCTGCGAAGAGTGCCAAGTCATTTCCGTGCCACCCCTCGTAGCCGAATTTGAAGTCATGATGGCCTTCGATAAACGTGACTACATCCCTCCACCGAAATCCACGCTGATTGTAGTCCTCGTCCGGATTTGGTGAGCCGAAACCAACACCCAAGTTCGTTACGTTAACCACGGGCACCGTGTATAGCCCCTGATCGGGGGTGTGTCCTTCTATCCTGCTGTAGCCGAAGAAGGCTTCATTCAGGAGGTGAGGCGAGAAAGTGTGGGTTTCATTGCCTTGGATAGCGATGGTGTAAAAATGGCTGTGAATTAGAAAGGCTGGTCGCGGACTGGGCGTCTGAGTTGCTTGCGTGTTACGAAACAGAGTCCCGTATAGACGGTCCTTGTTGAACTCTTTGTCGATTCGGACGCTGTACTGGTAGTTCGTCTGCGGTGTTGGCGCATTGAAAACACCGGAATCAAAGACCGGAGTGGAACAAGGGATATTGTCTGTACTCGGGGTATTGCACCCGGTATTAGCGGCGCTATTTTGGACGCCAAAAACCTGCTGTGCGGTCTTGGAGGACAGGAAGGAGACGTTCCCCACTGGATACTTGGTGAGTAGCGATGTCTCTAAGGAATTCGGCTTGACTTGTTGCGCAAACCTTACGAAGGCCGGATCTTCGTATTGAAGGGCTCCGCTGTTCGGAGCAAGTGCGCCGCTAAGCGTAGTTGTGGGGTTCGGGGTCGATGAGAAGTAGGGCTCTAGAGTCGCGAAGAAAAAGAATCGTTTGTTCGGGATGATGGGGCCGCCGACGCCGAAGGAAAGATTGGTCGTATGAAAAGCCGTCAATGGAGTGGGTTTCGGAACTCCGTACTCACCGCGTGCCTGCAGGTATTGAGCCGTGTAATAGCCGCTTGCGAAGCCGTGATATTGTGCGGTTCCGGCTCTCGATGTCATGAGAGTTTCAATCGAGCTGGACTTGCCATAGTCCACATTGTATGTATTGGTCTGGACGGTAACCTCGGAGAGGGAGTCGACATTGGGCGTCAGATTGTTGACGCCTTCGCCGATATCGCTATCGATATCAAGTCCATCTACGATGAACGTGTTTGCATTGCCGCCCTTACCACCCGCACTGAAGTGGTTAATGGTCTCAGGGTTGAAAGTCGATGTCGGTGCCTGGATCCCGGTCACGCCTGGCGTGAGTCCAACCAGTGAGTCCGGGTTCCGTGTTGCAAGCGGCAAATTGTCGAGAGCTGCCTGATTGAGCGTCAGTTGTTCCCGGCTGTCTCCGGTATCGAGGAGGGGTGCCTGCGATGTCACAACCACGTTCGTGGAGTCACCGCCGGGGAAGAGGGAGAGGGAGACGTCGCGATTCTCGCCAGCTGTAAGCGTAAACTGGGTTTTGGCAGTTTGGAAACCCTTCGCCGATGAGGAGATTTGATACTCTCCCGGAGCAAGATTTGTGAAGCGGTACAGACCCGATCCATCGCTCACGCCCACTTGCTGGACCTTAGTGGCTGTGTTGGCCAGAGTCATCTGAGCGTTTGGGATGTTGGCTCCGGTGGAATCCCGGACATTCCCTTGAACGCCCGAGGTGAATTGTGCGAGTGCGCTAGTGGTCGCGAGCAAGACAAAGAGCACGCTTACTACGATCCTGCGGATGTTGAATTGGGCACCGGTGTTTTTAGGGGACATAGGCGGGAAGATCATGATTTCCTTTCGTGTCGGAGACATGTTAGGAGTAGCAGGCTGCGGACAGTGGACCAAGACAATTCACTGCTGCATAACGGACGCAGCTCCGAACCATACGTGTAATCAATGATTTACATGCCATTCATGCATCCGAGCGAAACGAGATTACGTGGCAAATCCGTCACCGCGTCTTCTTCGCGAACCGATTTACGCTACCTTCACGCAGACGTGATGCACTACTATGGAATCGCATCAAAACTATGCTTGCAGCTAGCCCAGAGCGCCAGTCTTCGGACGCTCACTCCCAAAGCCTGAATCGTGTACCTCCGATCGGGTCGCCAGGGGTGAGGCGTGAGTTGGTGCGCCGTATCGTACATTCCCCCACCTTTGCCAAGAGTGAGCGGCTGGGGACACTCCTCACTTATATCTGCGACCTGACCCTCAACGGTCGCGAGGCGGAGATTAACGAACAGAAGATTGGCCAAGCGATATTTGGGCGTTCGCCCGAATACGATTCGTCCGCTGACGGCATCGTTCGTAGTCAGGCAAGCCGGTTACGGCAACGTCTTGAGTTGTATTACCAGCATGAGGGTGCAGACGAGCCCGTACGTATCGTCATTCCTCGCGGTGGCTACGTCCCAGTGTTTGAGACGCAGAACCCACCAGCCCCTCCGCCAGTCGCACCAACTGTAGAAACACGGGGCACCGACATACCTGCGTCGGTGCCTAATCCCGTGGCGCCCCTACCCTCTGCTTTTCGCTGGAACCTTTTGTCTTGGGGGCTCTGTCTCGTACTCACCATCGTCCTCGTAGCAGTTTGGACTCGCGACCACCGAAAGACTCAGTTCGCGGCTTCGATCGAGAAACATCCGTTGTGGAGACAGCTCTTCGCCAAAGGCGAGCCGGCTCTGATCGTCGTTCCGGATTCGGGTTTGGTCCTCTATCATGCACTCTCAGCTCGCGACATTGACCTTAAGGGATATTTGGAAGCTGGATACCGGTCCGAACCCGATGGGCCGCCGCAAACCGGTCCTGCAGCATCGGAAAAAGAGCGTTTGTTGGACTTAGCCAATCGGCGATACACATCCCTGGTGGACGTGAACGCAATCATCGGCATTAGGGATCGGGCTCAAGCCCTTGGAACAGACGTAACTGTACGCTACGCACGCGACCTCCGCCCGAACGATTTAAAGAACGTTACTATCGTTCTGCTTGGTGCCTATACAGCGAATCCCTGGGTTGAGCTTTTTGAACCGAAGCTCAATTTTGTGCTCAAGGACGATTTTGTAAACTCCTTTTCGGTAGTAAACCGAAGCCCACGAAACGGAGAGCCTTTCTCGTGGGTGTCATCCAAGACTGATCCCGGACGGAGAGCCTTTGGGATAATTGCTTTTGTTCCTAATCTGGAGGGCAACGGTAATGCTTTGCTCCTTCAGGGTATTGGGATGTCTGGAACTGAGGCGGCAATGGATTTTCTAGGTGACGATAAACAACTGTTATCGTTCCTAACTAAAATAAAGCGTCCTGACGGTTCGATTCCCCATTTTGAGCTCGTTCTCGAAACCCGAAACATGGATGCTAGCGCCGTTCAAAGCAACATACTTGCGTGGCGAGTGATGAATTAAAGAAGCAATACTCCCTTCCGTAAAGATTCCAAGACCCGCAGGGGGTCGGAGTCACTCATGAGCGGCAACCGGCCCATGAGCCCTACGGAGCTTTCTCATCGATCATTCTGATCCGGGATTCCAAATTGTGGGTGCTGCAGAATTGTTTTTTGATCTGAGGATACGCGGCGAGCGCCTGGAAGCGAAAAGCCAGCACCAGAAAGACCGGTCATGGGCTGTTTAGGAAGCGCAGCATCGCCAAATACACTCCGTTTGTCCAGCCGAATCCCGTTACGTTTTGGCGATATCCATTGGAAACCTCAATAAATGTGGTACCGTCCGCGACGTTGTATTTTTCACGGATCGTTCCCTCTTTCAGATAATTAGCTTCAACTGTTTTGGTGAACTTGCGCGCTATCCTGCGTGCGTCTCCGTGGAAACCATATCGACGCAGACCTTCGGCCACGATCCAGTTGCAGGGTGCCCAGCCGAATGGCGCGTCCCATTGGAGGCCGCTCGACGTTGCACTCATTTGTACGCCGTGTGCAAGTTCCAGCTCTGCGAGGGACTGCTTTGTACTTCGGGCCTGTGCAGACGAAGCCAGGCCTGCCCACAGCGGATAGAAGGCGGTCACATAAAGATAGTTAGACTGGACCTTATCCACGTAGTCATAGTCAACAAAGCGACCATCCCTCTGGCTCCACAGGAAAGTGTTCATCGCAAGTTTTCTCCGTCGTGCGCGCTCAGACCACTGCCGTGCATCACGCGATCGCCGCAGGTAACCCGCAATCGTTGCCATGTCTTCCTCATAACGGAACAGAAGCGAGTTCAAACAGACAGGAGCAAAATGGTCTGTAGATCCAGCGAATGGGCCAAATCGGAAAGTCGTGTCAAATCCTGATTCGCGGTCCGCTCTGTCTCCTTGATAGAACGCCGCCGACAACCGAGTTTGCGCCGAGTCATTCGTCCCCGCGGTGAGGTACTCCGGATGTACGGAGGGGTGAAGTTCGAGCCACGCCACGACCTTTGGGTAATATTCATGGTCATCGGCCATCTCCGGGACCGGCCCCCCTTCATAATCCTCGTATCTGCTCAAGCCAGTCTCACCGGCTCTATGTTTTGGTTCAAGCCACAAGTCGTAGGCTCGTTCTGCATCACGATAAGCCCGGTTTAACCAAGCATCGTCCGCAACTGCGGCCTTTTTTCCCGATGACCTCTGTTGCAGATAGAGGAGAATCATTCCAGCAAGGAATGGCGGCTGAGATCGACTCAAGTAATACGAGCGATTCGCATTGAGAACTCCACCATAGTTCTCAACCTCGTAGAGAAAATTTTCTACGATATCTTTCGCCAAATCAGTCCGGTGGTCAGCAAGCAGCCCCAGCTCAATGAAGTAACTGTCCCATCCATACATCTCATTGAATCGTCCTCCCGGCACCACGTAGGGTCTAGGAAGATAAAGAAGACCATTCTCGGTCAAGGTCGAGACGGGGACATCATCCAAGTTCAGAATCTGACGTGGCAAGCGAAGCACGTCAACCTCACAACGCTTCTCAAATTCCTCGAAGGCGCTATTTTTTATAAAACTGTGAGGGATGTATAAGATTCGTTTCGGGTGTGCAACTTTCATGTCCACGTAAGATTTGCATTCCCCGGTTGATCTTGTCAGCGAATCCCAAGATTCAGAGACGTACTGGCGAATCGTGGGAATGGGGCTGCTGTGCTGCCCTCTTGCTGAAGGAGCACAACATATGATTACCAAAACCCAGAGCGATCTTGGAATGCGCCAAAGCGAACCCGCCCCAACGGTCTCTCCAACGGGTGTAGGGGGAGGGGCTGTTAGATTATCCACTTCTTCTCTAGTTGAAGAGCCAAAACTGGAGCGAGTCATTCGGTCCCCTGAGGTGGATCGGCGGGGAGCATCCGTCTGCGGTCCACGCAGCAGAATTACAGGAGAGGGATGCCTTGGCGCAAAGCAATTCACGGCTGCAGCACGGACACAAGACCTAAGTCCCTATATTGCCGCCAGATGAGGGCATCACGGGTAGAGGATACAGAGTGTCTTGCATCCTAAGAGTCGGCACGAAGGCCTAAAGTTTTGCCTCTAGTGAGGGAAAACGATGGAAGCTTTCTGAGATGCGCCTTCAGCTTTATTGCAGGCATTGATCTGCCTGTGGAGGGCGGATTTAGCTCTGTCTAACCGAGACTAAGCATTTCAAGCCCCATTCGAGCGCCGCGCAGGCAAGATACAGAAAGAATGCAAAGAGGAGGAACTTGACTCTTTGCCGCGCAGCCGGCGAGCGGAGGCTGGACAAAAGGCGGGATGAGGGCCGGGAGAAACCGAAGGGGGTTCTCCCGCCGCGATTTGGAGGCAGATCGGGAGACAAAGCGGCCCCGGACGAACCGGGGCCAGAGTGGATGGATTAGGCGGCTTTCTGCTTTTTGGCTGTTGTCTTTTTCTCGGCAGGTTTGACGAGAGTTGGAGCCGCTTTTGGCTTGCTGGCTTTCTTGGGTTTGGCCTGGGGTGGAGCGAATAGGGCCTCGGCTTCGGAAAGCAGGTCGGGGTCGGTGTCGCGGGGCAATCCCAGATGGTCGGTCAACGCAAGACGCAGGGCAAAGCTGGTTAGCTTTTCGTCTGCGGTGTTGCCAAGCGCAGCCAGTACGATCTCCTGCTCGGTCTGTTCGTGATTTTCATCGTCTCCGGCGAAGTGGCTGGCGACTTCCTCAAGGAAGCTGTACGGGTCGATGTAGACCACCAATCGTAGAAACAACCGGAGTTGCGTTGCTGTGAACACGGCGGGAGTCTGTTCAAGGATGCGGTCGAAGGTGGCAAGACGTGACTTACGGAGTTTTTCGCGGCGGGCTTGCTCGGCTTCGTACTCCTTCTGTTGGCGCTCGGACTCTGCTTTGCGCTCTTCCTCTTTGCGCTCCTGTTCGGCTCTGTACTCGGCCATCCGCTCCTCGTGCTCGGCCTCGCGCTGTGCTGCCTCTTCCTCCGTCTCCTGTGCGGCGGCGGGTGCCATGATGGGCGGCGGGTCGGCGGCAACGCGGGCAGCTTCGCGCGGGTTGTGTACCGGGCACTCCGGTTCAACGCAGACGGTGAGTGTGCGTCCGGCATGTTTGCCGAACACGATGAGGGCAGATTTGGTGTGACTGCATGGCGGCTCGGCGTCCGGGTTGTCGGGGATGTCGAGTTCGCGGTACTGGTGTTTTTGCAAGGCTCCGGGGTGCTGCTCCTTCGGCGCTCTCCATGCCGTTTCGATGGCGACCAGCTCGGGCCGCGCCGCAATCTCGCGGTCAATGTGCGCCGTTACCTTCGCTTGAAAGCATGGCGCGTCAAGGCACTGGTCACCCTGCACATCGGCAAACAGACTGGTATTGAAGCCGCTGCGCCGTGGGCAGGTGACGCAGGCTCCGGCAGTTGGGTTCAGGCTTGGGTCTTCCCGGTCGAAGGGAGCGTCGGCAAGGTTCAAATAAAGATTTGTCTGAATCCACGCGCTGAGGTGCTTGGCCGGAAGTAGGTGAGCTTCCTTGTCCTGCCAGTCCTTGCGCCAGCAGTTGTCGAACGCATCGGCCTGATGCTCCTGCGGCAGACGCGCAATCAATGCTCCATGGCTGGCGGTGATGCGCTCCTGCTGGAATGCCTCTGCCACTGCGGGGATAAGCTGCAACAGACTCAGCCTCGCATAGATGTGGCTGGCACTCTTGCCGGACTTCTCGACCAACGCTGCAACGTCGTAGCCTGGAAGGTCTAGCAAGCTCTGAAAGCCTTGAGCCTCTTCGTAGGGGTGTACGTCTTCACGCTGCGAGTTCTCGACAAGCTGCCACTCAAGGGCCTGGGCATCCGTGAGTTCCTTGATGCGGGCGGGGAGTGAGAACTGTTCGGCAAGCTGTCCCGCACGGAAGCGCCTCGCACCTGCAACGATCTCGAAGGCGTTGTCTTTGGGACGCACGACGATGGGCTGGATAAGTCCGCCTGACCGGATGGACTCGGCTAGTTCCTCCAACTTCCTCTGGTCGAACGTCTTGCGTGGGTTGGTCTTGGATTCAAAAAGCTGGTCGATGGCGATGTATTGGAATTCGCTGCTGTTCTGCATGATGCGCTCCTTGGGCTGTGGTCGGCGGTTGGGGTTGTGAAGCGGACACGCTGCCCTGTCACCGCTTCGTAGGCGGGAAACTTGGGTTAGGCGTGTTCCTTTCGCTGCCGCTCAAAGGCATCGGCGAAGCCCTGCTGTCGCAGGTTCTTGTCCCACAGCTTGGCGAAGCGCTCATGCTCGGCGTGTAGCTGCGTGTGGTAGCAGTAGTGAGCGTCGCGAATGAAGCGGCTCCACTGCTCGATGGCCGCGTAATCGTTGCGCCAATAGAAGGGGTTGAGGTGTGCGCCCCCGGCAAAGCCAAGCTCGAAGCACATTTCGGGGTCGCGCATGGCATCGCCGTTCTGTTCTCCGTAGTGACAGACAGAGAGGGCGGGAAGCCCGCATGGGCCGGACTCGTCGGTGGCCTCGATGACCAACGCCATATAAGGCGGGTTTTCGATGTGAAGATGTAGGCCGTGGTGCCAACCTCCGGCCTTTTGGAGAATGTCGAGAATGGTTTTCATGCGGCGACCTCCGCGAGTTCTGCGTCGTTGGCGCGGTCAGTGGTATCGGTGTTTTCCTCGAAGGTTTCACCGAGGATGCAATCCGCGGCTCGTTGGGCGTTCGCAGCAGCATGGACGATGAGGCGGTTATCCTCTTCCAGTTTGGAAATCCAGTTCTGGATGTAGGCGGTGGTGTTGCGGTCGGTGTGTTCGTTGGCAATGCCAGCGATAGCGCAGAGGAAGGCCGCGCCCATCTCGGCGACTAACTCTTCTTTGCTGTAAAGCTCATCCCCGAAGTGGTCGCCAAAGGTGCGGTTCAAGCGGTTTTCGTGGCCTGTGCTGTGGACTAACTCATGAAAAAGGGTGCTGTAGTAGTGGGTTGCATCCACAAAGCGGGAACGTGCGGGCATGTGTACGGAGTCGGTGCGCGGTCGATAGTAGGCGCGGCATTCGGTGGTGCTGGTCAGATGGAGAGCCGGGCGGCTCTCCCATCCATTCACGATGGCTTCGCAGGTTGCGTCTTCCTCAACTTCTGGCGCGTTGGTGGGCTGCACGACCTCCGGCAAGCTGAGGCCGTCGCACTGCTCGACGTTGAAGACGGTGTAATGGCAGAGAACGAAGGGGGTGCGCTCGTCTTCGTTCGTCTTTGTGTCGTCCTTCGCGGCGTGTGGAAGCTGCTTGAAAAAGACGATGGGCGTTCCGCGTTCGCCTTTGCGGACATTGCCTTTTAGCTCCTGCGCCTGCTTGAAGGTGAGCCAGAATGGAGAGCTGAAGTCGCTCGACCAAAGCAAGAGGATGTTGATTCCCCGGTAAGGCTTGCCCGCATAGAAGTTGCGCGGGAAGGGGCCGCCCGTAAATCGCGGTGTGTTCCACGGTTTCTCCCACGGAATCACCCCGGCTTTGAGGCTGGAAATGATGCGGTCGGTAACGGTCTGATAGATACTCGGCCTGTTGCTGGTGTTTGCTTTCCTCATGGTTATTACTCCCCTCGCGGTTGCTGTGTTGCTTTTGCTTGTCCGCTCGCAAAGCGGCGGCATGGGACATGCCGGACGCCTAAGTGGCGAACGCGGGGGTAGCAAACGGAAAGGCCTTCGAGCGGAGCTTTTTGGGGGGACCGCGCGCAGCGTGGGGGAGCCAAAACCCGGAGGGCGAATGGCCTTGCAGAGCGCGGGGGGCAGCGCCCCCTAGAGAGGCCTGGCTTCCTTATTCAGCGGGCGTAGCACGCAGACAAATTGGGGCGGCGTTGCGGGCAGGAACAGGCCCGCAGAGATGGGGCGGAAGACGCGAAGCGGCTGTAGCGAGGGAGGAGGCTTCCTCCCCTTAAACCGAAGGGTCGTCTTGACGGATAGAATCGTTGGGATCGGTTTCCAATTTGCAGTGCTTCTCTCTGAGGTCTCTGTGATCCACTGCCTACGCTTAGTTCGCAATATCGGCCAATTCGACTCGGTAGCTACGACGGGAACGACGTTTCAGCTTCTAAAGAATGTATTTCTATACGCCGAAAACGGACGCGGGAAGACGACTTTGACTGCAATCCTGCGCTCTTTGCAAACGGGTGAGGCAGTTCATATTGCGGAGCGGCGGCGGCTAGCGGCAACACAGGCACCACATGTCGTAATTGATTGCATCGGTGGTCCTCCTTCTGCCATGTTCCAGAACGGAGCATGGAATCGAACACTACCCGCGATTGCCATTTTTGACGACCGCTTTGTGGACGAGAACGTTTGTTCTGGCCTCGATGTGGCTTCTGCTCATCGGCAAAATCTTCACGAACTGATCTTGGGCTCCCAGGGTGTCGCGCTGAATGGTGCGGTGGCGGTAGCCATTCAACAGATTGAGGCCGACAATACGCGGCTGCGTAATGCGAGCAACGCGATCCCGGTCGGCGACCGCGGCACTCTTTCGGTGGATGACTTTTGCGATCTGGGTCCGCAGACCGATATAGAGGATGCAATTGCCGCAGAGGAACGATCACTGGCCGCATCGCAGCAAACGGATTCAATCAGAACGACGGGAGCTTTCGAGATACTGAGTTTGCCCAGCTTCGATGCCGTTGAGATAGATGGTCTTTTGGGGCGCGCCTTACCAACGCTCGATGCGGAAGCCGTAAGGCGCGTACAAGAGCACATCGGGAGTATTGGAAACGGAGGCGAGGCTTGGGTTTCGCAAGGTATGACACGCATCCACGGGGACGACTGTCCATTTTGTGCACAGCCATTGGAAGGTTCTCCTGTACTGGACGCATACCGTCAATTCTTCTCGGAAGCCTATGCCGGTCTGAAACGAGAAATTTCGGCATACACCGCGACAGCGCAACGGGCGCATGGCGGCGACGTGACCGCTTCGTTTGAGAGAAACGTAAGAGTGATCGTTCAGCGCGAACAATTCTGGAGGCAATTCTCGGAGATTCCCGAACTTGTCTTGGACACAGCCACCGTCGTCCGCGATTGGCAGGCAGCGTATCGGGCCATGGCGCAACGTTTGTACGCCAAAGCTCAGGCACCACTGGAACCAATCCAATTAAATGCAGAGGATTTGGCCGCGATCGAACTGCATGAGCGAAACATTGCAGTGCTCGCGACGTACAACGACGCGTTGAGCGAAGCGAACCGTTCCATTGCGGTGGTGAAGGAAAGAGCTGCGAACGCAAATCCGGGAGTGATGAGAGCGAACCTGGCCCGGCTTAAGGCCGTGCGATCGCGTCATTCAGCGCTTATGATTCCTCTCTGCGACGAATACCTAGCGGCGAAGCGAGGCAAGCTGCAAACAGAACAGGGGCGCGAGACAGCGAAGCAAGCCCTAGAGCAATATCGAGCAACGGTTTTCCCCGGATACCAGACCGCGATCAACCGTTATTTGTCCCGATTCAATGCCGGTTTCCAAATAGACCGGGTCGCCTCGGCCGACACTCGCGGTGGCCCGACGTGCAATTACAGTCTCGTCATCAACAACAATCACGTACCGGTGGCGGGTGGGACACAGCAACCCGGACAGCCTTCGTTCAAGACTGCGCTGAGCGCGGGAGACCGCAATACACTCGCGCTTGCTTTTTTCTTTGCTGCGCTCGAACAAGATCCGGCATTAGCGGACAAGATTGTGGTTATCGACGACCCAGTGTCGAGCTTGGATGACCACAGGATGCTTGCGACGACACAGGAACTTCGGCGTTTCTCGCAGAGGGTTTCGCAGATGATCGTGTTGTCGCATACGAAGCCATTTCTCTGCCGTCTCTGGGAAGGTACGGTGGCAACAACACGCATCGCGTTGAAACTTGAGCGCGATGGCACAGGCTCAACGCTCGTGGACTGGGATGTGAGCCAAGATGCAATCACGGAGCATGACCGGAGAACTGAACTTTTGAATGAGTATCGAAGCCACGGGGGCGGCGCAAATAGCCGTGAAGTTGCGCGAGCCATTCGACCGCACATAGAAGCCTATCTCCGGGTCGCGTGCGCGACAGCGTTCCCACCAGGGACTCTGCTGGGACCTTTCTACGACCGTTGCCGGCGAGTCTACGGACACGCCACCGACCAAATCCTCGACCAGCACCACATGGATGAACTCTTCGATCTCAAGGAATTTTCGAATCGGTATCACCACGACACGAATCCAGCGTGGGAAACAGAGGCAGTGAACGATGGGGAACTGCTGGGATTTGTAGGCCGTCTACTAGCATTCACACGCCCTTGAATCTAATAACCCGAGTCCTTTCCCGTTCGCTTCTTTGAGACGGGTATGGTGTGGCTTCATTCCTCATTCAGCATTAGCCGCGCGTGGTTCATGCGGCTAGACTTGTCTGTGCTCTAACTCGGAACCGCCGCCGTGGTGTAGTCCTTAAGCACCTTGGGTTGACCGCCTTCGTCAAGTGTCCACTTGGCCTCCAGAGTCATTTTGACACCGAGACAGACATTGAAGTTGGAGCCGTCCTCGAAGTCGATGGAGACTTCAGGACCGTCGTTGCCCTCTTCAAAGAGGGTGACCGACCGGACGACTTTCCCGGCAAGGTCTTTGCATTCGATCATGGGGTCTCCTCTAGGGGTCGAACCAAACTAAGTTACCGCACCCCCGCCCGAATTGGAACGTGTTCGGCGATAAATGTGGCGGGCCATTCGTTCTGATCCTACGACGGCTTGTCGCTGCTGCGACCGAGCAGGTGCAGAGATGTCCGGAGACGAGCGTCAACGAAGATCCGTCTCCGCAACTATTATACGCAGCGCGTAATATACTTGCGGTGCCACAGTGGGGTGTGGCGACTTCAAGGACGAACAATCTGAAGACCGATCCTTCGGTCGCCTTTGGCGAGCTGTTGCGTAAGCAACGCACGCAACAAAAGATGAGCCAGGACGCCCTGGCGGCGAAGTCTGGATACGAGCGCGCCTTTATCAGCCTCATAGAACGCGGTAAGACCAACCCATCGCTGCGCTCCATCTTCGATATCTGCACGGCTCTGGATATCCGGCCCTCGGTCTTTATTCGTCGTGTAGAGAAGGCAGCGAACTTCGAGCTGCCTGTATTAGAACCGATTACTGTGGGTCGAAAAGGCTAGCCTGCGCGTTGCTGATAAGATTTTCGCTCACGAGCTGTACACGCATCTTCTCGGCGGACAAGATACGCAATAGATGCACGGGTCTCTCAGCAGGCGAGAGATATTCGTCATAGTCGCGCGGCTCGACAAAGGTTGTCATGCGCGAGTGGATCGACGCAAGCAGTTCGTTGGGATCGCCCGTAAGGATCGCGAAGGTACGCTCCCATTGTTCTGTCTTCGGATTCTTCCAGAGCTTCCTGGAGCACGCTATCGTTTTAGGTAAAGCGAATTCAGGGGTCTAACGACCTTTCCACGGTAAGATTTCAAGTAGACCCCAACATGGCTTACGGCTAGGTCGTTTCTAGCTTTGGGAGGCTTTATTGGAGCACCAAAGGGTGTCCGACGCCCCGGCGTTGGCTTGAGAATCGGACGGAATAGAGGCCACGTAGTGTTGAGCGTTCTGTCGGCAAATTCGAGGTTGGTCAGCGTCTCCGATCGCCGCGCCAGTTGGGGGTGCGCATGACGCCGGAAGCGCCCCTTGTCCTCGACCTCCTTACCTACATCGAACAAGTCGAAAAGCTCAAAGCAAAGCCCGCCTTTACGGTGCCGACGGATTTCTTCGTCGCCAATCAGCACGACCTAAAAGGTCTGCCTGAATTGCAGTTCAATGTCCAAGACGCGGGCGGTGACATCTGGCTCCGCATTCCGCGTCTCCATGAAATCGCGCCGCCGCCGCCCGATGCAACGCTTGTTGCATGGGTCACTCTCCCCAAAGTGCCGACGAAGCTGCCTGACCTCAAGACCCAGATTGAAATTCACAATGGCAAGCAATTCGTCCGCACGGAGCGCTTGGAAGAGCGCCCCGAAGTCTCTGAGTTGTTCGCTTGGTATGTGGAAAACCAGTGGAAGCCCTGGGCCGCTGCGGAAGCGCCGCGGCGTCAGACCATCAAGCGCTACAACGAGATGTTTTCGTTGCAGCAGACGATTTCGACCGAAGGCTCTGAGACGCAACTGGAACTGGTTTGGGGTCTGGGTTATGCAGTCTGGAAGAAGGAGGGCGCGGGTCCCGCGCTCAAGCACCCGCTGATAACCCAGTCTTGCGAAATCACCCTGAACGAAAGCAATTTCGATCTGGAGATTCGCCCGCGCGAGGTTGACCCGCGCATTGAACTAGATACCTACACGGCAATGGAATTGCCGGGAGTGCGCCAACTTGAAATTTTCTGGAAGGCCTCCTTAGAGAACGGCGCGAACCGGCCCAATCCATTCGAGGCGTCCACCTATGAAGGCGCACTCAAGGCCGCTGTCGGTCATCTCGACCCCACGGGTGAATACCTCGTCCTCACCGACGATCCGACGCCGCCGGCAGCCGGCGACAAACTCAAAATTACCAATAGCTGGGTTGTCTTCGCACGGCGGCGCTCAAGCGGCATTTTTCTGGAAGATGTCGCCCGTCTTAAAAAGAGCGTCGAAAAGGCCACCAAGCTTCCGGCTGTCGTCCGAGATTTTGTGGAGCGTGGCGATCACGAAATCAAAGAACCGGTGATGCAAAGCTACCGGGGTCTGTCATCCAGCGAAGGCGACCATACCGCGTCTGAGCTGTATTTCCCGATGGCTTATAACGATGAGCAAGTCTCCATCGTGCAGAAATTGCAATACGGCAATGGCGTTGTCGTGCAAGGGCCACCGGGCACGGGCAAAACGCACACAATCGCGAACATCATTTCGCACTACCTCGCGCAAGGGTTGCGCGTCCTGGTCACGTCCAAGGGCGAGAGCGCCTTGAACGAAGTCATCGGGAAACTGCCGGAGCGCATTCGCCCGCTTTGCGTCGGCTTGCTATCGAACGAGAGTGACGGGATGCGGAAGTTTGAGCATTCCATCCAGACGATTGCGTCGAACATTTCCGGCATGAACGCGGCGCGGGCACACGCGGAAATCATCGCCCTGCAAGACAAGCTCAATCAACTTCACGGAAAAATCTCGAATGTCGACCGGCAGGTTGCGCACTACGCGTCGCAGCACATGAAGAATTACACCTTTCAAGGCCGGGAAGTGACGCCGGAAGAAATGGCAAAGCTGGTGTTGGCCCAAGCCGACGATCACCAGTGGATGGATGACGATCTCCCGGAAGACGATGCGGCGATACCCTTTAGCGAGGCGGACGTAAATGCCTTGCGGCAGGCGCGTATTAAAGTCGGCAAAGATATTGTTTATCTCAACTGCTCGGTTCCGCCCATGGACGCCTTTCCGGGCTGGGCAGTTTTGAGCGAACTACACCGCGATCTTTCGCGCTCGAAATCAATCGAAGCCGATATTGCTTTGGGCTCGGTCATACCGCTTAAGGATGCAACCTTCGAGACATTCGAGGCCGGTAAGGGCTTGATGGAGTTTCTTGACCGCCGTCAGGCGATGCAAAAGAAACTCGCGCAGTCGAGCAATCCCATTCTCGAAGCTATCTCAACGCATCTCGGCAATATGCGGGCCGATGATCTGCTGCTGTCGGCCCTACTGCAATCCTGCGCCGATGTCCGCGCTTTGGAGACGCGGCGTAAGGATTTGCTCACCAAGGCGGTTTCAGTGCCGCAGGATGCCGAAGCGAACCTCGATTTTTTGGAGGCAGTTAAACGGTTGCGCACCGGCAAGAGTGCCTTTGCGTTGCCGTTTGGCAAGGGTGAAGCCCGCAAGCTCGTGGCGGCGGTGACTGTCGTCGGCTCTGCGCCGTCCACATCCGCCGATTGGGAGTTGGTCGAAGAAGCGCTGCGATGGCGGGCGGATGCGAAGAAGACAATCGCCAAGTGGAATTCGGTAGCCGCTGAATTCGGGATTGAAGCCCAGACGGGCGCACTCGATCTTGCCTGCCGGTCGATGACACAACTGCAAGAGTTCGTCCAAGACACACACGCGCTCGCGTTTGACTACGACGCCAAGCTCCGGGATGAAACGGAAAAGGTCTTTGGCACCCGGTCGGCGGAAACGCTGCTTGAAAAAGGCGAGGGCGCTGTTGCTGCGATCCGCGAATCCCTTCATGCGCATGTCGATAAGGGTCGTTTGTCCTACGCCATGAATCGGTTGGGCGAGGTAGTGGGCAAGCTCACCGGTCGCAACGGCCAAGTCGTCGATGCGTTGCGGTCATTCCTGACGGAAGTCATTGGCAAGCAAGAGCAGGAAGATTCCACACTGCACAACCTCTGGCTTTCCCTGCAGACCGAATTGACCCGGGTGAATAGCTTGCGGCCCGGGCTTGATCACATTCTGCGCGTATCGGCCCTGATTGAAGCTGGCGGCGCAAAGAAGTGGGCGCATCGTATTCGCACCGAACCTGCCGAGAGTGACAACGATCCGGTCGTTTTGGCGACGTGGCGCGAGGCTTGGAATTGGCGTTGCGCCGTCATGTTCCTAGAAAAGATCGACGGTCACGCGAAGCTGCGCGAACTGTTCGGCCATCGCAAGATGATGACGACGATTTTGGCGAGAACCTATCAAGACCTGGTCGCCGAAAAGACTTGGCTCGGGGTCTACAACAATTCGCCAACGGCGATTCAGCAAGCCTTGCAAGCCTATTTGAATTCCATTCAGGCGATGGGAGCGGGGACAGGTGTCCGTGCCGTTCGCCATCGCCGCAGTGCCCGCGAGGCAATGAAGCTGGCTTATAAGGCGGTACCTTGCTGGGTGTTGCCGGAATGGCGCATTTCGGAAACACTGCCGCCCGACCTTGGCTTGTTTGACCTGGTTATCATTGACGAAGCCTCTCAATCGGATATCTGGGCTTTGCCCGCGCTATTGCGCGGTGAAAAGCTCCTGGTCGTTGGCGACCATAAGCAAGTCTCGCCGTCTGCCATCGGCGTCCCGGAAGAGAAGATCAAAGAGCTTCGCGACCGCTTCCTTACCAATCAGCCCTTCGGTTCTGAGATGACACCGGACAAGTCTATATATGACTTGGCGCGCGTTGTCTTCGCGGGTAGCTCGGTCATGCTGCGCGAACACTTCCGCTGCGTCCCGGCCATCATCGAATACTCGAACCGCGAATTCTATGAAGGCGACATCAAGCCCCTCCGTTTGCCAAAGGCAAACGAACGTCTCGACCCGCCTTTGATCGACGTGTTTGTCAAAGGTGGATATCGGCAGACGGATGTGAACCAGGCGGAAGCCAAGGCCATCGTCGATGAAATCGACTTAATCTTGGCCGACCCTGACCTTGCTGGTCGGTCTATCGGTGTTGTCACGCTGCTTGGCACCGCGCAGGCCGCGCATATTCAAGCGCTCGTTGGCGACCGTATCTCGCCCGTCGATGTCATTAGCCGTCAAATCGCGGTCGGGCCGCCGCCTGTCTTCCAAGGGCGTGAGCGGGACATCATGCTTGTCTCAATGGTCCTAGGGCCGAATGAGCGCGGTGCGGCCAATCGCGCCGATATGAAGCAGCGCTACAACGTAGCGATGTCTCGGGCACGTGACCGAATGTATCTGTTCCGCTCCGTCGAAAGCAACGCTTTCGGGGAAGACACCTTAAACGGTCGTCTAATCCGGCATTTCAAAGAACCGTTCCGGATTGACGGGCGGAGCTCCCAGCTTCTCCGCGATCGCTGCGAGTCCGGCTTTGAGTTTGATATGTTCGACGAACTGGTGAAACGCGGCTACCGCGTCGAGCCGCAAGTTCGCTGCGGCGCTTTCAAGATTGATTTTGTTGTCGAAGGACGGGAGGGTCGTCGCCTGGCTATCGAGTGCGACGGCGACCGTTTCCACGGGCCCGGCCAATGGTCGGATGACATGGCCCGTCAACGCGTCTTGGAGCGGGCGGGCTGGACATTCTGGCGTTGCTTCGCCTCAAGCTGGGCGCGTCGCCGGGATGAAGTAGTCGGCGATCTCTTGCAGACCCTCGAATCCTTGGGCATTGAACCGTTGGGCTCCGAAGCGGTCGATAACACTGTGTGGGTTCACTACAAGGAAGTCGACCCGTTCCAAATTGAGGAGCCACTTGCAGAAACGCTATGAGCCGTCCTCTGATTCAAAAACGCATTGATGAACTCGAAGCGATGTTCGACGCCGAAAAAGGCGATCCCGACGCATTGCGGCTGTTAGAAAACGAACTGGCCTTCCGCTCCGTGCCCCGCGCGACAACGCTCTTAAATAAGGTGAAGCGCGTCCTCGCCGGTGGCACGGTTGCATCTGAAGCAAAGCAAGATGAATTGTTCGCGCACAGAGCACCGGGCGCCGTGCAAGTTCCTCTGATGCCAGTCAAACCAACATCCTCGCCGAAGCCGGTCATTTCCATGACCATTGACGAAGCGCTCAAGGTTTTGAAGGTCACCGCCAGCACCGGTTGGGAAGCGGTCGAGCAAAGCCGCCGGGACGCAGTTGAACGTGCCCGACCGGACAGGCTGACGTCACTCAGTGAAGCAAAGCGCCGTACGTTGCGAGAAGACGCCCGAAGCGCAAACGCTGCATACCTCGTAATGCTGCAAGCCAGAAAAGCCTAAACGCGATTACTGTCCGCGAGCCTCGCGGCCAAGAACATGGGAGCAGAGGACGTGCTACCGAAAACGTCTCCCATCAGATGCCAAAGCCAGTTCCCACTTCGATCGCCGATGTCTTGGATACTGCATTGGTGAGATTAGTGGCAAGCTTCGACGCATCATTGGTGAAAATTTGAGCATCCTGAGCTGCGCGCGAGACGGACACGTAGGCAAAGCGGGTATTGATGAGCTCTGGGTGGCTACGGGTGTCGATATTCACCAAAACTCGGTCGGCTGTCAGCCCTTGTGAGCTATGTGATGTGACGGCATAGCCGTGGTCGATGTGTCGCATTTGGTTTGCGTCGAAGCTAATCGATTTGCCATTGTCCATCTTCACGGAAAGTTGATTGCCTTTGTCGATATGCTGCACCGTGCCAAGGTCTCGATTGGCAACGCCTAACTCTTTGGACGGCGCAGTAAAACCCAGTCGATCGCCTACCGCGAACTCCCGCTCCAACTCGCGGTAGACGTTTACACCATAGAGCCGTGCGGGGTTGTAGGTGATGGTGGCTCCATCTTCTTTCAAGACGGTTAGCAGGTTGTCTTTGGGTTGGGTAGCGATCACCTTTGTATAGCTTTGCTTTTCGATGCCGATGTCCTGACTGCCACGCGGATAGTACAGAACGTCATCTACGGCGTAGCGGGCCGCCCAGGTCCTATCGGCACCAGTCATGTCCGAACGGGGAGCGAGTACGCGCACCGCGTGGTCCTCCGAGGCGACTTCGCCAAGGGCCTGCAATTCGGAACGCACCGCCTGATTGATCTGACGCCGCGAGGCGTTATCGGGAGAGACGACAATGGTATTTTCCGGGCTGGCGGCGTAGCTCCGAGCAATGGCGGCGATGCGCTGTTGCGGGTCGGCAATCTCGGTAACGCGGCCCTGCTGTTCCAAGAGCGCCACACCTTCGGCGATTTCGCCACGCGACAAATGCTCGACGGCCTTCAATAGCTCGGGGGCCTCTCGTTGGCGGACGATCTGGTCAAGTTGTGCCGTCCTCATCCCGGCATTCACCAACTGCTCGAATGGCTTGCCGGCCTCAACGCCCTGGTGCTGCCGGGTGTCTCCGATGAGCAAGACACGGTCGCCGGATTCCAGCTTGGCGAGGAAGTCGCGTACTTGTTTGGTGCTGGCGAGACTCGATTCATCGACCATGTACAGGTGACGGTCGGGGTTCGGTTGGCGAGCACGAACGAGGAAGCCCTGTAAGGTGTCGGCGGAGATCCCGGCATCGCGGAGCTGGTTCGCGGCACGGGAGGTCGGGGCGAAGCCTTCGACGACATACCCTCGCTGTTCTGCGGCTTCACGAACCGATTTCAAAAGGGTCGTTTTGCCGACACCGGCCCGCCCCTCCAGTCCTTGTACCACATCGCGCGAGGTCAAAATCTCTTCAGCGGCGGCCCGCTGTCCGGCGTTCAAATGCTGCTGCTTTTCTGTGTGGGCGACGGCGGCCTGGATAGACATGATCTGTTCGGCACGCCCATGGCCTTGCTCCATCTGGCGCAGAATCTCTTTCTCGGTGCGTATCGTCTCTGCTGTGGTGAACTGCCGCCCGGTCTCGTGTTTCTGTCCGGGGACAAGCTGGAACTCACCGGAGGCGCCGCGCGACTCGAAGCTGGCCCGAACTTCGGCATAGGTGACTTCACTCATTCCCCGGCGCAGGGCGTCGCGGAAGAGGTCGCGTTCATCGGTAACAGCTTCGCGCTCGAAGCTGCGCTCGCGGGCAAAGGTGACCGCTTCGCGGGCGACTTTCTGCGCGGTTTCGGGAGTGCGTTCGGCGGTGTGCATGCGGGCGCGCTTCTGTGCCTCAGCCACGACTTCATCGGGCTGGTTACCATACTCGGCGGCAAGCTGCCGATGGGCGGCAAGCACCTCGGCGGGTGTCTGCATGAGTTTTTCGCTGCGCCTGGCGTGTGCCGCGATATCCGCCGCTTCATATCCGTGGAGGCCGTGCTTTTCCATCCGCTCGCGTATCTGATCGCGGCGTGCGCTAGAGGCGTCGAGATAGTCCAACGTGTATCCCTTGATCTCAGGCGCTCCGCTTCTACCGGCCTCGATTTCATAGCCAAGATTCCTAAGTCGATACGTCAGTTCCGATTGGTACACGGCAGTGGCGAACTGCTGGGAATCGAAGTAGCCGTGCTCTTGGAGAGCGCGGGTTTGCCCGTTCTCGCGCTGAGTGACATTGAAGATGACAGCGTGGGTGTGGAGCTGCGGCGCGGCATAGCCGTCAACTGGACGGGCGGTGTCGTGCTCGAACTTGGCAACGACGAACTGCCCGGTGGTTTCGGCTGGGTGGTTTCCGCCAAGCCGCGCCTGGGTATAGCGTTCCAACTCCGTCAACGCGATGGTGACGGCCTCGGAGTGCGCTGTTCGTATCCGTTCATCGCCGCCTACCAGGGCGGTCAGCGACACCGACTTTGGCGGCGAAAAGGTAGCGTCCCAACCTGCGCGATGTTGTACGGAGGTGACGGTCTTTCCTTCGGCGTTTGCGTACTCAAAGGACTGCCGGTGCATGACAAGCTGCTCGGCAGTGTACGGATGTTGCCCTTCAGAGAGACGTTGAAACTCTTCGGCGCCTACCGCGCCGGACAGGCCAAGCTTCTCCGCAAGCTGCCCCTGCCACTGGCCCTGCACTTGCTGTCCCTGACTCCAGTAGTTCTGGTCAGGCGAGGTGAATTCGCGCTTGTGGTAGTCCTGTAGTTTAGAGGCCGAAAGCGCCTTGGAGATTTGCAGCATGGCCTAATCTCCAAGGGAGAATCCGGCCTGTACGGATTCCCCGGATTCTTCGACCGCATCGGGTTGTGAAGGCTTTTTCGAGAGCGTCTTTGGGTCGAACGTTAGGTCGTCGTCGTCCAGCGGACGCGGCACGAACGCGGGCTGGGTGGCGGGGATGTCGTGGTAGGCAAAGGAGAATCTGGCTACCGTGTTTCCCAGCTTCAGGAATGCGTGTCTGTCGGGGAGCCCAGAGATTTCCGAGTCCAGTACCAAAGGCTCAACCTGGCGCTCCACACTGAAGTTGTTGCCAGCCCGTAGGCCTGTGGAGTGCGTCTCCCGCAGCCGCTCAATCTCGACCTTGCCGATGGCGTTCGACACCCATTCGGCAGCTTTGGGTTCCGTGATTTTCAGGAATATCTTGGTCGCCGGCTGCGACAGCATCACCTCAGCCAGATGCCCGTAGATCATCTCAAGCTGGGCCTTACCTTGGAAGCCAAGGATAAGGGGGTTCTTCGCCTTTCTGTTCTCGGTGATCGCAGTGTGAAGCTGTGGGAGACGCTGCAAACTCGCCAACTCGTCCAGGACAAACCAGACCGGATGCTGGCTCTCTTTCGGCTCATTCAGGAGACGGAGCACAAGCAGATCGATCCATAGACTGTGCAGCGGACGTAGTGCCTCTCGCTCGCTTGGTTTCGACGTAATGAAGATCCATCCCTTGCGATGCTCCGACCATTCGGTCGCGGTCCAATGGCTCGTCGCTTTCTCTTTCCGTGGGAGCATTCGCAAGCTGTCCGCGATTAAGCCAAGGGAGGCCAGGACGCCATTGCGCTGCTGCTGCGCACCTTTCGCAATCATCATCGCCATCTCGGTATTTTGCACCCGCCGGTCGATCTCGTCAGGGTTCGCCATCCACTCCACAATTCCTGCGGCGTTGGGCCGAACGTCAGCAGGTGGGCAAAGATTTTCTGCGGTGTCTCGGTGAAGAATTCACCCTTCTTGTCTGTCGTCGGTTGGTACAGGGACGCGGCAATGGCTCTGGCTTCGGCACGACGACGCAGCTCCTCGGACGGTCCCCAATAGGGGCAGCGCGCATCGAGCGGATTCAAAATGATGTCGCCACGGTCGGCGTCATAAAATCGCTGCACGAACTCGCAGGCGGGGTCATACACGATGGCGGAATGGCCTCGCTCCTTGATCTGTTCGAGGAGCTGCATGACCAGCCGGGACTTGCCCGCGCCGGTATCGCCCATGATTTCGATGTGCTGCCCTTCGGCTCGTAGGGGGATGCGCATGAGCTCTTTGGACTCGGTGGTTTTGAACCCGATGCCATCGCCCTTGACGACCTTATTGAAACCGTTTGGAGAGACCAGGACGGGGCCTTTTAGCAGCCGTCCATACTTCAGTTCTTTGAGCCGTCGAACGTCTTTGCGGACGGCGAATGGAAGCTGGATAAGAAACACGGCAAGCCCTGACCACAGCGGTATGCCGAAGATGCCCAAGAGAGTAGCACCGTCATAAACGAAGCGGCGAAGGTAGTCATGAAGAGGGCGGTTCATGTACGCAACCTTCGGTCCCCGATAGAGAAAAACGACGCCGGAGGCTTGGGCCGCTGGGGAGAGCGCCAAGGGTATCGGCTTGCCGATTAGCTGCGGCGTGGAACCTGGTTGCACATCGGCTTCCGTGACAGGCCGGGTGTGGCGCTGGCGGTCTGCCACCGTAACAAGCTGGTACTCGCTGCTCTGGCGCATGGTGCCAAGGAAACCCGTTTCGGCATAGCAGGAGAGGTAATAGCGTTGCAGCGGAGTCATGACAAAAGCGAGGTGGAGGTAAACGCAGACGACGGTCACCATGAGCGCAACAAACACGGCTCCGAAGCTGTAGACGGGATAGTGCGGCGGACGAACGATGGTTTCTTTGCGGCCCCATTGTGTGTTGGTCATGGCTGTTCTGTTGTCCCTTCCGCATAGCTGGCGAGCATGTCTGCAGCCGCTTTGCGCTTATTGGTTTTCACGTACCGGAGCATTTCTTTGAACTGCTCCGGCGTCATCTTTTCGCCGCGCAGCAACGGCTCAAGGGTGTTGATGAGCAGGAGACGCAAGGCTTGCACTTCGGCAAACAACGCCGCCCCATCGCCGTGCTGCTGGGCGTTCGCGGCATTCAGCAAAACTTCCCGCGCCCATTCGCGGAGGTTCTTTCCGCAGCTTGCGGCAACCCGCAATAATGCTCGTTCTTCAGTGCGGGTAAACCGCGTGGCAATGCTCTGGGTGCGGGTTTCCCGTCCCTTGAGCCGCTGTAGGCGGCCTTCGATTTCAGAGGTCTGTGAAAGCATCGCTGACCCTTCTGAGACCAGCTTCGGGCGCGGTTCCCAATGGAACCGCCCGAATTTGGCCTCGGCGGCAAGCCGCCTGTTTTCTGCACGTTTCCCGTTGGAACCAAATTGGTTCCCAACGCAACCCTTTCAGGGATGGATTGTCTACGTTCTTCCGGCGCGCAGCGCCGTAGTGGCCCTGCCCCGGAATTGGATGGAGGATCATGCTTTCGATCCTGCCGCTACAGCCGGGGTTTGCACTGCGGGCTGAGTCCCCACAGCAGGCTTCTTGCTGGCCTGCTCAACGGCATCCGAAACGGGGGCCTTACGAACTCGCAAGGTCTGCGTGACATTGGCCGCCTGTGGTGTTTTCAAATACTCCTGAAACTCGCGATCCTTGTTGAATGTGTAGCCGACACCCTGCTCGATCACGTCGTCGGCAGTTGCGCGAGGCTGTCCATGGGAGCGGAGGAAGGTGACATACTGATCGACCAAGCGAGCGGTTGAGTCAGTAAACCGAACTGAGGCATTGACGTGGCGGGTTTGAGTGATTTCTAGCAGTGGCATTGCATTCTCCTTTGGGTGATGAATTAGGCAATCTTCGAGCGGGCAATCATGCGGTTGGCCGTCGTCGCGATCTCTCGCGCACGAGCGGAACAAAGCGTAGCGGGAATTTCGGAGCGACGGCGTAATTCGAGCATCGTGATTAGGTCGTCAATGGGTGCGCCTTCTAGCAGCCAGAGACGGGCTGAAGCCATGTCCACGGTGCGCTGGGCGTAATAGAGAGGATTGGGTTTGTCGGCGCGGCGGGAAGCCAGCGTATGCGTGAGCTTCACCGCATCCTCGCCGTGGGCCAGTTCGTCAAGAACCCAAAGCCAATCCTGCTCGGAGTGCGTGTGCTTTCCGGGCTGCATTGGCCGTGCGATTCCGCGCAGCGGGAGCGCGGCATTGTCGAGATGAAAGTCGCCAGGATTCCAGACGGAATCGGATAGATATTGAACGGTGACGAGGTGTGCCGGCGAATACTTCTGATTCAAGAATCCGGGAATGCGGAGCACCCGATTGCAGTCCGTGCAAGCGCGGTCGCCGCCAAAGACGATGGAGAGTTGCTTCAGCGTGGTTTCCTGACGCTCGAAGTCGAAGCCGTCAACCCGCCAAAGCGCCTGACACTTGCCTTGGGATGTGGCGAGGACCACGGTCGGAGAAGGAACGACATCTGATCTCCGAAGCGCAGCGACACGGGCATCCCCATCGAAGTCGATATCTATATACAGGTGACGGACGGATGCAATGCACTCTTTGGTGCGACGGCGGCTGCCGGAGCGGAGAGGATTGGCAGCTACATAGACGTTGGCACCAGCGTGGTTTTCGTGGGCGAGCCACCGAAGGTAGGCGGGTGCAAGCGCCTGTTCTAGTCGAACGATCCGCTGCACGGGGCGGTCGGCGCTCTCACTGCGCAGCAGGAGAGCAATGGTCTCCCCCGGAGCGAAGCAACGGGTAAGAAAGTCTGTGGCAGTTTGGCTCATGGCGAATACCTCGGATGCGATGGAATGTTGCAGGCCTTTAGCGTGAGGAAAGCCCGGCTCCCACCGGGCCTTCTCGCGCGTGATGCCGGGCCCTAGAACGGGATGTCATCGGACGGCTCCGGCTCGTTGTCCAGATCCTCTTGGGCCGCCTTCTCGGCCCGGTCAAGTTTAAGGATGGTGAGAACCTGGATGCTGTCGGTGCGGACTGGCTTCTTGGCCTTCTTGGGCGTGTACTCGTAGTGGCGAATCTTGCCTTCGAGGTAGATGTGCTCGCCCTTCTTGAGCGTGGCGGCAAACTCGCCGAACTTGCCGAAGACGATGCAGCGGTGCCACTCGGTGATCTGCTTGTACTCGCCGCTCTCTTTATCCTTGTAGCGTTCCGATGTGGCTAGGGAGAAGGTAGTGAAGTTGCTGTCGTTCTTGCCGGTGCGAACTTCGGCATCGGCTCCGAGGAATCCCATCAGTTCTGCTCTGTTCTTGTTCATGGTCGTGTCTCCGTTTTGAATTCCCGTTCTTGCTCGGGTCACCCTTGGCAAAGCCAGCGAGTGGGCCCGGCTCCCAAGTGCCAAGGAGTGCTTTCTTGGCGGGGCCCGGAAGAAGTTTGTGCGGCGTTCCTGGCCGCGTTTACAAACTTGTTTTGGGAGGAACCGAGACCCCGCAGGGGCGCTGCAAGCGAAGCAGAACGACGCCGAGCCGCAGGGCGCCGGTTTGGCCCCGAAGCAGTGACCGAGCATGACGAGGAATTGATGTGGAGAGATACGCCTCAAAGACAGAGCGTCTTTAGGGGTTCCTGACGATGCCATGTCCCGGCGATGCGACTTCCTTCTTCTTGCCACGAACGCTGGAAAGACGAACGGCATAGCACCACCGTTGGCACTGCGATTCAGGCTGCGGTCTTCACGCACAAGAGCACATCTTTTTGTCGAAGGTCTCGACACCCGATGCCCAGTAAGAAGACTGTCTGCAACGAATCCGGTTGTCATCCTTCACCTCATGGCCGGGCGTTAGTCGGCCTCGGCCGGAGCGCGGTAGATTTCTTCCGTCTGGAATGCTTGCTCGGCATGGGCGTATCCGGTGACCAAGATCAGTTCGCGCACGCGGCGGCGGCCTGCGGCATTTCGCTCGCAGTAAAGAACGAAGTCGATTGCTTCTGCGGTCTCTGACCGTACGAAACCATGATTCAGATTCGGTCTGGCACTGAGAGCCAAGTCGGATAGCCGATTGAGAGCGTCCCACGCTGACTTTGCGTGGATGGTCGAAAGCGTTCCGCCGTGGCCGGTGTTCATGGCTTGCAAGAGGTCATAGCCGCACTCATCACGGATTTCTCCCATGACGATGCGGTCGGGCCGATGCCGAAGAGCGGCGGCCAATAGCTGGCTAGGGGTGACGGCGACTTGGCCAGGAATGGCCTCCACGGCCTCCCAACGAACCGCATTGGGATGCGCAATCTTCAACTCCGCCGGTTGTTCAATAACAATGAGGCGCTCATGGTGGGGTACATGATCGAGCAGCGACTTCATCAAAGTTGTCTTCCCCGAACCGGTTCCTCCGCTGATGATGCCGTTCTTTTTCGCGTTGACAAGCTCGACAACCGTATCCCGGACATGCGCCGGTAAGCTGCCTGAAGCGATCAATTCATCGCTGGTGTACCAGCGGTTGAATTTGCGGATGGTCAGCGTAGGCCCATGAATGGAGGAGGGAGCGCCGACGACCGCGACACGGGAGCCATCGGGAAGGCGCGTATTCAGGATCGGATTCTGGCTCGTGAGGTCCTGTCCCAAGAGCCGTGCGACGCGCTCAATCGCCGCCTGCAGCCGGTCGTTCGTGTACGGGGTCGTCAGCGGGATATGCTGAACGACCCCACCACGATCTGCGTAGACACCCGTGGTTCCATTAATCATCAGGTCAGAGATGGACGGGTCTAGCAGAAGCTCACGCAACTCTTCCGGGAAGAACGGCAATATCAGTTGGTAGCTCACCGCGATGCTCCTGCGGGTGGCGGGGGCGCGGGCCCCCCCGCCCCCGCGGGTTTGGGCGGGGGGGGAGGGC
>CAXTNM010000014.1:0-42729 GCA_964245715.1 uncultured Acidobacteriaceae bacterium | reverse complement strand
CCGCAAATATCCGTGGGTAGCGCCCCGCGAGGCGCCTGGGGGGGGCGTCGCCGGTACAGCCGGCGACGCGGTAGTTGCTCCGGGTGCAATCGGATCTACGGAGAGCCGGTTCTCGTGGAACTCTGTGATGGTCAATCCAAGCGGATTGATCGTCTCGAACTGCGGAAAGATGCGGGCCTGATCGCTGACCTGTTTGGGGTTCAGGTAATACGTCACGCTGATACCCCAATGCTCGACGCGTGGCTCGTGCGAGTTGCGCGGAGAGTAGAGCTTGTCGATCGCTACAAGCGCCGTCCCACGCGCCATCGTGACGCCCTGAACGACCTCCTGCGACATGGAAGTGATGGTGACGTTCTTCACCTCGACATCGCTCTGCTCGATCTGCCCACCGATAACCTGCGAGACGAGGTGATTGGCGTTGTCGTCCGTCATGAGTTGCGAGGACAGATTGCCTGACAAGAAGTATTAGTTCAGCGGATACTTCTTGGCGATGGTGTCGCGAGTGATGGTGTAGCGATAGTTGGCCCAATCAGTGAGGTATGTACGCACCTCACCCTCGCGCGGACTATAGTTCAAGTCGCTGTACTGGATCGCCTGGGCACGACCCATCTCGTCGATGCGGATGTATCGGTTGGCAATGGGGCGGCGCGCCAGAGAAAGATTCAGCCCCATCGAACCGAGTAACAGAACTGTTCCGCATCCGATGATGAGGCGGTACGCCTTCCGTTCGGAATAATGGGAGGCGTAGACCTCATTGCCGATCTCGTCGGCAAGTGCAGCCTGTTTCGGTGTGAGAGACGTATCAATTGGAAGAGTGTGGGTGGACATGGCTCGGATGACTCCTTTCCGTTACCGCATGGAACACGACAGCCGTATAAATCAGCGCGGCAATCAGTGCTCCCAATAAGAAGAGTGCCAGCAAACGCCGAAGGACACGTGACCTGCCGACGGCTCGTGCGGAGAAAAATGCGAGTAAGAAATTCCACATATCAAGCACCTGCTTTCGCCACTAACGCGGCTACACCTGCGGCTGTTTGCGTCGCTGCGGACGTGAGTCCAGCGGCTCCGCCAAAGATCGCCTGCGTCATGCTGGGGATGAAGAGCATGTTGATGATGAACGCCACAAACACCATCAAGCACGGGATGAGGTTCGCCATCCACATCTCCATCGAATAGTTGCCGTTGAACGTCTGCTGAATAAACCCGTTCATGAACCCCGCCCAGACGAAGATAAATGCAGCGGCAACGGCGCGAATCATGGCGAAGCTGATGAGCACATCAAGGAAGTGAAAGAACTTGGCGCGAAAATTCTTGGTCATGAGAAGGGGGATAAACACCGGACCGAAGAGAGCAGTCACGCCGTACAAAATGAAGGAACTGCAATTGATGACAAACAGAATCGCCGAAGCCAAACCAAGCATGAGTTGCACGACGACGTAACAGAGGATCTGAAGTGGTGCAGTGAAAGACGGCATGGCGGTGTTATCGCCGGCGGTCTTGAGGAGCTGGAGCAAATTGTTGAGCGAACTCTGATCGAAGGCCGCGACCATTGCCTGGGCAATGTAGGAAAAGAAGTGATTGATGCCGAAGCTCGCACCGGGGAATGGGTTCACCCAATAGTTTTCGAGCAGGCAGCAAATGATGAGCTTCAACAGAAAATTGGTAAGGTCGCCCACATGGACATGATCCTGATGGAGCCGGAAGGTCATGCCGGTGGTGCTCCAGTTGATGGACATGCTCACCAAAGTGAAGAGAGCGATACAGCTTAGCTCGGTAAGACCGAGCTGCGTCAGCGCACCGCCGTTCTGGGTGGTGAGGTTCGTCAGATTGTTGGTGAACTGATACAGCCAATCGACGCCGGAACTGGCGGAAGGAAGGGCTTGCGCTAACACAAGAATGGATGCCATATCGCTCTCTCAATCGTGGGTTGTGGTTGGATTAGGGAAGGTAGGTCGTCCAGGTACTACCTTCATTCGCAGCGCTCACATCGTTCGTGGAGCGCTGCTGCTGAACGAACGCTGCCGTGTTCATGTCCTCCGCAGCCGCGTTGCGGCGTTCCATGTTGGCGACGGTCATCTGTCCAGCAAGGCAGACCTGCAAGCTGCCCTGGGACTGCATTTCCGACATCCGCTGGCCTTCTGCGGCGTTCAGGAGATTGAGCTGCTGGACCTCCGCGTTGGTCGAATCGCTGTTGTCGAACTGGCTGGACATCAGCGAGCTATTAGCCGTGAGGCTCGTTGTCCTGCCCGAACGGTACTGACCCATAGCCGTGAGGCAGTCGGGCGAAACGCCGTCCGAAGTTTCGATCATGGCGAGCTGTGACATCCGGGAACTGCCGAGTTGCTGTCCAGCAAGGTAGGTGCTGGCATTGCTGTTCATCGGGACCGTGGCCGTCTGCCAACCGGTCAGCGATGCACTCGGGTTGTTAGAGTTCAGCGCAATCTTGATGCCGGCCGTTTCGCCGAACATGCTGGCTACGTTCACGTTCTCAAGAGCATGGAGTTCGGTTTGCCACAGTTGTTTCGCAGAAAAATGCGTGATGTTGTTCTTCAGCATGTTGTACTGCGATTCCAGTGTGGTGAGTTGCGATACAAGGCTGGCGTAACTGGTCGGGTCGAAGACGATATCTCCGATGCCAAACAGGGCAAAGCTCGGGGTCGCAGTAAGAAGCAGAGCCGCGCCTGCCCCTAAGAACCACTTACGGCGGTTGGTCAGTGTGACTTTCATAAAGCCTCCTGTGCTTGGGTTGAACTACATGCATTGCGGGCAGGTCGGGTCGAGCCTGTCCAGGGGGGAACCGTGGACGTGGGTTGCATTTGCAATCGCGTCCGTGGCTGTGAGGTAAATCCATGCAAGCGTTTCGCGCCCGGTAGTTGTCCCGATGAGCAGGAGAACGAGCACAATAGCGGTCGTGATTGCGGAGACCTGATACAAGCGATCAAGACTAATCCTCTGCATAGCGTTCACTCCTCCTCTGCAAGCTGGCGGGCAATCTGCGGAATCATCGCCATCCACTCCGCGCCGCTGCGCTCGATAGCCTCGGGAAGCGTGTATCCAATCTCGGCGAGCCAATCGGCGCGATTGAGAACCAGTGCGACGGCAACTTTCTCACCGGGAGACTGCACAGCCCAGGCTTCGTGACCGCCCTGTTTGACATCACGGGACTTGCGAAGCAAATGTGCGAAGCGATCATTCATCACAGTGCTCCTCTCTACAAAGTGGGGCTGACGCGGTGCTCCGCGTAGGACGGGACAAGCAAATCCGTGCCAATGTACACACGGGCGCGCGAACCTTCCTTGAGCGTGATGACGGGCAGGCGATTCAGGAAGTGATTGAGAACCTGCTCGCCCTCTTGGGCGGACTGCTCGGAGATGCCGTTGCGAATCTCGGTTGAAGGCGTGAAGACGCTTCCGTTGTTGCCGATCTGAGCGAGGCCGCCCAAGCCACCGATCGCTGCCGCGGCTGCGAATGCTTCGAGATAGCCGTGATTCACCTTCGTGGCCATACCGGTTGTGCCGATCTGGTCAAGTCCGATGAACTTCGCGAACTCCAAAGAGAATCCGTCCGGGCAGATTGCGCGATGGAAGGTGACGAACATCTTGCGCTGCTGTTCGCTACCAACGCTCTGTACAGTTACAAGCAACCGCGTTCCTTGGGGTAAGAGAAGCTGCTGGTGGTCATGGGAGTAGAGGTCGGTGGTCAGGTCCAGCATGATCGGGCCGCTGAATCCGCCGTCGATGTGGTTGGTGACGACCGCCTCCAACACTGTGCCCTCAAAGATCCGATACAGGCGCCCATCGTAGGTGTCGAAGTCATACGGCCCCATCGGGTCGGCCTTTGCGCTCGGTCTCGTTTGTTGATCTGCGCTCGCCTCCGCAATGGCGGGCTTCTTGGCAGAGGCATCAAGCGCGGGAGTAATGGCTTCGCCGCTCGCTTTGGACAATGCCTCCTGACGCTCGCCGAGTACAGCGGTAGTCGTGGGCGCGGCCACAGCGGCGTTGCCGGAGTGCTGGAAGTCGATAGCGACGGTATCGCTATTGATGGCGTCCTGTTGCTGTCTTTCCCGCGCAAGCTGCTTTTGCTTGGCCTCCGCCTGCGCTTCCGAGACGTTGGAAGTGCGGGACGGTGCATTCGCGCTGTTGCCGTAGATCGCGTCGCGCTGCGCAGCGGTCATCGGAGGTGCGCCAGCGGCCTCCGGACCGGGCGCCTCCTGCGCCGACTGTAATTGCTGCATCGCGGTTGCGAGCTGCTGTTGCCTCTGGGCGAGGTCGGCATCCTGCCGGGCCTGCGCCTGTTGCTGGGTCTGGAAGCTCGACACCTGCTGCGGGTTTGCCGTGGCCGGGCGCATCGGCAACGCGCTTTGCGACGCCGCCCTTTTGTTGCCGCTAACCAGACTCGACAAGTTGGCGATGCCAATCAGCGCGATGATGACGACAAGCGCAATGACCAACGGCATTCCTTTGCGCACGGGCGGCTTCGCTTCGGGCTGTTCTGGAACGGTGGCGGGTTGATTCAGATTTTCGTCGGCCATGACTATTCCTTTCCTTCCGCACGGTGAAACTCGACTTTCTGCTTGCCGATGGCGAGGTAGCCGTTGTCGAGCTCCTTCGGCACGGTGTAGAGACCGTTACTGAAATCGAAGTTGATGAGCGACGGCTTCTTTTCCTTCACCTCATAAAGCGCGGGTGTCTCCTGGAAATGTCCGCGCAAATAGGTGAACTTGTCGTCATGCCATACCTGTTCAAGGCCCAGCGCATTGCCTTTCTTTGTGTCCCAGGTGTAGTCGAAGTGAAGCGTGCCGGGATATTTGCTGCGATACGTTTCGACCTTTATCTCCTCAGCCTTCAATTCGGCGAACTGAGCAGCTTTGGCGGCTGCCGCCTCCTGCTTCGCCTTCTCCAAGTCAGCAGCCGGGACGAACACCGGCAAGTCGGTCAGCCGCTCCTTCGCGGCCTTGTCGCCCGGCGTGATGAAGACTTTGGAATCGAAGTGAGCGTCGGCGTCACTCGACACTTCGCGGAGCTGAAGGGTGTACTCGTTGCCGTGGTCGGACACGATGTGAATGTCCGTCATGGCGTTCGCCACCTTCGGCTTGACGCTGATAAAGCGGCTGGCGACGTGGCCGCCGTCAAATACCCAATTCACCGTGTCGCCGGCGAATACGTTGGCAACCTTCTCCTCAGCAGGCAGCATGATGAGCGTCGATTGCAGCAAGCCAGTGCGGATGGCGGGAGGAGCGTCTGCCTCTGACACTGTAACGCTGCGGGGCGCGGCGGGTTCAAGGTGGTGAGGCTGATCGGTTGCTGCGTGGGCCGCGGCGGCCAAGCCGAGACCAAAGGAAATGATGAGAATGATGGGCGGTTTCACAGGTAGTCCTTTCGGTGGAGGTGGGATTGGTTACACAGTCTCGCCCTGGGCGAAGCGCGTGATGCCCTCGGTGAGTCCGTACTTTTCGATCAACTTGGTGCGGCGAACACGGTCCTTCGGCTTGGTAGAGAACGTGGCGTAGCTGCGCTTGTCGAGCCGCAGCGTCACCACTTTGGTTAGCCCGTCGCGACGGATGTATAAGCCCTCGCGATCCTGCAAGCTCTCGAAGAGAGCGAGCTGCTGTTCGTTCATCTTGAACAATTCGGCGTAACGCTTCCGATTGAAAGTCGCATCTTTGAGAAACAGGAATGACGTGCAGGAATTCACGATGCTGTCGGCGTTCGCGCCGAGGTCATCGGCGGACTGGCCAATCATGGTCACGCCACCGAGGTTCTTACGAACCGTCTTGATGGAAGCGAGCGCACCATTCAAGAGCTGCTTGTTTTTCATCGAAGAGAAGATCTCTTCAATGAGGATGTGCTTGGGCACTCCGAGATTGGCGGGGTTATAGAGAACGTCGTTGATGCGGCGGAGGAGCCATACCATCAATGGCTCAATCAGGTCTGCGTACTGTTCGTTGTTCACGCCCTGGAAGTCGAAGCACTGAAGGCGCGAGAGCGAGAGGCTGTCCTCAACGTTGTCGAAGACGGCGTTGTAAATGCCCTTGCCTACCCATTTCGAGAGATAACGGTCGAGCTTCTTGGGAAGAAAGAGATTGGAGAGACGGCGGTTCTCATGATCGAGCAGGTACATGTCCTGGACGGCCTTGTGGATCACGTCGCCGTCTTCAGGCTCCAACTCTGCTCCGCCATTGGTAAGCAGCAACTTGATGAACGAATATAGAAACTTGATATTGCTTTCGGTGGGTTCAAGAGAGAATGGATTGATGCGCGGGCCGTCTTTGCCTACTCGATCAACCTTGCCACCGTACAGCTCGACCACGCTCTCATAGCTGCCGCCGATGTCAAAAATGTAAGTAAACCCGCCATACTTCTGCTCAAGAGCAATCGCCGCGTTCCCATGCACGGACTTACCGGAGCCGGTTGGCCCAATGATGAGCATGACTCGCACGCCGTTCACATACACGTCTTGAAAGAACGGTGTCCGAGTGCGCGTCTCGAAGACGTTGAGGTATTCCGAATCCAAGTCATCCGAGTGTGGATGCCCGATACTTGGCGCGAAGACGGAGGACAGCCGCGCGTGGTGATCCTCCGACAACCACAGCGGGAAGACGTTGAACTTGTGATTGCCAGGGAACATCGCATAGAAGCCGGAAAGGTTACCCAGCGTCTCTTCCATCACCTGCGCTCGTGCATCAACGAAGATCCGATGCACAGTCGGAACAACATTGCGAAGTTCCTCCGGGCTTCGCGCTGCAAGTAGGAGACGGAGGGAGAATTCTCCCTGCGCCTTCTTGTCGAGGCCACGGATGACTTCGCTTAGGTCATCGACGTTGATGTTTGCGGCCTTCGCTCCCGCGCCGGTTTCTAACGACGCAGAATCGCGCCCGCTCATCACACGGGTCAGAACGCCGACCTTGAAAAAGGAGATGAACTTCTCCTGGGAGTCGATTTCCTTGCGAGCTGCCGACGTGGACTTCACCCGCCATGTCGAGCACAACACGCTATCGCAGTCGAGAGTGAGCAAGCCGGAGAAAAGGCAGGGCCGCGACGCTTCAGGTGTCGTCTTGAGAGAGAACATCTGTACGTGTCGTTTGCCCACCGTGACGTGGTCGCTGTGCCATGCCACCGGACTCTTCACGATCTGCCTGTCCACTCCGGTGTCGCTGCGAAGCTGGTCCCGCTCGGCCCACTCTTCGAGGTTGAAGAGATAGCTGAAAAACTGGAAGGTCTCGGTCTTGTCGAGCAAACGCAGTCCCAACGAGCTGCCGAGATGGGACTGAAGGATCGTCGCAGTCTTTTCGAGGTCGGACAACATCCGCGATGTGTCGATTGCGTTTTCTTGGGGTTTGCGCTCGAACGCTGTGGCTTTCGATGGCTCCAGCGTGAGGCACCAGTGAAGATCAATGCGGCGGAACGCTGCAGTCTGGTTCAGGAAATTCAAACGGTCGGATGCAAACACCTCAGTGATGGGATTGGCATACTTTGCCTGGCGCGGAAGATCGAAGCCCGACATCACGCGCGTGTACTGATAGAGACAGGAGCCTTCAGGGAGTCCACGGAGCGCGCCCTCAATAGATCGCATACGCGAGTCAAGCTCAAGGTCGGTGACACCCTCTTCGTCGATACCGGCAAGGGAGAATAGGCATCCATAGCCCCCTCCCTTCAATGCGAAGATACTGGGGCTGACGAAGCGTGCAATCGGAACGATGCTGCACGCGGCTCCGGCCTTCGCGAACCACGGGGTATGTTTGATTTGCTCAGTGTTTGCGTGGGTCATAGTAGCTCTTCTGGTTGAGGCTCAGGCCCCAGAGCTGGAACATCTTTGGGTGTTTGCGAATGATGAGCCAAGCCGCGACGGCCATCGTCGGGAAGCTCACAATCGCCAGCAGTCGGAACCCAACGAGGAAAACCGTCACGTTCACAAACACAATGGCCATCCATGTCGAGAGGTCGAGCCCTAGCTTGGCTCTGGGCCTGTTCATGGCCTGATTGATCGGTAACGGTTCTCCCCGCTTGGTCATGTCGATGCACCTCCTACATCGACTGTCCGGTCAGGCTGCCTATCCAACCGGCACCCCAGCCGAGCACTCCGGCACCGAATAGCGCACCGAAGAGGCCTGGTATAGCATCTTGAAAACGACCACTCATCATGCGTATTCCCGCGAAAATGAGCCCGCCGAAGCAGATAACGGCACCTGCGTAAATCGCAAAAGTTTTGAAGGTGCCCATCAAGGTTTGCGCCCCGGAGAAATCCATCGTTCCCTGGGCATGAGCAACGCCGGCGAATGTAAGGGCGACCAGAGTCGGCCCCATCACGCGCGCGGCACGGAGTAGCGTCTGTTTTGAGAAGAGTCTTGCCCACCTCTGGATGGGCCGGGAATCGAGCCTAACTTTGATCTGCATTGGCACCTCAATCAACCGTGGATTCGGTTGCGATATGGGCAACGTAGAATCACTCGGTTCACGGAGTCCAATAAATGCGAGACGGTCGCTTATTCATCAGGAGAATAAGCGTCAGCTTTCAGGCACTCCGTCCGAAGTACCGGATGCGTCGCGCTAGGGCCTCTTGCCCTTTGGGGAGGTCAGCACGATTTGGCGTTACGCACTTCTGCGTGACACAAAAATGCTTGATGTATTAAGGATTTGAATTCGGTTGTGGCTTATGAGGAGCGAGTTCGCGCGATCACCGGGATAGGAATCAGACCGTCAATTTGGGCATTGATTCTGCCGCTCTCGTCCATGATATGGACTCGCTCACCTACGAGTAACGAGTCTGGGAAGATGTCGAGACAGTAGCCGCTACTATGCGCTGCACTTGGAACCTTCAACGCGGAGATGCGGCCACTGAAAGAGCATGCTGCACCCAGGACTTGTGTCGGCGTTTCCTTCCCCTGTGCGTTCAAAATGAACCGCGACGGCGACAGGCTCACGAGTTCGTGACGAGTCGTTCCGAGTTCGCGGTGAAAGCGCTTGTCGGTCAAGTCAAGGACACGAGCCAAATTGCAACGCATTGAAAGAACCAAATCGGGATCTTGTGGGGCTCCCTTCAACTGTCCATCAGCAGTGGCGAAGAGGGCTTCGACTTCGAGCAGGGCGGTCATCTGGCTATCAGCGCAGTAAAGAACAGGAAAGCTATTCGGGGCGTTGTAGCGCCCACCGGATCGGACAGACCCAATGGCTGATAGAGGTGAATCCCGGTGCCGCTCGGCGATGATCCGATAGACAAATCCCGTAAACGGCTGAACCGGGGCGGTCTCTAAGGCTCGCAAAAGCCGATCGGGAGAATGCACGGTCGCCCTCACTAGGCTGGCTGCCTAGTGGTCATGGCCTCGACGAGAGCCTCTAGGGGTTTGAGGTCGCCGCCTTCGATGAACTCGACGGGGGCCTGATTTTCGAGATGCTTGTTTGGTGCGTTCAGAAATATACGGGCGCTCTTCTTGTTCCCGGCATAAAGTTCCACGATTGCCACCCAGATGCGGTAAACGCGGCGGAGCTCTGGCTGCAGGCTGCTTGCGTCGGGATGCTTGCGAACGCTCGGGGCCTTCTTGCCGATGGCCTCGGCGATTGTTGAGACGGGCAGTTGAATTTCACTCGCGATGCGCGACGCATCAAGTCGTCCTGACTGTGGATTGAAGAGAGCTGGATCGGCACTCGCGAACGTAGAAGTCGCCAACATTTTAGGTCACCTCTACATGCAGTATAGAGTCTCGTTTAGGTGTCGTCAAAGTATCGCTAACGTGACTCTCGCCGGGTTGGAAACCAAAGGTCGTTGGGTTTTCAACCCGGTTTCGACCCGGAGCAAAAAATCGCTCTACGTCTTTTCAACGACTTACAGCTACTTAAGGCTCCCGATCGGGCCTTGCAACTCGTTAAAACTACGTTTATACTCTCACTCAGAACCCAAAGGTCGTAGGTTCAAATCCTACCCCCGCAACCAATCAGGACAATGGTTTCGAGAGAATCAGAAAAACCGATTTACTCCCATTTACTCCCAATAAAAAAAATCGACGCTTCAAGCGCTCGCCCGCAAGGGCTTGAGCACCTTCTCTACCAACCTGACATTCGATGATTCCGGAGAACTTTCCGGACTTCACGTCAGCAGCCTGCCGTTCACAAAGCTGCGTTCAATCGGAATCTGGTTCTTATCAAGTCGAAGTCGTCGCCTGGAAGTGCAGCGATCTTGCGCGCGCGAAGCCCGCGCAGTTTTGACATCGTAGCGAAGGCGAAGGTTCCCCTCTTCAAGTTCTTGATCATGCCACTGTGCCTCACACCCAGTCAGGGCCTCACCGTTCGATCATCATGGCCATCGGCCTGCTAATCGGACCTCGTGGGGGGGCAGTACTTATACTCGTCAGGTATGCACGACAATCAGCTCCTGTTTCGGTCTGAAGGGCGAACCTGGTGCCCTCAGGATTGAGGAAGCATGAAAGATCGAAGCCTGCAACAAGATCAAGGGCCACCCCCCACGTTTCCGCTTCCCCGAAATGTCTGATGAAGCCCTCGACTGGTTCTTCTACGCCTTACTTTTATGAAGGTGTTTTTGCCTGGCGGTACCGGACTTTCTAGTACTACGAAAGTTGCTGAGGAATGCTTCCACACCGCGCTCTAACCCCCCTTTAGGCCCGGATGGTCCGAACGCGCCGGAGTGTTCAAGCGTGGCGTATCCGTGCAGAAACGCCCAGGTCGCGACAGCCGCAGCAGTATCGTCAGTCTGTTCGGAGACGGCGCTGGCAGCTTCCACCATTAGATCCCAGACGGCCTTGCCAACTCCTGACCAATATCGCTCAGGATGCCGATGCTGCATAACAAACGCGTAGAGAGGAAATCGCTCCCGTGCAAAGCGGAGATAGACATCCACCACTCGTCGAAACCTGCGATCCGGCTTGGCGATGGTTGACGCAGCCTGGAACTCAACCAGCATAATACTCAGAATCTCCTCGGCGACCGCAACTTCGAGTGCTTCCTTGTCCGAGAAATAACGATACAAACTCGGTGCCTTCACACCAAGTTCGGCGGCAATGGCACGCAGAGACAGCCCGTCGGCGTCTCCATGTTCAACCAGATGCAAAGCCGTCTTCAGTATCTCTTCCGACGAGAGTAGTTTGGGATGAGCCATTAGTTAACATTGTAAGTCTTGACACGATGACCGCGTAGACTTACGCTGTCAGTCATCAGCTTGTTTGCTGTGAAAGAAAACTAAATGAGGAGAAGAAACGTGGAGACAATCATTCGGAAAGTACTAGTTCCTGCCTTTGGCGATGAGACTGTCTTGCAGATAGTTGAGGCGCACATCGCAAGCCCAGAAGCAGGTGAAGTGCAGGTTCAGGTGCTGCATTCCGTGGTCGCGGGTTCCGATGTCAACATGCGCCGCGGTATGTATCCGCTGCAAAGAAAGCCTCCTCTTACCCCGGGTTACAGCATCATCGGCAAAGTGCTAGAGAATGGTCGTAAGTGCTCCAGGTTCACACCAGGCACGCTGGTGGCTTGCCTCACCATCTATGGAGGGCAGGCGGAGCGGATGAATATCCCGGAGAAGTTCGCAATTCGGGTGCCCGACGGGGTCGACCTGCGTCAAGCAACTGCGTTGATCCTTGATTGGATGACGGCTTACGAGATGCTGGAGCGCAGTGCCAGCGTAACGCGCGATCAGCGTATCTTCGTTCACGGTCTCAGCGGATCGGTCGGCACGGCGCTCCTCCATCTGGCACAGCTACGCGGCGCCAAGGTGTTCGGTACCGCTTCGGCCAGCAAACATGCGGAGCTTAGCGCGAATGGAGCCACGGCGTTCGACTACAGGCAGAAGACGTGGATCGGAGAGATGCAGCGAGCAGGTGGCGTCGATGCTGTGTTCGATCCATTGGGCTACCAGAGCTTCGATGAAAGCTACTCCGTTCTGCGCAAAGGCGGCATCCTCGTGGGCTATGGGCAGAATCTGCCCGCGCTTTCCAGTGGACCCCGACCTTCTCCACTGCCTATGATCCTCAAGCTGTTCGCCCGTAATCTGGTCTTCTGGTCAGCAAAGCGGACGACCTTCTTCGGTTTGTTCCGTACTTCAAAGCACTTCGCTCCGGATCTTGAATTGCTCTTCCAATGGCTTGCTCAAGGCCGCATCCGGGTGCCGATCAAGGCGGTCTTCCCACTGATTGACATCCAGAAAGCACATCGAACCTACGCTCAAGGAGCAGGAATCGGTTCGATTGTGCTCGATGTTACTTCGCAGTAGCTTCGCGAGCCTCTTCAGTCGAAGGGGAGCGCGCCGCCTGGGATTGAATCCTCTGGATGCGCGCCCTAGATCGAAATTAGCCCTGTCAAAATTGCCATCAGGGATGCTGTTCCAACGACGCTCCATAAAATGACTCCCTGGAGCAAAGGCCGCACGCCGACCGCTCTTAGCGTACCCCTCGAGAGCGATGTGCCGATCAGAAAGAGCGTTGCAGTCAGCCCCGCCTTCCCAAGCTGATTCAGTCTGAAGTAAGCGCTCATGAAGTGCGGAACATACGTGCTGAGAACGGATGCTGTCACGAAGAGAAAAATGAACCAAGGAATCCTCACCTTGGCCCTGGGCGAGGAACTCACTCTCGCCGTTTCCGCGCGGCTCATATATGCCGCCGTTACGAGGGAAACGGGTACGATCCAGAGTGCCCTTGCCAGTTTGACCGTTGTACCAATTGCCAAGGCCTGCGGGCCATACTTCGCGGCGGCACCAATCACCGATGAAGTATCGTGAATCGCGAGCGCGGCCCACAGCCCAAACTGATTCTGGCTCAGGTGCAGCCGCCATCCGATCAGCGGAAAGATCAGGAGCGCGACGGAGTTCAGAAGGAAAACCGTTCCCATGGAAATCGAGATCTCTTCCTCAGTGGCCTCCATGATCGGAGCGATGGCTGCGATAGCTGACCCTCCGCAGATCGCAGTACCCAAGGTAATCAGATAGCTTGCTTTCCCTCCGACCTTGAGAACCTTCCCCAGGAGCAATCCGGCCGCGATCGCGAAGCTGATACTGACTGCCGTGTACATCAGGCCCGACCTGCCCGCCCGAATAACCTGATTCAGATTCATTCCGAAGCCAAGCAGAATGACGGATATCTGGAGCAGCAACTTCGCCAGAGAACTTGCTTCCTTGCGGTACGGATGCACAATCGAAAAACCAAACGCTATCCCACCGACAAGCGCGACAGGCGGAGTGACGAGCCCACTAAACGCCAGCAGGAGTCCTAGGAAGAAAAGGCTTTTCGCATCGAACTTCCTCTTCTGGGGATTCTCGCTTCCACGGTCAACGTGATCAACAGAAGCGTCGTTCCGCGCTAACTCTGTCTCTTGTTCTATGTCTGGAATCGTTTCTGTCACGGGCCAATCCTCTAGAAGAACTATCCTCGCCCACAAGAACAGCGTCCAAGTAGAAGTTCTGATAGCCCATTAGCTTTGCTTGGCCTTACAGGAAACCTGGTGGCGCGTGCGCACCTGGTCAGCGTTACCGCGCTCGCGCTGAAACAATCAGAGCCTGAGGAATACGGCCAGTCTTGCACGGTGCCAGGCAACAAGATCTAAAGAGCGATCTGTTCCATCACTTCGATCTGCGTTTCGTCGCTGGGATTGTCACTTTACTGAGAAGGAATCGCCGAAACGCCCCCACGCTACCTGTCGGATCAGGCCCGGAAGCATAAGCCAGAGAGAAGCTCCGCGATAGAGTGAGCCCTTCGATCCGTGTGACTTTGAGCGTGCCCAGCGCCAGCTGATTGCGAACCGCCCAGCGCGAAACAAACGTGAGTCCAAGTCCTGCCTCGACTGCATGCAACAGGCCCTCCGTCGAATCCAGTTCCATGCGGATCGAAAGGTCCTTCCATCTCACACCTGCACCGGCGAGCGCCTGCTCGACAATGCGCCGCGAGCCGGAACCAACTTCGCGAGTCAGTAGAGGATAGGCCTTTAGATCATCCACTTGAATCGTTTGTCCGGCCCACTCATGGCTCGACGGAACCACCAACACCATTCGATCTTTCATGAACGGCTCGATACGGACGTCATTTCGCTGGGCCGGTCCTTCAATCAGGGCGAGCTGGATGTCACCCGATCCCAGCGCCCCCAGAATCTCATCCGTGTTCCCGCTCCGTGCAGTGATCGTGACGTTTGGATTCCTCTGTAAAAAGCCGGCCATCAACCGAGGTAGAACGTATTGCGCAATGGTCTGCGAGGCGCCCAGACTCAGCTCCCCGGCTAACTCCCCGTAGGCGCTGGCAACCGCCGCAAGTGCCTCATCACTGATCGCCTTCAGCTTCTTCGCAAAAGGCAACAACGCGACGCCGCCAGGCGTGAGCGAGATGCGGCCGCCCGCACGATCGAAGAGTGGAAAACCAACTTCCTCTTCAAGCGCCTTGATCTGCTGGGTAACCGCAGGCTGCGTCAGCAGCAGAGCTTCGGCGGCACGGCTGAAGTTGAGGTGCAAGGCCACGGCCCGGAAAACGGTGATGCGGTGGTTTTCAATCATTGACTCTGAGGGTTACTCCTCCTCCATCGTAAGACCGTTACGAAGTCTTCGAAGGTTAGAACCCCAATCCGCACTCGCCAGCCTACTGGCTCTCCAACTGAGATCGGCAAACCGCTCTCGCGCCACCCAAGGCAAGGATGCCTCTACTTTGCTGCGGACCTTGGCTGCTGTTCCAGATCAAGAGTATAGAGGTCGCCGGTGGCGGTCCTCGATCTTACGATGGGCGCGTCGCTTGGATCCAGGCCGGAGAAAAAGTAGTCTGTCGGAAGGTTTGTGAAACTCGATAGATCTCCCACCTGTTCCAATCGTCCCTCTGGGATCGAGATGCGGTAGATCGGCTGCATCTCGGCCAGGGAGGCGTGAAAGTAGAGAGCCGAGCTGTTGGCTGCCCACACGGGGTCCGCCGCCGTAGTCTGGGCGATGACGCGCCAGTGTCTGGTTGCAATATCGAAGAGCAGCAGTTGATGTTGATCCAGTGAGAGTGCCGCGATGTAGCATCCATCCGGTGACCACCGTGGACTGAAAAGATTCGAGGAATCCGGCACCATGGTGATCTGTCCGGTCTTCACGTCGAGGATCTCGATCGAGCGCGGTGCGCCCTCGTTCCCCATCTCGTCATTCACCCGCCCGAAGGCTATTTCTCTCCCATCGGCCGACCATGTAGGATCTGCAGCATTGCGGCTATCGGTCACCAGGTGATGCAGACTTCCGCCATCGGAAGAGACGAGGTAAAGCTGCCATGCTTTCTCAGGCTCTCTCGCCATGATGGCGAGTTGCGTTCCATCCGGAGACCAGTGCGCCATAAAAACCTGTAGCGAATCTGGAGTAAGCTCCAATCGTTCCGAGCCGTCAGCCTGCGCACGCCAGGCTCTTCCGGCTTGATCCACCCAGGCGACCCGCGTGCCGTCGCGCGAGTATTCCACCCGGCTGGCGTCGTCCATAAAAGCTTGTGCCGGCACGAAACGGGCCTTCGCCCGATCGAAACGCTGCAGCAGCGATTGTGTATCCAGGCCTATAAAGTAGATACGCCCGCCATGTCCCGACGACGCGGGAGCGCCAAAGCTCAAGGGACCATCTGTAAGCTGCACCGGCTGCGAGCTGCCGTCGCCTTCGAAGCGCCAGAGGTCGGTATGACCCTCTCGGGTCGCCTGAAAAACAAACGCCTTGCCGTCGTCAGCCCAGATGCCGCAACACTCGGACGAGGGCTGATTCCAGCCGTCCAGCATCTTGCGAAGATGCTTACCCGTGCGGTCGATCTGCCATAGACCCATGGTGTGCCGCAGCGGGTCGAGCAGCGTAAAGCGAAGCAGACTCCCATCGGGAGACCAGCGCAGCCACAAGGCTCTGCCAGGCAGGATCGCGAAAAGGCTCGACCCGCCTCCATCCGGACGATCGACCATCAGCTGATCGCCGACCGCATACAGGATAGATTTGCCCCCAGGCATCCAGGTCGCGTCATGCGCCACGATATTCGGTAGTCGCAGTGCGCTGCCGCCTCCAACTGGTGCCGTCCACAGCGGCTGCTCAGATTCCGGGGAGAGATGGCTCCGCAGCAGGAGAGTTGAGAGATCGGGCGAGAGGTCTCCCAACATGGGTGCCGCGACCTCGCGGGGCAGGTCGATGGGCTGCACAGCACCCGTATGCGCGTCGACCCGGGAGAGCACCGACCGCCCATTCTCGAGAACAGAGACAAAGATTCGCACGCCGTCAGTCGCGGAGGCTGGCAGGCTCTCCATGCCAGGCATCCCAGGAGCGATTCTCCCGATGTGACTTAACTGCTCGATGCGCAGCAATGCAACCGAAGCATGAGGCTGATGCACCGCCGCGATGATCGCTGCAACCAGGAGTCCCAGCAGAAATGCTCCCAAGGGGATGATCTTGCTGCGAACCTGTTCTCCGCGTGCAGGGGTGATCGATAAAACGGGTATCCCAGGCTTAGCATAGCTCTCACCTGCGACCGGTCCAGAGACGGCCGGGGGATCTACTGAAACCAGCGGAAGAGTGGCCTCCAGGCTCCCCGAAGGTAGATCGATAAGTGGCTCGGCAGAAGGCGCAGGCACTACAGGCGGGTCGGAGGCGACCGGTGGAATGATCGTCACGGGCGCGATAAACCGGTACCCGCGTCGCGCCAGAGTTTCTACAAATCGAGGATTATCTGCGGTGTCACCCAGGGCGTCGCGGATCTTGTTTACGGCGGTTCCAAGCGACTGGTCGAAATCTCCAACGGCATCCTTGCCCCACAGCAAAGTCTGGAGTTCGGCTCGGCTAATCACCTCGCCCGGATGCTCCAACAGAATTGCCAGGACTCTGAAGGGCTGACTCTGCAAACGAATCTTCCGTCCCGCGCGCCAAAGCTCGCCCGAATCAAGATCCGCTTCGTAAAGTCCAAAGCTCCTGCGGCCAATCAGTTGATGTTGCAATACCATTCTTTGTTCCTCGGTGCTCTCTTCACCATCACCGATCGCCACACTTTTCGATTGCGATGTCCGCCGTTGAGTCTACTCTGACCGCTAGCCGCTGCCAAGGCTGTTGATGTCCACTCGTAAGTGTCCTCAAATCTGCTCTTTACCTGTTGAGCCAACATCCATGTAAAAACTAGATGAAAAATATTGCGGGAATGTGCCCGCAAGGAGCAAGGTTCTGGTCGTTGCTGAGAAGCAATGGGTGCAGCAGTTCCGGCGCAAGCAATTACAAGCCGACGACACACCCCGTGACGAAGCACTATTTGGAGAGCCAAGAGGTTAACCGATGTCCAGCTATAGAAAAAGCATGAAACACATCATTCCCTATGTCGCGTTCGCAGCCGGTTGCCTCAGCACTGCGGGAGCCATGGCGCAGTCAGACGACGGAACGATCGTCGGTACAGTCGCCGACCAGACGGGCGCCGTCGTCCCCCACGCAACTGTCGACGTCACCAACACCCAGACCGGTCTCAAATTCCAGGCGACCTCAAATGATGCGGGAGAGTTTCGCATCTCGGCAGTCCCGCGTGGCGACTACCAGGCCGCCGTCACCGCGACTGGTTTCCAGGGACAAGAAGCGAAATTTAGCGTCCAGGTTTCGAGCACGCAAACCCTCGATTTCAAGCTCGCGGTCGGTTCAACCACACAGAGTGTCGATGTGACCGACGCAGCGCCCCTTGTCGACACGTCGGGTGCGACGATCGGCTCCGTTATCTCAGGGAAGCAGGTCACCGATCTACCCCTGAACGGGCGTAACTTCACCGGCCTGGCCCTGTTGACCCCAGGCGTCACCCGCGGATCCTATGGCGACGCAGCAAGCGGCGTCAACGGCAACACCGAAACCTTCCGCAACTCCGAGAGTGGCGGAGCCTCCATCTCGGTCAACGGCATCCGTCCGCAAGCCGACAACTTCCTCCTCGATGGGATCGACGACAACGATTCCCTGCTGAACTCGATCCTGATCTTCCCCAACATCGACGCAACCCAGGAGTTCAAAGTCGATACCAGCGTCGCGCCGGCGGAGTATGGGCGTGCAGGCGGCGCCATCGTCGCCAGCTCGATCAAAAGCGGCACCAACGCCTTCCACGGATCGGCCTTCTGGTTTTACCGCAGCGGCAACTTCGATGCGAATCCCGACTACCGCTTTCTCGGCGCAGCCTCCACTCCTAATCCGTCGTTCAACCGGAATCAACCCGGCTTCTCGATTGGCGGTCCAATCATCAAGAACAAGCTCTTTGCCTTTGGCGACTACCAGGCCTTCCGCGAGTCCGTGCCGGTCAACGCCCACTTCGTCACCGTGCCCACAGCCCTCATGCGGACTGGCGATTTCAGCGAGTTGCTTGCCTCTTCGCCAAACTTCGACGCCGTCAACGGACCATCGGTCGACAGCCAGTTCTCCGAGCCCTACTGCCTCATCCACGCGGGTGTGAAAAACTACGTGAAAAATGGTCAGCTTTACAATCCGGCCACCTGCACTCCGATTCCTGGCAACAACATCGCCGCAGCGGGTATTCCGGAAAATCAGGCAGCTCTCAATTACTTCAACCTGTATCCAACTCCCACGACTGCAGGCGTCACCAACAACTACCTGGCGCACCAGCAGGCGAATACCAAGTACAACACCTTTGATCTTCGGCTCGACTACACCCCGAGTTCAAAGGATGTGTTCTTCGCGCGCTTCAGCTACGACAACTCCACCGAGACCAAGACGCCTGAACTCGTCACGCTTCCCTCCGGCTTCGGATCGGGCGCCAACTATGTTCATGCGCGCTCGTATGCGCTCGGCTATACCAGGACCTTCTCGCCTAACCTCCTCAACCAGTTGCTGATCGGCTATAACCGCGACAACTATGGATACCAGCCGCCCTTCTACGGTGACGCCTTGTCGGCCGGCCTCGGCATCGTCAACGCGAACCGCAACCAGGAGACCAGCGGCGGCGCTCTGATCGGCGGCAACGCCGGCATCGACTACACCGGCGACTACGGACTCTACGCCGTGCCGCAGAACACGATCGAGCTCAACGATGCTGTCGAATACACCAGGGGCCACCACTCGTTCCGTTTCGGTGCAACTGGCATTTTGCGCAATACCGAGTACTTCCGTCCTATCTCAGGTAAGGGGTACTTCAACTTCGGCAACGGCGACTTCACTGGATTCCCAACAGCCGAAATGCTGATCGGGTTTACCGATAGCTACAGCATTGGCGCCCAGAACGGCTACTTCAGCAACATCGCCTACGAAGACGGCTTCTACGCGCAGGATGAGTGGCGTGCAAGCTCCCGGCTGACCCTGCAACTCGGCCTCCGCTACGACATCCTCACCCGACCCTACGAAGCGCAGAACCGGCAGGCCTCCTTCGACGTCAATACCGCCGACAACACCTACGGCCAGGTGCTGGTGGCGAATCAGAACGGCGTCTCACGCTCCATCATCCATAACGACTTCACCAATGTCGCTCCCCGTCTCGGCTTTGCCTATGACCTCAAGGGCGACGGTCGTGAGGTCCTCCGTGGCGGCTATGGCATCTTCTACTTCCCGGATTACGGAGGAATCAGCAATCAGCTCGGCCAGCAGGCTCCGTTTGGCGGCTCGCTCTCCTACAACGCCCAGAACGGCTACTGCGTTACCTTCACCGGACAGACTCCAGCTCCGGGCAGCACCTACGGCTGCAACGGCACTGCCCAGCAGACAGCAGCGCTGCCCGCGCCCGGCTACCCCAACTTCAATGCAGCCGCGCCCCCGGCTGGCCTCAGCACGCTGGCCGTCAACCGCGATGAGAAGAACCAGCAGATCCAGGAATTCAACCTTCAACTGGACAAGCAGATCGGCAAGTACGACGTGCTCGACGTGTCCTACGTCGGGAGCAAATCGGATCACCTGTCGACCTACTACAACTACAACATCTACCAGTTCGGTACCGGACTACAGAACTTCCCCACCTTCGGCGGCATCACCTACAACAACTACAACGGCAATGCCAACTACAACGGGCTGCAGCTCCACTACGAGCACCGCCAGGGGAATGATCTGCTGGTCACGGGGTCTTATTCGTACTCACATACTCTCGACGATTCTCCGGGATCGAACCTCGGTTCCACCTCGGCTCTCTACTACAATCCCGGTGCCGACTACGGCAGCTCGCTACAGGATCAGCGCCACGTCTTCAGCTCCTCCATCGTCTATCAGCTGCCGTTCGGCAAAGGCAAGCGCTTTGGCGGTGATGCCAACTACTTCACCAACCTGGCAATCGGCGGTTGGCAGTTCAACATCATCGGGCGCATCGCCTCGGGGAATCCCTTTGACGCATCCGCTGGCGGTGGTACGAGCACGGCGGATCGCCCCGATCACGTTGGAACGATCAGCTATCCGAAGTCGATCACCGGAACCTGGTTCAACACCGCGGCTCTCGCGCAACCTCAGATTGTCAGCGCCAACGGCCAGAATGTCTTCGCCAGGCTCGGAACGCTCGGCAGAGATACGCTCTACGGTCCAGGACAGCGTGCCGCTGATGTCTCGGTGCAGAAGAACCTGATGCTCACTGAACGCTACATCCTGGAACTCCACGGCGATGCCTTCAACGTGACCAACACACCGCAGTTCACCAACCCCGACGGCACCGTCACCGACACCAACTTCGGCAAGGTCACCGGCGTGCAGCAGTACTCGCAGCGTCAACTGCAGCTTGCCGCCCGCTTCACCTTCTAGCCTCTCACCTCGGAAGCGCCTCGACAGGATCACTTGTCTGGGCGCTTCTTTCTTTCAGACTCATGGCGTCCTCATTGCCCTGATGATCCCGCGTCCCTCTCTTTGCACGCTTGCAGTCTTTTGAAGGATCCAACTCTGATGTTGCCTCTTCGGCGAGTGTTCCTCTCTGCCCTCATCGCTGTCTGCGGTCTTCGCGCCGGGTACGCGCAGGTTCCGAATGCCCGCGACTCTACCCAGCCTCCATCGCAGCAGCCGCGCATCTGCAAGGTCGACCCGCCCAACTGGTGGTCGCCCATGCCCGCGCCCATGCTACTCATCTACGGCCAGGGCCTGGCATCAGCCAGGTTTCACCTCAGCGATCCCGCACTCAAGATCCGCGAGGTGAAAGCCTCCGCCAACGGTCACTACGCGCAGCTCTGGTTCGCTGCCGGCGCGGCACGCCCCGAAACCATCCAGATCACCGCAACCAACCACGCCGGCACAACCAGGGCCTCCTACACCTTCGCATCCCGTCGTGCCGCGAACGACGGATTTGCCGGCTTCTCCTCGAAGGACGTCATGTACCTGATCATGACCGATCGCTTTGCCGATGGCGACCCGTCGAACGACGGTCCCGATCACGCCGCGCAGCTGGCTCTCCCACGCGGCTGGCACGGTGGGGATCTCCGCGGAATCCTTCAGCATCTCGATTACCTCCAGCAGCTTGGCATTACCACCGTTTGGATCACGCCCATAGTTCAGAATCACGAAGCACAGAGCTATCACGGCTATGGCGCAACTGATCTCTACCAGATCGACGAGCACTTCGGTTCGCTTGCCGACCTGCAGAAACTCTCATCTGCCCTGCACGCCCGCCACATGAAGCTGGTGCTCGATCTAGTACCCAACCACATCGGTCCCAAACACCCCTGGGTGACCGACAGCCCCGATCCAACCTGGTTTCACGGCACGCTCGCCAATCACACCGTAGCCCAGGGCGAGTTTCTCCCCCTGACTGACCCCCACGCTTCCTGGCGCGATCAACGCAATGTCACCCTGGGATGGTTCGCCAACGTACTCCCGGACTTGAATCAGGATGATCCATCGGTCGCACGCTATCTGATTCAGAACGCAGAGTGGTGGGTGGAACAGGCCGGCATCGATGGTCTTCGCCTCGACACCTTCCCTTACGTGGAACGAGCGTTCTGGCACAGCTTCCACGCAGAGTTGCACTCTCTGTACCCCAGGCTGACGACCGTCGGCGAGATCTTCAACGGCGATCCTGCTATAACGTCCACCTTCGCCGGCGGCGTTACGCGTACGGGCGTCGACACCGGTCTCGACACCCCCTTCGATTTCCCAACCTACTTCGGACTTCGCAACGTCTTCCTCAAGGATCAGTCGATGCAGAAGCTGGCAGACATCCTTCGCCTTGATAATCTATTCCCCCATCCCGAACGGCTTGTGCCCTTCCTCGGCAATCACGACACCAGCCGCTTCATGAACGACCCGGCTGCCACGCTCAACAAGCTGCACCTCGCCTTCACCGTCCTCACCACCATGCGCGGCATGCCGCAGATCTACTCCGGTGATGAGATCGCCATGCGTGGCGGCGACGACCCCGATGATCGTCGCAACTTCCCCGGCGGCTTCCCGCAAGCCACCAACAACGCCTTCCTCACTGCAGGCCGGACACCGGAGCAGGCTGCCGCGTTCAACTCGCTGCAAAGTCTTCTGAGACTTCGCAGCGAAAGCCCCGCCCTCGAGACCGGCGAAGAGCAGGTGCTCTACGTCAGCAACGACTTGCTGGTTTACACGCGGTTCCTGCCTGGTCCAGAGAGCAAGCAACGTATCGTCGTTGTCGTGAATAAGGGCCTGGCGGCGCAGGACTTCAACGTTGCGACAGACGCAACGGCACTCGCGAATGTAACCAGCGCTCACTTGCTGCTGCCGAAGAGCGACAATGATTCAGCAAGCACCTCCATCACCCTGCAGCCACATCAAATCCATCTGCGCCTTGCCCCCGAGACGGCGGCTCTCTACAACCTTGAGTAACTCGGTCTGCGCTTGCATGCAGAGCCCTTCCACCGGTAGCCACCTGGAGATCCATCACATGCGGTCCGCATCTGTCTTGCTCACATCGTTCCTTTCGCTCTGCGCCCCTTGCAGTCTTCCTGCGTTCTCGCAGACCATGAAGCCCGCCTCCGAAGCTCCGGTGCAGTCCCTCCGACATACGACGGACGGCATCGAACTCTCGTCTGCAACGGACACCCTTGTCATCAACGCACTGCGTCCCGACGTGCTCCGCGTCCGTATGTTTCCCGTGGGACATCCTGCCGAAGATGCCTCTTGGGCGGTACTGCCGAGTTCCCGCACGGCACACAGTGAGGCAACACCCACCGCGTCCGGATTCAAAACCACATCGCTGATCGTCTCGGTCACACCCGACCTGCGCGTAACCGTCACCGACCTTGCCGGCAACGTGCTGCAGCGCGATGCCGCGCCGACACAGCATGAAGGAGACAGGTTTCGCGTCGTCAAGCAGAAGACTCTCGAAGACCACTTCTTCGGCCTCGGCGACAAACCCGGTCCACTCGATCGCGTGGGTGAATCCTTCGTCATGTGGAACACCGACAACTTTGGCTGGCAGGAATCTACCGATCCAATCTACAAATCCATCCCCTTCTTTTTGGAAATGCATGCCGGCCGCACCATCGGGGTGCTCTTCGACAACACCTTTCGCACCTTCTTCGACTTCGGTCACGAACGCACCGATGAGTACACCTTCGGCTCTCCCGGCGGGCCGATCGACTACTACGTTCTCTACGGCCCGGACCCCAAACAGGTGGTTGAAGACTATGCCTGGTTGACCGGTCCAACCCCGCTCCCACCCCTCTGGGCGCTTGGGTATCAGCAGTCCCGTTACAGCTACACCCCGCGCGCCAGGGTTGAAGAAATCGCCGATCGTCTGCGTGCCGATCACATCCCCAGCGACGTCATCTGGCTCGACATCGACTTTCAGGAGAAGAACCGCCCGTTTACCGTCAACTCGCAGACCTTCCCCGACTTCAGCGGCCTCATCCACGAACTATCCGCGAAGCAATTCCGCACCGTCGTCATCACCGATCTGCACATCGCCGACCTGCCAAACCAGGGGTACGCGCCATACGACTCCGGCAAAGCAGGCGACCAGTTCGTCAAGCGACACGGCGAAGACTACGTCGGCCCCGTCTGGCCCGGCCCCTCTGTCTTCCCTGACTTCACCCGCAAGGTCACGCGCGACTGGTGGGGCACCCTCTATCGGCAGTTCATCACCGACGGCGTCGCTGGATTCTGGAATGACATGAACGAGCCCGCCGTCTTCACTTACCCCACCAAGACCATGCCGGATGACGTGGAACACCGCATCGACGAGCCCGGCTTCGTCAAGCGCACCGCCATGCACACCGAGATCCACAACATCTACGGGATGGAGAATGCGCGTGCAACCTGGGATGGACAGCTCGCGCTGCGTCCGAACGTTCGCCCCTTCGTCATGACCCGCGCCAGCTTCGCCGGGGGCCAGCGCTACGGTGCGACCTGGACCGGCGACAACTCGTCCACCTGGAATCATCTTCGGATGACGACTCCGCAACTGCTCAACCTCGGCTTGAGCGGCTTCGCTCTCTCAGGCGCGGATGTAGGTGGCTTCGCCGGCTCACCCTCTCCGGACCTGCTCACGCGCTGGCTCATGCTCGCTGCCTTTCAGCCCATCGATCGCGACCACGCCGCCAAGGGTACGCGCGATCATGAACCCTGGGTGGACGGACCCGCGCAGGAAGCCATCCGCCGTCGCTTTATCGAAGAGCGTTATCGCTTGATGCCTTACCTCTACACCACAGCCGAGGAGACCTCCCGCACTGGCCTCCCCATCACCCGGCCGCTCTTCCTCGAGTTTCCGCACGCCACCGCCGATCAGCATCCGCTCGATCTCGACGCAACGGGAGAGTTCATGTTCGGACCCTCGCTGCTGGTAGCCGCCTCACCCTCGCCCGAGGAGGTCGCGCCATACGAGGTTCATCTGCCACCCGGCGTCTGGTTCAACTACTGGACTGGCGAAAAATATGATCGTCGCACGCCAGTTACTTCGCACGATCTCGAGATTCGCGACACGCCCGTCGCGACCCTCCCGCCCATCATGATCGCACCGAAGCTCGATGAGCTGCCCATGTATGTGCGTGGCGGAGCCATCCTCCCCATCGCGCCTCTGGTGCAGTCAACCGCAGAACAGCCTGCCGGCCCGCTCACGCTGCGCGTCTTCCCCGGCGACAACTGCCAGGGTAGTGTGTACCAGGACGACGGAATCAGTTTTGACTTTCGCAAGGGACTCTTCTTTCGCGAGCAATTTTCTTGCATTCTCGCGGCAGACGGCTCTGTCGTGATCACCGCCGCGAACCCCGAAGGCACCTTCAAACCCTGGTGGGGCTCCCTCCGTATAGAGGTCGTCGGCTTGAACGCCGCCTCCGCCAGGGCTTCAGCGAACGGCAAAGTAGTCTCCGTAACCGGCACCCCGCTTGGGGTTGCGGCGATCGTACCGGCCTCAGCAACAGCGCAGACGATTACCTTCTCGCAGAGATAGACCGTGCCGAAGCCACCACAACTACAGCCTTACACCGCTTGCAAGATGCTCCTAGAAGGACACGCGCAAGCCAAGCTGCGCAGCAAAAGGAATGCCGACCGTTGTGCCTGGGCCAAAGAAGTCGCCCAGAGCGCCGCCCGGGATGCCCAACCGCTTGACGTTGGAAGCAGTGCAGTTGGCGGAGCTTGCCGTGAGAACAACGCAGTCCGGGATAGAAGCCGCGTTCGTCACATAGTTCGCACCGGGATTGTTGCGGTTGAAGACGTTGAACATCTCGACGAATGGCATCACCGTCGCGCCGTCGAGCTTAACGCGGCTCAGCGCGATAGGACGGCTGATGCGCACGTCGGACTGAAGGTAAGGCGTTGCACGGAACTCGTCTAAGGTTGTGGGCTGCCCGTTGACGTCGACGCGCTGGGTGTTGTCGGGCGTTGTGATCATGAACGGGCGTGCGCTCTCCGCCTGGGTGAGGCCGCTCACCTCAAGCCCCGCAACAGCCTTCAGCGTGCCGGCGAGCACGAAGCGATGCCGCACATCCTCGCCCGACGGGCCATAGTCCCCGGCAGCAAAGGCGTTCAGCGGATCGCACACGCCGTTCACGTAGTCGAACAACTCCCCGAGCACACAACCCCAGGTCTGAGCCTTGGAGAACGTGTAGTTGGCGATCAAACTGGCGCGATGGCCGATCACTCCCTGCAGATGCAGGAGCAGGCCGTTGTAGCTCGACCGGTTGTCCGAATGAAAGACACTTACATCCGGTACGTAGGTCGCCTGGTCCGAGTCGTCCACCGCGAGCTGCGGCGTAAACAGGTTAGTACCGCCGCTGTAGCCGTACGATCGATAGCCATGATTTCCCTGCTCATGAATGAAGTCACCGGTCATGGACCAGTTGGCATTGAAGCTGTGCTGCACGCCGCCCGAAACATGGATCGCGTAAGGAGTTCGGTAACCCGGATCGATCAGGCTAGCCCTCCCGCCCGACGCATCCCCTGCAACGCATCCACTCGTGTCAGACGGCCCGGCATTTTGCAGACTTCCAAGAGGATCAACGCATGGCGCCGGAGGAGTGTTCACCGCCTGAAACGCCGTGGCCCAACCGTTCTGCGCCAGGTCGTCGAAGTAGAGACCGAGGCCCCCGCGAATGACCGTCGCCTGGCTTCCACGGGGGGCATAGGTGAAGCCCACCCGGGGGGCGATCTGCGCACGATCATCATGGGGCGCGCCCGCAACAAGTGGAATACCGAGGGCTTGCAGCGTCAAATAGCCCGGGTTCTCCGTCTGCGAGCGGCCTGAGGCGTTGAAGAGGCCAAACGTTGTTGAGTAATGGATCCCATAGTTCAACGTCACACTGCCCAGGTGCCAGGAGTCCTGTCCATAGAACGCCAGACGTTGTACGTTCTGCGAAAACGTACCTCCATCCACACCGGAGGTCGAAGCCCCGGCCGCATAATCGAGCGCAAATTGGGCGGGATGTACGAGATAGTAGGTAGGGTTCTCGGGAAAGCTGTAGAGTGTCTCCGGAGAATTGGGGAATGCGCCGCCAAGCACCGGCTCATGGATGAAGTTCACGCCGAACTTGAGCGCGTGATCGGCACGAGCGTAACTCATGTCGTAACGGAATTGATACTTCTCCTGATTGCGCATGGAGGGAAAGTACGTGATCGGTGTAGCGAACTGATTATCGCCGTAGGTTTCGAAGCCGGAGATCGTCTGCGATGTGGAGCTGAAAGGAAACGCCAGCGCGAATCCAAGATCCGAGTTACGAACCTGCGTCAGGTGCAGGCCGGCGCCCGCCACCACAAGATTGCCAAGAAGACGTGGCGAGAAGACAAACTGATTTCCCAGCACCATACTCAGGTAGTTATTGTGAGAGAGCAGTCCGGTGCTAGGCAGCGTGGCCTGCTGCACCAGGTTGTTATGCGTCGTATAGTTGTCCACGCTGCCGCGCAGATACCAGCTCGACCGGTGCGATTGCGTGTAGTCGAAGCGACTTGAGCCGAAGTAGTCACGGAACGGCACGGGCACATCCCTCGGAACAGTGATCGATGGCACACCTGGAATCAGCCCTTCGGCAGCAAGGCTCGCGAGCGCCTGGAACTGCGTGGCGCTTGCCGGACTGTAGGCGATGCTTGCGTTCTCGTGCACACTTTCGAACGCCGAAAAGAACCACACCCTTTCCTTGAGGATCGGACCGCTGAAAGTTGCGACATAGTTCTGCCGCGAGAACGGCTGCTTCGGGTCCGGCGCGGGGTTCTCGATGGGATAGCGCGCGTTCAAATCCGCAGCACGTTCGTAGAATGCCGCTCCGCCGTGGAACTCATCGTTTCCGCTCCTGGTTGTGATCACGACGGAGCCTGCAGTGGTGTTCCCGGTCTCGGCGTCTTCCTGAGCAGTGCGGATCGCAAACTCCGCAATCGCATCAGGCGAGATGTTCTGCAGAAAACCGCCGATGTAGTCGTCAGAATCATCTGCTCCATCAACCGAAAGCTCGTTGTTGAGCCCCGAACTGCCCCCAGTCGACACCGCCGTGATGCGCGCCTTCGTCGGATCTGACGGCTCCACGGGTTCGGTGCCCGGCGCCAGGTACGCTATGTTCGCGAAGCTGCGCGCAGGCAGCGGCAACGCTTCAAGGTCGGCGCTGGTGACGACGCTCTGATGTACATCGCTGGTCCCGTCCAGAGGCTGCGTGGTAATCGATGACGCCGTCGCGTTGATCCCGATAGAATCCCGCAGCGCAGAAAGGCGCATGGTCACAACCTTGTCCTGCGTGCTGCTCACAGGAATGTTCACGTCCGAGGATGCTGTCGCAAAGCCAACCTCGCTCACATCCACATGCCACCATCCCGGAAGCAAGCCTTCGACGCGGAAGTCGCCCTTTCGGTCAGAGGTGACATGGCGTGTCAACGACGATCCAGAATGCCTCATGTCAATCTCGGCACCGACAACGCGCGCCGCGCTTGCGTCGACAATCGTTCCGCGGATGGCCCCGGTCACGCCCTGCGCACGCGCACACAGCGAAAAGTTCAGCAAGAGAACGGCAAGAAGAAAACGCGTCTGCATGGACCTCCCGCGTGGACGAATGCGTCATCGATACATGAACTTCATGTCGGATAGCCGTCAGGCCCGACTAGAACCTTGGCCTTCGGATTCAGGTCTTCATACGGCTCAACCGTGCACCTAATCTTCGTCGCCGCCTTCAGGCATCGTCTCAGGCCGCTGCTCTAGGTTGAGCCGCGAAAGATGCGCCGCCGTCAGTTCGCCGTTCAGCTTCGGAAGCTCGCCTTGCTTCCACCTGTTCCAGCTCCGCATCGCCTCCTCGGTCTCTTCGTTGGCATGGAGAGCGGCTTTCTGTTGTGCTGCTGTTGGCGCGGCATCGACCTGCCCCACTTGGCTGTAAAGCCCCGCGTCCTCGCCCGCAATATCATCGAGCCCGGGAACTTCCTCACTCCCCGGCGACTTCTCCTTGCCCTCGAGCAGGGCCTCCAGTTGCTTGTCTGACTGATCAAGCGAAGCCTTCAGCCCGGCAGGCGCATCCTTTGCAAGCTTCGCAATCTGCTCGCGCAGCGAGTGCGCCTCGAGTGCAGCTTCGGCACACGTTGAGGTCAATCCCGCGAGCTTCGACTCGGTTGTATGCAGCGCCGCCAGCTCCGTGGTCGAAGCCTTGACCCGCGGATCCATCTTGATCACCAGCGGCGCCGTAAACACCTTGCTCCCGGCCGTCATTCGAACCGTATACGTCCCAGGCAACACCAGCGGACCTTGCGGAACGCGCGGCGTCCGGTGCGGCACTGCCGAGATCGGATACTCATAGCGGGTGGCCGTCGGCGTCGTCGCGCGCAGATCCCATACCCAGCGATGCATGCCTGCGGAGGCAGGCAGCGTCTGCGGCAGCTTTAGCCAGTAGAGCGGAATGAGTTGCTGCGCCAACTCGCCCGGTGTCGCATACGGCGCATCGTTACTCGAATATTTGCGTACCAGCTTGCCTGCGCTGTCCAGAATCTCAAGCGTCACCTCGCCGCTCAACGATGTCGGTAATGAGTAGTCGATCACCGCGCCATCCGGAGGATTCTCGCCCTGCGGCTCGTCAATCGGCAGCGGTGTGTCCGAGTTGGTGCTGCGCCGTACACGGTAAGCAGCCCCCGGCTTGAACAGCGTCACCGCATCCGGGTTGAAACTGGCAAGCTGCCGCAAAGGCGAAATGTCATCCAGGATCCAGAATGAGCGTCCGTGCGTGGCCACGATCAGATCATTCCCGTTGATCCATACGTCGCGCATCGACGTATGCGGCAGATTGATCTGCAACGGCTGCCAGTGATCGCCATCATCGATCGAATACCACACCGCCGTCTCGGTCCCGGCAAACAAGAGCCCTTTGCGAACCGGATCCTCCCTCACCGTATTCACGGGTGAGCCATCCGGCAGCCCCGCCGCAATCGACTGCCACGTCGTCCCGCCGTCATGTGTGCGATAGACATACGGGTGCAGGTCATCAACCCGCAGACGGCTGACAGACGCATACGCCGTCTCATCGTCAAAGTGCGAAGCCGAAATCTGCGACACCTTGCTCCACGCCGTCAGGGCCGGAGGAGTAACGTTCTTCCAGTGCGCGCCATGGTCCCGCGTCGTCCACAGCAGCCCATCATCCGTTCCCGCCCACAGCACATCGACCGACTTGAAGGAAGGCGCCAGCGCATAGATCGCGCCTCGACGTTTAGCCTGGTCCTTATCCGGCAAAGCCGCCAGCGAGGCCGGTTGGCCCGCATGCTCTCGGCTCAGATCCGGGCTGATCTTCTTCCACGTGGCCCCGTAATCCTTCGTCTCAAAGAGCACATTGGTCGCAGTAAACAAGAGGTGCTGATCCACCGGCGAGAACAGGATCGGTTCGGTCCGATCCGCGCGGATCTCAGGATCATGCGCCGGCACCGGCGTCACATTCTGCACCTGCCCGGTGACCATGTTGTACTTCGAGACCTCCGTCCGCCCAGCCCCGAATACGATCTCCGGGTGCAGCGGATCCGGCGCAACATAGCCATACTCGATCACCGCAACCGGATGCCAGTCGCGAAATGTGATCGACCCGTCGTTGCCCCGGCTCGACGTACATACCGACCCACTCTCCTGCTGCCCGGCGCACACCTGGTAGGGAAACGTATTGGTCACCGCTACGTGGTAGAGCTGGGCCGTCGGCTGGTTATACCAGGAGCTCCAGCTCTCGCCCCGATTGACGCTGACGAGCGCGCCCTGGTCGCTCACCAGCAGGATGATCTCCGGATGCAGCGGATTGATCCACAGGTTCTGGTAGTCGTCACCACCCGGAGCGCCGCGCAGGCTCATCCACGTGTGACCGCCGTCGGTTGAACGTTCGGTCACAATGCTCGCGCTGTAGACCACATCCGCGTTCTTCGGGTCGACCGCTGGTTCAGGCAGGTCGCCGCCACCAATCTTCATCGCCGGCCGCGGATCCTTCGTCACCTCGTACCAGCTCTCACCCGCGTCATCCGATCGATAGAGTCCGAGCCCGGCGCCCGATGCATAGCCGCCCTGCTTCGCCGTCGCAATCGTCGCATAAAGCCGTCTCTCATCGCTCGGCGATACGGCCACATGAACCTGCACCAGGTTGTCCGGAAGCCCCCTCGTCAAAGGCTTCCAGGTCTCGCCGCCATCGGTCGACTTGAACAAACCGCCATGCGTCCCCTCGTACTGATTCCCATCCTCCCACGGTCCCAGGCGCGACTCCCACATCGACGCATAGATGATGTTCGGATTGGCCGGGTCGAGCACGACATCGTCTCCTCCGGTGTTGGCATCCTTGTACAGCACCTTCTTCCAACTCTCGCCGCCATCGGTCGACCGGAAGATCCCGCGTTCTTCATTCGGCCCATACGGATGCCCCAGGACAGCCGCGAACACGCGATTCGGATCGCGCGGATCGACCGCAAGCGCCGGGATCTGCTGACCCTCCTGCAGCCCCAGATGCCGCCACGTCTTACCCGCATCGGCCGACCGGTAAATCCCGTCGCCTACCGACAGGTCCGGCCGGTGTAACCCTTCGCCGCTGCCAACATAGACAATGCTCGAATTTGACGGCGCGACCGCGATCGCACCGATCGACTGCGATCCCTGCCCATCAAAGATTGGCTGCCATGTGCGTCCATAGTCGGTCGACTTCCAGACTCCGCCATCCACCTGACCGACATAAAAAACGTTGGGCTCACCCGGAACGCCTACAGCGGCACGCGTTCGGCCGCCTCGGAATGGCCCGATCATGCGCCAGTGCAAGTCTGGCGTATTTTGCGCGGAAACCCTGGTAGCTCCGACAGCCGCGAAGGAGAAGCAGAGTGCAAGCGAGACAGCGGCACGACGACACCACATCATGGAAGACCTCTGCAAAGTAAGTTGGTTGCAGTCATCTTATACAAACTGCAGAACTGAGTCTTTCCGCATTGCGAAACCCGCAGCCACGAAGGATCCTCTTCGAAGGCAATCCCCACACAGGACACTCTGTCCGGAGCCCAGATGTCCTTCAGTGATTCGCGCGCCCCCGCCTTGACGCTACTCTCTTCTGTTCCACCGCAGCCTTCTCCTCAGCACCCGCGCCCCGTAATCGTGCCCAACAGCTTTGTCATTTTCTGTTCTCGGACGTAAGTAAGACATGACCGGAAAGCTGAATCTTTCTCAACGCGTTGCCGGGATCGCCGCCCAGATCGCCGGGTCTTCTTCTCCAAGAACCCAGGAACAAACACCTTCAAGACCCGCCTTCTTCGCGAGTTCGTAACGATCCATAAAGGCGCGTCGATCCGTGTAGAAAACCCACTCGCGCATCTGGTCCCGCGTGATGAAAAACCACGGCGTATGCTCGTCCTCGTCCCACTGCGCTCTGCCTCCATAGCTGTCGCGCAGGAAGATCGCATCCGGTTCGCTGATATCAACAGCTGTAGGATTCGGAGTCTTGTCCTTCTTGTCCAGGCCCGGATCGCCCGTGAACCAGTGGTATCCATAGACCGCAATGCCCAGCGAGAGCTTCTCTCGCGGCACCCCCTTCAGCGCGTAATCAAGATTCATCTTGGTCCACGCCCACCCGCCAACCGGCCCGGGTGTTGTCCAGTGTGTGTGCTGGTCGTAGGTCATCAGGCAGATCAAATCGACCGAGTCCGCGAGCGCCTTCAGATCGTAGCTGCCCCGCCACTCCTCGAAGATCCACTTGCTGAACGCTGTCTCTCCCGCATGCCCGGGTGCGTTGGGTACCACATCGATCTGTACCTGCAGATGCTCATGATGCAGCAGATCCGCGGTCTTCTTCACCATGGCTGAGAGCGCATCGCGATCGGTCCACATCACATCTTCGAGATCATAGTTGATCCCGTCGTAGCCATTCTCCCTGCACTCACGCAGGAAAGCCTGGTTCATCTCGTCCTGCGCCTTTGGATCTCCCAGCAACTTGTGGATCTTGACCGGATCCATCAACGCGAACAACGGAATCAGTGTGACATGCGCAGCCTTCGCAGCCTTCAAGATCACGGGTTGTGGCTCTCCGGTCACGAACCCCGTCTCATCGATCTGATACCAGGTCGGTGAGATGATATCGATCTTGTCACGATGAGCCAGGAACGATTCCACCGAGCTGCGACTGTTATTCATCCAGAACTCTGTCTTCTGCGCCCGAGCCTCGAGCGACAAGAGAAGAAGCGAGAAAGCAAAGAAGAGAGTACCTGGAACTTTCATCCAATCCTCGAGCTTGCGGAAACAATCGAAATCCACGGTAAACAGAAGTCGGTAGATGCCACCCCGCAGGGCAGCATCTACCGACTGCGTTACGACTTAGTAGTTCAATTTCAAACCGAACTGGATCTGCCGGCCAGGATCCTGCGACTGCGCGAACCCGAAGGCCCCGTCGCCGGTATTTCCACCCGTTGCGCCCGTGGTGACGCCGCCGGTGCAGGAAGGTCCGCAGCTCGAATTAGGTGCTCCGAAGATCGGCGTGTTCGTCAGGTTGATGAACTGCGCCATGAACTGAAGGTTGACCTTTTCACGAATCGGAAAAGCTTTGATCACGTTCAGATCGGCAGTCTTGATTCCCGGCCCGCGAAAAGCGCCAACCTTGCAGTTACCGAAGGTTCCAGCCGCCGGCACGCTGACAGCCGCCGGATTCAGGAACTGAATGCCCAGACTGCCGCCCACGTTCTCAAACTGCTTATTCCCTGATTGGTTCACGCCTGGAAGGCAATCGGGACGCGGGTTGAACGAGGTTGTGCCAGACTCATCCGGCCCCGAGACATTCACCGCAAACCCGGTATGGAAGGTGAAGTCCGAAGCCAACGACCATCCACCGATCGCTTCGTTCACGATCGAGTTCACGCCGGAGGCAAACTCACGCCCCTTGCCAAACGGCAGGTCGTAGACTGCATAACCGTTGAAGTTGGAGGACAGGTCCGTAATGCAGCGACCATAATCAGCCTTCGGGTCATACTCATTCTGAAAGAAGAAGTAGCCGCCGTTCGTCTGGGATTGCCCAATCCCTTCTTCATCGCCGTACTGACCAAAATATCCGAGCGAGTTAGAAAGGCACTTCGACCACGTGTAAGACGCTTGCAGGTCAAGCCCGTGCAAATTCTTCTGCTGAACTGTAACTTCCAGCGCCTCGTAGCGTGAGATTGCAGAAGAATCGTTGTAACGCACATCCGCTCCGGCTTTGATCAGCGGTGGTGCATACGGCGGTGGCGTTACGCTACCGTTGGCTCCAAGAACGCTCTGGTTGTATAGAAAGATGTCCGACATGTGGTCGATCTTGTTCCCCACATAGCCCAGCGAAGCTACCGTATTCTTGGCGAACTGCTGTTGCACAACCAGATTCCACTGCTGGTCCACGGCCGGCTGCAGCTTGGGATTCGTCAGATGGACGGTCGCACTCGAGAGGCAAGCCGCCGAATACGATGCGAGTGCCTGCGCCGTGCATGCCGCCGCAGGAAATGAGGCGTAGCCTTCATCGAGCGTCGTCAGAGGCGCAGCCAATCCCGCATTGTTCTCGTCGCGGCTTACCTGGTACGGCGGATTCGCGACTGCAAGATTCCCCAGCCCGTTTCCTTCCATGTAGGTAGAGATGTCATACGCGCCGCGCACCACCGTGTTATGTAAAGAGGCCGGTTGCCAGGAGAAGCCAATACGCGGCTGGAAGTTGTCGATTCCCTTATAAGTATCGTAATTGGTGCCAATCTCCGGCTGGCCCGTAAACAGGTTGAAGTTGACATTGTCTTGAGCGTTCTTGTCGCCGCGCGCGGTGGTCAACTCATAGCGAACGCCGTAGTTCAGAGTGAGCCCGGGAGCGATCTGCCATGTATCCTGCGCAAACGCGCCGAAGAGGCTGTTGCGCAGATTGAAGTGAAGAGGCGTACCTTCCTGCACGTCGGAGGGAAGGCCAAGCACAAAGTCGGCTGCGGGATCGCCATTGCTGGTTCCAGTGTTGCCGGTAAACTGGCCGTTGAACGTGAACGATCCAGAGATTCCCTCGGTGCCGGGATAGAGATCGTTGATCATGTAATGAAACCACTCAAAGCCGGTATGAACGCTATGCTTCCCGTGCGTCAGCGTAACAGCGTCTTCCACCTCGTAGGTCGTGTCGTGGAAGATTTCAACGCTGTTATTGCTGCCAACAACCGAGTAGCTGCCGATGTTGAGCGCAGGAAGAATGCTGCTCTGAACCCCCGGAATGCCAAACGTCACAGGGAAGTTCTGGCCCGTCGGATTCGTGTACTCCTGGTCATTTGCCGGGAAGATCTGCGCGCCGATCCGGAACTCGTTCACCAGCGAAGGACGGAGCGTCCGAACATAATCAACTACAAAGTTCTTGAGCGGATACTCTCGCGTCAGCGAAGGAATCAAAGCCTGCGTGTTCGCCGTATTGTTGATCACATACATTTGCGAGTAGCGGCCCATGACGTGATCGTTGGCGGAAGCCTGCCAGTCGATCTTCGCGTCGCCCTGGTACGAATTCGTGTAGTTATGCTGCGAGTAAGTTGAAGCTCCCGACGCAGGAAACAGAGGCGAAGCAAAAAGGTTCTTGGCAGCCGCGCTTCTTACAGGAACCTGGTTGTTCAGGAACGGCGTGCGACCGGCAGCCGTCGTACTCGATGCCGGATCATAAAGCTGCTGCACAGGATTGTTGCAGATGCCCGCATTGAACCCGGCCGTGCAGTCAGATGAAAAATCACCCGCACGGAAGGCCGCAAGCGGAGCGGTAATCGGAACCGTATTGGCCGGCGTGCTGTAAAGCGAAGACTGGTAATCCGCAAAGAAGAACAACTTGTCCTTCAGGATGGGTCCGCCGACCGTTCCACCAAACTCATTCCAGTGCAGCGGATTGCGCGGCGCACCAATCGCATTGTTCTGCCAGCTATTCGCATTCAGATCCGTGTTCCGGATGAACTCGAACAGATCCCCGTGATACTGATTCGTCCCGGACTTCAGCGTCTCCACAATCACACCGCCGATATAGTTGCCAAAGTCCGCGGGTGCATTGCTTGTGATGATGTTGAACTCCTGAATCGCATCAGGCCCCGGGACATAGGCAACTTCGTTGTTGTCCGCCTGGTTGGTGTCCATGCCATCAAGCGTGAAGTTGTTATCCTGCTCGCGGGCGCCGTTCACGTACGGCCGGCCTGTGCCAAACGTAGTCTGCGGGGACTGGAACGCAAAGATGTTCGGACTTACGACTCCAGGCGCCAGCAGGGTCAGTTGATTGATGTTTCGCGTCGCCAGTGGAAGATCGGTGGCCGTCTTCGCATCCACCAGAAAACTGATCTGCGTCGAGTCCACCTGCAAGAGAGGCGGTGCATCGATCACTTCCACCGTATCGGTCACCTTGCCCACCGTGAGATGGAAATCAGCGTGGACCACCTGGTTCAGCGTGAGCGTGAATGAATTGTCGCGCTCAATCGTGAAGCCGGGCGCTTCGACCCGGATCTCGATGTTGCCCACCGTGATCTGGGGGAACTCGTAGATCCCGGCTGAAGTCGTGCGGGTCGTCCAGGTGGTCCCACGATCGACATCGCGGGCAGTGACGAGGGCATTCGGAATGACGGAGCCGCTCGAATCGGTGACCGAACCCGTAACCGCCCCGGCAGCCTGCTGAGCGGATGCCACGTTCGCGGCCGCGCTACAGAGCGAGACGATGACAAGGATGAGAGCCCAGCGGATAAAGCCGAACCTGCTCGGATGGACGGCACTGGCGCTGCTGGATGAAAAGGGCATGGGACGCTCCTGGCTTTCAAGGAATGGAATCAAAGATCTCTGCTCATCTGGGATCATTTTTGTTCATTAGGGGCCCAGTTGCTCAAAACTGTGATGATTGAGTCCGAAAGTATCCCGATTCGCAAGTTTTTACAAGAAAGAAATGCAAGCACAGGCAAAATAGTGTTTACCCCGCTATGTCAGGCAGAAGACACAGCATGGCGAGGGCCCCGGCTTCAAGGCACGCTGCACCAAAATGAGAGTCAGTCCAGGAAGACGCCGTGGAAGTAGCTGCCCGTGCGCACACCAGCTTCATCAAAAACATTAAAATTGGCGGGCTGACCGCGCTCTAGCGTGGCAAGATGAGGCAGCTGCAGCATCTCCGCAGGATTGCGAGAAGCCAGGCGCACCGCAACCGCGAGCGAACTCCCAGTAAAGGTCCGGAGGTTTTGCACAGCCTTGTCCATCGTCAGGATGCTGCCCGCCAGCGTCTTGCCGGAGAGGCAGATTCCTTCACGAACCTCGACCGGGAAGTCGCCAAGCATGTATGTCCCATCGGGCATTCCCGTGGCCGACATGCCGTCCGTCACCAGGATCGCCCTGCGCTCGCCCTTCACCTTCAACCACAGCCGAATGATCGCAGGATCGACATGAACACCATCGCAAATCGCTTCGGCATAGACATCCTCGCGATCAAGAATTGTCCCGACGATGCCGATCTCGCGATGGTCGAGCGGGCGCATCGCGTTGAAGAGATGCGTCGAACTCGTTGCGCCTGCCGCAATCGCCGCTAAGGTCTGCGCGGACGTCGCATTGCTGTGCCCCATCGTGACGCGGACGTCGTTGCGTGTCGCATGCTCAATAAGTTCGAGTGCATTCGGCAGCTCGGGCGCAAGCGTCATCAGCCGTATATGACCCCGCGCCGCCTGCCAGAACCTGTCGAACAGGGCCACACTCGGTTCGACGATACAGCCGGCCGGATGCACGCCGCGCTTAATGTGCGACACGAAGGGTCCTTCCAGGTGAATCCCGATGGGAACCGCCCTCGCCTGGTCCCTCGTGGGCCCAGCTTCAATCGCGTCCGCAAGCCTGTCCAGCGCGCGCAGGGTCAGGTCGAGGGGACTCGTCACCGTGGTCGGAAGGTAGTGCCCAACCCCGTGACGAGCCAGGAAACCGCCAACCTCATCGATCTCCGGTAAGGACGCCGCCATAAAATCGTACGTGCACGCCCCGTGAACATGGATGTCGAGAAAACACGCCGTCAGCGTCTCTCCTGAGGAGTTGGGCTCGCCAGCAACAATCTCGCAAATCAGCCCATCCTCCACCGTGATCGCCGGGAACTCAACCTCTCCGGCAGAGGTGAGCAATCTTCGGGCTGTCAGCGTATGGGTCATGCCAAAGTGTTTTCTCGATACAGGAATCGCAGCGCGGGCCTGAACTGGGTTCCAAGTCCCCAGTCCCTGTTGAAGATAGCAGTTCGCACTTCTGTGCGCTTTGCAGCAAACGATCATCGTTCAGGCCAGACAGAGTAGAACGTGAGTGCCTTACGCTAACCCTCAGCTTAGGATGCACTCCCGCACCGAACTGGCCGAAGCAGCAAAGACTAGGCGAGTATGACCTCGATTCCCCTTGCAACCAGTTCCTCATGAACCGCTTTGGGTAGTCCTTCATCGGAGATGAGCACCTGGATCGAAGCGACGGGACAAATCAGGGCCGGGCTCACAATGCCGATCTTCTGCGAGTCGATCACCGCAATCACGCGCTTCGCGTTGCGGATCATCGCAAGCGTCACCGCGGCTTCTTCGGATTCGAGCGTCGTCAGGCCGCGCTCCAGATCAAACCCCGTCGCGCCCACAAAGGCCTTATCCAGGTAAACATCGCGCAGAAAATTCAGCGCAGGCTGGCCCGCCAGCGCAAACGTCCACGCCCAGGCAAGCGTCCCACCTGTCAGCATCGTCTTGATGGCAGGCTGATTACAAAGCTCCATGCCGATATTAATCGCGTTCGTAATCACCGAGATCCCGCGTCGATGACGCAGCGACCGGCCAATCTGGGTCATCGTCGTACCCGCGGTCAGACCGATCGTCTCGCGTTCGCCCACCAGTTCGGCCGCCGCTAGGCCCATCCTGCGCTTCGCGTCGGCGGAGCGCAGTTCGCGCGCCTGAAACGAAGTATCGTGCCGAAACGGCTCATAAAGCAGTGGCTCGACCAGCGTTGCGCCGCCGTGTGTCCGCAAGATCAATCCGCGCTTCTCCAGCCGCGCCAGATCCCGTCGAATATTCGGCGCCGACGTCCCAACCTGATCCACCAGCTCCTGCACGGAGATATCACCAGCTCGAAGCAGAGCCTTCATAATCCGGTCGCCACGCACATCAATCTTCGTAGACATCAGCAGCCAGTGTAACCCAGTGTCGAACAGATTTGAGCGAATGAGAGTTGCAATGCGAACAAACGTGCTCTAAAGTGATCGTATGAACTCTAAACGATCATTACAGGACACTCACAGATCATGCCGCTAAACCAGGATTCTGCGCCCTTCGAGCACTGGATGCGCCGTGAGATCTATGAACAGCCGAAAGCGCTGGAGGCCACACTCAGCCACTATATCCAGTTGGATGCCTTCCGACAGGAAACCTGCGCGCCTGTACTCGACTGGCTTAAACACATCCAGACTAAGATCGTCATCGCCGCCAGCGGATCCAGCCGCCACGCCGGCCTCGTCGCCGAACTCGTCATCAAGGACCTCAGCGGCATCTCCGTCGACGTCGAATATGCCAGCGAATACAGCTACCAGTCGGAAGAGTCCACCGACACAGCCGCCGTCATGGTCATCTCCCAATCCGGCGAAACTGCCGACACCCTCGCTGCGTTGCGGAAGGCGAACGCCGCGGAACTTGAAACCCTCGCACTTACCAACGTGATCCACTCCACGATGGATCGAGAGGCACTGGTCGGCTTCCCGACACTCGCCGGCCCGGAGCGTGCGATCCCCGCCACCAAGAGCTTCACCGCGCAGCTCCTCAACCTCTACCTGCTTTCGCTGATGAGCGCCACCGTGCGCGGCACCATGCACGACTCCGAATTGAAGCTCCGCCTCGCTGAGATCGCCGCACTCCCTGACCTGATCGAGGCCCAGCTCCCGCTCTGGGAAGAGTCCGTCAAGCAAGTCGTTGCGCTCAATCGCTCTGCCAACAACTTCCTCTTTCTCGGACGCGGCATTCACTATCCCATCGCCCTTGAAGGCGCGCTCAAACTGAAGGAGTCCGCGTACATCCACGCCGAAGGCTATCCCTCCGGCGAACTGAAGCATGGCCCCAACGCCCTCGTCGCTGACGGAACGCCGCTGATCATGATCGCCACCGTAAACACCGGCGATCCCGACTCCGTGCAACGCTATGACAAGGTCGTCCGGCTGATGCAGGATATGCGCGCCCAGGGCGCCACCATCATCGCCATCGCCAACACCGGCGATACGACGATCACCGACTTAGCCACACACGTCATCTTCGTTGAAGAAGCTCGCGAAGTCCTGATGACCATCAGCGAAGTCATTCCTCTCCAGCTCTTCGCCTACTGGGTTGCCATCGAAAATGGAGTCGACGTCGACAATCCGCGAAACCTGACCAAGGCCGTACTGGCGGAGTAGCAGCCCTCTCCATCTCGCTCACAGAATCCTTCTAAGAAAATCAGCCTTGCTGCGGTTACGATCCAAGAGGCTCTGAGTCCAACCGAAGTTTCCGATCTCGGATCTCTCCTCGGTGGTGCATGGGTCTTGCCTGGATTGCTTCTAGCTGCTTCTTGGTCACCTCGTTCAATGCTCTTGGTCAGGCCACAGCGCCATCGAACCTCATCGCCATCACCGGGCTCGTCAGCGATCCCTCCGGGGCACGCGTGACGCGTGCAAGCGTCGAAGCCCGTTCGACCGACAACGTCGTCATCGGCTCGACCACCAGCGACAGTACGGGCCAGTTCCAACTCTCCGTTCATCCCGGATCCTATGACCTTGTGATCACAGCCGCGGGCTTTGATCCTTACGTCATCAACGTGAAGGCCATCGCGTCCAGCCTCTCTCTGCAAGTCAAACTTGTCCTCGCCGCTGAGCAGACCATCGTCAACGTCGACGCAGGCCAACCCACCCTCTCCGAAGATTCAAACGGAAGTGCCCTCACGCTTGGCGACAAGCAACTGAGCACCTTGTCCGACGACGATGCCACCTTCCAGCAGCAACTTCTCGCAATCGCAGGAGGTGATGGTCAGCACGCGCCACAAATCTATGTGGATGGATTCTCGGGCGGCCAGTTCCCGCCAAAGAGTTCCATCCGCTCTGTGAAGATCAACCAGAATCCCTTCTCAGCCGAGTATGACGGACTTGGCTTCGGCCGCATCGAAATCTCAACCAAGCCTGGAACCGGCCGGCTGCACGGTCAAACAGAGGTCACCGGCGATCCCTCGGCTCTCAACTCGAAGAATCCCTTTCTTGCCGGCACGGAGCCCGTCTACTACCGCGTCCATACCCGCGGCAATCTTAGCGGTCCCATCGACAGGAAGACGTCGTTCTTCGTCAGCGCCGACTACTATGACCAACAGAACAACGCCATCATCAACGCCCAAACCGTGAACAGCGGCGCCAGCATCGTCACCTTGTCGGAGGCTGTGCCGGATCCTGAAGAGACCTCCAGCTACAGCACGCGCTTGGACCGCCAGTGGTCGACCAACAACACCTTCACCGGACGGTTCGAGTTCGATCGCGGCGCCCAGACGAACGCAGGCCTATCGCAAGTCGTGCTGCCGTCCGAGGCATACAACAGCGCGCTTAACACCTACACGCTGCAGCTCGGTAATTCGCAGGTCCTCAACGCACACGCCGAGCTCGACACCAGGTTCGAATGGGTGCGCACCCGTACCTCACAGAACCCTATCAGCGCCGCGCCCACCATCCTCGTCGAAGGCACTGTCAACGACGGCGGTAGCCCCAGTCAAACTCTGCACGACAACCAGGATCATCTCGAGTTCCAGGAGAATGGCACCTGGGAGCACAAAAAGCATTTCCTGCGATTCGGCGGCCGTTACCGCCTCTACCGCGACGCCAACCTCTCGACTGCCGGTTACAACGGGACGTTCACCTTCAACACTCTTGCCGGCTACCAGGCCGCCGTCCAGGGTACTCCCAGTGCCTCACAGTTCCAGATCAGCCAGGGACAAGCGAGCTTCTCGGTGCTCACAGGAGATCTCGCTCTCTGGACCGAGGACGAATGGAAGCTCCGACCGAACGTCAACCTCGATCTCGGCGTCCGCTTCGAAAGCCAGTCCGCCATCCCCGACCATGCCGATCCCTCGCCTCACCTCGGTCTCTCCTGGGCCATTCACCAGACCGATAAGAAGCCCGCGCGTGTCGTGTTGCGCACCGGCGCCGCCATCTTCTACGACCGCTTCCCGATCGCAGCCCTGACCACCGCGGTACGGCAGAACAATCCCTCTGTCGAGCAGACCTTCACCATAAAGAATCCCACTTTCTTCGCAACCTCCGCGGCCCAGCTTCAGGCTGAGCTCACCGGAGCGAAGCTGGGTTCCGCAGGCGCCTCCACCATCTACCGCGTCAATCCAAACCTGCGCTCGGAGTATGAGTTCGACACCGGGGCCACGGCAGAGTTCTCTCTTGGCAAATACGGCAGCGTCTCCGCCAACTACATCTACCTCCACGGCGTTCATCAGTGGGTCTCCCGCAACGCCAATGCTCTCCTCCCGGATGGAACCCAGCCTGATGGTCCCAACAGCGGCGTCGTCTACGAGTTCGCCTCCGGAGGAGAGACGCAGGGAGACCTGTTCTTCACCAATCCCGAGATCAACATCACCAGGAAAATCCAGTACTGGGGCTACCTCTTCCTGCAGCACGTCAACTCCGATACCGGCGGTCTCACCTCCTTCGCCTCCAACAGCTACAACATCCATCAGGATTACGGGCGAAGCCAGTACAACCGGCACTACGGCTTCTTTACCGGTCTCGACGCAGACGTAAAGTGGGGCGTGCACATGGGAGCCTTCCTGGCCGCACGCGGCGGTCAGCCATTCAACATCACGACCGGCCAGGATAACAACGGCGACACCCTCTATAACGATCGTCCATCCTTCGCCAGCGCCGCCTCAAACCCGGCCAACGTCGTCGCAACCAGCTTTGGCACCTTCGACACCGCCCCACAGCCCGGCGAATCCATCATTCCTTCCAACTATGGTCACTCTCCCTCGTTTATCTCTCTGCAGGTCGAAGC
>CAXTNM010000013.1:0-81405 GCA_964245715.1 uncultured Acidobacteriaceae bacterium | reverse complement strand
GGGGCCCACGCCCAGGCACATCTGTACCTGCTCGAGCGAGCGCTTCTTCTTGAGTGTGATGTGCGGGTGGGTGGTGGGATGGGTTTCGGTTTCGACGATGGGAACGCCAAAGGGTTTGAGGCCGCCGAACTTGTGCGCTACAGCGTCCACGAAGTGATCGTGGTCGAGGTGTCCGGCTGCAGAGAACACGAGGTTTTCGGGGGTGAAGCGGCGCTGGTGATGCTCGAAGACGGTGTCCTGGGTGAACGAGGAGACAGTCTTGACGGTGCCGAGAATGGGGCGGCCGAGCGGGTGATTCTTCCAGAAGTTCTGGGTGAATGTCTCGTGGACGAGGTAGTCGGGGTTGTCTTCGTCCATCTTGATCTCTTCGAGGATTACGCCTTGTTCGCGCTCGAGATCGGCCTGCGAGAATTGGGGGTGAAGAACGAGATCCGAGAGGACGTCGAGCGCCGGCTGCAGGTTTTCATCGAGAACCTTAATATTGAAGCAGACGGATTCCTTACCGGTGAACGCATCAAGGTTGCCCCCGATGGAGTCAACTTCGCGGGCGATATCCTGCGCGCTTCGGGTGGTGGTGCCCTTGAAGACCATGTGCTCGACAAAGTGGGAGAGGCCGTTTTCTTCGGCGGGTTCGTCGCGAGAGCCGGAGTTGATCCAGCTCCCCATCGAGACGGAGCGCATGTGCGGCATGGACTCGGTGAGGACGAGCAGACCGTTGGGGAGGACCGTCCGTCGAATGTTGCGGGTGGGGTGCGTGGTTTGTGGAATCGCGAGCGGCGTTGCGGACATGGAACTCCTTGCGTCCTTATTGTTTCATAGACAACGGCAACAGCAGGGGCGCCCTGATCGCGGGCGACGAGCACAGTCTGTTGCTGAGGGCACTTTGCCGGTGCCGTAGACTGGTGGAATGGGAGTTGAAGGGAGCACACGCGCGCTGTTTGGGATGTCGGGGGCGGAGTTGCGTGCGTTGATGGAAGGTTTGGGCGAGCGGCCGTTTCGGGCGAAGCAGCTGGTGACTGCTCTCTATAAGCAAAGGGTTTGTTCGGTGGAGGAGATTTATACGCTGCCGGTCGAGACCAGGGCACGGCTGGTTGCTGAAGGGTATAGCGTGGGCTTGCCGGAGTTGGCGCAAACGGCAAGGTCGGTGGACGGGACGGAACGGTACCTGGTGCGGCTGGTGGATGGCGAGACAGTTGAGACGGTCTGGATGCCGGGTGGGGATGGGGCTGCCGAGGAGGACGTGGAGACCCATGTCGCAGGAACGAAACTTGGGGCACCCAGAGTGGAAGTCGCTTACAAGCGGGCTACGATTTGCGTTTCGAGCCAGGTAGGGTGTGCGGTGAATTGCCAGTTTTGTCTGACGGCGAAGCTGGGGATGAAGCGAAATCTGACCGCGGGGGAGATCGCCGGACAGGTGGCCGCGGTGCTGGATCGGCACGATGTCCAGGTGGGCAAGGATCGGATCAACCTGGTCTTTATGGGGATGGGCGAACCGTTTTTGAACTACGACTCCTTTATGGATGCGGTGCGGCTACTGGTGTTGGAGATGGGGATTCCTGCGTCGCGGATGACGGTGTCGACGAGTGGCATTGAGCCTGCGATTCGGAGATTCGCGACGGAGGAGATCCGGCCGAACCTGGCGCTCAGCCTGAATGGATCGAACGATACGGTGCGCGGTGAGGTGATGCCGATTACGCGTAAGTGGAACATTGCGGCGCTGCTGGATGCGGTGAAGACGCTGCCGCTGAGCAAGCGGGATTATGTATTTTTCGAATACGTGCTGCTGGGCGGGGTGAACGATCAGCCGGAGCACGCACGCGAGGTTCTGGCGCTGTTGAAGGGAATGCGGGCGAAGATCAATCTCATTGTGTGGAATCCGGGGCCAGGAGTGGCTTACAAGCAGCCCACGCCGGAGGATGTGGCCTTGTTTCACCGGATGCTGGTGGATGGCGGCATTCCAACGTTCACACGGCGGCCGCGCGGCCGGGATATCTATGCGGCCTGCGGGCAGTTGAAGCGAACGGTGGAGGGGGATTCGGGCGGCGCTGGACTGGTGCAATTGGCGGGCTAGAATGCGCGAAAGAAGTGCGGAGCGACGAGGCGATGTGCTGGGGTTCCGTACCGACCAGGCAAGTGAGCCTTGTGATGCGAGACATCGGCACTGCCGAAAGGGGCTATATACGCGAGACCGTCGGAACTTGTAGTAATGGACTGATTTTGTACCGGAATGAGGGGAGTGCGATGAGCAGCTCTGCGGCAGCGAAGGATCATGTAAGGCTGAGGCTTGACTCGGCGCTGGAGAGCGTGGAGCTGGTGGAGACGACTGCCGAGGAGTTCGCCGTCCGGGCAGGGTTTGACGAGGATATGTCGAGCCACATCGCGATGGTAGCGCGCGAAGCCGCGGTAAACGCCGTGAAGCATGGGAATCAGTGGAGCGCGGAGAAGCGGGTCGACGTGGGGTTCGAACTGACGGAGACGGCGTTGACGATCCGGATTGCGGATGAGGGTAAAGGACTCGATATGGAAGAGGTGGAGGACTGCCGCGAGCCGGAGAATCTGCTGCGAACGAGCGGGCGGGGATTTTCCTGATGAAGGCCATCATGGATGAGGTACACTTTCGCAAGCTGACCCCAGGGACTGAGATCGTGATGGTGAAGTGCAGGACTGAAAAGGAGACCAAGGCATGAGTATGAAGGCGACGACCCGTGTAGTAAATGGAGTTACGATTCTTGATCTGAGCGGGCGCATTACGCTGGGTCAGGAGAGCGGCACGGTGCGGGATGAGGTTCTATTGATTCTGGCGTCCGGATCGAAGAAGATCCTGGTGAACTTGAAGGATGTGACATACATCGACAGTTCAGGGCTGGGCGAACTGGTGGCCGCTTACACGGCGGTGAAGAATGCCGGCGGCGAGTTGAAGCTTGTGAACCTGACGAGCAAGGTTCGCGACCTGCTGGTGATCACGAAGCTGGTGACCGTATTCGATGTAAAGGACGATGAAGCTTCTGCGGTTGAAAGCTTTTAGTTACGTATAAGTTGTCTGTTGTTCGTCATTGCATGAGGCTGTCGCGGCTGGGGCCGTAGCGGCCTTTTTGCATTGGCGTCAAGCCATAATGATGCAGTTGCGTCCTGCCGCTTTGGCGCGGTAGAGCGCTTTGTCTGCGGCAGCTGTGAAGTCGGTGGCAAGTGCTTTGTTGCTATCGGCGGGGTTTTCTCCGATGGGGAGCATGGCGACGCCGAGGCTGACCGTGACGCCGTGGGAGCCGACGTCCGGATGATTGAAGACGAGGGAGCTGACAGCAAGCCGGGCGCGTTCGGCAAGGATCAAGGCTCCGTCGGCCGAGGTATTAGGCAGGATGATGGTGAACTCTTCGCCGCCAAAACGGGCCGCGATGTCACCTGGGCGCCGCAGGATCCCGTCGATGGCTTTCGCGACGGCTTGGAGCACATCGTCGCCGGCGGGATGGCCATAGGTATCGTTGAAGCGCTTGAAGTGGTCGACGTCGGCGAGGATGAGGGCGAGCGGGAGTTTGGACCGGCGGGCACGCTCGATCTCCTTTTCGAGCATGTCGTCGAAGGTGCGGCGATTGGCGAGACCGGTGAGGTGGTCTTCGCGGGCGAGATGCGAGAGGATCTCGGTGACCTCTTCGAGTCGCTGGGTCTTTGCCTGGAGGGCGGCTTCGGCAAGTTTACGGTCGTGTATATCTTCGACGGTGCCGTACCAGAGAACGATTTCGGCGCGTTCGTTGCGCCGAGGGTAGGCGCGTGCTCGATGCCAGCGCCAATCTCCGCCGATACAGCGGACACGGTAGTCGGTATCAAAGGTATCGCCGGTGACAACGGATTTCTTCCACATGGCGAGAGTCGGTTTGCGGTCGTCGGCATGCAGTCCCATGATCCAGTTGCGGAGGAGTGCAGGCGTTGGGCGGATGCCGGTGACCTGGTACCAGCGAGAACTGAGGAAGTTCATGTCGCCGTTGGCGTCCGCTGTCCAGGGAATGTGGGGGGTGAGTTCCACGGTGTAGCGAAGGTCCTCTTCGGATTCGCGGAGAGCATTTTCGGCCGCACGACGGGCGGTGATGTCGAAGAGCGCGACCGAGATGCCGACGATGGTGCCGGAGGGATCGCGCACAGGCTGGGCGGTGCGGAGATAGATGAGTTCACGAACAGGGTGGTCTGGGGTGAGGCCGGGCTTCTGAACGAGGATCTCGCGTTCGACGATCTGCTGGGCTTCAAGGGCGTGTTTGTAATGGGCGACGATCTGCGAGGCCGGTCCGGGGAGAGCTTCCCAAACAGTACGTCCGACGAAGTGGGCAGGTGCTTTGTCGTACATGCGCGCGAAACGTTCGTTGACGATGATGTAGCGGAAGTTCAGGTCGACCGTACAAAGGCCAATGGGTGCGGAGTGGAAGGTGCTCTCGAGACTGGCAAGGCGGACGGGGACCGGCAATTCCGGGGGCAGAAATGTACGATGGTCGGGTGCAGGATGCGAGACCAGCGGGTGGTTTGTACCGGGGGCCGTCATAAAGGCATTCTAACGAGTGCTTGAGGGCGCCACAAACTTTCTTCTACCGCTTTAGGGTGAGACAGCACGGGCAGTTGCAGGCGTGTGGACGACAACCTATGGTAGCCAGGCTACACCGCATCGAGGTCCTTCTCGCGATGAAGCCGGAGTGGTGAATTGCCGTTAGAGGGATGGCCGATCTGGCCAGGAATGGCGAGGATATCGTCGCATCAGCTCCTTGCGCACCTGGGGATAGAGGCGCTCCCAGAAGCCGGCGAGATCGGTCGTCGTCTGGACGGCGCGGTGATTGGGCGCAAGCAGATGAATGACGACCGGAGTGTGATCCGGGCCGATGGTGGGTGTGCTGGTCATCCCGAAGAAATCCTGCAGCCGGGATGAGATCCAGGGTGGGCGGCCGTGCTCGTATTGGACCTTGGTTCTGCGTCCGCTGGGGAGAGAAAAGGCAATCGGAGCGAGTTCGTTGAGCAGACGGGCATTATATTGTTGTTCGAGAACTGGGAAGAAGCCCGGGGCGGCTTCTCTGAGGTCTCTGAAGCTTCGGAGTCCGACGCAGAGTTCTTTGAGCGCTTGAGAGCTGTCCGGAGGAGCGAAGCCCGCGAAGGCGATTCGGGCAAGCAGAGTATCCAGCGATTCCTGGTCGATAAACTGCTCGATGCCGGCTTCCAGGGCTTTGCTTGCGAGCAGTTCGGCGGCCTTGTCGCTTGGTGCATGCACTCTGGATTCGTGGAGGACGAGCTTGTCATAGAGCAGGAGATCGACCTGTTCGACTCGCTCGCTGCTGCGATTCCAGAGAACTTCCGAGCTTTCCCTGATGCGCTCGGGGAAGAGATCGAGCAGCCACTCGGGCTCTATCCTGGCGGCGATCCGGATAAGCGGCAGCGGGTTCTCTTTGCGATCTTCAGCTTCGAGAGCGACGAGGAACTCGTAGGCGGCAGGCGCGCCGGCGACTTCGGCGGTGACGCCGGTTGCAAGCATGACCTGATTGCCGGCGCGGCGGCGGCCCACACGATCCGGATAGCCGGTGAGCAGGGAGAGGAGCAGTGCCTCGTCTTCGTGACGGGTCTGCCTGGGAGGGCGGGCGATGCGAAGCAATTGCTCGGTGTGCTGCAACTCACGCTGATTTGGGGGTTGGTCCAGGGCTTCGAGCAGGTCGTGTTGTTCAATCCGTGCGTTGAGGCTAAGCATCGCGGCGACGCGGCATCCGTCTTCGCCGACTCCGCGGTCGAGAGATTCGATCAACATGCGGGAGAGACGCGGCGGCAGCGGATAGCGGTTCATGCGCTCGGCCATCGTTTGGGTGGCTCCAAGCTGGTCCAGCAAAGATTCGGCTGCCTCGACGGACGCTGGTGGCGGGGTGTCGAGCCATTCGAGATCGGTGAGGTGTGGGATCTTCATGGCGCGAAGGCTGAGCAGGAGCTGCGAGAGGTCGCTGCGCAGGATCTCGGGGCTATCGTGCTCCGGGCGAAGCAGGAAGTCTTCTTCGGGGTAGAGACGCAGAACCTCTCCGGGTCCAAGCCGTCCGGCGCGCCCGGCACGCTGCGTGGCCGAGGCTTTGCTGATGCGGCCGAGATGGAGGGTGGGCAAGCCGGTCCAGGGCGAGTAGGTGGCGATGCGTGCGAGACCGCTGTCGATGACGGAAATAAATAACAACACGGTGAACGACCTATCATAAAAATTGGTGGCGAGGATCAGGCGTGGCTGCGCGTCGGGAAGGACGGCTCGATCCTGTTCGGCGGGCGCGAGGTCGCCGTGCAGCGGAAGTATGAGCATGCCAGACTGACGTGCGACCGGCTCGCATTCGCGCGTGGATTGACGAATCTCCGCGATGCCCGGCAGGAACGCAAGGATGCTTCCGGTGTTCTGTTGGCGGACGATCGATGCAAAGGCCTTCTTCATCTGGATCGGTAAAGGATCGGGCGAGTAGGGTGTGTGCCGGATCGTGACTGGGAAGAGGCGGCCCTCCGAACGCAAGATGGGGCAGTCGCCGAGAAAGCGGGCGATGGGGGCGGCATCGAGCGTGGACGACATGACGATGATGCGCAGGGCGGGCCGCATTCGCTGTAGACGCTTGAGCAGCGCGAGGGCGAGGTCGCTGTCGAGATGGCGTTCGTGAAACTCGTCAAGGATGACGGCGTCGATGCCGTTGAGGGTTTGGTCGGTGACGAGGCGCCGGGTGAGGATGCCTTCGGTCACGAAGCGGAGGCGGGTGCGGGAGCTGGTCTTATCCTCGAAGCGAACCTGGTAGCCGACGATCTCACCCAGAGTTTCGCCGAGCTCCGCGGCGACTCTTCGCGCAGACATGCGTGCTGCAATCCGACGCGGCTCGAGGACGATCACGCCGCCGGAGAACAAGCCGAGAACAGCGGGCGGGATGCGAGTGGTTTTGCCTGCCCCGGGCGGTGCTTCAAGCACAAGATTCGGCGTTTGCTGCAGGGAGGCAAGGAGTTGGGGGAGGATCGCGTCGACGGGAAGCGATGGCTGCTGCGGTACTTCGGAATCGCTGGTTGCAGTCGGATTAGGTCCGCGTGGCACAGGATGGATGGTAGCAAAGGCTTTGCGAGGGCGCCTTGGCGCGGGTGGACAGGCTGAGCATTCGCCTGTCGAAGACAGCTTTCTATATGATCTGGGTGTGACGAACGAGACTCATTTGAATGCAGCAGGCGGCGGAGGGCCGGAGCTTGCCTTTGCCTTGTCGAGAGGCAATGCGGCGCACGCACCCAGGAGATTGTTGCTCGTCAAGAGAAAGGTTCAGGGTGAATCGGTGCAGCGTGTGGAGCTCGCCACCTCATTGGGGCAGCCGGAAGAGTGATGGGTGTGCGGATCAGAGGATTTTTGCGCAGCGTGACGATCGGAGGTGCCTCGACTTTTTGTTTGGTCTGCTCTCTTGTGTCTGCTCAGTCGGTGACCTCGCCGGCCGCAGGTCCGGATAAGAAGAGTGCACCGGTGCCGCAGTTGGTGGATGTCGTATCTTCTACCGGAATCCACTTCGAGCATGTGTCGAGCCCGGACGCGCGATACATCGTGGAGTCGATGAGTGGAGGCGTCGCGCTGATCGATTACGACGGCGACGGATGGCCGGATATTTATTTTACGAACGCTCCCAGTGTGGCGATGTCTCTCGAGGGCAAGACGGCTCGGGGCGCGCTCTATCATAACAATCATGATGGAACCTTTTCGGATGTAACCGAAAAGGCCGGAGTGGGTTCTCCCTGCTGGGCCATGGGTGTGGCGGTTGGGGACTACAACAACGATGGTCTGCCTGATCTTGCGGTGAGTTGCTTTGGCGGAGTGGTTCTCTATCGGAATAACGGCAATGGTACGTTTACCGATGTGACCAAGCAGAGCGGCCTGGACAAGGACAGCGGGTGGGCCACTGGGCTCGCTTTCGGGGATTATGACGGCGATGGCAATTCAGACCTTTTCGTTCCCCATTACGTTGATCTGGACTTAAAGGATCTGCCGACCTTTGGATCGAAGAAGACGTGCCAGTATCACGACATTGCGGTGCAGTGTGGGCCGCGCGGTCTGAAAGGTTCACCCGATTCGCTCTTTCATAACAACGGCGACGGGACATTTACCGAAGTCTCAAAGCAGGTGGGGGTCGATGACCCGAAGCACTACTTCGGCCTGGGCGCGGTGTGGTCGGTCCTGGGCAATGACGGCAAGCTGGACCTCTTTGTTGCGAATGACGGCGAGCCGAATTATCTGTATCGCGAAGCCAGCAAGGGGCATTACCAAGACGTCGCGTTTGAAGCCGGTGTTGCGGTGAGCGAGGAAGGCCAGGAGCAGGCGAATATGGGTATTGCGCTTGGCGATTACCTCAACAAGGGATTTCTGAGCATCCTGGTGTCGCATTTCAGCGAGGAATACGCCACGCTCTTCCGGAACGATGGCGGCTTCAACTTTTCGGATGTCTCGCACGCCGCGGGAATTGCGCGAGCAAGTGAGCCCTATGTGGGTTGGGGCGATGCTTTTATCGATCTGAATAATTCGGGGTGGCAGGATATCGTGCTGGTGAACGGACATGTGTACCCACAGATGGACAACTCGAATGCCGGCACCACTTACCGGGAGCCGAAGCTGGTTTACCTGAACCAACATGATGGGACTTTCCGCGAGGTGGGGGGGGACACAGGTAAGGCGGCGGTCGAGCCGCAGGTGAGCCGAGGCCTCGCCGTGGGTGACTTGTTTCATCGGGGCGCGCTGGATGTTGTGGTGGAGAACCTGGTGGGTGGTCCCATGATCCTCGAATCGAAACCGGACCCGGCCAATCACTGGATCAGTGTGCGGCTCGAGGGTGCGCCGAAGAACAGGCTTGCGTTGAATGCGCGGGTGCGGGTGACCACGGGCAAGCTGGTTCAGCTGGGTGAAGTTCGCAGTGGCGGCAGCTACCTTTCGCAGAATGATCTTGCGCTGCACTTTGGTCTGGGCCCCGCTACCAAGGTGGATAAGATGGAGGTCCTGTGGCCGCATGGCGAGACGCAGGTGTTTGTGGGCGTGAAGGCGGATCACTTCTATCGCCTCAAGCAGGGAGCCGCGTCGCTGACCGACACCGGCATAGCGGTGAAGTAGGCTGAGTGGCTTGTTCGCGTACCTCTGTCTCAGGGGCTTGATGGTGCTTGCTGAGACGCGGGCGCGTGCTACATCTTTACTCTGCGCGCAGGGTCTCTGCGGGATTGACCTGCACGGCGCGCAAGGTGGGCAGGGCGGCCGCAAGGATGGTGGTGGCGAGCAGAAGAACAGCTACCAGTATCACTGTGGGAGCGTCCATTGAGCGCACACCGTACAGGAACGAGCGGATCGCATGACCGGAGGCCCAGGCGCCGGCTAGCCCGGGAACCAGGCCCAGGAAGACCATGAGCACGGCCTGCCGGAGGATGAGAGCGGCCGTCTCTGAGCGCGAAGAGCCGAGTGCCATGCGGATGCCGATCTCACGGCGCCGCAGTGCGACCGAGTAGGCGAGCACACCATAGATGCCGGCGGCGGAGAGGATAAGCGCGATGCTGCTGAAGCCGGTCACCAGGCGAAGCGCGAGGCGGCGCTGGCCGAGAGATTCTTCGATACTTTGGGACATGGGACGGAGACTCATCTCGACCATCGTGGGCGCGTCCTGCTTGATGGCAGCGCGCAGTTCGCTATCGAGCGTGGACAACGGCAGGGAAGACCGGATGGCGTACTGTGCTGAAAGATTGAAGATCTGGCTGAGCATGGATTGCTGTGGGAACTGCGCAAAGTTGAGATAGACGAGCGGCTGATAAGGACTGTCAAGGGCAGCGCCCTGCAGCTCGTTTTCGACGACACCGACGATCGTCATACTCCCTGCCACGGGCTGGTCGGCGTCGGTCTCACCCGGGTTACGATGGAAGCGCAGGATCGTGCCGAGCGGGTTGCGGCCCGGGATGAAGGTCTGCAGAAAGGCCTGGTTGACAAGCACGACGATGGCTGGACTGGACTCGTCCGCGTGAGTGAAGTCGCGGCCTTTCAGCAGGTGAATGCGGCTGACCCCGACGAAGTTCGTACTGACGAGGCTGTAGGATGCCGATTCGCCCTCACGATAGGCGTGCCCCTCCACATCGGTGCGACCGTCCAGGCCGACATTAAAGGTAGAGAATGGCACCGAACTCTGGATTGTGACTCCCTCGATACCTGGAAGCGTGTTGAAGCGGTTCAGGAGCCGTCCCTCGAGCTCGCGCGAGAGCTGCGGTGATTGCGACTGGTCCGCCGGCATCATCACCAGCGTGCTGACGTTGTGCGGATCGAAGCCCAGGTTCACCTCGGCGAGCGAATGCATGGTGCGGGTGAGTAAACCGCTGACGACGAGCAGGACGCAGGTGACAGCGATCTGCAGCGAGACGAGGATGCCTGGAAGGCGGGACGACCGGGCAGAGCCCCTCGCGCCGGACGACCGCAGGACCTGTTTGCGGAGGCGCAGCGCGGGTGCGGCCGTGGCCACCAGGCCCATGAGGGCTGCGAGGAGAATGGTCGCCAACAGCACGCCGGGATGCAGCGAAAGTTCGTCGAAACGCGTGTAGTCGGATCCATACGCATGCCGCAGCAGGCGAATTGCACAGAAGGCGATGGTGGTCGCGAGGGCAGCGGCTGTAAATGATACCAGCAGGCTTTCGGTGATCAACTGTTGCAGAATGCGGCCGAAGCTTGCTCCGAGCGCAGACCGGATCGAGATCTCGCCGACGCGGTTGGCGGCGCGTCCAATCTGCAGATTGGCTGCGTTGGCGCAGGCAATCAGGAGTAACGCGCCAACCCCGGCAAGTAATGTCCAGAGTGGTTTCTGCAGGTCGCCTGTGATGGTGTTTTGGTATGACGCCAGCACGAGCCGGCGCTCGCGTTCGGCCGGAGTCCTAGCCATGTTTCGATAGAGGCTCTGCGCTTCGGATAGCGCGTGCGCCCGGGTGACGCCGGGCTTCAGGCGCGCGATGGTATCGGCGGCATCCAGGCCGAACTCGTCTTCGCCTTTTGCATTCCTATCCTGGGGAACGAAGACGAAGTCTCCGCCATTTCCTTGCGGGAACTGCATGCCCGCAGGCAGAACGCCAATGACGGTGCGAGGCTTGCCGAAGAGCTGTATGGAAGCCCCCAAGGCATGCGGATCGGCATGAAGACGTTCGCGCCAGAAGCCATCGCTGACCAGTGCCACGGCGGCTCCGCGGTCTGAGGGTGTGAAGAAACGGCCGAGCTGTGCGCGCAGACCGACCACCTGGAAGAGGTTCAGGGAAGAGTCGACGATCGGCGTGACACGGGTGCCGTCCTGCGCGGTGACTGGCCGCACCATAACGTTGTAGGACGCGATGCCACTGAACGATTTGTTCGAGCGCGCCAGCTCTTCGATCGCCGGGTAACTCAGGGCAAAGCCGGAGGCGTGAAAGCCTTCGGGCGTGCCTTCGCCCCAGATGCGCATGAGCTGTTCCGGGTGGGAGAGGTTGATTGGCCGTAGCAAGACGGAGTCCACAATAGCGAGCATGGTAGCGACACAGCCCAGTCCCAGCGCCAGCGTCCCGATCAGGGTGACGGTGTATGCCGGAACGGAAGACAGACTGCGGGCCGCGTAGCGAACGTCCTGCAGAATACGTTCCAGCCACAGGCCACCCCAGAGGGTGCGGACGTCTTCGGCGGCGAGAAGGGCATTGCCAAACTTTTTGCGTGCCGCGTGACGAGCGTCGTCCGGGGTCATGCCGCGGGCGATGTTGTCGTCGATTTCAAGCTCGATGTGAGCTTCGAATTCTCTGAGCAGTTGCTGTCTGCGGCGCTGCCAACCAAACATGATCGAGACCTTTCGCGTGTGATCAGTTCTCTTCTGCGGCCGGTGCGAGGATGCGTGCCATGGCTGCCGACAAGCGCTCCCAGCGAGTTGTTTCCGTGTAAAGCTGCCGCCGGCCCTTGGGCGTGAGGCGATAGAAGCGAGCCTTGCGGTTGTTTTCGGAGGTGCCGTCTTCGGCTGTGATGAGGCCAAGCTTCACCAGACGCTGCAACGCCGGGTAGAGCGAGCCGTGGCCCACCTGCAGCACGTCGTCTGAGCGGCGCTCGATGGAATGCGCGATAGCGTGTCCATGGGCGCGCCCGGCGGCGAGCGTTTGCAGGATGAGGAGATCGAGTGTGCCCTGGAGCAGGTTGAGGGCTTCCTTATCGGCTTGGGTAGTCATTCGACTGGAGAGTATTCCATTTTCCGGTCGAACGTCAAGGGGAGTGAACGGGAGCCGTTTACGGGATGGCGGTGCCGGTGCCTTCGACCAGCGAGAGGAAGCGATCCGGAGCACCGCCGGCGAAGCGCTCCTGAAGACCACTTGGCCACGAGACTTCGATGGCCTGTACTGAAGCTATAGATCCGAGGCCGAAGTGCAGACGCAGGTCGCTGCTCGAGAGATAGCTGGAGCCGCTGCGTACTTCCTGTGTCCAACTGCGGCTGCCGCCGGAGACGGTAACGCGCGCTCCGATCCCGTCGCGGTTCGACCTGGTGCCTCGCAGCGTGAGTCCGAGCCAGTGGTTGCTGTTTGCGGCGAGGTTTACGAGCAGCATGGGCTTGTCGTCGATGTCGTTGACGACGGCAGAGAGCCTGCCGTCGTTCCACAGATCGCCCGCGGCGAGACCTCGACTCGACATGGGCGTCGTGATTCCGGGGCCTGAGTTGCTGCTGATGTCTTTGAACTTCCCGTTACCTAGATTCCAGTAGAGCACCCTGGGCTCGCGGTAGGTCGCTCCGAGATGGGCGGTATCGACCTCCGGGTAGACGTGCCCGTTGGCCGCGAGGAGATCAGGCCAACCGTCATTATCGACGTCGAGGAATAAAGCTCCCCAGCCGAGGTAATGCGTGTTGAGACTGAGGCCGGCATCGAAGATGGTCGAGGTGAAGGTGCCGTCGTGGTTGTTGCGATAGAGTGACGATGTGTCGTCTGAGAAGTTGGTCTTGAAGATGTCCGGCCAGCCGTCGTTGTCATAGTCGCCGATGGCCGAGCCCATGCCAGCTTGCTCCGCTCCATCTTCGCTATAGGCGACGGCTGCGTCGGGAGCGACGTCGGTGAAGGTGCCATCCTTGTTGTTGCGGTAGAGGATGCTGGGCGTGCTATCGCAGGCCAGGTAGAGATCGGGCCAGCCGTCGCGGTTGTAGTCGAGGGTGGAGACGCTGAAACAATAGTGGCCTCCCGTCCGAGTAATGCCGCTTGTGCTGGTCACGTCAGCGAAGCGGCCGCCGCCAACGTTGCGGTATAGGAGATTGGTGGTGTAGGGCAGACCGCGGGGCCCGCACATGACGGGCACACCCTTCCAGACGCACATGAGGCCTTCGCCTGGTTTCGGGTTGGTCTTCATGTCGAACTGAACGTAGTTGGCGACGACAAGGTCGAGCTTGCCATCGCGATCGTAGTCGACAAAGGCGCAACCTGTGCCCCACTTCCTACCGTCGCCGGCTACGCTGGCCGGTTCGGCAACGTCGGTGAAGTGGCCGCGGCCATCGTTGTGATAGAGCCGATTCTTACCGTAGTAGGTGATGTAGAGATCATCCAGGCCGTCGTTGTCGTAGTCGCCGACGCAGACGCCTTGCGCCCAGCCGGGAAGGTCGAGACCGGAGGATGCAGTCACGTCGGTAAACGTACCGTCGTGGTTGTTGTGGTAAAGATGGCTGGTAGGTGGTGCGGCAGGCTCCGGCTCGCCGGGAAGCGTGCTGCCGTTCAAGAGGAGGATGTCGGGCCATCCATCGTTGTCGTAGTCGAAGACGGCAGCGCCAGACCCGGTGGTCTCGATGATGTATTTCTTGGTAGCCGTGTCGCCGTTGACGTTCTGCATGGTGAGTCCCGCCTTGGGAGCGACATCCAAAAACCAGGCTGGCGCGGCGTACGTTTTTGCCGGAGGGTAAGGAGTGTGGTGGGATGGTTCGGCCTTGGGGAGTTGTGCGAAGAGGGCTTGTGTGGCAGCCAGCAGCAACGCAAAGATTGTTACCAGGGACCTCATCAGGAGACGAGTCTAGCACCTTGATCCAACTTGCCGCTGATTTCTCAAGCTTATGCGGTCCGTAGTATTCTTGACCGCGTTATGCGTATCTTCTGCGCGCTTGCGCTCCTATTCGGGTGGATGAGTGGACTGGGGGCACAGGTCCCCGCACCCTCCAAGGGTGCCGACTCTGCATCGAGCGCACCAGCGGACGACCTGACGCGGGCCCATGACTTGCTGGAGCGAGACAAGGTAGCCGAGGCATTGGTCATCCTGGAGAAGCTCTCAGCGGCTCAGCCACCGATCAAGGGCGTGCAGCATGAGCTAGGCCTGGCATACTACCGGACAGGGAAGCTTGTGCCGGCGAAGACTGCGTTTGCTGAAGCTGCAGGTGAAGACCCAGGCGATCTTGAATCCGTGCAGATGGAAGGTTTTGTGCTTTACCGGCTGGGTCAGCCTGCTGCGGCCATTCCTTACCTGGAAAAGGTAAGACACTGGATGCCGAACGCGGATGCTGATGCGAATCATGTGCTGGGACTTTGCTACCTGAACTCGCGCCGCTACGACGAGGCGCGAAAGGCGTTTGCAACGCAGTATGACGTTAATCCCGAGTCAGCCGGAGCCTACCTGCTTTTTGGGTCGATGCTGATGCAGGCAAACCTGCCTGAACTCGCGGCGGAGCAAGCGAAGAAAGCGCTCAAGGTCACGCCCAACCTGCCTTTAGCCCACTTCATGGTGGGTGAGGTGGCGTTGTACAAATCCGACGTGCCAACGGCGTTGACGGAGTTTGAAGCGGAGCGCGCGATCAATCCAGGGTACGCCCCGGTGTACGACCGCCTGGGCGACGCTTACCTGCGCGCGAACAAGGTGGAGGAGTCGCAGAAAGCGTTGACCAAGGCCATCTCGCTTGATACTTCGAATAGCGGTTCGTTCATTCTGATGGGCAAGGTGTTGCTGCGGAGCAAGGATACACAGACAGCGATCCTTTATCTGAAACATGCGGAGAAGATGGATCCCGGCAATTACATTCCGCACTCGCTGCTTGCACAGGCGTACCGTACCGCCGGCCAGGAAGGGGAAGCGAAGCGCGAGACAGACATGACGAACCAGATTCACTCTGCGAATCAGTTGCAGCTTCAGCCGGTGAAATAGGGCCAGTGTTCAGTGAACGCGCAGGGTGACCAAGTGGGTCTGAAGCGCGACGCCGCCGCCGATCGTGGTTTCGAGTACCGCTTCAAAGGGGCGAATCTCTCCCTTGGGTCCCGTGATCTGCCGGAGTAGTTCGTCGACCGAGTCAGGACGACAGAGATATTCCACCGCGGCTTGCGTTCCGAAGGTGGTGAGACCGCTGAAGAGCAGGACGCGTTTGCCTGGTTGAACGCCCGGTAGCAAGGCGACGATGGCGTAGTCCGTGGTCAGCGGATGCTCCGGGCGGGAGTAGATGGCGGGCTCGCCCGGTCGGGGATGTCGATTGACGATTCCAGCGAATCCGGGCTGCGCTTCACTGGTGAAATCGGTGGTCGGCTGCAGAACACTGACCGAGGGATTTTCAACACTGGCACCGAGAAAGATCAGGTTGTTATTTCGCGCTTCGTCCCAGGCTACGAGTTGACTGCGCTTCAGGGTGAAATTGGCGTGATGGCCGTCGAAGAGACGCGTGAGGTCGTATACCGAGGCGAGTTCGCCGATGCCGGTGTAGGTATCAACATACTCCTGTGCCTTGCTGTCGTCGCGGCCGGGCGCCTGATGGCTGGCGTATCGTAGCCCGCTGACGGAGTCTCCGGTGAAGACCGCATTGCTATAGATAACGAAGGGTGGATCGTCATTAAAGAAGGGGCGCCAGAAGGTCTCGAGAGAAGACGAATCAGCTTGAGCCTGACGTGATGGCCGGGCAAAGAATGCCAGGCCGACCGTCAAAAGCACGATAAGCGGCACGACAAACCAGACCTTTGACGGGCGATGCCTTGGAGGTGGAGTAAGGACCTGCGAAGAGGGAGCCTCCAGTTGCGGTAGGAACGCCGGGGCGATCGGCTCAAGAACAGGTTCCTCGCGGATTACAGAGGAAACGCGATTCGTAAAAAGCGGGAGATAGTGGCCTTTAGGGATCTCAACCAGCATCTCTTCCTCGGCACCTTCATGCTCGAAGTAGGAGCCCAATTTCTGCCGCAGCAGCCTGGCGTGAGTGCGGACGATGCTGTCTTCACTGGAGTTGTAGCCTGGCATGCGTCCGAAGACGTGGATGCCGATCTGCTGTTCGGTAGCTTCATCGGGCGCATCGCGCAGGGCACACTCTGCTATGTAAAAGAGGAACTCGCGTAGTCGAGCCGACGACCTCAGATACGGGCTTGCCGCTGCGCGCTCAACGACCCGCCATCTTGGATCATGATGTAAGTGGTCCTGTAATCGTGAGGTTGCCTGCGGGGTCGGCATATCGGTGTCACCGTAGCATCTGCAATTTTGACCTGTCAAATCACCGTGAAAAACGTTACGGAGTGCTGCTCGTAACGGCAATCATTGCGCGATTTCAATGTTAGACCGAGATTGGTTCCGAACGCTGTGCAGGATTATCTTCTACGTGACTATCTGCTGATTTGCACGATCAGCTATTCACACGGGAAGAGATCAAGGATTGGAAGAAAACAGGAAGGCCTAGTCAGCCTTCTTGATCGCTTGGATCAACCGCTTGCAAAAGGGACAGGTACGCAGGAAACACTTGGAGGCAGCATGAGGGAGAAGTTCTTGAACAAAATGGGAAGCGACGCAGAGTGTCGCATTTTCGCGGCATTGCCAGCGGCGTCGGCCATCGCATTCGGGGTGTTGCTCGGGAGCGTGCCGGCCGGAGCACAGGCAGTATACGGTTCGATCTTTGGCACTGCTACGGACAGCACGGGAGCCGCGATACCGAACGCGACAGTGACGGTAACGGATGTGTCCAAGGGTACGTCCTTCAACGTGAAGACTAATGAGAGCGGTCTGTATCGTGTGCAGCACCTGATCCCCGACACCTACCGCGTGCAGGGTGAGGCGCAAGGCTTTCAGAAGTTTGTCGTGGATAACGTTGTCGTCTACGCTGACACGGCGCCGCAGGTGGATGTCCACCTTGCGATCGGTAGCGTACAGAACACGGTAGAGGTTACCGGGGGAGCACCCCTGCTACAGACGGACCGCGCGGACGTGAGCACGGTATTGAACGCGAGAGCAGTGGAGAATCTGCCGAACTTCAATCGGAACTTTACGGAATTCGAGCTGCTGACACCGGGAACGACTTATATCGGGTGGAGCGTCGGCGAGGGCAGCGGCAATCCACAGCAGAGCCAGCAGATTGAAGTCAACGGTCAATTGCCATTTGCGACCGGGTATGAGCTGGATGGCACCGACAATCAAGATCCGATTATTGGAGTTGCAATCATCAATCCGAATCTGGATTCGATCTCGGAGATGAAGGTAACATCGCAGAACTACGATGCGGAGTTCGGCAAGGCAGTCGCCGGCCTGGTGACGGCGCAGACGAAGTCGGGGAGCAATGCGTTCCACGGCACTGCGTTTGAATATCGCCGTTCGAATGCTCAACAGGCTCGCGACCCGTTTGCCGACGCGCCCCCCAATGACTTTCTCCCGCCCACGCTGCATAACCAGTTCGGTGGTTCGGTGGGTGGCCCGGTGCTGAAGAACAAGCTGTTCTTCTTCGGCGACTATCAAGGTTTGCGTGAGAAGACCGGCTCGTCCTTACTCACAACAGTGCCGACCGCGTTGGCGGAGACGACTTGCACCTCGGGTGCGATCTGTAACCTGAGTGATTATCTGAATTCTGTGGGGCAGATCTATCAACCTCTGTCTTTAACGGATGCCAGTAACGCTGGCCGTACTCCCTATGCTAATAACATGATTCCGGCTGCCAATCTGTCAACAGCCGCCGTCAACTTCTTCAAGCTGCTCCCTGCACCCAACACGGGTGCTGTCGGGCAGGTGATCAACAACTTTGCTGCACAGGGCTTCGGCATCTTCAACACGAACCAGTTCGATGTTCGTGTCGACGAACAGCGTGGGGACAAGCTGCACCTATTCGGCCGTTATACCTACTTTGGTGGAGCGTTGTCAGGGTCCCCGTACTTCGGCGCTGCGGGAGGCCTCGGCTATGGATCAGGTTCCTTTGCGGGAACAGATTCATTCCGCGATCAGAGCGTGGCCTCAGGCGGCGATTACGTGCTCAGCCCTAAGTGGCTTACGGACTTCCGCCTGGCCTACTACCGTATTCACAACAACATTGAAGGACCGAACTACGACGTGGCGGAAGGAAACGCGCTGGGTATTCCCAATGCAAACAGCGGGGACCTAAGCCTGAACGGTGGATTACCGCAATTCAACATCAGCGTACCCAGCAACGGACAGAACAATAGCAGTTCCATTGAGTATGGGACCTCGGCGAACCCCAGCCTGCAACAGGAGGCGCAGTATCAGGTCGTCAACAACTGGTCGCATTCGATCGGCAACCACAATATCAAGTTCGGTGTGGATTACCGCTACGGCAAAGATGATTCGACTTCCTTGAGCGGAAGCGGTAACGTACTGCGGTCAGGAGATTACAACTTCGCAGCATCGCGCACGTCTGGAGGACCGGCTACGGATCAGTCGCCTGGCGTAGGCTATGCTACGTTCCTGCTGGGGGACACCACCTCTTTCTCGCGTACCGTGACGCAGAGCACCAATGGTCAGTCGAGACAGACCCGCTTCTTCACTTATGCGCAGGACCAGTGGCGTGCGACACCAAAGCTGTCGGTGAACTATGGCCTGCGTTGGGAGCTTTATACGCCGGAGTCGGTTACGACCAAGGGCGGCGGCGGTTTGCTCAACATTCAAACTGGCATTCTGGGAATTGCTGGATACGGCGACTATAACAACCACCTCAACGTGCAGAACAACTTCAAGCTGTTTGCGCCACGTCTCGGCATTGCATACCAGCTTGATGAGAGGACGGTCATCCGCGCCGGCTACGGCACCGTCTATGGACAGGGCTGGTCGGGCAACACCTTTGGCGACGTGCTTACAGGATCTTATCCGCTGCAGGTGGAGCAGAGCTTGACTCCTGCGTCGAATGCGGCCGCTGTGTTCAATCTGACGACGCCAGAAGGTACAACTCAGGCAGGTCCTCCCGTCTACAATTTTCCAGCGATTCCAACGAGTGGAGAGTATGTGATTCCGGACGGTGTGTCACAGACGGTGCGTCCGCAAAAGATGCGCCTGCCGACAGTAGGCTCCTGGAACCTGATGATGCAGCGCCAGTTGACGAGTAGCTTGTCCTTACAGATTGGCTACATCGGGAGCGAGGCGTACCACAACATGTTCGACTCTTCCAATCAATTCAATGCGAACGAGATCACCTACAAGGGCTTTGACCAGATCAATCCGGCTACGGGAGTGGGGTACACTTCGCTTGACCGCGCTCCTTACGGGAACGGCTACGCGCAATCGGAGCTAGGAGTGAATTACGGTGTGCCGCACCAGTGGACACAGAGCGTCAGCTATAACTACAACGAAGCGACCGAGAGCTATAACGCTCTGCAGGTGGTCGTCGAGAAGCGCTACAAGAGCGGGTTCCAGTTCCTAAGCCACTACACCTGGTCTCACGCTATCGATCACGAGTCTTATCAGTTTGCGATTGATCCAAGGATCGGGCGTGGTAACAGCTACTACAATCGGCGCAATGCCTTTGTGTTCGCTGGAACCTATGACCTGCCCTTCGGCAAAGGCAAGGCGCTTGCGTCCAATCGTTTCATCAATCAGGCCATCGGAGGTTTCCAGGTGAATGCCACCTGGTCGCTTGATGGCGGGCTGCCTTTCACGACGAATTACCAGGATTGCTCCAGCGATAACGACATTGCCAGCGATGACAATGCCTGTTTCCTGAATCGTTCGGGTGCGCTAAGGACCCACAAGGGCGGGTTCAATGTGGCTGGCGGGTACGTTCCTTACTTCAAGCCTTCGCCCTATGTGCTGACGACCCCCGGGACAGCCAATAACACCTATGGCGTGTTCTCACGGCCCGGCTTCGACACCTTTGGCAACACCGGGCGCGATGCACTCTGGGGACCGGGATTCGATAACGTCGATGCATCTCTGTCGAAGAGCTTCACCTTCCACGACAACTATAAGCTGCAGTTCATCGCGCAATCCTTCAACCTGTTCAACCATGTAAACCTGGGCGAGCCGGATAGCTGTTTTGACTGCACGGCCGTGAATAGTATTGGTGTTCAACAGGCTGGAACAATCACCAGCACGGTAGCCAGCCAGGATGGAAGTTCCATGCGTCGTTTGCAGTTTGCCGCACGCTTCTCCTTCTAGGGAGACTGAGGTATGACTCCGAGCACTGGGCTCGGAGTCATACCTTCTTCGAGAGCTGGTCGTTTCTCGCTGTGCTCTACGCTGAGGATGCTGTCGATTTGTTGAAGCTAGACTATAGACCGAGACAATCCCTATGATGCTTCCGCGCCGTGCCTTCCGGCGGGTCACAACGAGTCATTATGTCCTGCTGGTCATCAGAGCGATGATGATAGCCTTCGCTTCGATTGGCTTAGCGGCAGGGTTTGCTGTGTCCGCGCAAAGTCCCATGCAGGAGTTGCCGGTGCCTTCGATGCCTCCAGTGAGTGCATCAAGCGAGAGCGTTTTTATTCGACAGAATGCGGTTTGCACCCGACCATTCTCCGTAGTTGGCCCTCACGGCGCCCTGCTCGGCAACCAGGACGGCTCTTTCGAACTGTGGCTCTTTCCCTATAAGGTACTTAGCAATCTGCGGATCTCAGCGGTCATGGACAACTATGCTGTGCCGATCCAGGTGAACGATCATGCGGCGTCGATCGAGGTTCGTCCCGAAGCGACGATCATCACCTTCTCGCACGCGAACTTCACCGTGAAGGAAGTTCTTATCGCGCCGAAGGAGGTTGCAGACTACGGCGGGGCAATGGTGTTCTTCAAGATTGAAAGTGTTCGGCCAATGACGCTGACGTTCAGCTTCACCCCAGAGATGAAGAAGATGTGGCCGGCACTGTCGGATGACATGCCTTCGCCCGAGTGGGTGAAGATGAAGCCGACCAGCGGTTTCTATATGCTTCATCTGAACTCGCCCGATGAGGCCGCGGGGCTCGCCATGCCGACCGCTGAACCCGGCATCATGGAGCCGTACCAGGAACGGGCCGCAAGCTACCCGCTGCAGTTTGTGTTGCGGTTCGATCCTGCGAAAGATGCGGGCAAGGTGTATCCGCTGCTCGCGGTGACCAGCACTTCGAAAGCGACCTCCAGCAAGCAGGTTCTGGGCCAGCGTTTAGCCGAGTTGGATGCAGGCAGTCCGTCAATCTACACGAAGAATGAAGACTACTACAGCAACCTTGTAAAAACCCGGATGCATCTCGAGACACCAGACAAGCGGCTGAACGAAGCGTTTTCATGGGCCGAGGTTTCAATCGATCAGCTACGCGTAGTGACTACCCCGGATCAGAGCGAGGAGGCTCTCACCGCGGGATTTGTTGGTTCGGGCGACTCAGTTCGTCCGGGCTTTGGCTGGTTCTTCGGGCGGGATGCGTTATGGACCATCTTTGCTTTAGACGGCACCGGTGGGTACGAAACGACACGCCAGGAGATAGACTTTCTGCTGAAGCGGCAGAGCGCCGAGGGAAAGATACCGCACGAGTGGTCACAGACAGCATCCCTGGTGGATTGGAAGAGCCTGCCCTACGAGTATGCGTCGGCTGACGCGACCGCGCTTCTTCCCATGGCGATGGATGACTATCTGCAGGTGACTGGGGATCGATCCTTTATCACGGCGCATTGGGAAAACCTCGAACGTGCCTGGCGCTTCGAGACGAGCCATGACGCCGACAAGGATGGGATATACGACAACTCGGAGGGATCAGGCTGGGTCGAATCGTGGGTTCCTTCGATGCCGAAGCAGGAGATCTATATGGCGCTGCTTGATGAAGAGGGAAGCGTGGCCTTTGCCCATCTCGCCACCGCGTCCGGCCATGCCGACTTAGCCGCACAGGCACAAGCGAGAGCGGCCAAAATCCATAGCACGATCGAACGTGAGTACTACGAAGCGAATTCGAAACTTTATGCGTTCAGCTGGAACAGCGGCACGGCAGATAGAACTTCAACAATTTTCCCCTCGGTGGCCTGGTGGAACGGCATTACCGAACTGGCGCATCCGCAGTCGATGCTCTCACAGTGGGGATCTGCGGAGTTTTCGACGGATTGGGGAACGCGTCCGGTAAGTGACCGGACCAGCTTCTACGATCCGATCAGCTACCACCAGGGTAGTGTGTGGCCGTTGTATACGGGGTGGGTATCGGTCGCAGAGTATCGAACCCAGCATGGTCTCTCTGGGTACGAGCACCTGATGCAGAACGTCGACATGACCTGGGAGCAGGACCTGGGCAACGTAACTGAGTTGCTCTCGGGACAATTCAATCAGCCGCTTGGCAGGAGCACAGCTCATCAACTGTGGTCTTCGGCCATGATCATCTCTCCCGTGCTCCGCGGGATGTTCGGGTTGCAATGGGATCAAGCGCAAGGCACGTTGAGCGTCAACCCGAGCTTGCCCGCTGATTGGCAGAACGCGAGGCTTGACTCGATCCCATTTGGCAGCGAGCGCCTGGATCTGACACTTACGCGAGAGGGACCAGACCTGGTGGTGAAGGCAATCGGCGGGCCGGCTGGCTTAAGGCTGGAGTCAAAGATGCAGGGCGTTCGGAATGAGAACGGAAGTCTTAGAATTCCTTTGCCGAGCGTGGAGGTTTCGACGGTGCATGAAGTTGCCCTGGTGGGTGCTGAGACGCGACAGCTGAAGGTGTTGCTTCAAGAAGCGACCGCTCGCTCGGAGACACTGACCATGCAGGGAGTCGGGGGTATGACCTATCAAATGATAATGCGCGAGAACGCCCCTGGACTGACGGTCCGGGCCAATGGCGCTGAGCTCGGGCCGGCAGAGCGCGGCGTGCGTTCCGTGTCGGTAGCTTTTCCGGCAGGCGTGGGATACAGCACCAAGACGGTAACGTTCTCGTGGTAGGACCAGCCTGTGCATGAAGGGATTCGAGTGTCATTCAGCAAAGGCAATACGCTTCACGTTGCTTTCCGTAAATTGTTTGTGGCGCTGCTATCAGGATGCGTTGCTACGGCGATCGCACAGCAACGAACCGGGGCAGGCTCTTGGGTGCAGTCGACCGAAGCCATAGGGCCACAACGCTTTATCGCTGCACATGGACGGAGAGCCATCGTGGATGGCTACGCCACGCAGGGTCTCGAGATGTGGGCTTATCCGTTCCAGATTCTCAGCAATTACCGCATCTCTTTTCTGCTCGCCGGAACGACGACCGCGGTCGATGGCGCAAGCGTTTTGCGCCGCGTGGAGTATGGGTCGGACGACGTGACGCGCGTCTATGTCGGACCCGACTTTGTAGTTCATGAACGAATCTTTGTGCCGCTGGACGATGCCGCAGCCATTGTGACGTATACCGTGAAGAGCCGGAGAGCTGTCGAGATCTCGGTTCACGTCAATCCGGTCATGAATCTGATGTGGCCTGCCGCGGTCGGTGGTCAGCAGATCAGTTGGAACCAGGCAGTGAAGGCATTCGTGCTGTCGGACGCGCAGGATAAGTACAGCGCCGTGATCGGCTCGCCGGAGATGGAGGCACATGACGATGCAACAAATCGAACCTCTGGAGGTCTGAGCGATGCGGGTCTCGGCTTTACGCTCCAACCTGGCAGCGATGGCTCCGCAAGTGTACTGATCGCGTTTGATACTCCGGATGCTGCTGACCCGCTTGCCGCTTTGCACAAGCTTGCACAACAACACGAGTTGCTGAACAAGGAATATGAAGCTCATCTTGATGAGGTCACTCAGAGCATGGTGAGGCTGACAACTCCCGATCCGCAGGTGAACGAAGCGTTCGCCTGGTCAGAGCTCGCCATTGACCAGGCGTGGGTCTGCAATCGCGATCTTGGTTGTGGCTATGTTGCAGGTTACGGACCGTCGCGGGGTGCTCGCCGGCCGCAGTATGACTGGTTCTTCGGAGGTGATGGCTCCATCGCAGCCGATGCGGCAGTAAGCGATGGTCATCGCGAGCAGGCAAGGGACGAACTTGGATTCATTTTGCGCTACCAGGATAAAAAGACTGGCATGATCTGGCATGAACTCTCGCAGAGCGCGGGCTTTCTCGATTGGGCTGGCAAGTATCCGTACATGTATGTGCACGTCGATGTCACCTCCCAATTTCTTGGGACAGTTTGGCGGTATGTGCAGGCTACCGGAGATGTGGCCTTCCTTCGTCAACATTGGCCGCAATTTGAGCTGGCGTACCGGTATTGCGCTTCGCTTGTAGGAGCGATGAATCTGCCGCGCATCCCTCTCGGTAAAGAAGGCGGCGACGAACAGGACCGCATGTCCGAGGACCTGGGTCTTTCCGCCAGCTGGGTTGCGGCCACGGATGACTTTAGGAAGATGGCAGAGGTGACGGAGCATCCGGATCTGGCTCATGAAGCAGAGACTTCCAACCAGCAAGCACGAGCAGCAATCCAGGCCCGCTATTGGGATGCGGCAAGCAGGTTCTGGATCCAGGGCTATACGGCGTCCGGACGCGCGATGGAAGAACGTCGTAGTTCTCCGGCTCTTGCACTTTCTCTGCACCTGTTTTCGCCCGAGCAAGAAAGTTCCTTGCTGGAGCAATTAGCCGGAGCAGCGTTCCAGACGGACTGGGGCGCACGCGGGATTGGGAGCGAGTCGAAGGGGTTCGATCCGGGTTCTTACGGCAAGGGAAGCGTGTCCGCGCTTGGGACGTCCGAGTTGGCGACAGCCTTCTGGGAGGATGATCGGCCGCTCCAGGCTCTCGCTATGTGGCGGGCGCTGCTGCCCTGGTTCTCGCTGGATTCCCTCGGCCATGTGCATGAACTTCTAGCTGGAGACATCTATCACGCGCAGGAGGAGTCGGTCCCGGAGCAGACGTGGTCTTCCGCCGGCTTCATCAACGCGACCTTGCATGGTCTTCTTGGGTTGCAAGTGAATGCGCTCGCCAGAAGGATCGTCTTTGCGCCTCGTCTTCCAACGGATTGGCACGACGTTACGCTATCGAACGTGGCGATCGGTAGCAGCAAAGTGTCTTTCACCATGCAGCAGAGCGCATCCGAAGTGAGCCTGAAGATCGATAACTCAGGGCCAGCATTTGAGCTGGATTTCAACCCGGAACTCGCACTTGGGGCGAGCACTCAGCGCGCGATGTTCAACGAGCGATCTCTGAGTGTGCAAATTGATCGTCAGCCTGGGGAAACCTCGGCGAAGCTGTCGGCGCATGTGCCACATGGAACAAGCGAGTTGCGGCTCCTGGTAACTGGCGGCGTTTCGCTAAGAGTGCCTGCGAAGCTTCCTCTCCTTGGCGAGACCAGCACCGCTCTTCACCTGGTGGATGCTCACTTCGAAGGCGATACGCTGCGCATCACCGCCGATGTAGCTGATAAGGAGCACGCGAGCTTTGAATGCGAGAGTTCGTGGCCGGTGACCGTGCTCCGGGGTGTGACCGCGGAGGCCGTTGGTAAGGGTGTCACACGCCTGCACTTCAGGACGGACGGTGCGACCTCCAGCAGGAACGGGTACCAACGGGTAGAGGCAGACCTTTCCTTCAAGCGATAGAAGCGAAGTGACGATGTCATAACGCTCGGCGGCTTCGCGTAGTTGAGCTGGTGAAATTTCTTGCACTGACCGGGCTCGTGGTTTAGTCTCTCCGAGAAGCCATCAGAGTCTCGAACGATGCTATAGAACGGTTTTGCTGCAAGTAGTCATCGTGAGCAAATTTTTGTGCCTGCGCTGCAGGTTGAAGGTGCCCTATGGTATCTGGTCGTCTTGTAGCGCCTGTCGCGCTCGGGCTTTTCGCTTCTTTTTGCGCCATAAAGCCGGTCTCCGCGCAATTTGGCCTTGGCAACAGTCCTTCCTTCAGCTTGCTGATGCCAAAAAAGGTCACGCTCGTTAGTAAGTTCCCCTCAGTCTTCAATGCCGCTGGCAAGAGTGTCACCCTGCAGATGGCAAGTCCAAACGGCCAGCTTCAGCAGATGCTCGATGCTCGCATTCTGAGTGAGTTTACGAATGACGATTCCACGTTGAAAGTTGGAGTGAAGAACCCGGATTTCCTCATCAACTGCGAAGTGCTGCAGTGGCAGGATCCAAAGTATATTACCGTGAACGATTCGACCGGCTCGAGCAAACAGCTGGTTGGTTCGCTCTCGGTTCGGTTTGAGATCGATGATTCTAAGAGCCGGACGATAAAACGTTCCGGCATCGCCAAGCAGGAAGTCGCGCAGATCGTCAGCCGAACGATCAATGCGACGTCAGCTTCAAAGATATTTGGCAAACCAATGTCTGGTTCTCCGGCCAGCACCTCGGACTATAAGGGGATGTCACAGGCCGACGCACAGCAACTCCTTCTGGAAGGAGTGACGAAGCAGATCGCGAGCTACCTGGTCACGACCAGTCAGACACTTGAAATTCCGCTGGCGTCCGGTGGAGCTCTGAACAATGCCGACAAATTCGCCATGGGCGGACTGTGGACGCGCGACCTGGAGTTGCTCGAAACAACTCCGCCTTACGCGGACCCGCGTGTTGATGCTTTCCGGCAATACAACATAGGCGTTGCCGATGAGGCGCTTGCCTATCAGGCGCAGGATACGCAGGCGGCCATCAAGTATCTTCAGCAGGCCAGCAATGCTTACGGAAAGGCGCTTGATGCGCGGCCCGAAGAAAAGAACTTCATTCCGGCACAGACGCGGATCAAGTTAGCGCTGGAGCACTACGAGCAGATCGGGCAAAACAGCACCATTGCCGCCACGCCGCCAGTCCCGGCACCGCAGACGTCCGAGAAGCCGCTCGTGAATGGAGATATTGTCGAGATGGTGAAAGCCAAGCTGGATCAAGGCAACATCGTCGATACCATTCAGCATGCGTCCGCTACCGCTTTCGATCTGTCCCCTCAAGGCTTGATTGCGCTGAGCAAGGCCGGTGTGAACGGCCAGATTATCAGCGCGATGAAGGTCCAGCAGCGCAACGGCGCACAACGTTAGCCATGCGATTGCTCATCAAGTTGGCGACCGCTGCGCTTTTAGTGACGCCTCCGCAATTTACGCAGCGGAATGCGGTTGGGCGCGGCCATGGAGAAAGCTGCTATGCGGCCAAGGACCTGGTGGTACAGGCGCTGGAGCTCTTGCGCTCTGACAGCCCCGCACCTGACCTGGAGGATGCGAACCAATTCCTGAAGCGAGCCTCAGAGCTGTGCGCCGAGTCCGGCGACGCCTGGTACTATCGCTCACTGGTGGAAGGCAAGCTCGGTCGCAGGCCGACTTCGGACTACGCGCTGCGCCAGGCGAAGCTCTTTTCGTCCGAAGCGTTGCAATCCGGGATCAACCCGTTCGTTCTCTCCACGCCGAAAGACTCTGAGCCCCCCAAGCGTCCGGTACGGACGCACTGGGCCCTGGTGATCGGCGTAGGGGATTTTCAGGGCGCGATACCGGCTTTGCCATATACGGTCAGTGATGCCACTGCCTTTCGGGATACGCTGATCGATGCACGCTATGGTGGGTTTCCTGCGGAGAACGTTCGGTTGATCACTGACCACGACGCCACCCTTCGGAATATCAAAGAGGCGCTGAACTGGCTGGCCCGCAATGCCGAGCCCGACGACCTGGCCGTCATCTACATCGCCAGTCATGGCTCGGCCCGTGGAGCTGATACACGCGGGGCTAATTACATCCTGACGAGCGACACCGAGGCAGACACACAGGATCACCTGTATGCGACCGCCTTGCCGATGGTGGAGTTAACTTACTCCGTGGCGACCCGGCTGCGGGCGCTCCGCACGGTCGTGGTGATCGATACCTGTTTCAGTGGTGCGGCGACGACTGGATCGCGAAAGGCTCTCGAGGAGTTGGACGGCGGCGTTCCCGACGCGGCACTCTCGCAGATCAGCCAGGGGACCGGTCGCATTATTCTTGGTGCCAGCCAGCGCGATCAGCAGTCATGGGAGAGCGACCGCCTGCACCATGGTTACTTCACTTACTTTCTTACCCAGGAGATCAGGAACAACCCTGATGAGCCGCTCAGCCGTATCTACGCCAACGTGAAGCGGCAGGTTTCCGCCGCAGTTGAGACCGACCATCAGCACCTGGATCAGCAGACGCCGGTCATCAGCCGCAGTGGCGAGAGCGTCGACTTTTCGCTACGCGAATCGAAGACCGGTGCCAAGTCGTCGGGGAGTGGACTGTAATCGTTCTGGTGGCTACAGGTCACCGCCGCCAGAGCGATCGCCAGCCGCCTGGAAGCAATCTTCTCCAAAGAGGATCCTCCACAATTTTTTCTTGGAGTGGATCGGCTGCCACGGCAATGATCGTTCCGGCGAGCGACGTGTAGATTCCCGAGAACAAGCCGAGTTTGTTGTAGAGGATCCACGCGAACCAGAAAGCGAAGGCCATGGAGAGCGCGAAAGACAAGATCGAACGCAACGTAAACGATGGGACAAAGCTGAGTAAGCACATCAGCACCCAGGAGACGGTGCAATCAACAGCGAGGCTCGACCAGAAAGAGAGTTCGCCAATAGGTTGGCCGATCGCGGCGTTTGCAAGAATCTCAGTTCCGTACATCTCTCCCACAGGAGTGCTGTAGCGGTCCCGCGCGTCAGAATAGGCAGCTCCCAGGATGACGATTGTGTCGCGTCCAATTCCGGCGCTCCGTGCAAGTTCTTTTCTGCTCTCGTAGAAGCCCTCCCGCTGCGACTCCGGTCCATCGAAGTAGAAATCAGAGAAGCTGAGGCGAATGATCTGAGCATTTCGCCGGTAGCCGATGGTCACAGGGTCTGGCTTTTTGCCGCCATTCTCGAGAAATCCGCATGAGCTTGTATGAGCGCGCAGCGCCTCCGGCATGGTGACGTAGGGGCGTTTGTCATTCGCGTCGACGCCAGCCAGTACCCACGAACGGTCCTGACGGATTACGTTATCGAAGTCACCTTCGAAGACCGGCAGCGCAGTGCAGACTTCCGCCGACGGAGCCTCGCGGCCGAGTACACCGCCTAAAATGAAGCTGGTCGCGTCCTTCGCGGATACGCTTTATTCCTCGTCGGCAGCACGTATCCAGACGATGGGGCAGTTACCGAGATTTGCGACCGCTGCATCGAGCTTTTGCAAAGACATCTTTGTTGACGCGCCGGAGGTTGGCCAGCGATCGGAGAAGACATCGACGCCCACTTTTGCCACGGGAAGCTGACACAGGGTGCGCAGCACATTGAGCAGAGGCGCCGGCGAGAGAGGCAGTCTGCCCTCGAAATACTGCTTGAAGTCGTCGTCATGAATGAGTACGACGGCAGCCGGATGATCACCGGCGATCCGCGAGTGATCCGGAGCAAAACGGGCCAGCCGATCCATATCGACGACACGATAAGGTTCGTAGACGCCGCTGTTGACGAGCCATGCATTGAATACGCAAAAGATAATGACCCACTTGGTGCTCGTCCGGATCAAGGTCTTCGGGGCCTGAGAGCCACCGCCACCGCGAAACTGGCGCACTAGAAAGGCCTTGAGGCGATGCCACTGCCTCTTCAACGCAACACTCCATCTTTCAAGGCGAGAACGGTTGCCAGTCGCATCTGATCGGCCAACTGGGTATCCGGTCCGGCTGCGTTCCGGATGCCAGCCAGGCTCTGTTGCCAGCGTTCTTCTGTCATTGTGTCGCTGGAACGGATGACGAGGATGGCGGCGTGCGAGCCGACGTGTTCCCCATCGGTCGAGTAAGCGTCCAGCGCATAAAAGCCGGGCGGTACTGCGGGAACGGTCGTAGAGCTTCCGTCCCACGAAACATCCATCTGCACAGGCGCGACGGTGGAGGACCCTATGGACGAAAATTTGAGTTTGTAAGCTCCTGCCGGGAATCGCGCGAGGGCCGGGCCCAAAGCAATGCTGTTGCCTCCAATGACCAGGACGGCATGCTGCGGGCCGGGGGTCGCATCACGCGCACCGGCAAAGATCGCCGGACGTTTACTTCCCGAGGTGTCGTTCCAGTAGCTTTTCAGAAAGGCGAAGAAATTGTCTCCCTGAGACTCGGCGAGGAGAGCATAGGGTCCCTCGCAGGGTGTCGGCGTGGTGCAGTTCTGCTCCCAGGGTTCAGCGCGCGAGAGCAGTCCGATGACCAGGCGGGCGTGGTCCGAGCGAGCGATGAACGGAACATCGCCTTTGTTGATCAGCTGTCCTACTTTGAGAGGTTCCGTATGACCCTGTAATGTCCAGCCGCCGTTGGCAGCGCGGACGATCCCGACAAGTACGCCTTGCTGCTGGGCAGACAAAAACGGAGAGAAGCAGCCCAGCAACGCCAAAGCGAGATGGATGGTCTTCATGAGGGCACCCCGGCAGTCGAATGAACACTGCAAGTATGGCGGATTTATCAAAAGGCGACAAGAAAAACTCGTAGGTTGGTGATGACATCTCCGATAGCCAGGGACTGGTCTGCACCTGAGAGATTTGTCGCGACTGACTCCTGCAATGAGGATCGACGCGTAAACGTAAGCCCGCGGAGCAGCTTCAGCAACTGGAACGTCTGTTGCGTTTATGTCGTCAAGGGCGCTGTAGCCAAGGGAAGTCGGGAAGAACTGGCGGATGGACGGTACCTTCCACCACCCTGCACTGCGGGTGATCTTTCCCGCTCCTCAACCTCTTGCGTTGAGAGCAGTTGAACGTCTCTTCATTCGGGATCAAACGTCAGATGCCGTGAAGCGTAAAGCACAACCTCACGACACAATGTTTGGGCCTTCAAAAGTTGCCCAAGAGGCGGGTGCGAGCGCTTTTTGGGATCAAGGAAGTGGAGAGACAATGGCATCTTCTTCGATCCTCATCAGCCGCTGCCTACAGGTATAAACCCTCATGAAGTTCCTTCACCGTCGCGTAGCAGTCGCAAGCCAACGCTTCCAGTCCCTTGCGGTTCAAGATGTGGATGTGTCCGCGTCGATACTCGATCAGTTTGTCTCGCTGCAGGGCGCCTGCCGCCGCTGCAATCGTCACCCGTTTGGTGCCGAGGATCTCGCTCAAGACTTCCTGGGTGATATCGATCCTGGATGACTCGGTAAGGTCCTGCGCCGTCAGGAGCCAGCGCGTGAGGCGCTGCGAGGCTCCGTGGATGGAGTGACACCCTGCTACCTGGCTCAGGATGTGGGTATGTACCTGGACAAACTCGAGGATGTGCCGTTGGAGATCGTCGTCCTGATGAAATGCCTTCTGAAGGTGCTCGAAGGGTATCTGCACGGCCGCGCCGGCAAGTTGCATGCGACAGTGCGTCGGAGTATCCACTGGCCCGATCAGGTGCAGGCTTCCTGTGAAACCTGCGCGCCCTATAACGCCAACTTCCGACGCCAATCCGACCGTGGTCACCGCGAGAACGGAGGCCAGGCCCGACGTGAGGAAGAATGCGTGCGAGGGCCGGGTGTGAGACTCGTGAAGTACAGTCTTGGTCGCCAACTCAACTTCAGATGAAGTCGACAGCAGATGTTTCCTGCTCTTGTGGGAGATGGCGGCCAGAAAACGATTCGGATGGGGCTTTGGCATAGATCCTTGTGAGGCCAGGTTGAATCTGGTGCAAGCGGCAGGACGCGGTCACACGCAGTGATCTCTTAGATGTTACAAAATGGCGAATGTTGCAGCGGGAGGGCTTAGCGGGGTTCAGCAAACAAATTTCTTATGTTAAGTATAGGTCATAACCGCTATGTCAAATATTTGACATATAAAGGCAACGCTTACGAAGCACCTGGCAACTCAATAGGTGCGCATACGCTGCAGGTATCGACCCGAACGCGACGCTGCGCTGTCCTCACCTCCTCCGGTAACCGGAGCCATAACCATGAGGCACGTGACTTGTTGCAGTGAGCAGCTTCGCGTTGTGCGAAACCCTTGAGCATCCTTTCGGATAGCTGTCACTGAAACAAATCTTGGTACGAACTCCGCCTGCAGAATCTGGGCAGCGGCTGGTCTAAATCTTTTGTGAGAGGTTCTATGTCCCCTACCATGCGATCACCCAGATGGGTCTATGCAAGCGTCCTTCTGCTCCCGTTGAGCGTGCTTCCGCATGCTCTATCTCAAACGCAAGCCACGCCTGACAACTCTGCGAACAACAGCGTGCAAAACCATTCACAAACAGCCGATCAGCAGAAGAACAATGCTGCGGACCGAACGATAACCGCCAAGATCCGGCGCGCCATCGTCGCCGACCACTCGCTCTCGATGTACGGGCACAACGTGAAGGTAATTGTGAGCGCTGGCGCCGTCATCCTGAAGGGACCGGTTCACTCCGAGGCTGAGAAGCAAAACATTGTCGCCAAGGCCGGAGCGATTGCGGGTCAAGACAAGGTGACGGATCAGCTTACGGTCAAGCAATAAGCAGCGCGGTCACTAGAGCTCTCACGACGATCAACGTACGATTCGCTCGCGCAAAAAGGAGAAATTTCATGGCAGGTAAAAACACAGCAGCATTCGGTATCTTTCCCTCTCACAGTGCAGCGGAGGCAGCGGTGGACCGGCTGCACGCTGCAGGCTTTTCAAACGATGATGTTTCCGTCCTGATGGCAGACAAGCAGGGCTCCAAGGACTTTGCGGCGGAGAAAAACACCAAGGCTCCCGAAGGCACCACAGCCGGCGTGTTGGGCGGCGGCACTCTGGGCGGCACGCTGGGGCTTCTGGCCGGCATCGGAGCCCTTGCCATTCCCGGAGTTGGTCCACTGATCGCGGCCGGTCCGATCATGGGCGCGCTCGCCGGTCTCGGGATTGGTGGCGCGGTCGGTGGCCTGGTTGGCGCACTGGTTGGGATGGGCATTCCGGAGTACGAGGCCAAGCGCTATGAAGGGCGGGTCAACGACGGTGGAATCCTGGTGTCGGTGCATTGCGAGAGCTCTGAAGAAATTTCTCGCGCCAAGGACGTACTGAAGGTTGCAGGCGGAGAGGATATCGCGTCTTCCGGAGAAAAGGCGGTGAGCACCCACACCGACAATACGGATGAAGCGACTTACCCGGCCCACACCACACACACCACCCCAACCAGAACGTACTAGCTCTTCAATCTCTACTCTTCCTTGATGTGGGTGGCTCGTTACTTCAATCAGGCGACCCTTCTTAGCTGACTTCCTTACTCGGCAACTGGTTGCATCTGTATTCCCAAACCGTATTCAAAGCACTGGAGGTGCTGACATGTTTATTATCTGGTGGATTATCGTAGGCCTGATTGCAGGGTTTCTTACCGGCAAACTTATGAAAGGTTCTGGTTTTGGAGCCGTTGGAGACATTATCGTCGGCATCATCGGCGCCGTGGTCGGAGGCTTTATCATGCAGCATCTGGGCTACGCCGGATCTGGCGGCCTGATCTATACGGTCTTCGTTGCTGTGATCGGCGCTGTGCTGCTTACGCTTCTCCTGCGGCTTGTGACCGGAAATCGGGCGCGCAACCTGTAACCTGCCGTAAAGTCCCTTTTCGTTGCTGCCGTTTCCAAGGGGTGGAGAGCTCGCTCTCCACCCCTTTTCTTGTTGCCCAATCTACATGTTCCTGCTTATGACTTTCGAAAGCTGCGCGTTTCAACGCTGAGCCTGGTCCTCCGGCGCGCCCGATTTCTATGCGAAGCGATTGTCAAACGGTGAGCGATTGCCACATCCTGCGGATGCCGCTGTCCGGGTCGTTCTCGACATGGCATTCGGTGTTGAGGATCATCGTGGAGCGCGTGCTGGTGTTATAACGCGGCCACGCAGGCAGACCATCCGTCAATGGAACACCGTGGCGTGCAAAGCTGGCGAAGTATCCGCTCATCGCTCGGGACACGTCGGCGATGCCGGGTCCGCTACCCTGCAGGTCGGGCATCTCGTAGTTGTCGAAGACCTGGGCGATATCGCTTGCATGGCAGGCACGTAGGGTCCAGTCCGTCCCGGTTATGGGAACATTGGAGCGATGGTCATTGCGATAGCGAAAGACAGCCGCGGGCTGCAGCGATTTGCGGTCTGCCAGGGTGACGGTGCTATTACCATTGAAAGTAGCCGTCTCAATTGCGACAGCGATCTCTACTGGCGTCGCGTCGGGCATAGCCTTGCGGTACGTCTCAAGAATGCGTCCGGCGTTGGCGCCGAGGCGACGGCTCTCGGAGGTTGTGACAGCAGCTTCGTCCTGATGGAAGAAGGCGGGATTCGTGCGTTGGTTGAAGACCGCCTCATCATGCATGTTCCCGAGAATCAGCGGTACATGGGCAGACAAAGGCGTGGCATCAGGAGCGAAGGGATCGCGCGGCAGAATCTTGCCGTCGACCACCGGACCCCAGCCGCCGACGCCACGTGGATCGGGAGCTCCGGCCGGATGGCTGGCAGCCCACTCCGGCGAGGGTGTGCTCAGCGCGGCGCCGGGCTTCTGGCCGGCGAGCTGGATGGCGAGCAGCCGCTCCGCTGGGACATCGGCCAGCTTACCGAGATCGCTATATGAGATGTTGAGGCTACGCAGCACGCGCCGTGCGGTCTCTGTGGCAAGCTCTTTCTGAGTGCCGCGTAGCATCGGGCCGCTCTGCACGCCTGCCTTGTGGAAGAGCCCGTGACCTGCCGGCATGCCCATCAGCGCGCAAGTCTTGGCGCCGCCGCCGGACTCGCCGAAGACGAATACATTATTCGCGTCGCCCCCGAAGACGTGGATGTTCTCCTTGATCCACTCAAGTGAGGCGACCACATCCAGCATGCCCTGGTTGCCGGAGGTGGCGTACTCTTCGCCGCCAAGCTCGCCCAGATAGAGATAGCCGAAGAGGCCGATGCGGTGATTGGTGGCGACCACGACAACGTCTTGAGTTGTCGCAAGATGCGAGCCATCCTGGATGTTTTGACCGCCCGAACCCGAGGTGAAGCCGCCTCCATGCAGGTAGATCATTACCGGACGTTTCTTATTGTCCACGGCCGGGGTCCAGACGTTCAGGACCAGGCAGTCTTCGCTTTGGGCGGGTTCATGCTCCCCATAGGTGCCGCCGGGTGCCTGCAGAGCCGGCGGCCCCAGCAGCAGCGCGTCGCGCACTCCGGTCCAGGGCTCAACCTTGGGTGGCGCTTTGAAGCGATTTTTGCCGGAAACGGAGCCCGCGTACGGGATGCCCTTGAATGCGAGCGCACCGCGACTGTGTCCTCCGCGAATGCGGCCGCTGGAGATCTCAACTTCAACATACGGAGCCAGCGTCTCGGTCACCCAGGCGGAGCTGGTGCTCTGGGCGAACTGCGGAACGGAGAGCCATGGCGCCGCGGCGGCGGCTGCCCCGAGCTTCACAAAATCCCGGCGATGGAACGGACGGCGAATCAGCGGATAGAACACAGGGTTAACTCCAATTTGTTGAGGGTAACTGCTAAACAGCCGGGGTTAGTGTAAGCGATTCGATAGACCTGTCGTTGGAGGGTCCTGCGGGTCGAGTGGCCACCCGAGGTCCAACGAGGCTGCTCCACTGTTTTCGAGCATCATCTTACCGTCGCCGATCAGCTTTCCATTCGTTCCGCATTTTACTGCCGGTTATGCGGAACCAATGCCGAGTGCGCCAAAGCCTATCGGTGTCAACTCGCAGCTTCCGCCCGGACCGCAGGGCGGTTTCGCATAGTCTATCGTTCATGTTGTGGCTGACAACACTGCCTGTTCATCGAGAGAAGCGGCAGTCTTCGCGGGTGATGCCAGCTTTTTCTTTGCGAGGAGTGCTTTCTCCAGCGTGCCACCCGTCCTGCATGTGCTCGACTTGGATCTACCGTGCATTCCGCGCAAGTAAACGAAGATACGAACGATCATGCGGACAGCGGCATAGGCATTGGGCACTTGCTCGGACCGAGTTGACCAGAGCTCGAGATGCTACCTGGCATATGATCAGAAAGGAGCTAGACGCTCTCAAGGTTAGATTCTCTTGACAAGCAAAAAGGCCTCACACGAGGTTAAGCCGGATGAAAAGAAGCCAAGGCGGAGTCGAGGAACGGCTCACCGGCGCAGCCTCGTTGAGGCGAGCGCAGCTCAAGACGCTGCGCTGCTCGCACGGGAACTTCGAACCTCGCAAACTCAGCAGGAGCTTGCGGTCCTTGTTGTGGTTGAGTTCACCGGAGAGCTCCGCAAGCGCAAACAACTGGCTGCAGCCGCTCAACTCTCTCGCGCTGCGGCATCAATCGTGGCGGGTGACGAGGAGGATTCAGGATCAGGCGCGTCGACCATCGATTTCTCGGCAGGTCGCGCGGAATTCGAAGAACTCGCTCGTTCAGCCGGTGCGACGATCGCCGCTACTCTCGTTCAACGACGCCAGAAGCCAGATCCCTCCAGTCTCGTCGGTCAGGGCAAACTTGAAGAGATCGTCGGAGTGGTGGCAAGTACGAATGCTTCGCTGGTGATCTTCGACCATGAGCTTACCCCCTCGCAGCTTCGCAACATTGAAGCTCGCCTCCCCTGCCACGTCATCGACCGGTCTCAGCTGATCCTCGACATCTTTGCCCGGCACGCCAAGACCAGCGAAGGCCAGCTTCAGGTTGAACTTGCACAGCTGGAATATCAGTTACCGCGCCTAGCTGGCCGGGGTCGTGCCATGTCCCAGCTTGGCGGCGGGATTGGGACGAGAGGGCCAGGTGAAACACAGTTAGAGACAGACCGACGGAAGATTCAGTCGCGCCTGACTCATATCAAGACTCAGCTCGAAGCTGTCCGACGCATACGCCATCAGCAGAGACAGCGGAGAGAGGCGGTCCCTGTGCCCGTGGTTGCTCTTGTCGGCTACACCAATGCGGGGAAGAGCACGCTCTTCAATGCGGTGACGGAGGCAAACGTGCTCGAGTCCTCACGGATGTTCGCGACGCTTGATCCGAAGCTCCGTCAGGTGCAGCTTCCATCCCGCCGAAAGGTGCTCCTTTCCGACACCGTGGGCTTCATCCGCAATCTCCCGCACACTTTGATCACAAGCTTCCGTGCGACTCTCGAAGAGGTTGACCGAGCCGAGGTTCTTGTTCATGTCCAGGATGCATCCAGTCCTACCCGCGACGAACAGAAGATCCAGGTTGAAAAGGTTCTGGCTGAACTCTCGGTCTCAGGTAAGCCGATCATCCATGTGTTGAACAAGATTGATCTTCTGCCGTCTCAAGAGCAAGCCAGCTACATCGCTGACCGAGGCACGGTTGCCGTCTCATCGATACAGCGTGTCGGACTGGAAGACCTTCTATTGAAAATAGATGAGGCGCTCGCAGCTGATCCGCTGATCGTGTGCAATTTTCAGCTACCTCAGTCAGAAGGTGCAATTCTGGCCGCACTTGAAGGTGGCGCGGTCGTTGAAGAGAAGCGTTTTGAGGGGAACCTCGTATTCTTGCAGGTTAAAGGACCGGCATCGCTACTTCACCGCTTTCGACGATTCAGGGCTACTGGCGGTTGCTGAAATTCGTTTTCTGAGTCGCAAGCGTCGATTCTCGCGTTTTTGCATCAGCATCTTTGATATGGCACCTGGTCTTGAGGCCTAAGGCTCTTCAGGCAAATACTATCCAGTTACGGAGGGGATGGGAACGATGTGCGCATCAAGAGCTGATAGAGTACCCGGTCGAAAGTGGACTTTCGGCTGGTGTGAGTACCGAGAAGTAAGCAGAACGCTACTGGTCCACGATGTGATTGTTGACATCGAGTCCCGTCCACTTGACGTACTTCGTTGTCTACTGGAAAAGGGTACTGAAACCATTACGAAAGAGGAACTGCTGGCTAGTGTCTGGGGAAACACAGCTCCCCAGTCCCTTACCACTGCCGTCTCGAAACTGAGAAGTGCATTCGGTGGACCTCGTGATGCGCTCATTATCAACATTGCTGGAGTGGGATACCGGATGGCGGTACCGGTTGTACTTGCTGTTGTGCCGGAGCTGGAACCGCCTCCGCTTCTCTTGGAGCAAGGACAATCCATTCCTGGAAGCGTGGGATGGACGGCAATGAGGCAATTAGGAAGGAATCCAGCCAGCCCGGTATGGATGGCTGAGATGGGCGGCAAAGTCCGTGTGTTCAAGTTTGCAACCGACGGGATTCGCCTTCGCGCTCTCCAGCGCGAGGTCACCATCTTCCGCGTCTTGAAAACGGCTTTATCTATATTGCCTCAGTGGGCGATACAGCTACATAGCTGGAATTTTGAAGCGGAGCCATTTTGCATCGAGAGCGAGTACGGAGGGCCCGACCTTCTGCGATGGTCCACTTCCGAAGAGTTTCTTTCGATGTCAATGGATGACCGTATTCAATTGGCGTCATCGGTAGCGGACGCGGTCGCCGTAGCTCACTCCTTGAATATCCTACACAACGACCTGAAGCCGACAAACATTCTTATTCCAGAGCGCACGCAGAGCGATCCTGCAGACACTGGAAGCTGCCGATGGCAAGTTAAGATTATAGATTTTGGTGTAGCGTCGCTCTTCGATACACAGCGCCTACAAGAGATGGACATAACCGACTATGGAGCTGACGCGTCGGATGAGCGAAGCGGAGTTGCGCCTGTTGGTACAGCCGCGTATCGAGCCCCTGAACTCCACAGTGGCGGGCCACCCACCCAGCAGGCGGATATCTACTCTTTGGGCCTGCTAACTTACCAGATCATCACGGGCGACTTTTTTCAAACGCTTTCCCCGGGTTGGGAGGCGCGAATCAACGATCCTCTACTCCGCATGGACATAGCGCTGGCCGCGGAAGTAGACCCTGCACTGCGTCTATCCAGCGCAAGCGAGTTGGCAAGCAGGCTCCACAGTCTCGAAGATCGCCGTTCTAAGAGGAAGCAGGCGGAGACTGAGCGTCTCCGAACGGAACGCAATGAACTGCTTCTAGCTCGAGCCCGTTTGCGGAGGCCGTGGATAGTACTAGCCGCTTCGATACTGGTGGTGGCGCTCATCATCAGCTGGAATCTGTCTCGAATCGCTGTACGCCAGCGGACCCTAGCAGAGGCGCAAAGCGCGACTACATCCGCAATGTACGAGTTTGTTGCACAGGATCTTCTAGGGCAGTCCAATCCTTATGTTACGACTCCGGGACCGGCTCACGCACCCCAAGAAACTCTCGTGGAAGCGATCCGTAGCGCGCTCCCCAAAATAGATGCGCGCTTCTCAACTTCGCCGGAGATCGCTGGCCGATTGCACGTCACCGTGGCGGACGCCTTCAAGAGCCGCACTCAATATGTGGAGGCCGACAAGGAGTATCTGATTGCGGAGCAGCGGTTTCGTCTGGCGGAAGGGCCCTTATCTGAAAATGCCATTCTGACTGAGTTCAAGCGCGAGAACGCGGAACTCAGCAGCCGTCTGCCAGGATCGGTGGCGGCCGCGCAAGACCAATACAAGGCGGAACGGGCGCTGCTCGCGAAGCTTAGCCGGCCGAGCGCAGAGCTAAGAGCATGGGACGCTCTGATCGAAGCCAGCTTCATTGGGCTCGGCGAGCGACCTCAGGACGCACTCCCGATTCTCTCTGAAGCTTTGCGCACCGCCGACGCGACACCGGGCTTCGATCCTGCTCTCATCACCACCATGAAAGCACGAGTCTGCGGTTTGTACGTTCGCCTCCAGGACGGACCCCATCTCGAGCAGGCATCTCGCGAACTCCGGGAAGAGCTGGCGAAGCGGAATGGAGCCGATAGCCCCACCCTTGTGCTCTTCGACATGTATTTGCAGGAAGCGATGTATTTGGAGGGGCGCTATCGTGACACGGTCGCGATGGGGCAGCAAAACTACGCTCATTTCAGCAAGATACTCGGGCCGCAGCACGAGTTGACTCTTGCGACTCTGGCTAACCGCGCTGCGGCGGAAGGCGAACTCGGAGACTATGAAGCAGCCATAAAGGACGATCTGCAGCTTTACGACTCAGAGAGGTCGAACCCTTCCGGTCGGAGACTTGAGCAAGGTAGCCTTGCTGATGCAGCGATGTACGAATGCCATGCCGGGCACTTCCAGGCTGGGATCGAGCATGCCCGCCAGGTAATCCGGGAGAGCGGCAGTGGACCATTAGCGCAACCCGTCTTCGCGGAAGGTTCGCGTTTTACGCTAGCCGAATGCCTGATCAGTAGACAGCAGAGCACACCGACCTCTGCAAAGGCGACCGAACTGAAGGAGGCAGACGGACTACTTGCAAACTTCAGCCCCGCACACACCGACCAGATAAGCGGTGGGACAGATTATGCAGTATGGGTCAATGTCGCTCGTGCCCGCTTAGCATTCCTTCGAGGAGATGCTCACACTGCTCGCTTGTTGGCCGCGAAGGCGCTGCCGGACCTGACTAAACCTGGCGCTTCGCTCTACGAAAGACGGGCTGTCGAGGAGTTGATGGGTGTCCTAAACAAGAATCCGTCGATATAAAGGGCCCTCGATCCCACAATTTCAATGGCTAACCTCCTTAAGAACTCTTAAGTTGGAGCTGGACTCGCTTTCTTGCATATTGTGCATGGCGGCACACTCTCCAAGACTCGCCGCCTGTGAGGGGTTATGGCAGATCGAGCCCAAGTTAGCTACACGCGTGGCGAACGCATCATGGTCGGGGTTGTGCTCCTTGTCTCGATCATTATGGCTGTTGTGGTGGACGTTGGAACAGGTATCGGCTTCCTACTTGCATGCTATGTGTGGAGCTTCCTCCTTTATTGGATCGTCTGGCTCTTCTACGCCATGCTCGATAAGAAGCAAAAACCGGATCGAACCCGCTTTATGTTGATCAGCGCTGTTGTGGTCGCGTGCCTGCTTTCGCCTTTCGAGATCGGCCAACATTTAGCAGCAAACTCCGGCACATCATCAACAGCAGCTTCGAACGACCCGACCTCAGACACCAGGGAGCGTGAGGTCCAGGCGGGTTTACTACGACAGCAACAGCAGGAAAAACTGCAAGAGGAGCAACAGCAAGCCGACTATAAGGCGGCGATTCAGCAGGCCGTTGTAAGCATGAACAAGGCAGTAAAAGCCGACACACTTGCCGAGAAGGGACACGCACTACATAGTATCGACGTGAGCGATTGTCCTAAGGAATTTCGCATGGCGTGGGTGGATGCTCTCTACGACTTCGATGAACTCGAACGCATTGACGAGCAGCAGACCAGTCTGGCGAGCGACCAGAACGTTGATAGCGTCTTCGTCCGGCAAGCGATACAGCTCTTGAAAGGTTCCAATGATAGTGCGGTGGACGAGAGCCTCACAGAAGAACAACAGCTGAAGCAGCTGCGATCGGCGTGGCTCGCAAAACTTACCGAGTCCGACCGAGCAGTGGCGAAGGTTGCAGCGTTCTACGGGGTGAACTACTGATGCCGCAAGGCCTAAATAGGACGCGATCTCCGTAGCATGCCGAATCCAACAGGATCCGTGCCGATTGTTAATGCGTGGTGCATCTAGCAAACACTCCAGCAGAATAGTTTGAAAATTTCAAGTATTGGGTATCCTCATGTCAACAAAAGCACAATTTGGTAGATGTAAGTTCCTTGTGTTGATCGTGATGTTGATTGTGTTTACCGGGAACGCCATCCCGGCCACTTCCTCCCGAAGCCAATTTGGTGGACTTGGAAAAACCTTAGATTCAAGCCTTTGCGCGTTTGGTGGGTACGGTCTTAGCAAGGTAAGCCAAAAATTAGCGGAGGTTGAGACACGTCGCTTGAAACTGCCTCCCGCAGCCGCAGCTACGCAGCAGCGTCAATTCCAGATCGGCCTAGCTATGGCGCTCTGCAATGGCGGCAAGTCGATCTCAAATACTGTTTTCGCCAGGATGTCCGAAAAAGATAAGAAACAGCGCACAGACGATATCGATGCCGCCGTCGCAGACTCCGCGCCTACGACTCAAACCGTCCCGCTACCGGACCATCCTGAAATCAAGGAGACCATCTCCACCGATCCGATCGTCGCAGACGGTGGCAGGGAGTGCCGCACGATCAAAGACTACCTTGCCGACCAGGGCCAGGGTGACACCGCACTCGTGAAATATTGCCGCAAACCGCCGGACGGACAATTCGAAGTAGCCACTCTTTAGGGAGGACCCTCAGCATGCGCTTCAGAACAAGAGCAGAGCTTGTCCCGTCGCTCCTACTTCTCATCACTCTGGCAGTGCGCCCCGGCAAAGCGCTCAGCTTCACCACGTGGGATTTGAAAAGCGGAAAAACAGTGCTCTTCGTCCATGATTGCGGCAAGCTTCCTGCGGACAAGGACAGCATCAAGCTGGACGGAACCAAGGGCTGCGACGTCTGGGAGACCATGGTTTCCGGCCCCCAATTCGACAGAGAAACCCAGCTCTATCCCGGCGACGCCAAAGTCCTTGACCGACTACTCTCCGCCAGGGAGCAGGCCGGCAAACCCTATAGCGAGGTCTGGCTCTTCTCCTGGGGCGGGAACCTTGGTGAAGGCATTGCGTCTGCAAAGGTTCTGCGCCTGCATCACGCCACCGTCCGCGTTCCCGATGGCGCCGAATGCATCAGCTCCTGCACCGTCATCTTCATGGGGGGCTATTTCCGGTATGTGGAGACTGGCGCGTCTTACCGCGTTCACTCCGGCTCCATGGTTTCCGAGGGCACTGCTGATGCTCCGGACAAATCCTGGGCCTCAACCCTCATCGTGGAGGCACGAAACGATCCTGATAAGGCCTTCAGCGACTTCGCAATCTTCGAGCAGATCGAGGAACGTAAGCTGGCGCGCATCCTAGAAAGACTTTTCCAGAACACACTCCTCATTCCTTTTCGCATGGCGCTGCCGGATAACGACGCAGACTTCGCAGAGTGGGCAAAATCCAACCCGCCGCACCTGGCCTACACAGACCCCGGCAATCCGCAGCGCGCTGCTGACGTGCGGCGCTACAAGGTAGAAGGTCCAGCCTGTATCCAGGACATCGCCATGCGCATCGAGCGCGATGCTATGGCGCAGGCCATCAGCGAAGTCCGCGACATCCTTCCCAGCCTCGGCAAACGTGCCGAACCCGCGCTGGCGATGGTCTCTGCAATGTACATGACCAGCATAAAAGAAACGTCGGACCTGTCCCAAGAAACCATGCTGAAGATGGGCTATACGACCGACGACGTTGTTCTTCAGTGATGTAAGTTCGCAGTGGAAGTCCTTGGAGCTTTTTGGACACTCAAATAAAATTCGCTAGCCCGCCTGCCGCCATTGCACTTTGTCTCTGGCTCGCATCCTTCCTTCTCTCATCGGCATGTCTCCGTGCCCAGGACAAAGACACGCTCGACACTAAGGTAGTCGCCGCGGGAAACACTATCACCCTTAGCTGGGACAAGAAGCATCCCTGGGACGCCGATCTAATCGCTCATGGCGTCTCGCTCTTCGCCGAGTATAAGACCAAGAGCAACGGTGTCGTCGCCGAGCGCCTACAGGCCGCCGGCCCGTCTGGCACGAACAATCGCTTCATCCACTTCCGCCTGCCCGATGCTCTGATCGCCGCTCCGCAGGGCGCGGTCTGCCTCTACTTCCAGCTTCCCAACCGCAAGCTGCTTCCCGTACGCAGGGCCGACCCGCAGATTCTTGACACGGCCCGCATGCGCTATGAACCTTGGGAGACCGTCGCCGTCCGCAACTCTCAGGAAAAATCTCACGATGCCCAGCTTGCCGCCCTCGAAGGCGCAATCGACCAGCGGTCCGCCGAGATCGGAGCTGCCGAAAAGGCCCTTAACAGCAAAGGATGGACCTCCTCCGCCTCCTGCCAAGCGCTTCCCCGGCCTCAGTTCGTCTCCGGCCAGCGTCCCTTCGACGTTGTTGACCCCGCTCAACAGGAGGACGTCGCCCGCCGCGTCTGCGTCAGCCGCATCCGTTACGCCGACGAATATCTCGATGAACTCTTCCGCGGACGATTCAAAGACGCCCCGGCCCCAAAAAAGGAAGCCGTCTTTGACGAGCTCGCCCTCAGTTGGGTGATGCTCTCCCCTGACGAGCTCGCTTCCATCCTTCAGCTCGCCCGGCAGGATGCTAGCAATCCGGACCTTAGGCAGCGCCAGGAGCAGCCCCGCGAGTTTCGAACAGACTGGGCTCATTGGGCTCCCAGCGCCGAAAGCTACACTCCTCAGCTCGGCGGCAAGACGGACCTCGACTTCCTTACCTTTCAGACCTTCCTTGAGGAAAGCTGCAAAGCCGATAAGCAGTCCTGCGACCGCCTCGTTTACCTGATCGCCTCGCATCTCCGCAACCCCGCCAATCTCTCCAGTCAGCCGCCGCCGCCCAGCACCTTCATCCTTGGCTACGCCGGCGGTGCCCTGGAGGCCTACTCCCGTTGCGTAGTCGACGATCAGAAAGAACTCAAAACCAAATATGACGCTTGGCAACAGCTGCAGAAAGATGCCCCCGGCCTGGCCGAACAGGCGCACAACGAGCTTGTCGTCTCCTGCCAGCGCCAGTTCACCGCTCTAAACCAGCTACGCGCCGACAAAGTCTCTCTTGAAGCTCAGTACCGGGCAGCGTCAGGTCCACAGGTGACCACGCCCAACGACGTCAGCGCAGCCCCGCAGAACCTCAATGCATCCGTGTGCCAGCATCCACAGTGATGGCATCGTCGACCAGCCCCAATACCGAGAATGGAGTCGCCTCACTCAAATTGGTCTTGAAACCTTATCCTTTGCAAACCTAGTGCCGGAGCCTCAGCATCCCCGTTCCACGCCGGTCGCTTGTTTGCACTTCTAAAGACGCCGCACTGATGTTGAGATTCATGGAGAAAACGATGTCGATCGCTAAGGTTCTGAACTTCGGGTTGCTTTGCGTCGGGTTGAGTCTTCCGTGGGCGCAAGCGCAGACAGAGAAATCAGCCGGAAGTCCGACGCACCCGGGCGCGAAGCCCAAATCCACAATCACTGGTGCGCCGGTGAGCAGTGCATCGCTTACAGCCAATAGCCTAAAGATTGACGGTCTTCACAACGCGAAGACTCTGGAGGCGATCTATGTGGGTGATTTCGCTCACACGGGCGTTGCGCCGACTGACCTGGCTTTCTCAAGCCTGCTCAGTTCTTACATCGATACGTTTTCCGACCGATGTTCCGCGGAACTGCCGCCGGATAAGATTCCAGTTACCAAGCAGGACTGCGCTGTTTACCGGCAACCTACAAATGGCTACGGAGCACCAGTGGGTCCGCGGAGTTGCGCGCAGCCGACCCGTACAGTTGTCCCAGGCAGTTTCGTTGCGCCGGAGGTTTGGGACGCGTACATCGGCATCGAGGATGCGGCCACGAAGAACGCTACTGCCGACCTGATCGGTTCGCTTCTCAAGGGAGGATCGGGAACGGGAGCAGACGGAATCGGGAGTGTAACGACGATCCTGGCCTCAGCGCAAGATGATATGGGAGCCCTGATTCGATTAAACGGCTGCAAGAGTGCGGCTGTGAAGCGGCTTCAGGACAACATGGTGCGCTTTGCAGAAAACAAGGATGCCATCCCGATGGCTGGTGCCGTCGTTACTAACTCCGACATTCCAATCGCCAGCCAGCTTGACATTGCCAGCTTGGTCAAAGACCTAGTTGCGGCAGATGCGAAAACCTGGGTATTGAACCAGTTCGAGGGCGGCGTTACCCTTTCTTCCACGCCGGAGGCTGACAGCAGCGGACGCCTCCGCGAGGTAAAAGCCTCGTACGATAATAAGGGGCCTTCGGGGTACAGGGGTTCGGTCACTGTAACGTTTCTCGCTGGTATGCCAACTTGCCTGTACTTCGCGGACGATGCGAAGAACTGCCGCCGCCCCAGTTTACGCGTGGTTAAGGGCTATGAGGACGGCAAGTACAAAGCAACGGCGGCGGTCAGGGCCGTACCGGTCCGGGAGACACCGGTAGTTGAAACTCCGGTGCAGACTGCCGTACCCAGTGGATGGCAGCTTCATCACGGATATATTTCGCAACGTGAGGCCACGGCAACAGCGTCCTTTCCGGCCATCAGCAAGAGCGGTAAGACGATCGGCAGTTTTGATGTGACGGCGAGCTGCAATTCGGACATTTTGTCGGTGACGGTGGAACTGAGTGGAGCGCGCGGCTATGAACTTGGACATGTTCTGCGGACCTCCGACATCCAGGCAAGCTCCCGTGTACCCCTGACCGTAGCTATCGGCGGACATGGGCCGCAGGTCGTGACTTCAATTAGTACGAAAGACAAAACCGTCGGGATCAGCTTTGAGGGACCCGGATACTCGAACGTGACGGGCTCGCTGCAGGGCGCCATCGCTCTCGGCCAGCTAATTAACGGAAACCAGTTCGTCGGTCCAGAAGACGCCATCTTGAGGGCGGACACCGTCAAGATCAGCTTTCCTGTACGACATGGCGGAGACGAGGGCCTGCTTCAGGTCTCATTCCGACCGCAGGATGGCGCATTCCAGAAGTTTGCCGCCGCCTGTCGGTCGTACGATCCGGCACATCCACCTGACCAGGATGCCCGCCTGACCCAACTCACAAGCGAAGTGGCCAACCTACTGCCGCCCTCGACTGCCGCGGAGTTGCGACAGGTCGTGTCCTCCTTCAAAGACGCCTTAAAGAGCGGCAGTGAAGTAGCGATGAATGATGCGTCCAGTGCGCTCTATCTGAGATTAGAACCGCGTGCCAAGGAAGCCTGCCAGACGGGAGATACGCATGCCTGTGACGCTGCGGACGAACTGGAAGACCTGCGGGATGAGGTCAGCCTTATGTCGAACGCCGCGAAGGCGAGACTGCTTGAGCAGGCGCGGGCTGCCCGTCTGCTGTTGCCTGCGGGAGCCAAAATAAAGTTTACTGTCAGCAAGAAGATCATGGCCGACCAATTCACGCGCGACGCCATCTTCGACGCGCAGCTGATGTCACCGGTGAGCTCGGGCGGTAAGGTTGCGCTGGAAGAGGGCGGCATCATTCACTTCAGCGGCTTTGTTTCCGGTAGCGACGCAATTCTTTATGCCAAAGAGCTGGTGAACGGGGGGAAACCATTGCGCTTGGCGGCAACGCAGTGCGAATTTGCCCTAAAGAGTGACAGCTCGCCTTTCCGCCACGCCCCGACCCCGGGACAGCGTCCCTTCAGTGTCATTCCAGGTCAGGGGGCGAACTCGGCACCCAAGTATGTACCCGCGGGTACCGAGTGCTCCGTGACCCTAACTCGGCCGCTATCGCTTCCCTGATCCTGGCGGAAATGGCTGATCGAGGGAAGCGCCGAATGCAGGAGAGAACCGGATATGACATGGACGGAAGAAGATCGCCGCCGGGCGTCGGAACAGCAATCACGAATGCAGCGGGCTCGCGACGAATCGTTGCGACTTCACCAGCAAAGGCAATCTGCAATTCAGGCGCGACAGGAGGCTGTGCGTCGCGAGGATCACGAAAAGTACATACGAGTGCAACAGAGCCGGATCTCGCAGACCTTTACGAATCGCCTGCAGTCATCAACACGACCTTCAGTCGAGAGTCTCAGTTCGATTCAGGCACCCGCGCAATCCAGGGACAAAGGACAGACGCGGGCAGATGGAATGTTTTGGCATTTATGTGGTCTCGGATTATTCACGTACATGTTGTACCGCTGGCAATTGTCTAGAGTGGGTATCGTCGGTATTCCAGGTATCCTGATTTCGGCTATCGCGATAATCGCTGTTTATAGCACCCTATATGCTTTGCGTCGGCTGATTCTCATGACCCTAAAATGGACGTTTATTGTTGCCATCCTCGGTGGCTTCATTTATTTGTTCCTTCACCCAAGCTGACTGAGCGCACTCTTGCAAAGATATCGATTGACAGCATTTGATTGCAGGCTTGGGAGGGCTAAGAGTGTTTCTGCAGAGTTATGCCTCCGGAGAAACAACCCTCTAGCCTCAGCGATCCCAGCGTGAATTGAGCACGAAGGCTGCCAAGCCGAGCTTTCTGTGCTGACTCACCCGTTTCTCTGCGGTTTGAAAGGGCAAGTTGGGATTTAGCTGCGATCGTAGACCGTACGAAGGGTACGCCGCTCCTCCAAGTACGCTGTATCAGCCCAAAGCACGACATCGCGAGATCCCTAACTGCCTCGGACACTCCACTCGGCTCCTGAATCACTGAACAATAAGCCAAACAACGCTGAGAGAGTATGTCAAATGATTCTGAAGGTGACACCCCAGGTTCTCCAGTAACGTTTATAGGCCAATACACTCATCCACCGACCGACCGTCACCAAAACAGGCACCGACGCCAGCTACGAGTGGTCTGGGCAGTCCACAACTCTGAATGCAAACGACTTGTCTGTCGCAAAGCCGCGATCCTCAGCGGGTTTTGAGTCGGTATTTTGACGTTTTGCCTGCGCCAGCGACACCATCGAGTCCCGCGATCTTTTCTCGGCTGATGAAGATCTCATAGGATACCCAATAGCCATCAAGCACTAGATGCATTCGGAGAGCCCACGTTTCCGAAAACAACGACTTTTCAGGAGCTAAACATGACGATCGACGGGCCGAATTGCCAAGTTCACACTTGCTCGATGCGCACCCTTGCATTCCTAATGATTTACATGGCAGCAATCGGCTCCGCTCAAGAGGGCAGTTCGGATAAAACTACGCCTCTAAGCCGCGACCAAGAAGCCGTTTATCGCGCTGCCTTGTCAAGATTTGAAAAGGGCAGTCCATATGAGGTAATTGATCTCACTGGTGTACTTCGTCCTGAGGAAGGCGACTACGCAGGATGCATAAAAATTTCCCCGCGCCCCCAAGCTCTCAAAGCCTTCATCGATTGAGCCCGGAGTTTGCCAAGAGAATACATGCTCACCTCATCAGTCCAGAGATGGCTGCTGAACGTTGTGCCTTCACGAGCTTGCCCAGACCAGGAATCGTAAACTCACCGGCCTTCCGCGTCTGGGTAGTCGCGATCTCAATCAGGAGGTCGAAGAACGCACCAATCTGCTTGGGCGGCACCTCCAACTGGTCCGCCATCTGCCGAATTACCTGGGTCTTTGTCATCTTGGGCATCGGCGCCTTCACCGCAGCCGCAGCCTTGACGGGTGCAGACTTCGTCACGGTCTTCTTTGCTGGTACCGCCGTCTTCTTCGCTATTGCCTTCTTGGTCGACACTGATTCTCTTTCAATCTCAGGCTTATGCTTCTACTGCCGGCATCTTCTTCGGACGGCCACGCTTCGCAGGTGCTTTCGTGGCTGTCATCTTCTTTTCTGCACTCTTCTTCATCGCACGCTTGCGAGGTGTCTTCGCTTCTGAACTTGCAAGTGTTGCTTCGCTCCGGATGGTCGTCTGCACCTGGTCCCGAAGCTGCTGTAAACGCTCGATCTCCGCCTCAATCTGGCGGACGTATGCTTCTGAATGATTAATGAATATGGTTGCCATCCCTACAGTTTAGCGACTGTTTCATGAAACCGCAGGTTCACTTGTACCCAAACGTTGTAAATGCGTTTCTCAGGACTTATGGATGGCCAAATGACTGAACACTATCGCATGATCCGATGAGGATCAGCTATTGAGGCCGGCGCGTCACTCGGATGACGATGCCCGATTGGAACCGCCGAAAGCCCATCCGTTCATACAGTGCGACAGCCCTTTGGTTGCTCTCTGCCACGTGAAGGAAGGAGCGTTCGGCGGCATCTGCAACGCTGAGTAGGCGGCGGATCAAATGTGCGGCATACCCCTTGCCTGTGTGTCCCGGTCGCGTACATACGCCCGAGATCTCGCGAAGGCTCGGAAGTCGGAACCGCTCGCCGGCCATGGACACCAGCTGTTCTGCCTGCCGGATGCCTACGTACCGGCCAAGCCAGGGTGAAGCTGGACGAAACATGCCCGGAAACGCAACATCTGTCAGTTCTACCATCTCTGCTGACTGTTTGATCCCCAGCTCGACTTCTCCAGCGTCTGCTGACTCTTTGGGCAGATCGTTCGACCAGAGCATCTGCAACACCGAAAAAGGGGTGACCTCAAACTCGCCTCCTACGATCTTCGGCAAGACATATTGGAAGAACACGGTGCCGTGGGCAAGAAGTTCATCGGCGTCTACCTCGGTATCCTCTTCGCGAACCGCAGCAAAAGGCAGGACCTCTGGCCTATACCGAATGAAGGACGAGCCATGCATAGCGAACTCAACTTGCAGGGAGCTCAGGGCCGTTAGTACAGGATTTCGAAGCAGTTCGTCACAATCAGCATCATTCATCAACTTCACGTCTCCTGACCGCTAAATCGCATCGTCCACAAAGAGGAATGAATGCTCCTCGCATTTACCCGTTTTAGGGATTCGATGTAGGCGCTGACGCAAGGGCTCGCCTTGACTCGTCGGGCGATTCACCAGGTCAGCTGCTTATCGTCCTCAAAGACGGCACCTGTCGGTCCATCGTCTTTCAGCAAGGCCAACCGCATTGCCACCTCTGCCCCGACTTCCGGCGTTCGTGCTCCACGAAAGCCGTTGAAGTCTGTCGCAACATGGCCTGGCGCCGCACCGTTGACCTTGATGTTCGTCGCCGCAAGATTTCGAGCATAGTGAACGGTGATCGCGTTAAGAGCGGTCTTCGAACTGGAGTAGGCCATGTTCGGTGAGCCGACCCAGGCACCCTCCTCTCCAATGGAACCCCGTTTGCTGGTTACATTGACGATGCGGCCCGCATCCGACTTGAGCAGTAAGGGAAGGAAGGCGTTAGTCACCGAGACGACAGCAAAGACATTCGTCTCGAATACCGCGCGTAAATTTTCAGTAGTCTCTTCCGTGGGCGAACTGAGTCTCGCTCCTGGAGCAGAAGCGATGCCAGCGTTGTTGACAAGCACATCCAAGCGGCCTGTTTCTGACTCGATTGTCTCCCGCGCAGCCAGCACAGAAGCTGAACTCAGGACGTCCAACTGAATGAAACGCACGTCCCCGTCTGAACACAGCTCCGCTGTAGCTGCCCTGCCTCGCTCAGAATCACGAGCCCCGAGAAACACTGTCAATCCACTTCGTGCTAACCCACGAACGATCGCCTTGCCGATACCCTTGTTGGCTCCCGTCACTAGCGCTACTCTGCTGCACAAGGTTGTCATGTCAACCAAACTACATCTGTTGGGTTGTCGTGTCAACCTTCCTCCTGATAACCTACCGCCATGCCCAACAAGCCCCTCTCGGCGCAGGAACTTCGCATCTGGCATGCTTTTAAGCTGCTGGGTGAAGGTGTAATGGAAAGGGTAGAGCGCGATATTGTCCAAGCCACCGGTCTTTCTGGCTCGGATTTCGGTGTTCTCTCTCGTCTGGCTGATCTGGACAAGGGCGAGATGCGTCAGCACACGTTGGCTGAATCTTTGAAATGGAACAAAAGTCGCCTTTCTCATCACCTGACGCGCATGCAGCAACGACAACTAATCGAGCGCCGCGATGTAGATTCACGAGCGGTTCTTGTGGTGCTGACCGCTCAAGGACGGGGGAAGCTGGATGCCGCAAGACCAATTCATGCAGCATCAGTCCGTAAAAACCTTATATCCCGTCTCAGCCGCGACCGAAGCGAGAGCCTCCTGACCATAAGTGAACTCCTCAGTGGAGAGTAACCCGCCCGCGATCAACTTTAACACCCTGCCCAGCAACGCCCAGTAATCCCTCTCCGCCTGCGAAACCTTAACCTTATCGGCGAGGACGTGGTCCAGTTGGTGTGCGTGCCCGCCTCATCGACGTTTCATCTGCCGTAAGTAACGACAGTCGCATTGTCGTCAGTAACGCCTCTCAGCGGCAGTCTGGCCAGCGTACGGCGTTCAACTTCCGCTAACGGCGTTTATCGTTACCTACGCAGTCAATTTGAAAACGACCTACCGGGGCAGATTTCTGGAACGGAATCTGCGAGTCGTACGTACAGCGCTTTATGAGGACATTGCAGCGTCTTGGAATGGGACTGGCGTCTGCCGGAGGGCTAACTTTCATCGCCGTTTTGTATTTCTCGGCGTACTGGGAGGCCAGCATCCGTTGGCTTCACTTTCTGCAAAGCTGGATGTACATCGCGTCTTTGGTGCTACTCCTTCGAGGCAGCAAATGGGGCTGCTTCATCGGGGCTACTGCAGCCTTCTTCTGGGATTACGTCAATACTTTCGTCAATACCTTCTTTCGCAACGGCCTAGATCAGTTACACGCCTTAATCAAGACCGGCCACGTGACGAGGCCTGATCAACTCATCTCGGTGCCGGCCTGGTTTGGCAACCTTGCTCTCATCTTGGGTGCGCTACTCGTTTACATTGCCGCTCCGCGCAAGCAATGGACCGATGTGGGCCGCTTCCTGATTGCCCTTGCCGGAACGATGGCGTTCTTCGCAGGAGCAATGGTCTTGGTTCAGCCGCGCTACCTTCCGATGTTTAGGGGAGCGTTACATCCGCATTGGCGACTCTAACCGCCAGGTCACCTGTGCTGCGAAGCTGCAATTTGCAGGGATCGGTACCCACAAGTCGGCATAGCGGAAGTTTGCGGCTTCAGGATCGCCTTCACGTGGTTCCCCCCCCCCGCCGAGACTGGCGTGAGCGGCGTTTTCAGGACTTGAGGCACAACGCGCGTTACCGCGTACTGTCCCGAGGGTCCGTTTCTGCGGTCTAGCAGCTGGACGTGTGGGATGTGCTCGGCTAGATCCCCTTTTTGAAACTTGGGGTCTGTATCACCGCTTGCGTCAACCATCCTTTTCGCTGGGGCCAGTAAGAAATGCTTTTGGCTAGGAGTCGGGCGGAACTCTACCGGCTCTCTTTTAGATGTTGGTTCAAGCTCGTACTTAGAAAGCCGCAGCTGGCGGAAAAGTCTTTTCCAACCTTGGCTAGGGTGCACTCGCTGCCTGAGCGCGCACATAGAAATAGAGTAGGCTTTGTCCAAGCATCAGAGAGCCCAATATCCAGAAAAGAATGCGGAACCGCAGCCATAACGCGCGCGGCCATCGGTCCGTCACCGATGGCCCGAACCAAGCGTTATACGCCAGCGGCTCGGAAGGACCATGCGTGCGTTCCCAGCGCGCGGCTAAATATATGCCGCGCAGCACGATCAACAGCAGAATCGTAATCAGGGACGTGCCCACCGGAAAGTGTCCCTCGCGGACCCGCTCCGCGACGAGATCCACGATTTCCACGACCGTCATCATGAGAGCAGCCGTCACGCTGCGCAGTCGCAAGCCGTTGGCACCCAGAAAGTAAAACAGAACCACGCCGCCGCTTATCAGAGCGGCTGTCCAACGTTGAGCCGGCAAGCGTGCATCCATATAGCCGGCAAGCCCGACATAAAGGTTCTGCAGGGCAAGATAGGTGTAGACCCAATACCCGATCAAGGTAAGCCGTTGCACGTCGTCGCCGTTGTTGGCAATCGGCCAGAACCACAACAGATTGTGGATGAGAAAAGTTCTGCGCCTTGCTACCAGCTCATCCATCTTTCTCCCGTGCTGTTGATCGCTCATTCCGTATTGCTGCGGAACGCCTGCTTTATGCTCCAGCGAAACAGATTCCTAAAGCTAAATACCCAATGGTGAGCGGAATCACGGACGGCCGAGGAATTTGTTGATGGCGAAGGCGGCTTCGCTTTTGCCGCTGCCCTGGTTCAACTCAGAAAAGATGATCATGGATCCGTCTTCCAACTGTAACTGCAAAGAATCTGTCGTGCTGCCGGTTCTGACGGATGCGTTAGCAATATCGCTGAGCGAGTAGCGACTTGTCACAAAATGATAGAACTCATACTTTCGCACCGTGGCGGTTCCCTCCGTGCGGTCCAACGTCAATTGCGTGTAGGAGGGCAAAAAACCATAGACCAGCAGGCTGATGACACCGAATAGCAAAATCTTTGCCGGCGAAGGTGGCTTCGCGGAGAGCAGATTTACCAAGGGCCAGAGGGTAAATACAGCCAAGGTCAACATCAACCAGACACTGAAAGGACTGGTAACGACTATTCGTGACTGAGATTGCAGCACTATAATCCCAAAACCCATATCTCATCCCGCTGACCTGCATTAATGTTCTTTACGAAAGGTGAGGGTCGCCTCAGCCGAACGGGTTGTCCGATTGAGTGCGACAACAGCATCGACTTAGCCTGCTGAAAACTCATGATGCTGGTACGGATACGGCCATACGCAGAGCGCTGACCGAGCACTTATTCCTGTACTCCTGCCATATGGCTGCCATACTCGCGTCCAAATGGCAGCTGTCCTAAATCGCGCCTAAGGTGTATCGACCGGGTGTAGCTCAGTCTACTCCTCATCTGTCGCAGAGGCGGAAGTTTGTCGTCTCAGGCCCCTCTCGGTCCGGCGGAGCGCTGACTGGCGCGAGACGCGTTTCTCAGGACAAGTCTGCTATCGGAAGTAAACTTTGCCGCGACTACATGACCAAAGACAGAATGACGCTGATCAAAGATGCTGCGGGGCAACGGGTCCTCGCGCATGCTTCTGTCGTACTTAACTAGGGTGGTTCGCGAAGGCTAACCTAAAACCTGCTGTCTTCTTCGGCTCTGCCGTAAAGCTCGCTGCAGGTTGCGCTCTGCGGTGGCACGGCGTGCTCGTCTCAGGCCAGATAAAGCCGCTATTGGATATCCGACTGCGATAAACAAGAGGACCAACAGAATAGGTAAGTAGCTCATGCGCACTTCGTTCTTTCAACATACGCCCTAAATGATGTGCGAACTCGCCACAACACCACACTTGTGTGCCGCGAGCGGTTGCGTGCCCTACCAAGGTCCCGCAAAGTCGCACAGTCGGATGATAACCGCCTAAAATCTTTGATGGAGAGGACCAGCAGGCTCAACTGGCGTGAGCGGCGTCTCTGAGGACCTGAGCAGTCATTTTCGAAAATGGCAATCGCGCTCTTTTCTGGAACGAAGGCGGAGAACGTCAGTATCGGCCTTTATGACAGCTTTGCAGCGTCTAGAAATGGGGTTAGCGCTTGCCGGAGAACTGACTTTCATCGCCGTTTTATGTTTCTCGGCGTACTGGGAACCCGACATCCGTCAGCACCGGAATGCGCCGGTCGGAGCAATACTCCCTGACTTGGGGACAGCTACATCTGGGCCGCCGTACCATCGACCTCACAAAGACAAAGAACGGCTCCGCAAGAACGGTCCACCTTAACGCCGACTCAGTCGCCGCATTCCAGACACTCAGACACAAACCGCACAAGCCCGCTGATCCGGTCTTCGTTCGGCAAGGCCCTCGCTTCGAAACACGTTCATGTTTCGTTCCCTGCTTACAGGACGCAGAGATCGAAGGCTACGTCTGGCACTGCAATCGCCATACCTTTTGCTCTTTGCTCGCGATGGCGGGAGCCTCGATCAAGGAGATTCAGGAACTCGCTCGCCATAAGAGAATCACGATGTCCGCGCGGTGTAGTCATCTTTCCCCAGAGCACAGACTCTCAGTGATCGACCGCATAGCATCTGTCCTGACTAGCGGAAACTAGAGCCTCTTCATCGAGATCCCTCACAATAGAAGCTTCATGAGCCAAGCGGAGTATGGAGACGTTAGAGAGTTCTGGGAAGAGTGGAAGCGGAGCAATCGACCACGGACCGATCCAGACGAGGCACGTAGATTGTCAATGATGACGAATCTATTCCTTACCACTGCAGGACTTAAGTGCGAAGAGGTTGATCAGCCCGCACTCGCGTATATAAGAGAAAACCTGGGAAATTGGCGCGCGGACCTTGGCGGCGGCGAGCGGGCGAATCAGGTTCTCCTGTATCGGGGGTTGGTTGATGAACATGCCGTTGCAGCGCGCAGTCCAAACGGATATGTGCCTCCAATTGGCATTCCCGTGTCATTCGCGTATGACCTTGGGGCCGCTCATGGATTCGCCCGTCGCGGGCATATCAACGGTGTGGTAATCTCCGTTGCTGTTGATTTGCGTGACGTTGTCTTTTCTGATCGCAAGGGTCTCTATCGAGAGGGCGATGCTCACAAAGAAGCAGAAGTCGTTGTCGTTTTCTCAAAGCCATCCAATGTCTCTGTAGAAAGTCTGCGGGTCTCACCCGCGAAGCGACCTCACTCGAATAAGACCGCACGGGAGCGCTGGCATCAGCAAGTTGATAGATTGATTTCGCTCAAGGGTGAGACGTCCGGCTCGTCAGAAGCATCGGGTGACCTTACATGACGCCCCTCCGCAAAGGGAAAGACATCGTCTTACTAATCATGGACTCGCCAAGGGCCCGAAGATCCGCGATCCAACCCATCTAATGTCGAAGGGTAGGATACTTTTTGCGTGCATCCTCACTTCGTCGGGCCACTAAAGTCGCTCGATCTGTTGCCGGTGCCGCAAAACTATTTCACCCGGGGGTCAACGGTTCGACCGGCTATGTGAGTGGCATTGGCGCCGAAACGATGCACGTTCCCCGCATCTTCCCGGCAGGGAGTGGCGCGGGCATGGCACAATTAATCCGCATAGCATATAGATTTCTTTCTGAACACTATGAGCAAGGCTATCGGATCTTTCTGTTCGGCTTTTCGCGTTGAGCATTTGCCGCGCGTTCACTTGCCGGATTTGTAGATTGCGTGAGTCTAGCGCTAAGTACAATGCCGCCATCTGCTGTAAACCAATTCATTGATGACGCTTATTACATTTACGAGTTCTTGCGAGGGGATGCCAATGCCATCAGGAAAGTTATCACCCACCACTTGAAAGGCGGATCGCGTAGTGAGAATGACGTTCGAGACTTGGAATGGGTCTCGCTGCAATCTATTTCATCGGAATTTGGGATGCAGTTGAAGCCTTGGGTGTCCCGGCTGAAGCCAAGGCGGTGACCCGCGTATTCAACTCGTACCATCAGACCCGCCTACCGCCGAACATTACCCATGCAACGCATGCCCTCTCCCTTCATGAACTCCGTAGCGAGTTTCGGCCACACCTTTGGAATGACAAATTGCCGCAACAAACGCTTGTGCAGCGCTGGTTTCCAGGAGATCTCAGCGACATCGGCGAGGGACACAGCGGGCGCGGCCTCGCCTGCATTTCATTCTCTTGGATGATGTCACGAGCCCGAAGCGCGGGTTTCTCTGGGTTGGATTCCCTTATAAACTTTGCTGACACTCAAGTGTCCGCCCTCACTCAAATTCAACAGATGTGGCACACGTTCCCGTACCGCTTTCTAGAACCGAAGATTCGTGAAGAAGTGAGACGCTTTTCGGGCACCAGCAGAGCGTTAGTTCTCGGTCACGAGATTGATCCATCCGCGACTGTGCGACTCTTCGGTGGAACGCATGACGACTATGGTCGGTTTATGGGCAATTCGTTTCTGTTCAGCGCTCCCAATCTGCATGTGGATCTTTTGAGACAGATCGACAACCTCACCGGTAGTGCATGAAGTTTTGCTTCTCGATTGGACATGCCTGCGTAACGCGTAAAACCAACAGCCACCACGAAAATGGCCTCTCCGACTGGAGAGGCCATTTATCCGCTAAGTGATTTAGAGTCTTGGTGCCGGGAGGGGGGGTCGAACCCCCACGAGGTTGCCCTCGGCGGATTTTGAGATGTAAGCGGCAAAGTCCACCCTGTATCACCGGGTAGTGTTTTGTTCTACTTGTGGCATCTTTGTTTCTTTGGATTCCATTGCGTAGCTTCATTTCTCTCGCGGTTCCCACCAACGCTCCCACCAGGGAGTATTGCCCACTCCGCTGATCGACGCGGGTTCGGGGATACCTAGAACGCGAATGCGACGGTTATCAAAAGCACGCTCCCCAACACGAGCGCCCATGAAAGCTGAAAAATCAGCTCACGCGATGACTCGTAGCTGGATGGCTTGTAGAAGTCGAAAGTCATGGGCAGAGTGAGTGGGTTCTTCATTGAGCTCCTCTTTATGGATCTTCACCCTTATTGGGCCTGAGGACACCATCGCACGGAGCAAGGCGTCACTCCATCCCACAAACGCTGTACGCCGGCGAGATTGCAAATAGGGCTTGACATCCTCACGCGCTTTGGCGCAGAGTATCGCTGGGTCGTGAAAAGCCCAAACACCGTTCTACCCGCATGCGTTAGGCGGGGATTCAGGAAACAACGACTGCTGGGGGCCGCTACCCGTAAGGGCGTGGGCTGCTGTGTTTGCAGTTTTCAACCCCCAGCACCACGTCAAAGTGCCCCCGGCAAGTGTTGTCAGCACGCACCGGAGGCTAACCAGAGAAGTTTCGAGGAACTCCATCATGGCTACCAAGAAGGCTACCAGCACACCCGCGCCTCAGAAGCGCACCAAGTCAAAACACACCAAAACCCAGGTAACGAAAGAACAGACCCGTAGTACTGCCACCGACAGAGCAAAGACGGTCCAGTCGGCTGCGGAGGTACCCCCCAAGCACCCCGCAATGCGCCTTCGCGTGGACAGGCCTCACTATGCGCTGAAGCTTGGCAATCGGTATCTCGCCGAAGTTGGCTCCGAATTCACAGATGATCTCGACAACGCAATGATCAGTCCGGACCTTCGCTTCCTTGAGGCTTGCGGTCGAGACTTTCGGGCGATTCCAACTCTCAGAGACAAGATGGGCGGGGGAGAGTTCGTCCTGCATAGGCTGGTGACAACCACGCGCGGACTGGTGACCGGAAGTGCGCCCTTCGACCCTTTCAGCCCTGAACTTGGGACCTGGTCGAGGATGGGGCTCCACGATATAGCATTGGCATACGCAGCGCACTTCGAGGGCGAGAGTATGGGGACGTTCATCCGTCACAAGTTTGGTCTTCGGGAGTCGGCCGGATGGGAGCGTCTTGTCAAACAGCACGAGGCCGAAGTTGCCTCCGCAGAGGCGGAGAGAGATCCCGACCCCGACACCGCGAACGATCCTCTTGCCGAAGCGGTCACGCGGGGCTTCGTCGCCGGGCTTTACGCTGCGCGGTGGGAGGCTGGACGGAAGAACAAGCACGGTGAATTGCTGCTGGACGCCGTAGATGGCGACATGACTCCGGTAGATAAGAGTGGTGAGTGATGGCGACCACAACCCGATCAGACAACACAACTTTGTGAACTGGCGGCGTCGAAGAGACATCCGTAGACGCCGCCGCTGTACCGCTGCTCCTGCTGTACCCTAAAGCCATCTTTCTCGGAGTTCTCCATGCCCACATCGACGTACCAGCTAGCAGTTCCACCCCAGTCGAAAAGCTGCTCTATGACCGCAAGTCTGCAGCCTTTGCCCTCAGCTTGTCGGTACGCACTATCGACACCATGATCGCCACAAAGCAAATTACTGGTATCCGTCGAGCCGGTTCACGGGTCCTCATCCCCGCTTCGGAGCTTCGCCGCATTGCGAAACGCGCGCGAAGCTTGTGATCCGTGGTGCATACAACCCTCGCGCTGCCTACGCGAGTCGGCAGATTTTTACGTCGAGACACTTTACGTCTCTCAAGCCGCATAGGTGGAAATTCTGCAAGGTCAGCGTTCGGCAACGCGCTACACTACGGTACGCGTAGACCCTGGCCGCTGACTGCAGATCCCGAAGGCTTTGCTCTCGCAGTAATTTGTACTTCATCATTGCTCAACTGAGAGAGATATGGACCAAGTAGGCGAATCCACGGCAAATGAGAGTACGGGCAGCGCATCCGGCAACATCTCGGCTGGCACCATGCACCCTAGTGAGAGGGTGGACGAACAGCACACCGACACACCGACAAATGAAGTTCGGGATCAGAAACGAACATGGAAAGAGTGGTGGAGACTACTCGTTCGCGAGAAGCCAGATCGGCACATTGAACTTGCTCTAACGTTGATAATCGGTTTTTTCGCTCTAGTTCAGCTGATTACTTCGTGCTCCAATAACGCCTCTACTTCCCGACAGACTCAGCAACTTATTACCGCTGCTGGGATTAGCGCTTACGCTGCGCAGCAGAACCTCGGTGCTTCGCGCAACTTCGCGGCCAGCGCTCAGGGTATCAACCAAGGGATATCCGAGGCTGTAGACCGGCTCGGGCGGCAGGCGGCCATCGCTGAAGGCACAAGACAGTCCGCTGAAGAGGCTTCGGCAAATGCCCTGCGCGCCACTACCGAGAATTTTCGCACGGAGCAGCGTCCTTGGATGGTTTTTACCGTGACGCCCGCCGGCCCGTTGACTTGGCACGATGCTGAAAAGTTTGGACTTGACGTTCCGTTCTCTGTCCAACTCCAGAACTATGGAAAGACTCCCGCAACCAATGTGGTTGTAGGCCAACCAGTAACGTTGATTCGCAACAAATCGAACTTCTTGCGACATGACCTTGCGGAGCATGCCTGCGATGTTGCGAAAGCGACTAAATCACCGCCCGGATTCGTAATTTATCCGGATCATCCTACCAACCCGGTTCAACTCATTGGGATGATTAGAGGCAGCGAAATTCATCAAGAAGCTTCCCAGAGTGGCATGATTGATGCATTGATCGGAGTTTGCATGACATACAGGCCCACATATGCCGTTGAGAGCCCCTATAGATACGGCGTAGTCTTTGTCGTGGGAGACAAACGTGATCCCGGTTCGCCCATTCTCACTCGAAACAAAGATGTTCCTCAAGCAAGCGTAGTACTGCAACCCGACGTTTATTCGATACCCATCATAGATTAGACATTCTGGAAATTGCAGCGGCGTTGCCGTGGCAAGGCAATCCGGAGGTGACACGTTTCCACATCAGCGTCACGCCTGATCTGACATGGAACATTGGACTCAATTCCGCGGTCCGCTGCTCTTGAAAGCGTCGAGGATCGCTGCTGGCGTAGGCACTGCGCTGGGCGTCAGGAACATGCTGCGGAGACACTTTCTCATCTCCTTCGTGCATGTCTTGTTTAGCTCGCCGCGTCGGGCCTTTGCGACCCAATATGCCGTGATTTCGACGTGCATCCTATCGGACGGCGCCAGGATACCTGGAGCGGCCGCGTCGGTTAGGTCTAGCCACGCAACCCGTTGATCGTCGCCTAGATGATCAGGCGGCGCTCCAACTGGGCCATACTCAATGAATCCGCCGCGATCAATGCGTTCACGAGCTGTTGTGACCTTCGTCACGTCGAATGGCTTGTATTTTCTCGGCATAGGTCTCTTCATCTCAGTTTGGCGGCCAAGTGGGCGCATTCATTATTTCGTACAGGTCACAAAGACTACTCTTCTCTTTGTCTTTCTTCGCTACCGATACCCGACCACGTTTGATTGGGGACATGCCTAAGTCGTTCGCGATTGACTGCAGGACTCTGCTGTTGGTTGCGGTAAAGTTGGCCCAATCATCGCGCGACTTTACCAGCAACCGCGCTGCTAATTCGACAAGCATGAAGTCTGAGACTGCAAGCGTTCCTGGCGGTGCTTTCCTGCGAATCTCGTTCCATGCGGCGGCTTCACGTGGGTCTAAATGCTTCGGCGGAGCCCCTAAAGGCTTGAAATCCTCAGCGGCTTTGACCCGCGTACGATACCGGCCAGGATGCTTCTTCAGCGTGCCGGTCTTTGCCAACTGTTCGAGACTTTTGCCCGGATTTGGCATACTTTCCTCCAATTCTCCTTGATGCTTTATTGCTCCGGTAAGCCGTTTTTTAGTGCTTTATCTGATTTCGTGATGAGGCACACGCGTTTATTTCACTGGCATGCGGTCTGACGATCGTTCGCCACAGAAATGACGACCCGCCCCCGGGTCCGGTACCGCCATGAGGATGCCCACGACAGGCGTTGCTTTGACGCCATGGGCGCACAGCACATTCATGCTGGAGTTTGACCACGCCGCGTCGTCACTGATCGCGCTGTGGGCATCCTCACGCGTTGCGATGTATGGGGATCAGGAAGACCTAGTTGGCTCGTCCTGAGAGGTTCTGAGGTGGTGGGAGTTGGTTTACTCCGCGCGTTGAGTGCTTTCGAGAGCGCGTTTCGCCTTGGTACGCTCCATCATTCGGCCTGCTTGGAACAATCGAGCGTGGAGACGGTAGAGCGCCTTACGATTCAAGGTTCCATCAGGATTGAGCCGGTGGTTCATGAAGTCGGAGGAGATTGCTTGATAGAACGCGCTTTTTGCTAAAGAAAGCATAAGGTCGTCTAACTTCATAGCGCCTCTGCGCTCAAGATTGATTGAGTTCGACAACGCCGAATCCAAGTAGGTGTGCGGAGCTTCGCCCGCTTCACGGACGCGCAGATAAGCGTCGTCTATGTCCAAGTGCAAGTTCGGTTTGTGGGTTGATTCTGACGCGATGGTTGCGTGAGTAACACGGTCGCGGCAATCCTTTAGATCATAGATCATGGCTGGTTTCCTCTTCTGGTGCGTTTGGTTGTGGCAAGCCATGCGACTTGAGACCATGCGCTCTATAACGAACACACAAGCCTCAAGTCGCATGCTTACGGATGGATTAGGTTGCGCTGTTCTGCAACAGGGCGATGGGGTGAGTGCCGGCGTCGACCAGGTTGGAGTCCGCACGCTCAAAGCAGAGGAATCCAACCTGGCCATAATCCGCATAGCGCTCAGTCAAGCGGAGAACGATGTAGCTCTTGACGCGCCGAACCTTGAACTCCTTGTATGCACCGAACGCCATGAAGTATTGGCTGGCGCCGGGGTTCGGCATGTCGTTGTTGATGATGTACTCGTAGCCGTTGATCTTGTCTGGCGCACCATCGGCGAAGGTTGCGGACAGGCCGGGCTGCCATAGCGGACGCCCAGTTGAGTCCTGAAGCTTCTTCACGAGGGAGAGCGTAGTGTCGGATAGCATGTACCGAGCGCCCTTGCGGTACGCAGGGTCCACGGCAGCTTCCAAACTATAGAAAGCGGTCACCGGCAGCGACACCGTATTTCCTGGTGGCAACGTGACCACGTTGCCCGAAGCCGCCACTGCGGTTACCAGGCCTGTCGGCTCAATCCCGCCACCAACTCCAACCGTGAACTTGTTGTTCTGAATGCGAGCGATGCGGGTTCCGAGCTGCTGGGGAATCCACTCGTCGAAATCAAAAGCCGCGTCCTGCAGCAGTTCAATCGGCACAAGCACCAGCTTCGAACTGAACTTGTACGCGTTGAACATCACCGCACCGAACGTGGGCTGAGCCGTTGAAACCTGCGTGTTCGGCCCGACAATCTCACCCATGTTTGTGGTGTCGTTTCCGGTCGGCCAAGGCAGCGGCGCACCGGTGTCCGTTGTCAGCACTTCGCAGAACTGGTCGATGCCGCCAAACCACTTTTTTGCGGTATCCAGGTTGTCCTCAAAGCCCTGCGGAACGACAAATCCACCGGAGGAGCCAGTAGCCGGCGAGAGTGCCGCCTGCGTGTCGAAGCCGGTTCGAATCAGCGCCTGCTCGCTTGGATCCATTGCGCCCAAGCCAACGCGAAGATATTTGCCAAACACCTTCGTGTATGGGTCTTTCTGCATCTTCGCCGCTCGACCCCGCGGATCTACGCCGATGTTGTCCAGCGCTACAGGCTGCAACGCGTTCATCGAGCGTTCGTGGGCCTCATGCTTCTCCAGACGCTTGATTTCTTCAGTGAGCGCGACCATCTCTGCGTCGATCCGGTCGAACTTGCTGCTCTCATCCGCGGTAAGGTTGCGATTGGCCTTGCGGGCAGTGGCGACGATTGCTGTCATCTGTGCGTGCAGGCTTTCACGTCTTTCATACTGTTGCTTCAGTTGCATGGTTGTGGCTCCTAAATCGGGGTTGTATTGCTGCGAGTCCGGCTCCGTCCCGACGGGGCCTCTTCGTCCACCCAACACGCTCACGCCGCATCCGGCACACGTGTTGAACGCAAACAAACAGAGCGCCCCGAAGGCGCCCTGCAAGATGTGCTTCTTTGAAAACTGCACGGCACCCTGCCGCGCAACTCAAACTTTGTCGGACTATCGGTGACTACCGAAATACCGATCAATCAGCCGCAGCGTACCGTGTGGCCGCTTATCCGCCACCGCTCGGCGCCTACATTCAACCTGGCTGGTTGGCAGGTGAACGAAGATCGCCGATTTTGGGAAGATGGCGAGCTCTTCAGGGCTCGGAGAGGTGCAGATGTAGTACATGGTTGGTGCGATCGTGCCAGACCGCTTCCACTCCGCTACGAGAGCCGTCCGAGCAGCAAGAGCGAACTTGAGGAAGCTGCTGCCGTGTCCGTGAGATACTTGTGACCCGAGTGCCACCCGTAGCGCATCCAGGTCCACCGTGACGCCCGTGCGACCTTTGCGATGGTTCGCTACCCACGTTGACTTTCCAGAACACGGCGCCCCGGTGACGACAAAGAACGTGCTCATGGATCTCCTTTGTGGCGGCTTGTTCGTCGGTGGTTGTGGGGTCAGTTCAAGCTGGAGAGTGGTTGATCCTCCGAGATCGCCAACTCTTTTTCGAGTTGCCGCCGGCTTGCGGCAAGTTCGAACTGCGCTGCCAGGGCAAGGAACGCGCATCCGGCAGATGTGACCGCGCCGACTGCTGACGAAAAGGCCTGGACTTCAGTCGCAACGTGATCGAGATCCTCGGCTGAACCGTCATCCGGTGACAAGCGTGCAATGAGTGCCGCGCCCGCCCCGCCCATGTGCTGAATGCTTGCGGCCAGACTCGTGAGCCTCTGGCTAAGGTTCTCGACAGACGGTTCTGCCGAGTTTGGAAGTTTCGTGTTCAGCATGCAGCTCCTTTGGTGACTTACCGTCCAGCCGGGTTCCGGCGCGAGTCCATATCCTTGTGCGCCTTTATCGTGGTGCTGACGATGTGCGGGAGGCTTTGCTTGATTCCCATCTGCACCATCGCCATCGTCCCAGCCGGATCAGTTGAACCGCGCGCGTCGACTTTGAAGTGATACTGGTTGCCGCCCAGAGCCGCCATGGACTTGCCGTTCGGCGTCACGCTTGCCCCGCGGGGAAGATTCAGAAGTTCCGGACCATTTTCTCCAACCCACGCTGGACCGCCGCCGAAGTTGTCGACGCCAGTGGCGAAGCCAGGAATTAGGTGCAAGAGGCTTGACTCACCAATGCCTAGCGCTGCTCCTGCGGCCTTCTTGGCGAGGTCGGCTCCTAAACCCTTGAGAAGCTGACGAGCCGACTTGTTCGAGGTCAGCATATTGAGCAACGTCTCGTTTATGTCGTTAGCCATGCTCGTTGTTAGCGACTTAGTTTGGGAGGCAAAATCTCGTCCGGCCGCAGAGATTTCCTTCAATGCAGATAAAAAGCCACCGACGGCGGTTTGTTGGTCCGCCTCCCACTTGTCGGCGAGTGCGGTGCGATCGGCTTCGCCCTGCACCGTCTGCTGTTTAGCGTCATAGGTGGCGTTGATAGTCTTCGCCTGGTCATCCGCCATAGGAGAGGACTTATCTATTTTTCCAAGTTCTGCCTGGCGGTCGGTCTCAATTTGAGCTAGCTGCGCTGCGTATTTTTTGGCGTGGTCGGTCGCGGCCATTTGCGCGGAGTCATACTTCGAAATGGCGCCTGTTGCAAGTTCGTGACCCCGGACCAACTCCTGCATTGCTGCCTGGTTCTGCTCCCCGACATCCCGCAGCTTCGCCGCTGCCTCAGCACGCTTGGCGTCGACGGCACCCCACTCGTCCATCATCCGCTCGCCTGTGCGCATCGCCTCAGCCTGTTGTGCGGCCGCGCGCTTGTTGGCTTCGTCATAGCCCTTCAAGAGTTCATTGATTTGGCGGCCCATCTCCTGATAGAGCTCTGCGGAACGGGCTTTGATCCTTTGAAGGTTCTCCGGGTAGACGTTTGGCGCAGCGGCCATCTTCTGCCAGAAGGTGTACTCGTCGACTGCGCTTACATCCTGATGCGATTTGAGGTCGGTTAGCTGAGCTTCCTGCGCGCTGTGCTGCTTCTCGACGTTCTGCCGGTATCGCTCTTGAGCCTTCCGCGCGGCCTCTTCCGCCTTGCGCTGTGCCTCTTCAGCCTTGCGGGCCGCTTTGTCCTTCTCCTGCTGCTGAGCGTCGCCCGCGTCGATCTGGATGGACTGCAGGTTTGCTGACCGAAGATCCGACTTCCCCTGCACTTGAGGAATGAGCTGGTCAACCACCGTGGCGCGCGTTTTGTAGTAATCGGCATAATCGCGGCCCTTCTGTGGACCAAAGCCCGCGACCTTCGGCGCGACCATCCCGAAGTTGGCCGGGTTGGCGGCGTCCGCGGCTGCCTCGTGGAGCTTCTGGGATTCCTCCCGAAGCTCCGCCAGCCGCTTGCTCACGTCCTGAGGCTGGATGGTCTTGAAGCGGGACTCGTAATTCACCTTCACGTCGTCTGGAAGTTTCTTGTACTGGTCGGAGTAGAAGTAGCTCTCGAGGTCGACCGGTTTCGCAGCGTCGTAGCGGTATTTCTGCTGCAGCGCGGCTGGCTTGCCGGCGGTGTGCTCGAGAATGTTCTCGACCTTGCCCTCGATCGCGTCGTTGGTTTGGCCGACCGTCTTGTCGACGTTGATTTGCAGTTCACCGAGACCCTGAATCGCGGACTTCAGGTGAACGAAGTTTTGCTCAGCTTCGTAAGCCTTGCGGCTGAGCTCCACAACGATCCCCAGCAGCGCGACGGCGCCGACGACTTCAAACGCACCCGCGAGCACACTAGAGAGCCCCAGCGACGTCGACAGAAACCTCTCTAGAGCCCGGATCGGGATGCGGCCCTCGAGCTCCTGAAACCCGCCACTGACGGCGCGCGTGGCGTTGGTCAGTTCACCAGCTCCGCCTGCAGCGCTGCGATGCGCGCCTGCCAGCCGGGTGTTTGCTGAGGTCGCTTGGTCTGCGGCGCCAGCCTCGCCGGAGAGTGCGGCTGTGAGCTTCGCCAGCGCAGCTTCCTGGCGCGCAGCAGCATCGGCAGCAGAGGTCTCCGAACGCGCAAGGATGTCAGCTTTGAGTGCGCTGAGCTCCTTCTGGCGTGCAACCGCTTGCTCCTTCTGCAATCGGCGGTCCTGCGCGACCAGTTCCTTCTCCCACGCACGTTGCGCACGCAAAGACGCCTGTTCCTGCTTCCGCGCAACAGCCTCGGAGATGTCACCGGAGGCCTTCAGCTTCGCGTCGTAGCCGCTCGTGTCCAGCTCAAGTCGCTGGCGAACTGTCTGTCCCTCACTCATTGCTCACAGCCTTTCCGCTCTCCCATGCGTGGTTGAGCACATCTGCTACCGCGTCGGCGGCATCGTCTATGTTGCGTTCAAAGGACGGTCGCGCCCATGGGTGGGCGGGCACGAGTTTGAGGATCTCGCCGGGCCCGCTTTGCCTGCCCTTTGCGTCAATCCGAACGCGGCCTTTGGTTTGAACGTGACCCCATTCGACCCACCCTGCAACGACGGCGGCTTTTCCCGTCGGCCCCGTGACAGCAGTCGCACCAGTGTCGGTCGCCCATGCTTTTGTCCCAATGGAGTCCCGCATCTCGCCCGGCTCAAGGGATGTTTTGCCGAGAGTTGATTCCTCTGCGATGGGAGCGCTTTCGATCAACCCTGCTTCGAGCACTTTGGCTCCAGATCGCACGGCCGCCACCGCGCTAGTCTGCACGCTTGCGCCGCGGGCCAGCACATCGGCCTTCAGCATTACCAGCGAGTCACCGGTGAACCTCACGCCACTGCCTCGGGAGCGGGTGCCGATAGCTCCTCGATCGCATGATTGATTACCAGCGCGATTGTTCCGGCGTTTGCGAGCGTGACCATCTCCAACGCTCGCGGGAAAGGAATATCGGGATGATGACGGCGGAGTGACGCCGCAAAAACGTTCCGCGTCGTGACCAAGTCCAATTGAAAGCTGGCAAACATCAAACCAAGATTGCGATGTCCCTCCCTCGCCAACTCCGCCTCAGCCTGCGCGAGATCCGCGAAGCTCAGAGCTAGCCGATAGACCTTGCCGTCAAGAACCACCGGATAGGTCCCGCGGGGGTACAGACCAGCCGGAGGCGCGCTTTCGGCAATCTGAGTGACACGCTTGGTGACGGTTTCGATCATCGCGGGGACGGCGTTTGTTTTGGTAGTGCGTATGGTTTTGCGGCCGCTAGTGTTTGCGGTTGGTTTCGGCATGGTGATTCTCCTTTTCGTTTCTGAAATACGAAACCCCTCCGGAGAGGGGTCGAGAGTGCTACCGATGGAAGAGCTCTCAGCTCTGCTTACGGGCTTCGCGGTAGGTTGAAATCCACTGCGCTTCGAGATCGCGAACGAGCCGCTGCCGGATGTGGCCCTGCTGACCGCCGTTTGTATCGATCTTGCCGTCTGGCAAGTTCCAAGGCAGGGAAGGGTGTCGAGCAACCACTTCTAGACCTGCGAAGCGGTCTCCCATGCCAAGCGAGAGCAGACATGCTTCAGTTACGTCATCAAGCTCCGGCGCCGGCTTCGTCGGAGCACGCACCCAGTCGCACACGTTTAGCATCCGCCCGTCGTCGTCGCGATCACGAACAACCCGGCCAATGATCGGCTTGAGAGAAGGTCCGTGTTTGCGCATAGCTTCGATAAGGGCTTTCAACGCTGCTTTGGCATCGTGCTCAACCGGGTCAATAATCCCGTCATTGACGCCCGCTGCGCGCCGGATCTCGGCAATGTCGGGACGAAAGGTGGAGGTCTGCAGCACCTGGCGGAGAGCTTTGTCGAAGGCTTCCTCGCCGATCTCATCTACAGTGTCAGACCATAGATGAACTAGCAGAGCCTTCGAGAATTCGTCCATTACCGGCCCGGGCTTCAGCAACTCTGCCGCTGAGAAACGCTGGAGGATCCATGCGGTCCGCGATTGCGCCTGCGCTTGCCGAGGTACTTGCACTAAGTTCGATCTTGCTGAGCTTGCCATTGTTGGCTCCGTTTAGGGGTTGCTGAAAGGGGTTGAGTGGCCCGCTTAGGTAGTCCGTCGCCCTCGACAGCCATCGCAAAGGTCGTTGCGAGTGAACTACTTCTTGTGAAAGCTTGCGGTTGCCCAAGATGATTTCGAATTCGGACAAATTCATCCAGGGACATGCGTCGAGTAGGTTCTTCAATTGCTTTGCATCTGCTGGCCCCCAGGGCATCGGCCTACCAGTGGTCTCACGGTAGTACCTCTCCAAAGCTTCTTTGAAGAGAGCGTGCCTTGAAGGGGTGGGAGCGATGAAGGCGGGTGGTGCAAGGATCAACTTCTCACCGCCAGGCAAAGGTTCTAAGATTTCTTCCTGTTCATATTCCTGTTCATTCCTGTTCTTCCTATTAAGGGAAGCAGATTTGGCACATATGGACGTCGAATTTGGCACATATGGCACGTCAGATTTGGCACATATGGAATCTTCTATAGGTGTCACTCTGGCACTTATGAAAGGCTTCGCCGGCTCTTCAGGCTCGTGCGCTTCCACGTCTTGGAGCGGCTTACAACTGCGCTGCATGGCAGCAAGCTTGTCTGCATTGAGTTGGTAGGAATTCCGTTGCTTCTGTCGACGATCTACTTTTCGGTTGACTGTCAGTAGACCTTCGAGTTCCAGATCCGAGAGTCCGCGGAGGATTGTTCGCCGACTTAGCTCGGTCTCTTCCTCAAGCAGCTCTATGCCAGGGAAACAAGCACCGGTAGTTTCGTTCGTGTGATCAGCAAGAACGTGCATCAACTGCCGCTTGCTGGCGCCGCCGAGTCGCGCAGCGCCCATGACAAGGTTGACGAGGTGGCGACTCATGAAAGCCTCCTACGCCTCGAAAAGCCTATCGCGCCCATGCTTCGACCGCATCCACAGCCTTCGCGTCCGAGTCGCTGTCGCAAGCGATCGCATACCGAAGAGTCAGGCGATGGTCCGGCGACGCCGACAAACCACGCCACGGATAACTAGCTTTCTCGACAGCATCCTCGCCGACATCCCCGGAAGCGGGAGGAACCAATTGAACAACGCTGCGGTCGGGTACGAAGGTGGCTTCACCTCTCCGCACCATGCCCCTAGCTGTTTGCTTGGTCACGCAGCCGTAGGAGCGATGCCCGTCTGCTGAACGTATGTTGTAGAACCTTGACATTGTTCATCTCCTGATGAAGACACCTGAGACATGGATCTGCCGAAGGTGTTGCATATCCCGTTGTGTCGGTGGGCGCCGATGAAGCAGATTTCAGGCGGTTAGGCAGCGCGACCTGTATCACCGCCCACGGTGTTTTGCTCAATCCAACGTTCAAACGCTGCGCGAGGTATACGTACACTGCGGCCCGTGCGAACCGAGGGAAGTTCTCCAGCAGCGGCCATCGCATAACATTTTGCTCGGCTCCAGCCCGTCATCTCCATAACCTCTTCCATCCGAAGAAGCACAGCCATCCTTCTATCCATTTCGCCTCCTAAGGACCGATTTAGGCTTGCTCAGTCCATCTCGTATGTGTAGTATGCGAGAAGATGTTCGCGAAACAACGTAAAAGTTCGCGAAACATACAAAGGAGATTCACGTCCATGGCTGGAAGCATAAAGGTAGCTGGCATACCCGTAAGAGCCCGACTCGTCACCTCGAGCTCATGGAAGACGACGATGCAGGATCGTGACGAGCAAACTGCGTTTCACACTGAGCGTAGAGAGAAGGGTGAACTCCTGGCATCAAGCGCTTGGATCGTCAGGGACGAGTTCCTAAACATCACTATTCCGCAACAAGCGCTGTCCTTTTTTCAACGATATGGTCCTCTAATACGGGCGTCCGAAGTTGGGGTTAGGTTGGCGCTGCAAGAGCACTGCGAGATCACTATGAGGGAGGTCGGTCGGCATCAGGAGTGGCTTATAGACTTCATTGAAGCGAAGAGTCCGGACTGGTTGGAAGCGCGAGACTTATCCCTCGCGATGGCTTTCAACCTCTACAAATCTCCAACGTTTACGTTGGAGATGGGTTTCGCTCCTGTCCGTGGCAAGAAGATGCCTTCGCCGTTTCTAGCCAGCGACAGTTTCGATGCTTGGCAGGCTGTGTATGCGGCCACGTACATCGACAAGATGCGTGGCCTCAGAGGTGCAGTCTGTCAGCGCGATGGCTGCACAAAGACGTTCATCGCAGGCGATCCACGAAAGCGTTTTTGTAGCGACAGTTGCGGCGCCAATGTTCGAGTTACAGCAGCACGCAAGCGCGAGAGAGGTGATCATGTCGAAGCGTAGAGGAGATGGGGAAGGCTCGATTTATGAGACGAAGGATGGTCGCTGGCGTGCTGAGGTCTCACTAGGTTATAAGCCAGATGGCAAGCCCAAGCGCAAGATTATTTACGGCAAGACTCGTGCTGAGGTCGCTGGCGATCTGAAGAAGGCTCTTCAAAACCAGCAACTCGGCATAAACATCAGTCCGGAAAAGCAAACAGTAGCGGTCTTCCTTCAGTCGTGGCTAGACGACGTCGTGACCCTCAAGAATCGGCCTCAGACGGTCCGCAGCTATGGCTGGATCATCGGCTCGCATCTCATCCCAGGGCTCGGCAAGACGACACTCGACAAACTGACTCCGCAGCATATCCAAACCTTTCTGGCTGAACGGCACGCAACCGGGCTGAGCGCCACGACCATAAAGCATATTCGCGCTACACTGCGTGCAGCCTTATCCCACGCTGAGCGTCAGGGATCTGTGCATCGGAATGCTGCCAAGCTAGTGACGATTCCAAGAGCAGTGCGCTTCGAACCGACAGTCCTCACCCCTGAACAGGCTGGCGCCTTCCTCAAGCATCTGATCGGACACTCGCATGAGGCTTTGTACGTGACCGCGTTGACGATGGGTTTGCGTCGAGGAGAACTGTTGGGCCTGCGCTGGGCGGATGTGGATTTCGAGACTGGATATGTCGACGTCCGGAACGCCCTGCATCGGGTCAAGGGTGTCGGCTTGAAACTTTCAGATCCAAAGAGCAGCAAGGCGAAACGCAAGCTGCGCATCCCGCAGGTTTGCCTTGCCTCGCTAGCAGGTTGGCGATCAAGACAAGCGGTTCAGAAGCAGTGGGCAGGGAAGCGATGGGAAGAGGGAGACTTCGTTTTCACAGGCGGGACCGGGAAGCCCTTGCATCCAGACGATATTTCGCGTGAGCTACCGGCGATCCTCAAAGCGGCCGGCTTGCCAAAGGCGCGTCTGCACGATCTAAGACACGCCTGCGCGACTCTTTTGCTTAGCATGGGTGTGAGTGCGAAGATGGTGCAGGAGACGCTAGGCCACTCCAGCTACCAACTCACGATGGACACGTATAGCCATGCTCTGCCTGCGCTGCGGAATGAAGTTGCGGATCGTATGGATGCGGTTTTCGCGCCAACTCCCACCAGCGCTCCCACCAACGATCAACGGGAAAGAGTCCACTGAGCAGATAAGTGCCTTGTTATCTTGGTGCCGGGAGGGGGGGTCGAACCCCCACGAGGTTGCCCTCGGCGGATTTTGAGTCCGCTGCGTCTGCCAGTTCCGCCATCCCGGCCTTCTCTCAGATTCTACCAAACCTACTGCGGCGGTGGAGGCGGCGGGTTTTGTTTCTCCCCGCCACCTCCAAATAGGCGTTTAAAGATGTTTGGCTTCTTCGGTAGCTGCGAGGACGTTCCATCCGGCAAACTCCCGCCTGAATCTGAGGGACCGGCTGTTCCTCCAGCGCCTCCATTCAGAATCTGGTTGATGATCGACTGTCCCGAATCCCCCATGTGCGAGCACGTCCCTGACGGTGCCGTCCCATCCAGAAAGGCAGCCGTATAGTCCTCCGGGCACGTCGCATCCGCCGGCAGATTCGTTACCTTGTCGATGAGAACATTCGTCACGCCGTCCGGCTTTGTAAATGCATGCATGTCCGAATACTGCGGTAACTTGATCGCCCGATTCATAAACTTCGCCCAGATCGGCGCTGCCAGCACCGCTCCAGTCAGGTTCACGTTCGTATAATCGTCATTCCCAACCCACACGATGCAGAGCAGATTTGAGGAGTAAGCCGCAAACCAAGCGTCGTGTGATGTTCCCGTCTTACCCGCGGCGGGTGCGGTAAACCCCAACTTCCGCACCGCAACACCATACCCGAAGTTCATCTGTCCTTCCAGCAAAGATTGCGTCAGGTAAGCTGCTTTCGGATCCATGACCTGCTTCGCATTCCTCGGCATGTCCACCAGCAAATCGCCATTCGCATTGCGCACGCTCGACAGCACCCAGGGATCCAGATGCACGCCGCCGTTCGCAAACACGGTATAAGCCCCGGCCATATCGATCGGCGTTGCACTATACGTGCCGAGCGCAACCGACGGAGTGCCACGTGCTTCCGTAATCCCCGAATCCCGGGCAAGTCGAGCTACATTCTCGAAGCCCACCTGCTGCCCGAGCGATATCGTTGCATTGTTCAACGAATGCGCCAGTGCAAAGATCGCCGTCACCTCGCCGTGATACTCGTCTTTGAAGTCATGCGGGCTGTACGTCTGGCGCCCATTATCGAAGGTGAAAGTGGTCGGCTCATCGTTCAGCTTCGTCACTGCGGTGAACGTCTCGCCTGAAACCGGTTCCCCCGCCACTGTATCGACTTCGGCCGTGGCATATACAAATGGCTTGAAGATCGAACCCGTAGGCCGTTTCGCCGTTGCATGATCAAGTTGGGATACACCGTAGTTTCGACCACCCACCAGTGCCAGGATCTGACCCGTATGCGGATCCAGCGCCACTAGCGATACTTGCGGGTAGTACACCGGACCAGATGCCCGTCCATGCGCCTTGCGGATCTCTTCGTCGACGTTGCGCATTCCTTCCTCGACCGCCTCCGAGGCAGCTACCTGCAACTGCGGGTCCAGCGACGTGTAGATCCGCAGCGACTGATGATTCATGTCATCGCCCAATCTCTGCACCAGCTGCTCATGCACCAGGTCGACAAAGTAAGGAGCCTCACTCGCATCCACGTTCGGCGGTGCCAGCCGGATCGGCTCGGCCTTGGCACGCTCTGCCTCCTCGTTTGTGATTGCGCCCGTCTCCACCATCGAATCCAGCACCACGTTTCGCCGCTCCATCGCGCGATCAGGATGGCGATACGGATTGAGTCGGTTAGGCGATTGAATTGTCCCGGCCAGCAGTGCACACTCCGCCAGGTCCAGCCGCGACATGTCCTTCCCGAAGAACGCCTGCGACGCCTCGCCAAACCCATTTACCGCGAAGCTTCCGCGTTGCCCCAGGTTAATCTCATTGGCGTACATGGCGAAGATCTGTTGCTTGGTAAATCGCGACTCCAACTGCAGCGTGATCATGATCTCGCGCAGCTTTCTCGAGTACTTTTTCTCTGGCGTGAGGAAGAACCCGCGTGCCAGCTGCATCGTCAGCGTCGATCCGCCGCACTCCTTCTGATGCGAAAGAAAATCCTCCTCGGCACACTTCGCAAGACGCAGATAGTTGATGCCGCCATGCTCGAAGAATCTTCGATCCTCGATTGCAACCACAGCCTCCACGAGCCTCGGCGGAATCTCGTCGTAGGTCACAATACGCCGCTTCGTGCGGTTCTTGTCTTCGCTGAGAGCTGTAATCAAGACCGGCTCCAACTCATATCCCTTGAGCGCGGCACCGCTCTCCGCCGTGATCGCCGTGATGTCGCTGCCGTTAGTCGTAATCGTTGCGCCGTCCGCGTTGTGATACGACTGCGGTCCCGGCTTGATCAGGATCGAATCTCCCTGGAGCTCGAACGTGCCCAGCTCCGCGTTCGAGTTATATCCCGCCGCGCGCAAGTCCGCTGCAATCGCGCTGATGGTCAGGTGTTGGCCGACGCGGACTTCTTTCGGCGCAGCGTAGATCTGTGCCACCGAAGGGAACAGCGGACCCGACGCCAGCCGCTCTTCGACAACTGACTGGTATTTGAAGTAGTAGTAGCTGAAGGTGGCTCCACCAACTAGAACGCAGAAGAGCATCAACACCAGCAGAAAGCGGACGAGGCTGGAGAAAACACCACCGCCATTCGGACCGAGCTTTACTTTTACGGGCATGAATTCCTTAGAAGATCTAAATGAATATGTCCTGCCGGACGGGCATCCTACGAGTAACGGGAGCGTCAAGGCGAAGCCTACGACGGCATGAAGTGCTCTTCTCCCGCGATGAGGGCGCGCGCCCGGCAGAACAAAGGTCTTGCATCAGCCTCTTCCCAACGCAGTTCTGAGCCGTTGGACTGTCTCTTCTATCGGTATGTCGTCGGTCACGCCGGTCAGCCGGTCGAGCACTTCCACTTTGCCTTCGGTCAGCTTCTTCCCGACCGCCACGCGGAAGGGAACTCCGATCAGATCCGCATCCTTGAACTTCACGCCGGCGCGCTCGTCCCGGTCGTCCAGAAGCACGTCAATTCCGGCCCGCGTCAGCTCTGCCGCAAGCGACTCGCCCGCCTCATTCAGCGCGGCTTCCTTCACATTGGTAATCGTCACGATCACCTCGAACGGCGCAATCGCAGCCGGCAGCACGTAAGATTCACCGCCGTTCTTCGCAGCCGAGGTTTCAATCGCCGCGGTCAGAATCCTCTCTACCCCGATCCCGTAACTGCCCATAATCGGCGTCACCGCCTTGCCGTCGCGGTCGAGCACCGTCGCATTCATCGCCTTCGAATACTTGTAGCCCAGCTTGAAGATATGGCCGATCTCGACAGCCTTGCCAAGCCGTAGCGGCTCCCCGCCAACCGGATCCAGCTCACCTTCATTGATGTTGCGAATGTCAGCCGAGACAGTCGGCGTAAAGTCGCGGCCGGGCGTTACATTGCGGAAGTGATAGTCGAGCTTGTTCGCACCCGCGACCAGGTTCTTCCGGCCCTCAAGCCCGAGATCCATCACGACTATGCTCTTCAAGCCTTGCGCGGCACTCTCGCGTTCCACTCCCTTGAGCTTCTCGATCGGCTTGCCGGATTTCAGTCCATTCAGCGAGCCGCCCGTCATCACCTCGGCCATTCCTACCGGTCCGAGGTATCCTGCCGGGCCGCCGATATGCAGCTCTAGTTCCTCTCCTGTCATCGGACGAAGCTCTGCCGTCCCGGCAACTCCGTTCAGCTTCGTCTCGTTTACCTGGTGGTCGCCGCGCAAGAAGGCGACCACGGGCCGCAGCGGGCCGCCACTTGCTGCCTCACCCATAAACGCCACGCACTTGATATCCTGCGATGCCTCGATCCCGAAGAACTCGGTCACAGCGACGATCGCAGCTTTACCCGGTGTAAAGACCAGCTCCGGCAGCCCGTCGCCCGTTGGCTCCAGATCCTGCACCGCCGCAAGCCTGCTCTGCGCCTTTTCGAGATTTGCCGCATACCCTGAAGCCGATGAGGCAATCAGGTCCTCGCCGGCGTCGGTGTAGACCATGAACTCCTGCGACTGCGAACCGCCCATCGCGCCTGAGTCCGCCTCAACCGCCAGAAACTCCAGCCCGCATCGCGTGAAGATCTTCCGGTAGACCTCGTCGTGCTTCTGGTAAGAAAGATCCAGCCCGGTCTCATCCAGATCGAAACTGTACGAGTCCTTCATCAGGAACTGACGCACCCGCAGCAGTCCAGCTTTGGGCCTTGGTTCGTCCCGAAACTTCGTTTGAATCTGGTACCAGACCTGCGGCAGCTGCTTGTAGCTCCGTACTTCGCTCCGCGCCAGCGTCGTCATCACCTCTTCGTGCGTCATGCCGAGGCAAAGATCGGCGCCCTTGCGGTCCTGCAGCCGGAACATATTCTCGCCCATGCTGGTCCAGCGCCCGGACTCCTCCCAAACCTCCCGTGGATGAAGCGTCGGCAGCAGAAACTCCTGCCCAATTGTGTCCATCTCTTCCCGAATGATGGAGACGATTTTGTTAATGGAACGATTTCCCAAAAAGAGATACGAGTAAATTCCCGCACCCAGCTGGCGCACATAGCCCGCGCGCAAAAGCAGCTTGTGGCTTGCGACCTCGGCATCGGCCGGAGCCTCGCGCAGCGTAGGAATAAAGAGTTTCGACCAGCGGTGCATACGTGTTCGTACCTTCCCGGCCCCAATCTCATCTGGAGCATTCCTGTGAAGCTCCATTCTATCTGGCGTCGCCACTCTTCAGAATGAGGTCGCTACTTACAACGTTGCAACTACAGGCACATGCCAGCTATTTGGTGCGGTGTGTTCGGTAAATGACAGACCAGCGTGGAGTTAATACGTACCTTGGAGTCAACCGTAGCAGTCGCCTGTACTGGACAGTACGTGCAAACCGTGACTGTCTGTCGGCTTCAGCGCATTAAGGAAGCAGACCTTTGGAAAATGAACGGGCCACCCCCACGGACTCCGTGAGGCCGAGAAATCTGATCCTGACGAGGATGCCCGAAGAACAGTTCCGGGCACTTGCCCGATTCCTCGTTCCGGTCGACCTGCCCCTCGGCATGCAGCTTGCCACTCCGGCAGCGCCCATTGAGTACGTCTACTTTCCCGTCTCGGGTCTGATCTCCGTCGACGCCCTCACTGCCAGCGGAGAATCCGTCGAAGTCGGCGTCATCGGACGTGAAGGCATGTCCGGCGTCTACGGCATGCTCGGCCACACCCAGGGAGCACACTCCGTCGTAATGCAGGGACCCGGTGCCGGCCTGCGCATTCGCATGACCCTCGTCCGCGACGAATTTCTCAAAGGCGGACCCTTCGCCCAGCTCATCTACTCGTTCCTCTACATGCAGATGGTGCAGATGTCTCAGTCTGTTCTCTGCAACCGGCTGCACCCGGTCGAATCTCGCATGGCGCGCTGGTTACTCACCGCCTGCGACCGCACCCAGTCCGACCTGCTCCAGCTCACGCAGGAGTTCCTCGCCCAGATGCTCGGCTCCCGCCGCTCCACCGTCACCGTCTCCGCCGGGAACCTGCAGCGGGAGGGTCTCATCGATTACACGCGCGGCCGCGTGCGCGTCGTCGACCGGCCGCGCCTCGAAGCCAAAGCCTGCGAGTGCTACCACATCGTGCGCTCCGCCTACGACACCCTCTTAGGCCACGACTACTAGACTCTGCGGCAGTGGCTGCTTTAGAACGGTGCAAAGCCAACTCCGTCCCTTTTTCTAAATATCATCGAGGTAAATCCCTCGTTTGCATTACTTAGAGCAAAGAAGGGGCTTATCGGGGCGTCATCTGCCACAAATCGTGCAGATGCACGACGCCGAGCACCAGATCCTGTTCCACAACCACGAGCGAGGTAATCTTCCGCGCCTCCATCTGCACCAGCGCATCCGACGCAAACTCGTTCGGCCCAATGGTCTGCGGCGCGCGATTCATGATGTCGCCCGCTGTCCGCTCAAGCGCATGCGGTCCAACCCGCTCGAGCAGTCTCCGCAGATCCCCATCCGAGACAATGCCCGCAAGCCGGAACTTCCCCTTCCTGCCCGCTGGCGTCAGCACCGTTGTCATTCCCAGCTTCTTGTGGCTCATCTCGTGGATTACCTGTGACATCGGCGTAGTCGGTGAAACCCAAGGAAGCTCCTCGCCGATGTGCATCAGGTCCCGCACGCGAGCCAGTCTCCGCCCGAGTCGTCCGCCTGGATGCAGATCCGCGAAATGATGCGGCTCGAAGCCGGAGCGACGGCTCAATTCGAGCGCCAGCGCATCGCCCAGCGCGAGCATCACCGTCGTCGAAGCGGTCGGCGCAAGGTTCAGACCGCACGCCTCTTCCACTACCGAAACGTCCAAGGCCACGCTTGAACCATTCGCCAGCGTCGACGTCAAACAACCGGTAAAGCTGATCAGCGTCGTTCCGAGTCGCGCAAAAGCCGGAAGCAGCCGCAGCAGCTCCTCGGTCTCGCCCGAGTAGGAAAGCGCCAGCACGATGTCGCGAGGCGCAAGCGCTCCGAGATCGCCATGCAGCGCCTCCACGGGATGCAGAAAGAAAGCCCTTGTGCCAGTCGAGTTCAAAGTTGCCGCGATCTTCCGCGCAATCAACCCCGACTTGCCCAGCCCCGTCACGGCAACCCGCTGGCCGGCAACGGCACGAGCAGACATCAAGGCAAGCGCATGTTCGACCATCGGACGCATCTCGCCATCAAGCCGTTCGGCGAGGCGTCCGAGCGCGTCAGCCTCAACGCGAACAAACTGGGACGGATTGGATGGAACTGGCACCATAGGCACGAAACGAATCGATAGTAGCAGAGCGCCAGCGAATAGGTTTTAGGCGATAGACTTTAGAACAGGAGACATTGAAGGATATGGCAAACGGAGCAAGAACCGCGGGCGTTCTGGCAGCGATGGCAGCATCGATCATGCTGCTCATCTGGGCAGGCGTCCACAACGGCCGTCAGCGACGCCTGGAGATGCAGCAGGCGCAGGATCACGCAGCCAGCCAGATGACGCTGTTACCGGACTCTGCCACACAGTCGGAGAGCACCACCCCGAAGTTGCAGGGCAAGTCTGCGCCCGGCTTTACGCTGGTCAACCTCGATGGCAAGAGAGTCTCACTCGCCGACTTCAAGGGTAAGCCGGTCCTGGTGAACTTCTGGGCCACCTGGTGCGGCCCCTGCAAGCTCGAGATGCCATGGTTCCAGGAATTCAATCAGAAGTACGCCGGCCAGGGCCTGGTCGTGCTCGGCCTTGCTGCTGATGATGCCGGCAAGACCGTCATCGCCAGCACCGCAAAGAAGAGCGGAGTGACGTATCCAATCCTGCTTGCGGACGACAAGGTAGAACAGGCATACGGTGGAGTCGACTACCTGCCCGAGACCTTCTATGTCGATCGAAGCGGTAAGGTGATGCTCGAGACTGCAGGGATCACCAGCGAGGGCGGCGGCAAGGATGAGATCGAAGCCAACATCAAGAAGCTGGTGGCAGGCGGCCAATGAAGGGCTTTCTAATTTTGGGCTTGGCTGCGATCGCTCCTATGCCGGCGCAGGGTTTTGGCACGCAAAGCAATCTGCCCGCGCGCAATCGTCAGTATGTGAGCTACTCCGCTGAGCCGCAGACGGTCACGGCAGGGAAGCGCGCGCTACTCGAGGTGGACTTTAACGTTCTAAATGGTTTCCATGTCAACTCGCATAAGCCTAAGTCGGACCTCCTCCTTCCTACTTTGATGGAGGTGGAGGCGGGCGAGGGAGTAAAGGCCACAGAAGCGATCTTCCCAGCGGGATCGACGTACAGCTTCGACTTCAATCCCACTGAGAAGCTCGACGTCTATCAGGGACCGTTTATCGTGCAACTTCCAGTTGTAGCGAATGCCGGTGTGCACGAGATACACGGCACACTCAAATACCAGGCATGCGATCACGCCGCGTGTTACCCCCCGCGTTCGCTCCCGATTGTCATCAACTTCGTTGCAAAGTAAGTAGGTTTGAACAGCACTGTAAGCTACTTTCTCTGATTTGCTAGCTTCTTCTGCATATCAAGAAAGCGCCGCACGCGGTCAAGCGAGCGTGCCTTGCCGAATACCACAAGACTTTCAAGCAAAGGCGGCGAGGTCGTGCGGCCGGTGAGAATCGCGCGCAGCAGCATAAAGTTTTCTTTTACGCTCCACTCCTTCGCTGTACCGACGGCGCGCAGCGTTGTGTCCAGAGATTCCACGTTCCATTCGGCCGTCTCTAAGACAGAGAGCACTTCAGCTGTGAAGGCCAGCGTCTCTTCCAATGTTCGTTTCTTCGGTAAGAACTGGTCGACAGATGGACTAACATCATCGCGAAAGAAGAAGTCCGCGAGATCGCCAAATTCGCCCAGCGTCTCGATACGCGTTTGTACGAGCGGCCCGATGGCGCGCAGGTATTCATCGGAAAAAAGCACGTTGCGAAGCTGGTGGAAGAACTCCTCCCCCGTGAGCTTGCGCAGGTACTCGCCGTTGAGCCACTTCAGCTTGACCAGGTCGAAGACGGGCCCACCAAGCGAGATCCGTTCAAAGACGAACTCCTGGATCATCTTCTGGAGCTGAAAGATCTCGACTTGCGAGTTCTTCTCCTCGCTCACTTTGCCGCTCGCGGGCATTCCGCCACACATCAGGCCGAGAAAGTTCAGCATTGCGCCTGGGAGGAAGCCGGCTTGACGGTAGTAGATCAGCGAGACCGGATTCTTACGTTTGGAGATCTTGCTTTTGTCGATGTTGCGCAGCAGCGGCATGTGCCAGAAGCGCGGAAGCTCCCAACCAAAAGCTTTGTAAAGAAGCACGTGCTTCGGCGTCGAAGAGATCCACTCTTCGGCGCGGATGACGTCTGTAATGCGCATCAGGTGATCGTCAACAACGTTGGCGAGATGATAGGTGGGAAAGCCGTCAGACTTGAGCAGCACCTGATCGTCGACGTTGTTATGCGAAAAGTTGATCTCGCCGCGGAGCTCATCGCGGAAGCTGGTCTCGCCCTCGGCTGGAACCTTGAGACGAATGACGTAGGGCCGTCCCTCGGTGAGAAAAGCGTCGATCTGAGCCTGCGTCAACTCCCGGTGTGCGCCGTTGTAGCGGGGCGGCAGTTTGGCGGCAAGTTGCGACTTGCGCATGGCTTCGAGTTCCTCGGCGGTCTCAAAGCTGCGGTAGGCACTCCCGTTTTCAAGCAGGATCTGGACGTGCTCCCGGTAGATCGCGGTGCGTTCTGATTGCCGGTACGGGCCGTAAGGTCCGCCGACGTCAGGCCCTTCGTCCCAGGTAATGCCAAGCCACCGAAGTGAATCGAAGATCTCCTGTTCGGAGGTGGCGACAAAGCGAGCGCGATCGGTGTCCTCAATGCGAAGGATGAACTGACCGTTTCTCTGGCGAGCATAGATAAGGTTGAGTAGCCCGATGTAGGCGGTTCCCACGTGGGGGTCCCCGGTGGGGGAGGGTGCGATGCGGACGCGGATGGGTGCGGGTGTGGGCTGATCTGTCATATTCCGTCAACTACTGATGTTATCAGGATGGCGTCGGCAGCGTCGTTCCGTGAATCTTGGCTTGAACGAGTGCAACTTCGGTCGGAAAGCCGGGCAATCGGCCA
>CAXTNM010000012.1:0-87932 GCA_964245715.1 uncultured Acidobacteriaceae bacterium | reverse complement strand
AACCCTGGCTGTACTGGAAGTCCCTGAACTCCAGGCGGAGGTCGCGGGCGCACAAGCCGGGATCTCCCAGACTCAGCAGAACATCAGCAGGTTGCAGAGTGAAGTCGCGCGGGAACAGGCAGGCTACGCAGCGGTCCACGCGAACTATGTTCGCCTGAAGCAGGCCTCGGACCAGCAGCCCGGACTTGTTGCTGCCCAGGAACTGGACGACGCGCTGGCTAAGGATCGGTCTGCAGCCTCTCAGGTAGAGGCTGCCAAGTCGGCTGTTGCGGCAGCGCAAGGGCAACTGGGAGTGTCACGGGCCGAGAACCTCCGAGTCAGCAGCATGGCGCAGTATGCAACGATCACGGCTCCCTACAGTGGGGTTGTCACCATGCGGTACGCAGACACGGGATCACTGATTCCAGCCGGTACCGCGGAAGGACTTACTCAGGCTGTTGTTCGATTGGCGCAGAGCGATGTTCTGCGCCTCCGTATGCCCGTTCCTGAGCGTGACGTTCCCATGGTTCACGTGGGTTCAGTCGTGACGGTGCACGTGCAGGCCACTGGACAGCAGTTTCCAGGAACGGTTGTCCGCTTTACGCGCGACGTTTCCGACGCAACAAGGACAATGATGACTGAAGTCGACGGCGCCAACTCTACGCTGACCCTTACACCGGGCATGTACGCGGATGTGACTTTCAATCTGGAGCAGAAGAATAATGCTCTGATCATTCCCGCAAGCGCAGTGATCCAGGGCGATCAGCCGTCCGTCATGCTTGTGGACGCCAACAATCAGGTTCAGAAGAGACCTGTGGACCTGGGGATCGCGGGAGCCAACCAGCAGGAGGTCGCATCTGGCCTGCAGCCCGGAGACCGGGTCATCATCGGCGGACTTTCCACGTTGCAACCCGGCGAGAAGGTTACGCCGCAAGAAGCCTCCAGCAGGTTAATCGAGTTCCAGAGTGCCAACCAGAAGGGCGGCAAATAGCCATGTCTTTCTTTGCCATCAAGTATCCCTTCTTCATTCTCATGGCGTGCATGATTGTCGTGGTGGTTGGCATAGCCGCCATCATCGGCATGCCCGTCGATCTGTTCCCACCGGTCAAGATTCCCGTCGTCGTCGTAGCCACTTTCTACTCGGGCATGCCGCCCCAACAGATCGAGTCCGACATCACGGACAGCGACGAGCGCTTCTTCACGCTCGGCAGCAACATCAACCATATCGAGTCGCGCTCCATGACGGGCGTCAGCCTCATCAAGATCTACTTCCAGCCCGGTACAGATCCCACGGCGGCTGTCAGTAACATTTCGAATCTCGCCATGGCCAACCTACGGCGGCTTCCCCCCGGAACGCTGCCGCCTGTGGTGCTCAGCTTCGACGCGGCGAACCTCCCGGTTTGCCTGATCACCCTGAAGGGTGCTGGCCTAAACCAGACCGCTCTTAAGGACATTGCCCAATTCAGCGTTCGCAATCAGGTTGCCAATGTGCCCGGAGCCTCGGTTCCGCAACCATACGGCGGAACCTACCGCCAGATCATGGTGTACGTCGACCCTCTGAAGCTCGAAGCCTCACAGCTCGGCGTCATGGACGTGGTTCACGCGGTAAATGACTCGAACCTCATTCTTCCCGCGGGTGATGTCCGCATCGGTCCCAAGGACTACAACATCTATGCCAACAGCCAGGTTCCCACACCAGATGCTGTTAACAGTATTCCGCTCAAAACCGTCGGCAATGCGTCGCTCCTCGTTGGCGATGTAGGTCACGCCGTCGACGGCGGTCAGCTACAAACGAACGTCGTCAGAGTTGACGGCCAGCACTCTGTCTATATCCCGATCTTCAAACAGGGTGGCGGTTCCAACACCATCACGATCGTTGACGGCATCCGCAACGCCACGGCACACCTGCTGGACATTCCCCAGCAACTCAAGACGAGCGTCGTCTTTGACCAGTCTGTCTTCGTCAAGACTGCTATCAAAAATGTCATTAGTGAAGGCGCGATAGGCTTATGCCTGACTGGCATCATGATCCTGCTGTTTTTGGGCAACGTACGTGCGACGGTCGCCGTGCTGCTCTCCATCCCCATCTCCTGTATCGCCACCTTTCTGATCCTGAATGCCTTCGGCGATTCCATCAACACCATGGTGCTCGGCGGGATGGCGCTCGTTCTCTCCCGTCTCATCGACAATTCGGTTGTTGTGCTTGAAAACATCTTCCGGCACTTTGAGATGGGCGCAGGGAGCGCACAGGCAGCGGAAGAGGGTGGCAAAGAGGTCCAGCTCGCCGTACTCGCCGCTACCTTCAGCACAGCGATCGTTTTCTTCCCGGTGGTCCTGCTTACAGGTGTGAGTAAATACCTTTTCACAGCCCTTGCCCTGGCAGTCGTCATCGCGCTCTTCTGCTCCTACGTCGTCGCCATGACGGTGGTGCCGCTCTTCTGCGCCAAGTTCATTAAAGAGACCGGGCACGGGGGCGGAGACCACGCCGCCCACGAAGCCGCCGAGAAGAACGATCCCGTCCCCGAGCACATGCGCGGCGGCCAGGGGCACATGAGCGTCTTCGGCAAGATTGTCTACCACTTCAACCGGGGCTTTGGGTGGCTTCAGGCGCGCTACGACAACGCAATCAAGTATTGCCTGGACCGACCTGGATTCGTTGTTCTCGGCTTCTCAGTCTTCGTCTTACTCAGCTTTGCGCTTTCTCCCTTCCTTGGGCGCGCCTACTTCCCGCGCACAGACCCCGGTCAATTTGTCATCAGCGTCAAAGCGCCTACGGGTACCCGGATTGAGCTTTCCGATCAGTACATCGCCAAGGTCGAGGCAGATGTCCGCTCCGTGGTCCCTGCGGACGACCTGGAGATGATCGTTTCGAACATCGGTGTCACGCCGGATCTTTCCGCGATTTACACTCCCAACTCCGGCATGCACACAGCCTTCGTCCAGGTGGCGCTCAAGGAGGATCATCACCTCAGCAGCTTCGAATACATGAAGCGGGTGCGGGCAAAGCTGGATCAAGACCTGCCTTCCGTACAGACCTACTTCCAGGCAGGCGGTCTTGTTGACTCCATTGTGAATCAGGGCTTGCCTGCTCCCTTTGACATCCAGGTGAGCACGAACAACATGGACGGCGGATACGCCGTTGCCAAAGAGTTGGCCAGCAAGTTCAAGGCGCTGCACGGCGTCAGCGACGTCCTTATTCCGCAGGATGTTGATTACCCCGGCCTGGCGCTCAACATTAATCGCGAACAAGCCAGCCTCGAAGGCCTCACGCCCAAGACAATTGTAGACAGCGTGATCACGGCGATGACGTCCAACGGCGTTGTGGCGCCAAGCTACTGGATCGATCCGAAGACCGGAAACAACTACATGCTTACGGTGCAGTATCCGGAGACGCAGGTTAAAACACTGAACGACTTCAAGCAGATTCCACTGCGTTCCCCCGATGGCAAACACACGACGCCCCTCGAGACCGTTGCTTCCATCAAGAACATCAACACGCCGACCGAGGTGGATCACTACCAACTGCGGAGAGTGTTCGACGTATACGTCATGCCGAAGGCGGAGGACCTTTCGATCATCGGTGGCGACGTCGACCGGATCATCCGTGACACTCACCCACCCAAGGGAACTGTGCTCAAGCTGAGGGGTTCGGTGAACTTCATGAACGATTCTTTCAAGTCGTTCGCGATAGGTCTCATCCTCTCCATCATCCTTGTCTTCCTGATCCTGATGGCCCAGTTCGCGTCGTTTGTCGACCCGTTCATCATTCTTCTGGCCATACCTCCAGGGATCTCCGGCGTGATCTTGTTCCTCCTCGCAACGCACACGACAGTCAACATCATGAGCCTGATGGGCGTTCTCATGATGACAGGGATCGTGGTGTCAGACAGCATTCTGATTGTCGAGTTCACCGGCCATCTACGTGCGCAAGGGCTCAAGCTGGAAGAAGCTATCATCACGGCGTGCAAAGTGCGCTTGCGGCCCATCCTGATGACCACACTCGCCACCGTACTCGGCCTGATCCCGATGGCACTCGCGCTAGAAGCAGGCAGCGAGCAATACGCTCCTCTGGCACGTGCCATCCTTGGCGGTCTTACTGTCTCAGGCGTTGTCACCGTGTTTCTTGTGCCCAGCGCCTATCTCCTGATCCACCGCAAGATTGAAGCAAAGCGGGAGCGCACCAGTGGTGTGGGCCCGCAACACGTGCGCGCCGGAATGGAGGCAACAGCTTGAAACATCGATTGTTGCTCGTTGCGGCACTTGTATGTTGCTCAGTGGAGCACAGGGCCATGTGCCAGGCCGTTCCCGACCGCCTTCCTTCGGCACCTCAAGCGGATCGGCAGGCCCTCCTCGTTGCGCAGCAGAGTGCCCCTGAATCGCCCATTTCACCATCACCACTGGCGCGAGCAGCCCAGGCTTCCGGAGCATCGAGCAAGGCGCTTATCGATCCAAATGTTCCCACTACCCCGATCACACGCTCCGAGGCCGAACAACTTGCCCTCAAAAACAACCCGAGAATCACGGCAGCACACCTGCAGGCCCTAGCCGCCGGACAGGTGACGCGTGAAACACGCTCCAATCTTCTTCCGCAGGTCACCGGCTATCTGACCGGCGAGGAGGCAAAGGACGGAAGCCGCATTGGAGCCGGTGCCGGCCTCACCTCATCGCGACTCTATTCCCACTTCGGAGCCGGGGGTACGGTCAGTCAACTCATCACCGACTTCGGCCACACACGGGAACTCGTAGCCACCAACCGGCTCCAGCAAGAGGCGCTAGACAAGACTACGGTCGCAACCAAGCAGGACGTCCTTTTCGCGGCAGACCAGGCCTTCTACAGGCTTCTGGACGCGCAGTCGCTATTGGACGTCGCACAAGCGACAGTAAATGCCCGAGGGGATGTACAGAACCTTACCCAGGCCCTCACCAAGTCGGCCCTCAAAAGCGATCTGGATCTGAATATCGCGTCCGCCGATCTCTCTCAATCACAACTCCTTGAGTTGGACGCTCAGAACGCGGTTGCTTCGGCAAGCGCGGCCCTAGCAGAGATCCTCGCGGCACCCCCGGACACTCTCTATAAAGCTGTAGAGGACCCAGGCCAGGCGCCTCCCCCACCTCCAGAACTCTCAGGATTCAAGAACCTGGATAAGGCAGCTCAGACCGATCGGCCGGACCTCCAAAGCCTGAGGCTCAGCGCAAAGTCATTCCAAACACTTGCTCGTGCTCAAGAGCTTCAGCGATTGCCTAGCATTGCTGCGGTCGGTACCGGCGGCATCACACCGGCCGCTCCGGCAAACGTCTTTGTTCCAGACTGGTACGCCGCCGGCGGAGTGAACCTGACGCTCCCGGCTTTCACCGGGTTCCGTATCCGTGCACAAACAGAAGAGGCCCGCTTTCGTCAACACGCCACGGAGAAGCAGGCACAGGAACTCTCCGATGCGGTCGCCCGTGATGTTCGCGTTGCGCTCTTGAACGCACAAACCGCATTCGACCGCATCGGTGTGACTGACCAGTTCCGCAACCAAACGGCGCAAGCACTTGCCCTGGCCAGAACACGCTACAAACTCGGGCTAAGCTCCATCGTGGAGCTTAGCCAGGCCCAGCTGCAAAGCACACAGGCCGCAGTGACTTCCGTAAACGCACGCTACGACTATCTCCTCTCCCTCCGCTCCTTGGCGTATGCCGAAGGGCAGCTCGCACCTTGATTTCTACTGCATGAGCGGGCAGTTTCTGCACGACCTAAAGGACGCCGCAAGATGACCTCCCTCACCATCCGAAAGATTCTCTTCGCCACCGATTTCCTTGAGAGCTCGCGGCTCGCTCTCGACTACGCAGTTGCCATGGCGCATCATTTCGGCGGTGAGATCCTAATGCTGCATGCAACCGAGCTTCCCGCAGCAGCGCATGAAGCCGAGGCCGTGTCCGGGCTACCCAGCGTATCTCGCAAGCTCGCCGAAGCGGCCCTGAACAACCTCGCACAAAAGGTTAAACGAGCTGGGGTGCAAGTCAGAACACGCGTTGCTGAGGGGGTTCCGAGCAAGGTCATACTAGAAGCGACCACGTCAGAGCCGGTCGACCTGCTTGTCCTTGGTGTCCATGGCATCCACCGCGGCGTCTCGCACCTACTACTTGGGTCCAACACTGAAAAGATCGTTCTGGCGGCTCCCTGCCCCACACTCACCGTTGGAGCGCACGTACGGGCGGGCGTAGATCTGGACATGAACCTGACTGGCGTTCTTCACCTCGCTCCCAGGGAATACGACTCCTCACCGGACGTATGCGGAGCGCCTTGCAGCTTGCTTTCAGGTGCCTCTGAGAACCGAGTATCTGGTCGATGCTGTGGAACGGGATCGGGTAATACAAGAGCAGAGTGAGCATTGGCGCTTTGATAAAGAGCGGGCCTCGCCAGATTTCCCATCCCGCGGCTCCTCTGAAGAGGAACAGAGTAACCTTCACCCCGACACTGCGAAGAAAGCGGACTCCACGTCCCTGATCGTCACTACTGTGAATGCCGCATCTTTCTATCAACGTCATCTGCACCCGAGCTTCGCTTACGAACTCATCGCCAATGCGATATGTCCCGTCATCTCCATCAACACGACTTACCAGGGGTAAGTGGCTGCTCCGAATTAAGAGAACAGTGCGGCCCAGTGCTTGTCCAGTTGCAAGAAGTTGGAGGAAGCGAATGAAACCCAGGTGGCAATCCGTGAAGGAAGGACACACAGAAGCCTGCCCAGTCATCCTTCTTGTTGAGGGCGAGGATGATCTACGGGCCTCCCGTCGCTTGTTGCTTAGCTGCATCAGCGCCGACGTTCGCGTGTTAAATCCATCAAAGGGACGAGTCGATGTCGAACAGAGCATCCCTGTCGGCTTGGTCGTAATTCCAGTAGATGCCGCGTGCCGGACAGAGGAGATTGCGTGTCTTACGCGCCGGCAGTGGCCACGGGCAAAGATCCTCCTGCTCGGGAAGAGCTGTGACGACCTGCAAGACGCTCTCTATGACGACATCGTAGACGCCTGTAGCACTCCAGTGAGCTTTGTGGAGGTGAGCAGACGTTTGCTAGGCCAATACCTACAGAGTTCGTCGAATTCGGGTTCTGCGGATGGGGAGCGAGTGTGATCTCCATGTCCAATACGCTTCGGAACAATCAATCTGATCTGACCCAGCGAAAGTCCCGTCGATTTCCTCGCGGAACGGCCCGGCTTTTGCTCCCGTTGTTTTTGCTGGTTTTTGTGATCATGCTCTATCTTCTCGCGCGAAGCATGCTGATGCACCACTTCTTCAGCGGCACGCGTTGAGTGCTTGGCAAAGCGCTATGGGTTGTACCTGTGGGGACTGGATGCGCATGATAGCGGTTCCGTTCTGTTCTGGCGGCTAAGTGGTTCAGTTCGGCCTCGAGAATGGGGAAAAGCGTGACAAAGGTGATCGTCGTGGCAACTTCAGCGGAGCGTTTGAGTCCACAACTTCAGCACTTGCAAGGTGTTCGGCACGCCAATCCAGTCTCTTCCCACGAAAAGGGCTCCGGGGCAGCGCCTGTAATCGCAGACTTAACTGATATGGACACTGTAGTGCTGCTGAACCAGCGTTGGCTGATCAACTTCGTCAACCGTCACATAAGGGATCCAGATTTGGCACTCGACATCGTTCAGGAGAGCTTCATGAAGGCATACCTTGCTCGTGATCAGTTTCAATGCAAATCGAGTCTTCGTACCTGGTTGGCCTCCATTGCGCTGAATCTCGTACGGGATCACAAAAGGTCACAGAAGGAACGCTTCTGGCAATCGACGATGCAGAATGACGTCGATCTGACGGACTCGGCTATCTGCTCATCTTCACGAACTCGGTCAGCAGAATCGCAGATCATTGCTCAGGAAGCCGTTGAGAGGGTGGCAGGGCTACTGAAGGAGATCCCTCTCAAGTATAGAGACATCCTGGTAATGCGTTTAGCTCAAGACATGAGCCTTGCTGAGATCGCAACGCGTACTGGCACGCCCCTGAACACAGTGAAGTCTGTGATCCACCGTGTGCTGGCGCAGTTGCGAAGTAAACTTTCCCCTTATGCAGGGCACAGGGCGGAACCAAAGCGAGATCGGCGAGCCGTCACAATTTGAGTAGGATGGGAAGGAACATGCGGCAAGTACCGCCACGCGGACGCATACTCACAAACTGGGCCTCAGCAGAGTCAGAGTGAGAAAGCGCGCCGCGCTGCGAAGTGCTCCATAGTGGCGTACCTCGGTCCTTTCTTCAGGACTGGTCAGTCGCTCAAGACTTTCTAGACGATCGTCCGACCACTCCTCTCCCTGTACCGGATTGTGAATCGCCAACCTGGCCCACAGATTGACGCTTGCGCCGATCCGGTACCCTGCCGCATTCATAAGCTTGAGGGCAGCCGCGTCTGTGGCAACTTCACTTACGCACCGATACCTGGTTGGGCGCGAATCGGCGCCGCCAGAACGGAACAGTGCCCCATAGATTCTTTCGAGTTCCTCTCGGGATGCTGAACGCTCCACACCCACGCTAGCGCTTAGGTCGGCGGTAGCAACCAGCCCCGGGTGATGTAGTAGTACATGGCTCATCTCATGGGCGACTACGAAAGCGAGTTCGTCATCGCTCACCACAGCCTTCGTCAGTGCGCTACTCAGGTATAGATGACCGCTGGGAGAGCCTGTGGCATTCACTTCATCAGATTCAATGACGTAAGCCAAGAAAGGGAGATGCGGTCTGTCCAGCGTGGCTGACAGTCTTTCGACCACCCGGTTGAGGCGTAGGCGCAGATCTGCGTCCGCTGAGAGATCACTATTTTTGGCGATCTGCTCATCAAGCACGACGCCTAACAGTTGTTCTGCCGCGGGATCGAATGCATTGTGGCATCCAGCTGCAGAGGAGATAGCAGCCGGTTGTTTTGCCTCACCCTCGCAAACCCCGAAAGGCACGAGGAGGCAGCTGATCAGGATCTGAAGAGTGCTTCTGCAGTAGCGGTTCATAAGCACAGAGTTCATTGGGCAACCCGCGGTTCGTTCAATAGACCGACACAGGCGTGTCTGACTTCCGACATCCCGAGCAGGAACATACTCGCATGCGACAGCAAGAATTGCACGCGGACTTCCTGACCAACACCCTGAACTCAGTTCTCAAAAAAAGTTCACTGGCAGGCGACAGACTCCGAATGGCAGATCCAGTCCACCGTTAACGGAACTTCCGGAAACGCCCGCCATGGGTCATGAGGCATACGATTGCGAGTGGCTGGCGCGTAAGCAACCGGACCAGGTGAGATGACAGGTGCCTTTTGGAGCCGACTGAATTGGGAGATCCTGAACCTCTCATCAATGAGCGCATCGGCCTGTGGCCAACGATTGGACTTCTAAGTTGGGAAAGCTCGTTCCTGACTTCCGCTACTACTTGCATCGTGGTGGTGAACGGAGTGATTGTTGCTGTCCTGGCGAGGGAAGCAGCTAGGCGGTGCCTTCGTTAGTATGGTCTTGATGGCAAAACCCGCGGCGAACGCCGGAGCTATCCCCACTACGCTGGCGAGTCCGGGGGCTTCGCGATTTTGGCTGGCTGTTTGCTTGATCGGTGTGACCACGGGTCTAGCAGCAGCGGCGCTGACTCGATTGCTTGAGATAGTTCAGCATGTCGCGTGGCGTGGATCTGCCACCAACATACTTGCCGCAGCGAGGCAAGCAAGCTTCGCGAGACACGTCACGGTGCTTCTCGCCGCAGCAATTCTGACCGGGGCAGGGCAAGTTCTTCTCAAACATCTTTCCAGTGGCAACGGCATCGATACCACCGCCGCCATCTGGTTTCAGGCTGGGCGGATGCCGGCCTGGCGAACGCTGGGCAGCGCTGTGTTGTCCATCTTCGACGTCGCCATGGGTGCCTCTATGGGTCGCGAGGGCGCGCCCAAACAAGCTGGCGCTGTTTTCGCGAATGTATTTGCCGACGCCGGAAGACTCTCCGATGAGCAGCGAAGTTTGCTAGTGGCTTGCGGCGCTGGAGCGGGCATGGGAGCGGCATATGGCGTCCCCTTAGGCGGTGCGCTTTTCTCCCTGGAGGTAATGCGCGGGAAGCTGGCCTTGCGCTTTGTTTTGCCGGCGCTTCTTACGTCGCTAATCGCAACCGGAGTCTCCTGGATCGCTCTGCCGAATACGCCTACCTACATCATTCCCCCCTTCCCGCTTTCTGCTTCAGGGGTGGTGTGGGCGATTGTGGCCGCCCCCTTCTTCGCGTTCGCTTCCATCCTTTATATCCGTCTCGTTCGTTGGGCCGACAGGGGCAAGCCGCGCGGATGGCAGCGATTCATAGCTCCCGTCATAGTCCTCGGTCTACTGGGGGTGGCATCCTCTCGGTTTCCGGAGATACTCGGCAACGGCAAAGACGTTTCGCAGTTGCTGTTTACGGATGAAGTTCGTCTGCCGCTGGTATTGGCCCTGCTGTTGCTGAAACCGCTGGCGACGATCCTTTGCATGCGCAGCGGCGTGCCTGGTGGCCTGTTTACGCCCTCGCTGACCTTCGGGGCCCTGCTCGGCGCTGCGCTCGGGTATGCGTGGAGCGCGCTGTGGCCGGGCGTGCCGCTGGGGTATTTCGCGTTGCTTGGCGCTGGGGCTGTTCTGTCGGCTACCACCCAGGGGCCGATTTCCGCCGTTGTCCTGATGTTGGAGCTCACTGGCAGGGACAGATCCTTCATTTTGCCACTGCTTCTCGTCGCTGCCCTCTCGACACTGATTGCTCGTTCCGTAGAGCCTCGTTCGATTTACGACGCGCGCCTAAGCGATCACCAGATCGAGTCAAGACAGAAAATGCGCGAACAGGAACCAAACGAAATCGGCATTCCTCAATAAACATCCGTGAGGAAGAGGCGCGCACTAGGGCCGCTTCACTGGAACGATGCCTTCAGGATACTCGCTTCGTACTTGCTCGGACCTATCCTGGAGAAGATGGACCGTTAGCGTGAGGCGGAGCGGAAGCGATGCTGTCCAGCCAGTCAGCGTCCGCTTTCGCTCTTCTCAGCAAATAGCGGGACGTGCGTAGCGGATGGCTTTCGAGGATCGAAGTTCAAAGCTGTTTGCTCGTGACCTTCGGGGTGCTGTTCGCGCCAAAGCTCCAACAGAAGCGGTGGCATCTTTGAGAGGACAGCCTTGGTCCGGTGGATCTTGGCGTGACAGGCAGGACACAGCGAAATCATGAGCCTCAGAACAGATTTTTAGGAACACGATGATGAACGATAATGGCGCGCTTGTCCCGGCCTGAAGCGTCGCACACGCGGCATCGATAGCCGTCCCGCTCAAGGACGGCTTCCCGAAGTCCCCCGAAGTGTTCCTCATCCTGCCGCTTCAGTGTGTAGCAGGTCGCACAAAGGCCCAGCGCCAACACCTTTGCTTTTCCGCATGGGCAGTGCATGACCCGTTGCCGGTTGGTCGTCACTTCCCTGCTCCTGCAGCATATCGGTAGAGGGTCTGACGACTAATACCCAGCTCGCCGGCAAGTGCGGTCTTCGATTCCCCAGCCGCTACACGCCGTCGCAATTCTTTCGCCTGCACTGGATTCAGACAATGCTTCCTTCCGACGTATGCACCCTCTCGCAATTTCGCCAAGGCGATTCCCTCCCGCTGGCGTTCTCGTATCAGGTCGCGTTCGAACTGCGCGAAGGCTCCCATGACACTTAGAAGCAGATGCGACATGGGAGAGTCTTCACCGGTGAAGGTCAGGTTCTCTTTTTCGAACCGTACATGAACGCCGCGATCCGTGAATCCGAGGACCACCTTCCGCAGATCGTCTAAGTTGCGGGCGAGCCGATCCATCGAGTGACAGATGACCGTGTCGCCCTCACGTACGTAGCCGGTGAGCTGTTCCAGTTCCGGTCGGTGGAGATCTTTGCCGGATGCTTTGTCCACAAAGCGCTTGTCGAGATGAATGCCCTCGAGCTGACGCAGTTCCTTCTGGTCGAGGGAGCTGACGCGAAGATAGCCGACAATTTGCCCGGCCCGACGTTTCCCTTTTGTTCCTCTAGGTTCTAAGGCTTTGGCCATCTCATGTCACAATAGCAGAATAGTAAGCCTAGTGAGACGCGATTGTGTCACACATCTCGTGTACCTCACGGGTATACCTGATAGCCACACTTGAGAGAGCGAACATGCTTGTAGCTTTTGGGGGACTTCCCGGAACCGGCAAGACAACACTCGCCCGAACAGTGGCGGTTAGGTACGCCGCCGTCTATCTCCGGATCGACACCATCGAGCAGGCCATTCGAAGTAGCGACGTGCTGCGCGATGGAGTTGGAGTGGCCGGGTACCTCACGGCTTACCAGATCGCAGCGGACAACCTGAGAGTAGGCCGGTCGGTGATAGCTGATTCTGTGAACCCGCTGACGATCTCACGCGAAGCATGGGCTGAAGTCGCGCAGCTAGCAAAGGTTCCACTGATAGAGGTAGAAGTCCTCTGTTCCGAACAGGAAGAGCACCGAGCGAGAATAGAGCACAGGCGAACGGATATCCCAGGGCTGTCTCTCCCTACATGGAAAGATGTGAGAGCCATCAGATATGAACCGTGGCTCACTCCTCGCATCGTTTTAGACACCGCTGGGAAGACTATCCTTCAGTCCCAGGACGAGTTGATGGAGAGACTAGCGGAGGAGAGGCAGCCGAAGTGTTAGCTACGTCCGAAGACGGTTCCAGGAGGAAGAAAGCACCAAAGGTCAATCCCCACTGCCCTGTTGCCGGATGCAAGGCGAAGCAGCCGCACCGGTCAGAAAAGCACGTGGACGCCCTCATGAGGGTGACTGAGCTACCGCACCTCATGTGCAAGTACGTCAGCGAAGGTCTCGCGGCTTTAGGCAGCTCCGCCTGTAACGATTTAGCGAACCGCAACGCGTTCGGATTTCTCACGAGACAGCGACAGGTTCAAGAACTCTACATCAAAACGCTGTACCTCCTGCTCATCGCTGAACCAGACGAGCAGGCGCACATGGTTTCTGGCGAAATGCCGAACAGCATGGTTGGTTACTACCGCAAGGTCAACGACCTCATTTTTCACAAGCAGTCCGATTGGGAAACAACAACGCCCGGCCTGAACGGGGACAGCTTCACCATAATGGAGACGCTGAATGACGGAGCCCACGTTTCGTTCAAGTCCCTCCTTATGGCCCGAGGCTTCTACGATCATCCGCCTCTCACGATGACGCCTGAGCGTTTCGCCGAATACATCAAGAAGTTGATTGGCAAGCTGGACTAGATGCACGGAATGTTTAAAGACGGACGCCCACGAGAACATGTCCTAGACGGAATGCAGGCGATGCACCAACCCGATAGTTACTGGAAGGAACAGCAGCGGAAGGCGCGTGAGGGGGCTACTGCGCCCAAAGCATGACCAAACAGCTTCGAAAGCCGTCTCGACTGGACTTTGTTGTACCCATGGAATGCCTCATGGTTTCCAAACTCCCTGAAGGCCCCGAGTGGATATACGAAATCAAACTCGACGGCTACCGCGCTCAGGCACTATGCGACGGCAAGCAGACCCGGCTTCTGTCCCGGAACGGCAAAGACCTAGGACAGCGCTTCCCCACTCTGCTGTCGGAGCTGGCCGCCGCAATACCGCATGGCTCCGTCGTGGACGGCGAGCTCGTGGCGCTCGACTCGTCCGGGCGGCCGAGTTTTAGTCTGATTCAGAACTCGGCAACGAGCGGCGCTACATTCGTCTTCTTTGCCTTTGATCTTTTACAGGCCGAGGGAGTGGACCTCACGAGCAGACCACTCTCGGAGAGGCGCGAACGTCTACGCAAGGTGCTGAAGCAAAACCTAGCCGTGCAGCTTTCAGAGAGTTTCCAGATTCCTGCCAAGCAGATGCTTGAACTGGTGCGTAGTCATGGGTTGGAGGGAGTTGTCGCCAAACGTCTCTCAAGCACGTACGAACCAGGACGGCGTTCCGGCACGTGGACGAAGTTGCGGATCGAGCTTTCGCAAGAACTGGTGATTGGCGGTTATACACCGGGCACCCATGGCTTCGATGCCGTCCAGGTCGGTTTCTACCAAGACGATCAGCTTCGCTTTTGCGCGAGCGTCCGCGCCGGGTTCGTTCCAGCGAGCCGCCGCGCCCTCTTTTCCAGGCTCACGCCGTTGGAGACTGAGGCTTGCCCCTTCGCCAATTTGCCGGAAGCCAGCCCCGGACGTTGGGGCCAAGGGCTTACAGCGGCGAAGATGAAGAACTGCGTCTGGCTTCGCCCCCGGCTCGTTGCGCAGTTCCGTTTTCTCGAATGGACCCCAAGCCACCATCTTCGCCATGTGAGCTTTGTCGGCGTTCGTGAAGACAAAGATCCACGAGGCGTTACGAAGGAGACCTAAATGCTTGCCACCGGCCACTACGGAGCCACGCTCATCAAGGATAAGATTGGGCGCATGACCTTCGCGCTGACGTCCGGTCTAGCCCTACTTCTACTCTCGGTCGGATGCGCGCCGAACAGACCGTCTTTTCCTTCTCAGGAAGTAAAGAACGTCGTCCCCGAATCGCACGAAGCTCCAGTAGGACAAAGGTATGTACCTACAGGCGGAAACCCGGACGTAGCACTTGATACGTCCACCGGAACTCTTTGTCGCACCATCGAGCCTACGCCCGGTACAACTGATAAATACGCGAGGCTTCCAATGTGCGGGGCGGTCTCGCCATCAGCAGCGGTTCCGGTGAAGTTCGCCTGGGATAAGGCGTTACAGGCCAGCCCCTTGAGCGCGAGCTGCTATCAGACAAAATCTCTGTTGCCTTCATATTCAGAAACCACGCCGTCAACAATGCGTGTCACGTCAGGTTGCATCATCACTAATCTCACTGCAAAGCCCGAACCGCTAGTCGGGAGTGTCCTCTACAGTGCAATCCTCCGCGATCCAGACGGAAAGACAACGCGCAGAACGAACGTTAGCTTTGCAAGCAGCGAGACGGTTGTTCCGGCACATGGACATATCGAGGGCGGCTTGTGGCTGAACACAGACTGCGCACCTAAGCAGTCTCCCGAGGCATGTCTGAAGGCGTGGCTCGGCAATTCAACAGAGCTGATTCTAACCGCCGACAACGTCGGCCCCAAGGCTCACATCACCATGGACCGCGATTCTGACCCGCTCGGCATTCGCAAGTAGTCCTTCATTTCTTAGCTTTACAGAAATTCTGCCATTGGTAAGCCGTTCCGCAGACTTGCGGCGAAGGGTCCAGCTCGTACGAGGCTGGCGGCACAGGGAGCGACGGTAGTGGGGTCTCCCATCCGTCATAGTGAGCCACGTTCTCTTTACCCACGCTGATGTGCTGCGCTCGGCAGGAGCTGGCAAGACGCTCGGCCCGTTGACACCCTGCAACGCGGTCGAAAATGTCGCCTTTGTCGGGAGGGAGAGCTTTAGTTTGGACGGGCGGATTAGCTGGCGTGGGTGCTAGCGTTGGCTTCGGCAACTCAACTCTAACCCGGTTGTTGTTGTCCAAAATAAGGAAACCGCTCTCCGATCCAACCGCATCACCGTAACAGCTTTGAGAATCGCGTTGTGTGGTGACACCGCTCTCCATGTTGAAGTCGCCGCAAGAATACTCGATCTCAATGCCCACCTCCGCTTTGTCTTTAGCTGGGATCAGAAATGAATGATCGAGCTTGCCTTTTAGCTCCGAAAGAGCGCCGGTCTGAGAACTCCTTTTGAACAGCTTCGCGTCCTCTGGAAGTGTGTAGTCCCGCGCCGTCGTGTTTTCTAGGACAAAGTACAACTCGAATCCAGAAGGCGTTATCTCTTTCTTCTCGTCATTGACCGTGAAGGTCTGCGATGCTCTGGAGCTTACAGCCTTGATTGCCCGACTATCTAAACCTTTCGGCCTGTTCGACAGCCAAAGGATAAGTCCACCAACAATGAGCAGGGTCGCAGCAGTCGCGACTCCGTATGCAGCGGGTTTCTTCCATTCAAACGGCATACGTCCCAAGATAAAGGGCGAATGAGGTCGCAACGAAGTTCTTTATGTGCAGGGACGCGTCCAGCTACATCAAGGAATCACAAAGGCAGCTCACCGTCCTCAGCCGCCTTCACAGCAGCTCGCATCATCTCAGGACCGTTGTTCCGAACGTTGTTGACCTTCGGATTCGCCTCATAAACCTCCATCGCCTCAGACTCGAAAGGGCGTAGCAGATCGAGCGGCAGCCGGTCTGTCTCTTCCCTGTCCATCCAGCGGTCGTAATCACGCGTGTGGAGGATCACCGGCATGCGCGGATGTATACGACTCATCAGCTCGTTCGCGTCCGTCGTCACGATAGCGAAAGACTGGAGCCAATGCCCTGCACCATCTTTCCAGGCATCCCAAAGCCCCGCGAACGCGAACATGCCTCCAGCGCTCAGCTCGAAAGCGTAGGGCTGCTTCGGTGGCTTCCCTTCTTTCGGGTCGAGTAGGCAGTCGGCGTTGCCGCCGACCGCCCCTCTAAGAACCGTGCGTGAGAGTTTCCAGCTCACACGGCTCAAGCCTTCCAAACGCCTCTTGCAAGACGCAGCGGTGGAGTCTTGCGAGACGGCTGTGCAGTTGACGGTGGCACTCCGGGTGCAGAAGCTGGCGGTTGGTTGCGCCGTCGTGCCCGCCGAGGACCTTTGGGACGACGTGGTGGCTGTGCCAGCCCGTCTCCCGAGAGATCGGGAGACCGCACGCAGAGCAGTTTCCGCCCTGCGACCGCCATAGGTGAAGCAGGACGGCACGACCCGCAAGGGTGCGGGCCATGTGTTTGCTTTCCCGCTCCTCGAAGTACATCTCCCATGCCGGATGGTATGGGTTCGAGTCGCGCTTCACCTTGGTATAGATGGAGAACGGCAAGGAGGTCGCGTGGAACAACCACACGACCATCTTGGCTCCATCCGGCTTCCGCCTGGAGCCGAAGAAGCACCACGAGCGGCCTCCGCGGCGTGCGAAGTACCTTCGCATGAGCCACCGTTTGCCCTTTCGTGGATGCCGCCTCAAGGCCCAGCGCCAGAGTGCGATGAAGATGGCGCGGTCTACGCTGCTGAAGATGCGTGTGCTCTTGACGTGCCGGTGGTACAGCGCCCAGCCGCGAGTCATGCGGTTGAGTTCCGTCGCCAGCCGCCATGCCGGAGCATGCAGCGACTTCTTCACATGGGATCGTACCTTGTCCAAGAACGTGTGGATGTTCTTCTTGGAAGGCTTGACCCACAGCTTGCCATGGCTGTAGCGACGCACATTTTGCCCGAGGAAGTCGAAGCCTTCCTCGATGTGCGTGATCTTCGTCTTTTCCGCCGAGAGTTCCAGCCCGCGTTCGCTCAGGAAGCTCTCCACCAACGGCTTCACTTCGTCTTCCAGCAGTTCTTTCGTCTTGCCGGTGATGATGAAGTCGTCGGCATAGCGGACCAGATGAACGCCTGCCTTGCGACCCCGGTCCGAGCCTTTCCCGCGCAACGGGTATTGCTCCCGTAAACGCCGGTCCAGACCGTCAAGGGCAAGGTTCGCCAGCACGGGCGAGATGATCCCACCCTGCGGCGTCCCTTCTTCGGTCGCATGGAGGACCTGCTTTTCCATGTATCCCGCCTTCAGCCACTTTCGCAGGATGGCCCGGTCCATGGGGACGTGGGCCAGTAGCCAGTCATGGCTGATGTTGTCGAAACAGCCCCGGATATCGCCTTCGAGTATCCACGGCGAGGAACCACGGCGTCTGAGTGCGATCGCACACCCGTCGACCGCATCCGCGCAGCGGCGCTTCTGACGAACCCGTACGAGTTCTGGTCTGCCGTGGTCTCCGCCACAGGGTCGAGCGCAAGCAGGTGAAGAGCCTGCATGGCCCGGTCCTTCATCGTTGGGATGCCCAATGGACGACGCTTGCCGTTCGACTTCGGGATGTAGATACGCCGCAGCGGAAGAGGACGATACCCTCGACCGCGCAGCGTACCGACCGCAGCTATCTTCTTCTCCGGGGTGTCCCAGCTTTCGCCGTCCACTCCGGGTGTCTTTCTGCCCTGATTCTCCGTCACCCGCCGAACGGCCAACAGCTTGCCGCTCCGCGAGGTTGTGAGCAAACGTTGCAAGGCTTTCACCCTGCCCCATCTGCCCGTTTCCACCGCCTTCACGATACGCACCTGGAGCCGGCGAACCTCCCCCGTCACCGAGCGCCAGTCAACCTCGCGCCAATGACCGGAAACGTCGGACGCCGCACCGGCGGATTGCTCCGCCTCCATCTGCTTTGCGTCCTTACTCCGGTTGGTCAGGCTCTCTCGTGAAGAAAGACCAGAAAGAAGTGGGCTCGCTTTCACGCCGGGCATCGTGCCCGTATCCTCCCTGTTACCGGGCGGCATTCGCTTGTTCTCTCCTCCTTTACCCGCACCGCTGTCACCAGACCTCACGATCTGCCTTCCCTTGCGGGAGCGATACGGGCTTACCCTGTTCCGTTCCGATGACACAGTGGGTTAGGCCCTCTCTTCGAGACCGGCAGCGCTGTTCGCCCATGACGGAAGAGAATGGAACTTCCGTCCTCGCTGCACATAGGAGCCTGTCAGCATCTTGAGGCTCCGTATTCTTGACGATCCTTCACCGAGAGTTTGCATATGCTGGCCATGCCACTAACCCTAGCTCCGGCCCGCGTCGATGCTGGCAGGCGCGGAGTCCCCTCGCGGTTCGTCCGCCAGCCTTTTGGGCTGCGGCTACATTGTCGGAGGGCTTCTCAACGGAGCGTTACCGCGCCGCTTGACCTCCTGGGGTACTGCCGATGGGACGGCAGGTCCGGTCGCGTGACTACGCCGGACAATCATCGGAACGACTTTCAGGTCGCACCCATTCGTAAAAGCTGTTCAAGGGGACGATGCAGCGTCGCTTCTTGAAAGGTTCTCGCCATGTCGGAGCCTTCGTGATGGTCTCCGCTCTCGCATTGATCGTGGACAGACCTTTCACGTCTTTCAGGTCCTTGCTAAAGAACGGGACCAGGCCCCATCGTGCCAGGACCAACTCACGGTCGCCCGTCTCTCGGCTCTGCCGGATTATGGGCTGGTACGTGGTTGGCGCTACGTTGTAGTCGGATTCCGGCAAGGGAAAATCTGCCGGGTTTGGGCCGGCTCTGAAGTGTTCTGCGATCTTCTGCTTGTCGCTTCGGCGAACATAACGGCCGCACATAGAACACCCTCCTCCCTTAAGGTACCGCCCCCAAATATTTGGTATGTCCGTCAGCCAGAAAACGAGAGCAACAAACCTTAGATCACGAAAGGAAGACGTATGGCCAGAACCGAAGCGCAGTACAGAGAAGGTCGTCAGAGCAATACAGAGAGAGATATCGTGCACTGCGCTGGGGACCCTAAGAAGCTCAATCGGCTCCTTCGAGATCGCGAAAAACTCGCACGTATCTACGCCGACGACGGAGCAGTCCATACTGCGCACATGATCGAGGAAATCGACATGACCGTCATCCGAGAGACCATCCTGCTACAAACAAACTCATGATCGTCATCTGGTGCCTTTATCCGCATCAGCAACCGGGTGCTGTTATGCGCTTCCCGCTATGAGTCGGTGTGCGCAGATCGGTAAATCCTAGTCTTAACGAGATCAGCAGCAGGTGCTGCTATAGTCTCGTCACGATAACAGCATCCCATGCTGATCAGTGATAAAACCATCTACTGCTGATATCCAATGATTGTTCGCCGACAAGCCTCATCGATGTCGGTCGAAGTCACAGGTCTGCCGATTATGGCAGGCCTTTCCTTTTCCAACCTGCTCGAGGAGAAAACGATGCTGCTTACCATGGAGTCGAAAACCGCTGCCCAGCACAAGCTGGAAACAATGATCGAAAAGGGACGTGCCGCTGCTGGAACCGTAGTTGAGCACGTGATGAGCAACCAGCCGAAAGACCGTCTTGTGCGCAGCCGCGACCTCACCTTCGTCGCGAATCCGGAAACGACCGAGATTGCCGTGTCCTTCCCGGACGGGCCCCGAGATCCTTCCGTTGTCAGCCAGCAGCTACATCGTAATGCGCTGAACCAGATGGCTCAGGCTACCGATCTTCCATTGAAATTCGTCGACGCGCTTCAGAACACCGGCGAACCCTGGGGACGGGAGCTCTTGGCACACAATCTGAACACTGTCTTTCACAATCGCATGGCGAAGAGCCAGTACCTCTTCCGTTCACTTGGAACTCAGGTCCGGGGCTTCCTCTCAGATCGTTACCGTCGATTGGATTCCCGTCCGATCGTTGAGGCCTTTGCAGCGGCCGTGCAGCAGAAAGGTGCGTTGCCCTACGATGGATACGTCACCGACACCAAGATCTCAATTCAAGCCATCATGCCCGAGGTCTACGAACCGATCCCAGGCGAACTCGTGGCCTATGGTCTGAGCCTCGAGAACTCCGACTTCGGAAACGGTGCCTTATCGATTCGGGCTTACCTTCTCAGGATCTGGTGCTCCAACCTCGCCATCACGCAGGAGGAGATGCGTCAGGTTCATCTGGGCAAGCGATTGGACGACGCGATGCTCTATTCCAATCGCACCTACGAGCTGGACGCGCGAACGACGGTAAGCGCGCTGAAGGATGTCATCAACGGTCAACTCGACGCTACCTCTCTCCGTCGTCGGATGGAGGCTGTGCGACACGCAAACGCGCAGGAGGTGAACCCGCAGAAAGCAAAGGAAACGTTCCGTCGGCTGCTTCAGAAAGGCGAATCGGAAGCCGCGCAGCAGGCTTTTGACTCACCAGACACCTACAATCTTCCTGCAGGGAATACCAATTGGCGGCTGTCCAATGCGATCTCGTGGATCGCTGGGCAGACCAAGGACACGGAACGCAAACTGGATCTTATGAAGATCGCAGGAGAGGTGCTTCCGAAAGCAGCATAACTATGGTGGGCGTCCTGCAAGACGCCCACCCTTTTGTAGGTTTCGATGTCTTCAAAGAGAGCGGTTCGCCGGCGACGTGCAAGTCGGCCAACGGCAGAGGAACGAGCGATTCGCCGAGCGGAAGAAAAGCTCCGCGAGTCTGAGGTCAGGGCTCGCAGAGCAACGGCGAATATGGCCTACTGGCAGGCCAAAGTGCGCCGTCTGAAGCAAGGACACACAGAACACATCCAACCCTCTCTATTCGGAACAGCAAGCCCGGAGATGTCCGCAGAGCTTTTGACCGAGCAGCAAAGCCGTGAGAAGAATGTCCCGATGAAGCAGCCTCTATTCGGGACAGGCCCTTGCCCTGCCGGTTCAACGACCCATCCCCTCCAACATGGCATCTTGCCAGATAGCGAGTAAATGAATGTACCTTTACCGGAAACAGGAACGCTTGATTTCTGCCCTCTGCTTGTTCCCATTCCTAGTCTCATTTGCACCGGCTCAAACCCGAAAGGCGCCGGTCTCCGACGATCAGCAGATCCGCACGCAGATCGATACGATCATCCACAATGAATCCGCGTTTGACGGCATGTCGATCACCCCAACAGTCGCTCATGGGGTCGTGACACTAAGCGGGACTGTGAGCAGCCAAGCGGCCAAGGTTCTTGCATCGACAGAGATCGGCAACGTTGAGGGCATTAAGACAGTCCTCAACAATCTGAACGTCGTGGGTGGAAGTCAGATAAGCAGGCCAGCGATGATCCCTATGCAGCCCAGTTCAGCCCAGGGCTTTACCGGATCCAAAGTCGTGTCGCTGGCACAAGGGACGGCGCTCCCTATCCGCCTCTCGGAGGAAATCAACACCAAAACTGCTGCGGCGAACGAGGCGTTCCACGGCATTACAGCAAGCGCCGTCATTCAAAACGGATACACCTTGATCCCAACTAGATCGGCCGTTACAGGACGGATTGTTGATGCAAAGTCTGCCGGTCATTTCACCGGTATGGCTGAGCTTTCGCTAGAGCTGACGAGCATTCGTCTGAATACGCCAAGCGGCGCGCAAGACGTCTCAATCGTCACTACCCCACTATCAAGCAAAGCCGCTGGCAGAGGAGCAAACACTGTAGCGAAGACAGGTGGTGGAGCGGCCGTTGGAGCTATCATCGGGGCGTTAGCCGGCGGAGGTAGCGGTGCAGCGATAGGTGCAGCAAGTGGTGGGGCATTAGGAGCAGGGACGAATGCGGTCACGCGGGGTAAGGAGATCGATCTTAAACCTGAACAACTCCTTCAATTTCACACAGGCGCTCCCTTGGACGTCAGCTTGTCGTTCAGAAACGGTCAGCAGCTACCGACGTCCGTCCCCCGGTCTGCTCTTTCTACTCGCCCAGATGAAACGGGAGCCGCTGCAATTGAAGCGTCGCCGCGGTAAAGCTGTCAGGTGAGGCCATGGCCTGGTTCTTCTATCAAGGTAGAAGAATCAGGTGCTGTGCGGTCAACGTCACCATTGCTGCAAAAGCAGCTGGCGATGTAACAGCACCTGGTAGTGCAGAGGAGTGCTGAGGGACGTACTGATAACAGCACCAGTTGCTCTAGCGACAACCGGTGTTCCTGTGAAGGGCAGGTATACGCTCTGAAGCGCTGCCTTCCGGGCTTCAAGGTCACATACACCTGGGAAATATGTCGCCGGAGGCCTTCCAGTCACCAGATGTTTCTAAGTCACCTGTTGCTGTTATCGCGGCCTCAGGTACGTTGTCCAGTGCTATTTGCTGATCGCTGCCTTACGAGTATCCAGATGATGCCACGTCATCTGCTGCTGTTATAGAACTGACGTGGCCGAACTTTGCGTCCCAGCAGGTATCTCCCCATCACCTGTTGCTGTTATCGACGGGTCGCTCGAAGTCGCTCAGCCGTAACTCGTAGTGGTTGGGGCCGCCCTCGAGAACTGCTCTTTGGACAGCACGCTGTTCAGCACGTTCTACCCAACTGCGCAGGTCACGACCACTCCAGTTCATGGAGGCGCATTGTTGGGCCAGCAACTCGCAGGCTTCGCGCAGGGGGTGTGAGATCGGCTTCTCCTGTAGAAGGATGCCGAGCATTTGTACACAGGAGGCTCTGTCAGGAAGGGGGAGTGAGATCCTCTGTGGCAATCGGCTCAACAAGGCGGCGTCAACATCTTCTGGATGGTTTGTGGCGGCGAGGAGAAACACGTGGCCTTGGTGCGCTCGAAGCCCATCGAGCTCCTGAAGTAGTTGCCCAACAATCTCCTCTTGGTGCTGGTCGTTGGAACCGCTGCCGCGACGCTTAGCGACGATATCTACCTCATCAAGAAAGACTATTGCTGGCGCATTCGACCGAGCCTTCTCGAATAGCTGTTTGACCTGAGAGCCGCTATGACCGACCCACTTTGCCTTGATATCGGCTGTTGAGGCGGTGACAAAAGCAAGGCCGCTTTCGAAAGCCATTGTGCGGGCGACCTGAGTTTTACCAACGCCTGGAGGCCCTGTCAGAAGAATGCCTCTAGGGACAGAGACCCCACGTGCCTCCCAGGCCTCCGCGTGTCGGAGTAGGTCGCACGTGGTCTGAAGCATCGACTTGGTCTCCACATCCAGAACCAGATTGGCCCAAGTAGCAGCGCTGCTAACGTTCGGTCGAGTACGCTGACGAAGCGTCTCAAGGGTTTTCAAAAAATCTTCATTGAGCGGCGTCCGAGGCGTCGTGTTAGCTCTCACTCTCTTCGCAAAGCCAGACAGGTCGCGCCCTGACATGCCTTGCGTAAGGTCCGCCAGCTCAGCCGGTATGGGCCCGGTGAAGCCGAGCGCTTCCATTTCCTGCCGAAAGATTGCCGATCGTGCTGCCGCGTCTGGCAGTCGAACATCAAGTTCCCAGCCAAACCGGGAGAGTATGGCGTCATCGAGAAGATCTCGACGATTTGTCGCACCGATGACCCACACCAGGGAGGGTCCTCTAACTCCATCCCATTCAGCCAAGAAAGACTGTATGAGGTCCTGCGCAAAGATGTCGGTTTCACTTCCACCACGCCGCGCAAAGATTCCCTCACACTCGTCAAGGAAGATTATGGCTGGTTCGTTCGAACGGGCTTTCGCCCAAAGTTCTCGGACATTCTGTGCAGTTCCTCCAATGTGAGAGGACTTGAGGTCAGCCAGACTTGCACTGTGGAATGAGCAGCCGGTTGTTTCCGCGAGGGTACGCGCAATGAGGGACTTGCCGGTTCCTGGGACACCTGCTAACAGAAGTCCCTTTGGAGCCGCAGGATCTTTCCTCTCGAAGAGCTCAGCATTCCGCAGCAATTCAATGATCTGTTCTGTTGGAATATGGATTCGAGACCACGCCTTTTCTCGATCGCACAAACTGGCGAGTTGGTTCTCTATATTGGCCTTGTGCTCCCGGCTCCCTTTCGCCTTCAAGATCCCCTTGAGAAGTTCCTCTGTTTGAGTGAGGAGAGGCAGTATTGTTGGAAACCGTTTGGCCAAGCTCTCCGGAATAAGGTCCGCCGACTCGAATCGACGTTGCTCAGCATCTTGGTACCAGTAGCCGTAGCCGCGGCTGAAGCTCGTGCCCGTCTTCGGATTGACTACGACTCCGACGTAAAAGGAGCTCTGGCCCGAGGTGACCTCGATCACCGGACTTCCTGGCAGCACTGGTGGAAGGAGGGCATCATCTGGCAGGTCCACCACTTCAGCGGGGTAGTACCGGCTCGCAGGTACCCGGTAAGCCTGGTCTTTTCTCAGGTCAGGCGATGCAAACAGCGCAGCCACCTGAATGTCGCGAAGGAAGATGTCAATAAGGCCCTTGGAGGCCCGCAAGCTTCCTGCTCTGAGTCGCCACTTGCTCAGTAGGGAGAGTCGAGATGCCCTCGCAGAGCTACTGACGAAGGATCTGAGTCGGCGGTCAAGAAGCGACACATGCTTCTGCCACTCCTGATCGACGAGAGGGCTTGTTCGAAGCTTTAGGAGTTCCTCTTCCAGCCGCTGTTGCTTGGCCTGCCACACCTGGCGAAGGGCGCTACTGCCGTCGTTGCCCATGTCTACTCCACCTCGAGTCCCATTCCGTCATTTACCGCATTTTGGTAGTCCAGCGTGGAGCCGAGGTACCGTTCTGTCGTCTGGATCGAGCTATGTCCCAAGAGGAATTTGATTTGTTCCACGTTGCCCCCTCCCTTGCGGCACAGCTTTGCGCATGTTCTACGGAGATCATGGGGGGCAAGCGGACCAAGTCCAGTCATGCTGGCGTATCTAGCCACGATGTTCCAAATGACTTTCTCGTCTTTGATTTCGGTCCCAGAGATGACGTCACCCTTGTTGATGGGCCGGAATAGAGCTCCACTGGTGATGCGCGAGGCGCTGGTCCATCTGTCGATAGCTACCTTCACGTTGGCAGGCACAGTGATCGTCCGGGTCCGCATGCCTTTGCCGACTAGGTCAACGAACACCCATCGTCCCTCACGCTGGACGAGGTCCTCGATGCGTAAGTGGATAAGCTCGGCTCGCCGCAGGCCACAGCTTAGAAGCACTGCAAGGATGGCGCGGTCTCGCAGACCCCGCAGCGTGACCGTATCAGGGGCTCGCAACAGCTCATTTGCTTGTTGTGGCACAAGCCAATTGCCGGCCTTCTCTCCGGCTTGCTTGACACCCTTCGCCCTACTGATCCCTTGGGCAATTTCACCATCCAGTTGTCCGTTGTCCGACATTTCTGCAGCCAGTTTCTTTAGCGTGGAGAGACGCAGGTTAATCGTTGCGGCCGACAGATTCAGACTCTGGAGGTGCGACTTATACTCCTGGACCAAGGCTTTACTGAACGCCGGCCTGGTCTCGTGCCCTTTAACCCACTGAAAGAAGTGCGTCAGTCCGGTTCGGTAGGCGCGCCTAGAGTTGGGAGAAGTCACCCCATCCATGACGAGCTTAATCAGCCGTTCCTCCTGGAATGTGTCTTCCGAGCCGGGCGCGAGTGCTGTATCAGCCAAACAAAACTCCGATCGATTGCAAGCCGGCAGTTTGCTGGAAGGTTGATCTCTGGTCAAACTCGAGGCTCAGCTGCTCCGGGGCGCCCGGATGCTGCTCACGCCATAGCGTCGTTAGAAGAGGTGGTAATGACCGACGCAGGATCAGCAACTTGTGAACGGTCGCGTGACAGCTGGGACAAAGGGTAATGAGCTGTCGCGCGCTGGACTTCCCAGGTCGGCGGTGATGAACCGGAAGCGATCTGCTACGAACGCCCATGTGGCCACAAGCACGACAGGAGTTCCCATCACGCTCAGAAACGACCTCCCTGAGGCCGCCGAAGTGCACTCGGTTTCTACTGCGGCGAGAATAGCAGGCTCCACAGAGCCTGCCCCGCTTCCGAAGAGAACGTCCGCAGCCGCACCAGAGACTTCGCTGGGAAGGCGCCTTCACCAGGTGCAGGCACTCGCGCGAGCTTTTTACCCTCATTGGAGCGTTTGGCGCGTTTTTGCATGTCTGCGTCATTGCATCCTGATAATACTTATTATCGGGAGCGATTGCAAAGAGACTCTTTCGCATAAATGGCAGGTATGCCATTTATACCCCTCACGTGAAAGACTGTTTTTGTGAGTTGATCGGTGGGTTTTGCAGCCGTTACAAGGATCTACAAAGGAGGTCCTGATGCCTAAACCTGTCTCTTGGGCGAACGATGCTCATAGCATTCGCGAGCGAGCCACCAACTCGAAAGCGCAAACGTATACGCGACAAGCCATCGAGCACCTCTTCGGGGTCAGACGAGTAGCGGCTCAGAATCTGATGAAGCTCATCGGACGACTTAACGTTGTGGGCTCCACCCACGTGGTTGATAGGGCTGACGTACTGGACTTTTTGGATTCAGTAATCGCGTCCGACAGCATCACCGCAGGTGTCCTTGCCCGACAGCTCTCACGAGATCCAACGCCACGCGTTCATCCACTAAAGCTGAGCCTCCCCTCCGACCTTAGGACTGTCACATGCCGCGATCTTCCAGAGAACATTCTGCTTACCCCTGGTGAGCTGACCGTTCGTGGGAATTCAGCCGAAGAGATCGTTGAAGCCCTGATGCTGCTTGCTCAGATCCTGACGAATGACCTCGACACCGCAGTTGACCTCCTTCAGCCGCCCAAACCTCTGCCGGATGCCGGCAAATCCGAACTGCGGGAGATGTTCGCTCGACTTGAGGCTGATGAACGTAGCCGTCACAGCGCCCCAGAGCTCACGAAACGGTGAGCAAACGGGCAAAAGTCCGCACAGGGCCCATTTGCGCAAAGGGGCAAATCACACCACAATGGGAACAGCATCAGATGCTGCTATAGCACCTGATGCTCTTTGACTGACTAGGGGCCAAGTTGTAACGCGGGCGTGAGCCTAGTGCCGTAAATGCTGCCAAAAACGATTATTAGCACCTGGTGCTCCTGAAGCAGGTGGTGCTAATACGACGGCTGATGCCCTTAGAAGATGGCTATTTAGCGGCCCCGGTCCAGGTGGAAACACGGTAACTGGGACATGGTTTTCGCCTCTGCTCGTGGGATGACCTCGCGACCATCACTGTCCGGTCTTTTTCTGAATCGACTGAGATTTCAAAGCTGACTAGCTTTCACTCTATGAGTGTCGCGTACAGGGCTATAGACGGGAGAAGTGCCACTCGGGATACCTTTTCTGTTTTTGTCCCTATTTCCCCTGCCAGGGGAGGCTTTTGACCGTTATAGTCCCATTTAGCTCTTGATGGTGTAGCACGACGGGATAAGGACGCATATGGCAGTAGCTCCCCTATATAGCGGGCACATGCTCTCTAGCTCGCAGTTGGCTAAGAGGCTTGGAAAAAGCAAGAAGACAATCGACAGGATGATTCGGGACGGCCGGCTTCCGGAACCGAATCGTTTCGAATCGAACGGCTGGCGTTACTGGACCTTGCAGGATGCAGCTGAGATCGAGGTTCTCCTCGAGGAAGGAAGGGCGGATGTCTGATGCAGAGCATAAGATCGACAAGCTGGTCGTGATGAACCAGCGCGGCGGAGTCGGAAAAACGACTACAGCAATGACGCTGGCGCGCTTATTCGCGAATGAAGGCAAAAGAACACTTTTGGTAGACGCTGATCCGCAGGGCTCAATGAACGCCGTCCTCCGGTTGAAGCCAGAGAACCACCTATATGACTTCCTGATTAAAAGGTATGTACTTGATGACTGCACGGTCCAGGTAGCAGAGAACCTTTTTGCTTTGCTCGGCAATAGGGACACGGCTGACGCGGAGAAAACGATGATCTCAGAGATGGCACGTGAGCGCATCTTTGAAACGGTCTTCGAGCCCTATGAGCGCAACTACGACGCTATCGTCATCGACGTTGGGCCATCTGTCAGTCTCATGCAGACATGCGCTATGGTTTACACCCGTAACGTGCTCATTCCATGCGACATGGATTACGTCAGCCTGTCGGGAGTGGGGGCGTGTCTGCAGTTCTGCGAGACACTTAGCCGCGCCGTTCGTTCAAAGGTCCGTCCCATAGCGATACTTCCAACCATCGTTGATAAGCGGATCGGATTGACGAAGTTGGTCCTCAGTTTGCTTGAGGAGCTTTCTCAGCGCTATGAGGTTCCGATCCTCCATCAGATCCGGACCGACACGGCGATCGGCAAAGCCACAAGAGAGCGGAAGTTCCTGTTCGATCACGATCCGCGCGGCAAAGCCATGGAGGACTACATAGAAGCATATGAACAGCTCAAGGCTTTGTTGAGTGGAAAGGCTGCCGATGTCGAGACGCTCCAACAAGCAGTCTAAGGTCGTGCCGATTAGTCTCGCAGACGAGCTCGATGAACTCATGTCTAGTGAGAGCATCAAGCCAAACATTGCCTTCCTGGGTTTGGCACCGGAGCCTTCATCAGAAGCTCCTCCCACTCCTGAGATCCCAGCTTCTGTGCCCATCCCAGAGGCGAATGCTCAGCCACGATTGGTTTTACGGTCTGGTTCATACGCTCTCCCCGAAATCCGTGAGAGATCATCAGCACCAGATGCTGATGTGAACCCGGCTAAATTGCCATTCATATCAGCATCTGGTGTCGATAGATCCAACGCGGCGATAACAACACCAGTTGCTGAAACGTTTATCGCAATGAATGGGACGGGCTTCGGCCAATCATCCCCTGATGCTGATATTGCCCCGGCATCTCAAGGCTCCTGGCAGGGGTTAGCAGACAATCCTGGACGCCAACCTGGGACCGCACCGTTAGCAGATCGTGGCGCTGGCATGGCTATCGAGCACGCGGCACATGGGTTTCCTCAGACAAGTCCATCCACGTCGAAGGAGGGTAAACAGCTGGCAGTTGGGCGCCCTGCCAAAATTCACAAATGCTCGAAGGCGCAAGACGGTCACTCGCATATCGAGGAGGTTCTATATGGAGTGTTGCGTCGCGCAGGACGTCCTGAGGAAGCCCCATCACAGAACGTCATCACGCAAGCCGGCAGCAGTTTTCTCTGCAAAGAGACTCGCATTCACAAGCGCAACCTGGGGAGCATACTCCGCCGTCTGGTTTTCAAGCAGACCATAGAGATTCTGGACTACGAACGATCCACGACTCGGACCGCAAGACGATATCGCGTTTTCTCTTATGGGGAGATCCTCAAGAAGCGCAGAGAAGCTGGCCTAGAGTGGGTCGTGCGAAGGCGTGGTGTGGAATTCGTCAACCCCGCTACAGGTGAACCGCTCTTCGATGATCCTGGGGCAGTTGACGCACCCGATGCATCACCAGATGCTGTTACAGCGCTCTCCACTGCTATTACATCGGGGGATCCCGATGCTTTTACAACAGGAGATTCCGATGCTGATACACCCTCAGCCTCCGCTGCTGTTACAGCATCTCCTTTAGGGAAAGAAGCAAGGGAAGCTTTAAAGGGAAGTGATCAAGAGAAGAAGAAAACGACGTCGTCGGTCGATCTTTCCCTTGTTTCTAACGCTCTGCAGCGCTACTGGCAAACAGACGAGGACGCCGTTCGTCAGTTGGTTCGATCTTGTTCTGCTGTCCGCCCGGATTGCACCACTGACGAGATCCTGAACTTTATCGAAGAGAAGGGGTACCTCCTAAGCAAGAACCCTCGGACGTTCACAAATCCTGTTGGATTTCTACTTCACTCAATCCCGAAGTGTTTTGAAGGCCCAACTTTCGACAGATGGCGGGAGCGACAGAAGCTTGCTCAGCAACACAAGCTCGAGGAGGAAAAGCGGCAGCAGGAAGAACACCAGGCTTCGCTAAAGTGGATGGAAGACTACTGCAACAAGACGCTAGCGAACCCGAATGCGAGCCAAGTCGAGCGGCAACGTGCACAGCTGTACCTGGAGGAGTTGAAGCAGACTCAAACGAGCTAAGAGCCGTGCAGATCATCTCGGGAGGGAATGTTCTTAGCAGGTTTTGGTCGGGTTCAAAGGCCTACCTACCGTCCACCGATTGCTGATGGTAAATTCCCCACAGAGACAATATCGGTCAAGGACAAGGAAATGAGTCGGCTGACAGGGGATTCGCAAGTTCGAGAGGACGAGTTGACCTCAGCGTTGCTCAATAGAGCCCTGGATCTTTTCACGAGAGCAGATCCGAAGGTTGCGAGGAATGCGGCTGAGAAGCTTGATGAACTCTGCGAGCAACGACTGACTTTGCACCTCGCTGCTACCGAGCTCGGGCGGACGAGAGAGGGTTCGTCGGACCTCAGTCCGGCTGCTCTAAACGAACTCTGTGATGCGGTCACAGGCCGCCTGATGAAATACCTTGGAAGATTGATCAAAGAGAATCAACGCTGTGGAGGAGCCAAGCTGGTTCTGATCGCAGCGGCTCGTTCGTTCATATGCACAAGCGCAAGTGTCTCGGGAGTAGATGAGGGGTTGGGCGATGCACGCCTGATCTTTGAGCAAACTCTGAGAGAGCTAACGCCGATACTGCTGGAAATGCCAGAAGCGGGGATTTGATGAAAATTGGTATACGAGGCGTACTTCTCGGATCTTTGCTTTTGAGCATGGCAGGTTGCCAGTCAGGCCCCACACCACCAAGTGAAGCAGATGCTCAAGAAGCGTGGCATCGGATCGCCGCCCAGACAACGGCGAATCGATTGGAAGAATTGGTCAGCCTCAAAAAGACGGATGGGCAGGCACGAGAAGTCAACGGACAGCAGGTATACACGCTCTTCTACGAAGCAAAGGTCCGCTATCTCATCCCGGTTGGCCACTGGAAGGCCGGCGATGTCGAGACAATCAGGTCGACATATGGGTTCCAGCGTACCGAGAAGGGCTGGCAGGGTCCAGACGGCTCACTCTACACGAAGTAGCTAGTTTGACCGGGTTTCGAAGCCATCCTAGGCTCTCCCCACACTGAGCAATCAGTGTGGAGGGTTGAGCGGATGTTTGATTCGCCAGAAGAGGCTCTATCTGAGCTCAGTCGAGTCGGCTACTTCACCGACCAGAAGACAGCCACAACGGTCTACCTCGCAGGAAAGATCAACAAACCCATAATGCTGGAAGGACCTGCCGGCGCGGGTAAGACCGAGCTTGCGCAATCTGTAGCCCGCGCAGCTGGTGCTGAACTTCTCCGCCTTCAGTGTTACCAAGGCATTAACGAAGAGAAGGCCATCGGTCAGTACGACAAAAGCCTCCAAGAGCTCTTTGTCCTGATGAACAGCAAGTCAGAGGCAAAACCTGACTGGGACCAGATCCGAACGGACGTGACCAGCCGTGCTTTCTTCCTTGCCGGCCCTCTACTCACCGCAATCGAGAAAGAAAAGCGTTGTGTCCTTCTCATCGACGAGATCGATAAGGTCGACTACGCGTTTGAAGCCTTGCTGCTTGAGCTGCTGTCTGCCTGGACATTGTCTATTCCAAAGATGGGGACGATCGCTGCGACTACTATCCCTTTCGTCTTCATGACCTCGAATCAGGAACGGCGTTTGGGAGACCCTCTTCGTAGACGGAGCTTCTACCTCATCGTCGACCACCCGACTGCCGAGCGTGAAGCCGCCATAGTCAAGAACAAGACACCAAATGCGAGCCCAAGGACTCACCGCTTCATCGCCGGTCTTGCCAAAGCGCTTCGGGCCTACAACCTCGAAAAACCGCCCAGTATCTCGGAGATGAACGACGTAGCGCAGGCCATGCAGCTTCTCTCGCTAGAGGAGGTCAGAGAGCTGCACAAAGACATCATGCTCCCGCTGATCGTAAAGACAGAAGGTGATCGAAAGAAGATGCTGATGAAGCAATCTTTCGAGGTAATCATCAGCACGGCCAGACGTCACGCCAACGAGATGGAGGCGGAGGAAGTAGCGAAGACTCTTGAAGAACTGGCGGCCGAGGCATGAGGCAAAGATTCATTGCAATGTTAATCGGCTCCTCTGCCTTGGCTTTACGCGTGTCGGCACAAGCACCGCCTGAAAAGAGATTTCCTGAGATCGTTTACTACGCTGACGCCTACGCGGACCACTACCATGTCCCGCGTGCTCTTGTGCACGCCTTCATCACCCAGGAGTCTGGCTGGAATAGGACTGCACTGTCCAACAAAGGGGCTTCCGGCCTCATGCAACTCACGCCGGCCACTGCTTCGAGGTTCGCTGTTCGGGATACTCGTTCCATCTCGGAAAATCTCCGCGGTGGCGTTCAGTACCTGGCTTTGCTGACTTGGATGTTTCGTGGAGATCTTCGATTAGTGACTGCCGCCTACTACTGCGGAGAACACCACATCCAGCGCAGAGGTCTCAGCTACCAAAATCCTGAAGTCATTACGTACGTGCTGGCAGTTCAGCGCCTCTACAACCGCGAGCTTCAATACCACCAAAACGTGAGTCATCAAGGAGTAGCCAAATGAGTCGTTGCCTTCTTCGTACGCTTGCTGCCGTCACTCTGATCGCAACGACGGCCGGTGCACAACAGACAGTGTCATCCCTCGAGCCTGGAGAGACTCGGCATGATGTTCAGCCGATGATCTCAGAAGTCACAGTTTCGTCTACCACGGTTACAGACGTTCACCTCCAGCCGCTATTCACCACGACGATCCGTCTACCTGAGGCAGTCTCTTCGGTGGCCATAGGCGCTCCCACGTTGTTTTCAGCCGAACATTCTGACCAGGAACCGAAGCTTGTCTACGTTAAACCTTCCACCGCAAAGGCCAGTGAAAGCAATCTCGTCATAACGATGGAGAACGGTCAGACCATCAGTCTCAGGTTGCTGTCGGATGGTGCAAGCGCCATTCATGCTCCAGTCGACTTCCTTGTGAACTACACGTCACAAGCGAGTTTCTTTGTCGCCTCCGGGGATAGTGCCATCGCTCGGCCCACCCCGGTCGAAAACAAAAAAGCGAACCCACTCGATCTAGCACTAGACGGCCAATCCCGCGTTGCAACCCCTTTGTGGCAGAACGGTATTGCGCAGACGAAGAAGGGTTCGTCTCCAAAAGAGCCGCAGTCGATAGAGGGTGCACTAGGGGAGGTCCGTGATTCCCACGGTTCCATGCTCGTTTCGTACTCGGTCCGAAACAAAAGTGACCGGTGGGTGGAGGTGATGCCACCGCAGATCGAGATGACGAGCCCAGGCGCCAAGGATTCGGTGAAGAAGAAAGCAAAAAAGCAGGTCGTTATGGCCGAGCAGGTACCAGTAGAAGGCTTTCGGGTGAACGGCCGGCGTCTTGCACCGGGGCAGCGGATCGATGGAGTAGTGGCTTTCGCCCGCCCAGGGTTCAAGCAGTCTCAAGAGAGACTCTTGCTGCAGCTGGCGTCTGCGAACTCCGTCGACGAACCACTGCTCTTAGCAGTTCCATTCGTTGCCCCGGGAAACTGACCAAGACGTTCGCATCACCCCAGAACAATCGAGACGCAAAGGAGCGTATATGGCAAGCGCAAATCAGATACCAGATCCCGATCCCCAACACGGCGGAGCAACAGCTATGGAAGCGCCTGAGTCAGAGGGCCAGCTTAGTCCTGGTAAGCCTTTCGTAGTCGTTGAACGTGCGGGTGGAGGCTCGGGGAAAGATCAAACGAAGAAGATCCTTATTTGCATTGTGGGCGCCTTTGTTTTGTTCGTTGCACTTTTTGGACTGATCTCGACGAAGGGGAAGAGCAAGTCGAAAAGCCAAAGCGAGCTAGGCAAACCGAGCCTTGGACGCGTTGTCACTCCAAGCGCACCGGGGCAGATCATTCCCGCGGAGAACACCGCCGCTCCAGTTGCTGCTCAGGCGAAAACTGGTGCTCTTGATGCGCACGACATCGAGAAAACGCGAGTGGCAGCACTCTCGAACCCCCACCCTAACCCGGTTCAAGCACCAGCGATGGCCACATCGCAGACAAGTGCAAAAGGAGCGCCAGTCAAAGCGCTGGGACAGATCAGCAAATTTCAACCGCCTGACACGGATCCTCAGCATCTTCAGAATTGGGGTCCTGAGCCCTACAGAGGCCAGTCGCACAGTGATGCCCCGCTTACACAGTCGGGCCAGGCCCTACGGCAAGAGCAGGACGAATATGGAAAAGCTTCCATGGTCTTCGTAGCACACCAGACCAATACCCAGGACAAAGCCTCCAATCTGCTTCACCCCGCCGTTGACAACTTTGGTCTTGCTTCTGGTTACCACGTTGGTGTCCGGCTAGAGTCAATGGCCAGCACGGCGCTCAACGCGCCCGTAACGGCGGTTGTCGAATACAACTACCAGCGGGATGGGAGAGTGCTCATACCAGCAGGAGCACGTGCGATAGGGAAGATCTCTCAAGCGGACGCAAGTGGCATCATGAACATCACCTTCACCTCGCTAGAGATGCCGACGGGCGAGGCGGTGCCCATATCTGCGATTGGCGCCACAACTTCGCTGCAGGCCATTAAGGGACAGGTCACAGGTAAAAACGTAGGCCGTAGCTTGGCTGTCCGTTCCTTGGCTGGATTGGGTGAAGCCGGCGCCATGCTGGTGGGGCAGGGTGGCGTGAATAGTGCGGTGAGTGAATCTGATCTGATTCGACAGCGAGCCGCCGAGAACATAGGCAGTGGCGCCGATCAGCAGGTTACGAGCTTGATCACAACGCAACACATCGTAGTCAGTGTCCCTGCTGGAACTGAGATCTACCTGATCTTCACAAAGCCTCAGCGTGTGAGCCCCACCGCGAGTCAGGCGGTTGACCCTTCGACAACAGCGAACTAGTACGGCTGCTCCGCCACACAGAGGGCCGGGTCCTTCCGGCCCTCTTTCCGTGCAAGTACACAGCTGAAGGAGGCGACCGTAAAAGGGCAAAAGTCAGTACATGCCCCCTTTGCGCAAACGGGCAAAACCGAACACTTTGCCCCTTCGCGCAAATGGGTTGAACCTCTCCCAAGCGGGTTTCGTGTCGTCCAGAAAACATAGGATGCCTGCAAATGAGCCTAGGTGGCGCTCGATTGTTCCGCGCGCAAGAAAAGCGGTCTCATCTGTCTTCGACGTAGCCGCCTCTCTCTCGCGCTAAAAGCCTCTTGTGGCGCGACCGCGCATTTGATCGATTCCTGAACCAGCCCTATGTTTTTCTCGCGGCGGTAATCCCGCCGAGGAGGAAACACCTAATGCTCACACTTCTTCGTCAGGGCCAAGCCGCAATCAAGCGTCGGCTAGGTCGTTCTGCTCAAGCCTTCATGTTGACACTAACCCTCATGTTCGCCGGCGCGGCCGCAATGGCACCCGCTCACGCATTTGGACAGAACCTCGGAACCACACCGGCAGTCGGCCAAGCGGTACAAGGTCAGACTGCGGCTCAGCCCGAAGGTACCCTCCTCAACGTTGTGAACTGGGTCGGTAACGTGATCTGCCCGGTTGGAGCAGCGCTCTTCGTTGTCGCTGCGGTAATCCAGTACCGGGGCGGCCGCGGGTGGGCTCCAAGTGCCATCACCGCAGTGTGTCTTCTGATGGTCTCAGCCATCACTCGGCTGGCAGAGTACTTCATCCAGAACGGGCAGCAGGTCGGATAAGAGCATGCAAACGCCACTGGTCTTTAGAGCGATCCTCGGTTTCCTCATTACGTTGGCGGTGCCTGCATCACTTGCTGCTTTCGTGATGGCTGGCATGAAGCTGCGTAGCGAGGGTGGGGTGAACTTTCAGGCCAGTGGCGGTTTTATGAAGTGGATCTTTTGGGGGGCGCTTCTCCTTACTATCCCGGGCGTCAGCACTTGGCTGGTGAATGAATCCGTACCCGGAGCGTCTCAACTGCTGATGGCCGCACAGCCCGCCGCGTACACGAACGGGATGAGCAAGCTAGCTAATGATTTCGTCGACGACATTCTGATCGACCATTTCGTTCCTGTTGCCGCTGCGGCTCTGGTCTTTAAAGCCGTCCTGGATCAAGCGCAAGGAACCAGTCCGTTGGGATCAATCGTTGCCGCGATGTTTCTCCTTGGGGTGCAGGGGCTCTACAAAGTCGCCACAGGTAGTTGGATGGGTACCGGAGCATACAGCACAACGGACATGCTGATGAACGCCTTCAACTACGCCGCGAACACGATCAGTCCTATTGTCGGTGGACTATCGGTAACCGCAGCCATTCTCGCTTTCGCCCAAAACAAAGCCTGGAAGAGTTACGCGGTGAGTGGAATCAGCTTCCTCTGTGTGACGGGGATCTGGGCTCTTCTAAAAACGTGGACGGGAGTGACGATATGAGCGAGGTTTTGAGAAAGGTCTTTAGACTCGCCACCTTTTTTGGAATGGCGACAGTGTCCTTGATGTGCGCGAATGCCATTCTTAGCCTCCGCCTCGGACGGAATTTGGTCGGCCTTGCCCTACTCGCCGCGCTAGTCGCCGCTGTACTTTTCGTCACTGCGAAGTACTTGCTAGCACTGTGGTCCCTGAGCAACAGGTTCACGCTGACCGTTCTTTCCGAAGGGTCACAAGCTCTCCCCAGTTCAAGCCCTCAAGGTGCGGAGCGGATTCGATGAACACAGGCTCCTTCGACCAGGGACTGCTGAGCATGACCAGCTGGGTCGGCAATTCCGTAATGCCGATCATCGCTGCGTTGATGGTCGCGTACGCAGTGTGGAAGTTCTCTCGGGGTGAGGACTTTGAACGCGTTATGTGGGGCTGTTTTGGTGCTCTTTCCGTCTCCGGCCTCCTTCGCCTCGCAGAAGTCTTCGCTCGGCAGGGAACCGGCGCCAATCAACCGTTTGAAGCACTGCTCACTTTGGCTGACTGGCTTTGCAACACCGTACTGCCGGTTTATGCAGGTTTAGAGGTAGCCAGGGCCGCGCTAGGAATCAGTGGCGTGGGTCAAAGACTGAACGTTGGTGATGACTGGTTGCGCCACGTAGTCGCTGCGTTTGCCGCTCTGTCTTGTTCGGGCCTGATCCGGCTGCTAGAGCATTTCGTCAAGGCAGGCAAAGCTGTGGCTTTAATGCACCAAGTTGTGGTCAGCAACCTAACGAGGGTGGCGTGATGGCTTTGCGTGTTAGCCCAGTGTCTAGAAACCTTGCCATGAAAGTGACCTTCATGTTCCTCGAATTGGAGGACATGCTTGGGCTTGGTCTTCTTTGTGCCGTTGCTATGGTCGGGGGCAACTTCTTGTTCTCAGACCGGTACGTGTTCGGGCTTCCGATGAACTGGTTCCTGGTACTCGTAGTTCTGGGCCTCGGGGTTCCGTCATTGATGTTGTTCAAATACGGGAAACCCCGCAAATACATGCACGACCTCCTCTTGTGGTACGGCAAACCGCAAACATACTGCGCCCATGCCCGTGATTCCAAGCTCGACGGTCCTTATATCCAGGAGGAACAGTGATGCCAATGACGCGCGCTCAACATAAGCGCTCACTCGAGAACCCAGCCTTGTGCGAGCTTTTGCCGATCCGTGACGCGCTCGACAACGTTTTCGTGCGGACAGACGGCTGTTATGTAGTGGGGTTCCGTATGACAGGAGCTCTTACCTACTTTGCGGACGACGAAGGAAGGAACGAGAACAAGGAGATGCTGGAGTCCTTGTTGCGGACGATTCCAGAGCAAAGTATGCGTCTCCAGTTTCGGTACGAGGTCGTGGAAGGCCTTAATGGACTGATGGCAAAGTACGAAGATCACCGCCGGACTGACGCTGTGCCTGCGTTGGTTCTGGAGAAACACAGAACAACTCAATGGAAGCAGAAAGATGTTTCAGGAGAGTTCCTAACCCGGATTGCGACGCTGTATGTGATTTGGGACCCGGTCAAACATCAACGTGTGATGGCCGCGGCCGGCGGGAGGATAGCGAGAAAGAACAAGCCCGCGAAGGGCTTCTCTCTGTCTATGCGCGCCTGCATAGAGACAACGAAGAAGGAGCATGTGGACTCGCTCGCTGAGCTGGAATCCATTGTGAGTGGCGTTCAGTCATCTTTGAAGACTGCAGGTATGAGACCGGAGCGAATGAGTCACGAAGAGCTCTTTCTCGACCTAAAACGAGCGATGAACCCGCTCCTGCCTGACGGGGTGGGCCTGAAGTCAAACAGTTTCGGGGAGCGCTATCTCTCGGCGCGCGAGCAGGCTTCCACCGTTTCAATTCTGGGGACCACCGAAAATTACCTCAACATCGATGGGATTCTCTGGAGCTTGATCTCGTTGAAGACGTCACCAGATGGGACCTACCCAGGGATCCTACGCAATCTGCTGACGATTGGGTTTCCGGTCGTCATTTCCACGCAAGTGTCTATCCCAGACCAGCGTGTGGTGTTGGATCACTACAAAAAGCGACTCAAGAAGATGCAGGCTGCCCAGATAGGAAACAAGGGTGAGCAGCGTATCGACGTCGCTGCTCAGGTCGCTACGCAAGAGTTGATCGAGATCCAGGAGGAGATCATCGCCAGCTCAGTCAAGACCGCAAAGGTGAGCCTGGTAATCGCGGTTCGGACTTCACAGCTAGCTTTCACTGCCCACGAGTACGAAAGAGCTGAGAGAGAGCTATCAACCCGGAGACAACACGTGATGCACATCATCTCGCAGATGAACGGAGCACGTGCGTTCGGGGAGTCATTGGCGCAGCGGAGGTTGTTTGTTTCTTCTCTGCCGGGCATGGCCGAGGAAGATGGGCGTGACCACGACCTGCTTACGCCTCACGCGGCTGACCTCGTCCCCGTTGAGATGCCGTGGGCCGGGACCACGCGTACGCCACTTATGCTCTTCGAGACGCCTTATCGCCAGCTCGTTCCATTCTCGCCATTCGACGCCAGCCTTGAAAACGCCAACATGATCGTGGCCGCGGCTTCTGGATCGGGAAAGAGCGTGGCAATCGGCAACATGCTCCTGATGTGTGGGCGGCAGGGTGTGCAGGTGTCCATTATCGAACGCGGCGACTCCTACCTGCCAGCCGTTACATACATGGGCGGGCAGATGATCTCGATGTCCCTGGACAGCCGCCAGACGATCAACCCTTTTGATCTGGAGGAAGGCGACACAGCGCCGACGAACGATCATCTGGCGTTCCTGAAAAACCTAACCCGCTTCATGATCGGGGACAGTGGGACTACCGACACGGATCTGCTCGACAATCTCCTTCTCACAGCAATAAAGAAGACGTATGACCGTGCAGCCATGCGAACTGGGTGCAATATCCCCACGTACAGCGATCTGAAGGATGAGCTTGAGAATTACCACGACCAGGACAAGAATGATCTGGTCAACAAGGAGGCACGCCTTGCTGCGACTAAGCTTCGTGCTTGGGTCGAGGAGGGCATGTACGCGCAGCTCTTCGATCGGCCGACCACGATCGATATGTCGGCACCCTGGCTCTACTTCAACATTGAGCAACTCAAGGACGATCCCAAGCTTGAAACCGCGATGAGCCTTCTGATCGCGTATGCGACCAACAAGCGGGCCGCAGGCAAATCGAATAAGCGCTGTGTCACAGTCCTAGACGAATGCTGGTCTTTGCTCCAGTCACCGAGTCTGGGGCCAGTCGTCGTGCAGCTGTTCCGGACTGCCCGGAAGCGAAATGCCTGCGTCTGGGGTCTGTCTCAAGCGGTGGAGGATTTCACGGGCACGCCTGATAAGCCCAACGAGTTTGGTGGCGCAATCCTCACCACCACGGCGACCAAGCTCATCGGTCGGCAGAAGGGTAACTTCGACGTCCTCCGCCAATTTCTGCACCTCAACGAAACAACTCTTCAGCGAGTCAAGAGCCTTGGCATGACGGAGAAGGGGAAAAAGAGCGAGTTCCTCATCGTCATTGGAGAGAATGCAGAGACAACACACAGCCTCTACATCGTCGTGAGTCCGATCGAGTACTGGATCCTGACCACGTTCGCGCGTGAGCGATGGTACCGGCAGTACTGGCTCAACAAGCACGGGGAGCTGACAGAGACCGAGGCCTATGAAGCCCTCGCTGCAAAGTATCCGAATGGTATTTCGGCTCTTGATGAGCTGCCAGAGGAACGGTCTGGCGAAGTTATGCGGATCGCCAATGCCGTGCCCGTGCCCTCCAAAAAGAGGGCCGATCGTCGGAGCGTGCCAACAGGACCGCACGTAGCCCTATCCGCCGCAACACTGAACGGTACCCTAGGAGCCTCGACAGGACGGCAGGAAGAGGTGCACGCGTGACGATCTCTCCTCATCGTTTGAAGATTGCCGGAGTAGTCGCTGCGGGTTCGCTGCTGGTAGCGGCGCCTGTTTGCAGAGCGATCAGCCTTAACCCACTCGATCTCATCTTCAACGCAATCGATTCAACCATCACCGGCGATATCGGTGGCGCGTTAACGAGCGTGAAGTCAATTCAGAACACGGTGATGCAGGACGAGCAGGCGGTGCTGTTTCCAGTCTCGCTCATCACGCAAGCACATAATTACGTGACGACGATCAAGGGAAGCTACAGGGGTTGGATGTCCAGCGTTTTCACGCTTCCCGTGAACAGTGCACAGCTGCCGTCTAGCCAGAATCTGGAGAGAATATTCCTCAGTGGAAACACTACTCAGGCAAGCTCACTGAGCAGCTCGTATCAAACCTCGTTCGGTGCCGTTCCAGCTGCATCAGCTGCTCCCATGCCCCATCGCCAGATGGTTGACATGCAGGACGCCCTGGCGAAAGACGCGTTGGCTCAATCGATGGCGGCGGATCAAGCATCGACGGCTCTTCTTGGTATGGCTAATCAGATAGAGAACGAGACCTCGACGACCGCGCCAGGCACGGCTGACATTCTCGCTGCGACGGCCCGCGCCGCGGAGTTGCAAAGCTTGGCGAGCCAGCACAGGCTGATCGCCTCAATGCTTCGAGAAGAAGCTGCTCACCTTGCCGCGGTAAACGGGTTGAAGAAGCTTACCGTGCAGCAGACGCAGCAGATGAACACAAATCTCCAAGGGACGATGGCCCAGAAATAGGACAAGACAATGAACGCCGTGCGGATCAAGCAGATCGCAAACAAAGCAGGCTGGGTAGCTGCTGCGGGGCTCTTCGTGGCCATCGCAGTACCACGCAAGGCTGAGGCCCAATTCGGGATCGATCTTGCGGCAATCCTCGCAGGTCTAGAAAAGATCTCCGGCCTTCTAACCAGCAGTGTTGCTTCTCCTCTCAAAGAGATCCAATCGGTGGAACAGCAGGAGCAGCAGTACAAGCAGACGGTCATGTACCCACTGCAGGCGATTAATAGTGCGAAGGCTTTGGCGACTAGCCTGAGCAGTCCGATGAGGAGCATGCAGTCTTTGCTGAATTTGCAGTACAGCAGCGCCACGCTGCCAGCACCCCAGCAGCTGGAACAGATGATGCTCTCAGGTAACGCGAACAGCATTGGCTCATTTGGATCGAGCTATACCCAGGTATACGGTTCTCTTCCAACTGCAACTGCTGCCCCGCAGGACGTTAGGAATGCGATCGACCTCACAGACGCCCAGGCTCAAGATGCCATGAAGAAGGCGATTGAACTGGATGCTCTCGCGACAAGAGAACTTGAGGTCGCGCAAACACTGAACCAGCAGATTCAAACCGCTGCTCCGGGGACGGCTCCAATACTTGAAGCCGAGGGCTCGGCGTGGGTGCTGCAGGCTAACGCCTACAGCCAGTCCGGGATGGCGGCTTTGCTCCGCGTGAGGACGACGGAGCTCTCAAACGCGGGTGCTGCGGCTAAGAGCTCCACAGCACAGGCCCAGCAACTCAACCTAAATCTTCAGGGCGTCATGACTCCCCGCTAGTAGGACATCAATGAATGACGGAACTATCTTCGCGTTTCAGCAGATGATGACCACGGTCTCGAATGGTATGGCAGGGAAGATGATTCCTTCGATCGTGAATGTCTCTTACATCATCATGATGATCAGTCTCATGTTGGGCGTTTATGAGGCTTATGCGAGAGGTGGCGATACCCGAGCACTCGCGGGAACTGTGATGAAGTTCATCGTGGTTGCTTTCATCATTGGCAACTGGACTACATTCTTCGGGGACCTAAACAGCGGCTTCAACGCCATTGCCCAACACATCGACGACTCTTACGGAGCTGGCGATCTCATCACGGATTGGAAAAACCTGCTGGTCGTCAATTGGAACAACAATGGCTACTCCTCGATCTGGAACATCATCACCGGTGGCGGCGCCGCGATCGTCAATTCCCTCGAGATCGCGATCGCCTACCTTGTCTTTCCTATCGCAGCGCAGCTCTTCACGTTGATCTATGTCTTCTGGGGCGCAGTTCTCTTTGCCGTTGGCCCGCTTGTTCTCGCGTTAGCACCAAGCAGGATGATCAACGGAACCGCGAAGTTCTATGCGCAGAACCTCATAGTCTGGAACTGCTGGGCTGTGCTCTACGCGGTGTTCGCGTGCCTCATTACCGCGGTAAACGGCAAAGACCTTTCGACAAGTGGACCCTTCAACTGGGGAAACATTGTCGGCGCTCAGACGCAGGTCTACATCGGCTTGACCAGCATCATCTATGCGATCTGCATCCTTCTAATTCCGATTATGGCGATGGCCGTCCTGAAGGGTGAGTTCAGCGGAGTTGCTGGTGCCTTCATGTCGCTGATTTCTGTAAGCACGCAAGTGACGAAGGCTGCGACCAGCGCTGCAAAGGCGGCAAGAGCCGGAAAGGGTGGCGCGAGTGGAGCGAGCAAGTCCAGCACTCCCCAGGGCGGCTCCGGCGGGGGCACCTATCAATCACGTCCACCTAGTCCTACACCCCCGCGGGCTACCGTCCCATAGCGAGCCCTAAACAGAAAGTCTGCACGTGAGGAGAGAGATGAAGACTAAAGAAGAAAAGGTAAGAGAACCGAAGTTCTATGAGATGGACGGGGCGCTGCGTGCGTATGCAAATCGATCGCTTGTCGTTGCTGGAGTGATGGGGCTCATCACTCTCACTGCCGTGGTCGGGTTTCTCTTTGTTCGGATACAGCCCCCAACCGTCATCAAGGTCGATAAGACAGGAGAGGCGCAGGTTGTCAGCCCATATGGTGCCGGCAAACGCAGAGGTCTCATACCCGCCGTTCTGGCCGGCGCTCGAAGCGCGGGTCCCGACGAGTACGAAAAGCAGGCCTTCATCAAGCAGTTTCTAAATCACTACCTGACTTACGATCCTCACACCCTGGGGCAGAACTGGGCTGACGCAATGAACATGATGACCGGGAACCTCCGGCATACAGCACTCAGCCAACTGCAGCGCGACAACACAGTCGGTAAGTTGGAGGACGATCAGGCGCTTTCCACCTTGAAGATCACGAACCTCGAGGCGAGCAAGGAAGATCCTCTTACCTACCAGGCCTTTGGCGTTCGAACTGTTCACAAGCTGGTGAATGATCACGAGACCATATCCAAGCTCGTCGAGCAGTACCACATACGCCTCGTCGGCGCTGAAAGGTCTGCGGACAATCCGGACGGGCTGATGATCGGCGAGTACTGGTCCAAGCAGATCGAGGGCGAGAAGCGCGAGGCTGTTCTGGATGGCACGCCGGGCTCTGAAGACGATTCTCAACAGGGAGGAAATCAGTGAGCACAGCAGTAGATAACGCACCATCGACTGAGGCAAACGGACGCAAGCGCAGAGGTCGGCCGGCCGCCTCTGAAGAAACGTCAACAAGGGTCCGCTTCTTCGCGGGGGAGATAACCAAAGACGGCATAACCCTCGCAAGAGAGTTCCAGTCGGAACCCGAAGCTCAGCTGAATTCGCTCAAGTCGGAGCAGCCCTACTTCTCAGTTGAGGCGTGGAGGGTCAAACCAGATTTCAGCAACGGATCCATCGCGGTGACAAAGCAGCCTATCGGAAAAGCGTAGGCGTCATCAGCGGACAAGATCAGAAAAATCGTTTCGTCTAGCGTTTGCTACCGAACGGTTTTCTGAGCCACCTTGCGGGCCTTATTCGCAAGGATTTGTTCCGCTGATCCGGCTGCTTCAAGCCTGGTCAGTCCCCATCAACAGGACGACAAAGACCAGGCAAAGCCGGAGAAGCGGTCCCTCTCTAGCTTTGGTGGTCTCTTCGTGCGCAACAACAAACACAGGGAGACTCGCTATGCACAAGATGGAAGGAAACGTAATCGTGATGTTGGACGTACAAAAGGACGGAAGCATTGTCGAGCGGATACCCGGCGTAGGCCAGGATTCGACGACTGCGAACACGCTTCTCGGTGCGATGTATCCCAACGCCAGGATCGCCATTGTCAGTGTCCCGACGGAGGTACTCGAAGATCATGAGGAATCCGCGGTAGCACGGACTCTTACCAGTGTCCGCCACAAGGACGTGCACTACAAGATGGTGGGTGCTTCTGGATCCGCCAAGAATGGCAAGTACTACTTCTGCGATGCAGCTCATGAGCCGGCCCTCGCGAAGCGATTCGAGATGTGGCCTGAAGCGGCGATCACCTATTTCGGCATCCTGGTGTCCAACCTCAAGGTTGTGCATGAGGAAGCAGACAAGACGGTGTTTGTCGTTGAAGACCTCAAGCTGGGTACAAACGACTGCCGCGGTTGGATTAGGAAAAGTCTTTTCCAAAAGCTGCAGCAGCCAGACGGATACTTCTACCAATTCCGTTTGGCTTTCGGAAATACTCAGGCCAAAGGCAGCTTCAAGGTAATGAGCGATGACGTGGCCGATGCTCTCGGTTGCGACATCATCGTGCCTGAGAGTTCGATCAAACCCGGGTTGAAGAAGAGGTCCGCACTAAAGAGCCTTTTCGGAACCGATGTGCAGACGTTTCGTGGTCCGGTCATCATAGGCATCCGAGAAATCTCTCGGCCGCTTACTTTTGAATCGAGCTATACGGTTCTGCAGCACGCCCCTGAGTCTGCAATCGCTACGGAGATTGTGCCGCAGGCGCGCGAAAAGATCGAAGCACTCAAGACAGCTTGGGCAGAACGCAATCATCAGGCGCTAGTCGACATGATTGGGTCCTCTGTCCGGAACGATGATCCCGAGGGTGAAGAACTCCAGAGGATCATCGAAGCGACACTCTTGGCCGATGGTAGTGGGGAGCTGACAAGGCACCCGTACATCCATCGACAACTGGATCGCCTGTTGGCACGTTGGGCTTATAAGCTGATGACGGGAGGAGGCCTGGATCTGCCTGCGTTCGCGCTGGCAGATGATGGTGTCCTCTATCTCGACAACGGCAAGGTGCGCTCCGCGGCTGATTGGATGCCGCGAGATCGCGCCATTACCTCGAGCTCTTCCGATCGGAGCCTTTGTGTGCGCTACCCGGTGCGCATGAAGGAAGACCTGCTTCCAATGGTCCACCTCCACTCAGAAGAGACTGCCACCTTGCTCGCCGCTAGCGAAGGTTTGCAGATTGAACAAGCGCGCACCGTTGTAGCAGAGCAGCTCACTCTCAAAGGGACGTACACGCTTCATTCGGAGACTGCCAAGCTGAACGGCGGTGACTTTGACTTCGATTGGGTGTGTGCGATTGAAAGCGATCGGTTTCCACTCTTCGTGGCGGACCGCTTTGCGCTCACAAAAACTCACAAGGTGGTGAAGACCAAGCACGAGCGGTCTAAATCGCCATGGTTCAACCTCGAGTTTGTTGCCTTGAAGTCCCGGGGCAATCAGATCGGGGTTATTACGGACCTAATGAGCTCCTGCGTAGCAGCCGACCGTCACGATTTGCTCTATGAACTCGTGGCAGAGCTGCAGAAAGAGATTGATTCGCTCAAACACAACGTTCGCGCTGATCGCACCAAACTGCAGGCCATCCGTACGGAGGTCGGTGCCGCCCCCTGGCTTTCTCTTAAGAATGCCAAGACGGTTTCTGAGCTCCCGTTGAGCATCGAGGTCAAATCGTCTGATCGTATCGGCAAGCTCTACAACCAGCTCCGCAAGGACATTGCGGACCTGTTGGAGAAGCCTTTTCCGATCGAGCAGTTCCGCGGTTTGATTACGGGCGAGAACATAACGGAGGCCATGTTTGTCGAAGCGCGACTGGTCAACACTGTGTACGCAGCCGGACACGGAGTCATCCAGGCGGGTTTTGCTAAGCAGAAGCAGCTACTCGATGCAGCACGGGAGAAGGTCAAGGATGCTTTCCAGTCCAAAGACCCGAACGCTATCAAGTTCGCCAAGCGAGAACTCGCCAAAGCGAACGCGAGCTTCCGTGATGCTGAAGACAAAATGCGAGAGCAAGCGGGCTCCCTCCAGGCCATCATCGGCTTCTGGGGTCAGGGCAAGCGAGAAAACCGTGAGGCGTGGTGTGCTGCTTTGCACACAATCGTTTCGAAGGGCCGCGGAATGGGTTCAATCCTGTTTCACGCATTTCCTCAGGAAGTTGTGAACGCTATCGCGGATCGGACCAACGGTAAAAGGTCAACGGTTCAGGTGAAGGACAAAGAGGGTGCTGTCATCGTTCGCGATGGAGCGTTCTTCTTCACCCGCGGTCTCGAATCACGCTTTCTCTTCCGTGTTGACCAGAAAGGAACACTGGTCTACACACAGCAGCAGTAGTTCGGCCCACTCCAAAAGACCGGAGTGAAACAACCCAGCCTTCCGCAAGGGAGGGATCTACAAGCTCTACGCTTGGTCCTTCCCCAACAGGGAGGCGCCAGCGTGGATAGAGAAGGAGTGAGAATGCGATTTCTTTACTGGCGCGTGGAACGGGCTAATGCCGGATCTGCGAAAACTAAGGTTCGGATCGAGCTGAAGCGAGACCCGAACTCCTACTCTTACCAATGGACTGTTGCGGACAAAAAGGCACGCAGGCTTAGCAAAAGAGAGCTACATCAGCTCGAAATGCTAGTCGCTAAGTATGTCTCCACGATGGTGGATCCTCCGCCTCAGAAGCCAGTGGAACGGACGCTTTACACCTCGCTGTAACAACAGCAGGCAGGCACTCATCGCGTGACGCGCTGGGTACAACTTAAACCTTCCGAACAGGGAGGGCACTACAAGCATCCGTGCTTGGCGTCCCTCCCTCATGGGGAACGCCAGGCATGGAGATACGGAGAAACACATGCGCTCTATCTCTCAGTGGCTGGCGAATTCACTCTCAACACGGTCTCAGGTGCGGTTCAAAGTCACATCGAACGGACGTCAGTTTGCCGTCTCCACGATGCCTGGTTTTTCGCTCCTGGATGCCCTACTTCCCGGCAAGCAGTGGGTCAGGAAAGCGAATGCACTTCAACCGACGCTCTGCCAATACAAGACAGCGTTGGAAGAGGTGCGACGTGACCCACAGGCTTCCGTGAACGACACACTCATGTTGGTCATGCCACAAGTCGTGACCTATGTGAGATCACTCAACGAGCGTGCTCCTGTTCAAGAGGAACAGCACTTCGTTGTCTACCTGTGAGCTGTACAAAACGCTTCGAGGGGAGGGGTCAACCGACCTCTCCCTCGAGCCCGGGGATAAGCATGAAGATCAAAATGGTACTGGTGTTTCTCGCGGCGTGCAGCGTTGTTCGTGCTCAAACCATCACGCACCAACCAGTAAGCCCGAACAGCGTGACCAGAGTTGCAACGGCTCTGAATCACATAAGCCTCATTGAGATGCCGGAACCCATCACAAACGCAGCGATGGGTAGTGAGGACTTCCGGATCGAATGGCATGGCAACACCGTTGCCCTTAAACCACTTCGGCAGGGCCAGTCGACAAATCTGTTTATCTGGACCGAACACGGCCAGTCGAGCTACGAAATCCTTGCTCCTGGCGAGGTATCAACGGCGGCCTTCGTGATTGATCAGACGGAGGGCCGGCCACTCGCGGCCAAGCAGGCGGAGACTCCAGTCCGGGCGGACGACACGGAGATCCAGAAACTTGCCGATATGCTCATCGCTCAAACGATGCTGCAGAGTGCCCCAGTGAACAGCCGTGGCGTGAAGAACGCTAAAGATCATGTGAATGTGCGAATCTCAGACATCGTTCGTGACAAAGACTCTCTGTATGTCCGGTACGTGGTCTCGAACCCTGGGCAGCATTCCTACCGGCTGAGCGATCCGGCTGTCCTCAGCGTTGTGCCCGCCTCTCCAGGGGTCGTGCTCAGTGCACTCAAGGGAACGCAGCTTTCCTCTCAGAAGTTGACGGAGTTTGGACCCGGCAGTATGACAGCAGTGCCAGTACGTGAGACCCGGCTATCAAGCCGGGATGTGAACCCTGGTCAGAGCGTCGAAGGGGTGCTCTGTTTCAAGCCAACCGAAGACAAACCCCAGATCTACCGATTCGTCTTCGCCAACGACCTGAACCACCAGGTAGATGCTGCAGCGGTGCTCTGATGGCGGAATCACAAGTTCTCAAACCGGAGGAGGCGCGAAAGCGCCTCCTTTTAGCGTATAGGGCGGGCAAGGAAAGCAGCTTTTCCGAGATGTGGAAGCAGCCCTTTCTCGACGACATCGACCAGCGGGACGCAAAAGGGAAGCGACGTCTCCATCCACTCTTCGTAGTGGGAGGCGTGCTCCTCCTGCTGGCAGTTGCAGCCGTCTTCTTCTTCAGCCCAGCTAAGTGAGGTCACATGCCGCCGAGTCAGAACCCAAACCGCCCCAGGAACGATGAGGGCGATGCAACCCTCGTGGTGGTGTTCATCCTTCTCGCCATCTTTGGCCTCTTCTTCTATATCGCCTACAGCCGGCTGCACCTTCGAGCTAGTCAGTTGCTGGAGCTTGGCCTTTACCCGTTGCTCGCCGGCGTCTTCTGTTTTGAATGGGTACGATATCAAGCAACTAAACGAGCAAAGCTTGAGGAGGCGTGGCCTCGGCCGGTGCCGTCGATCTCTGAAAAGACGATCAGCGAGCAGGTCGAGCAGGCCAAAAGCGAAGGGCAGGTGCTGCTCGGGCACGACATCCATGGGGAGCCCCAGTTCTGGTCGCATGACACACGCACTTACCAGGCGAACTGTTTCGGCATGACAGGGGCCGGGAAAACCACCCTCATTCAGTCGATCACTGAGCAGGATATTGCGAGTGGCGCGCCGATCATCTTCATCGACGGGAAGGGCGAGTGGGATCTCTTTGAGCGGCTCCTCCCAGCCATGGAGGCCGCAGGACGTATAGGCGACCTGAGGGTCATCAATCCAATGCGGCCCGACATCTCGGTAAATTACAACCCTTTCTGGTCGCCCGATGGCAACTACGAGCAGCACGTCGGCTTCATCTTCGAGAGTTTCAAGATGGAGAAGGACTTCTTTGAGGGGCATCAGCGCGTTTACCTCGAGAACATCGCTCGGATCCTGCACTACACCGGTAAACGCTTCAACTTCCACGACGTTCTGGTCGCTGCGTACGACCAAGACATACTCAAGGAACAAATTGCGGCCGCAATGAAGGCGACGGCGCCGGCCGACTCTATAAGCGCGCAGCAGCGACTCACTCTCGACATGAGCATAAGGAACCTTCTTGAATCCTTTGGAGACCGAGAGCGGGTTGCCAAGATCCAAGGCCTCATCAACAACCTGATGACGTTTATGGCGGACGACATCTCCTTGATCACAGGCCCCTACGATGACCTTTTGTCGCTCGAAGACGTTATCGAACAGAAGCTGATCCTGTACGTCTCGTTGAACGTGAATGTCAATGAGCGAGCCGTGACCGCGCTTGGACGCATGCTTCTTCAGAACCTTCAGCTGATGATTGGTAGGCGTTATGAAGAAGCTAAGCGTAACCTCGAGCAGCCTTTCGTTAGCGTCATCATGGACGAGTTCTCTCCCTTTGCATATGAGAATTTCGCGCGGATCCTGGTCACGGCTCGAGGTGCCAACGTGGCATTTCTCTTCGCCCTGCAAAGCGCACCTCAGCTCTTGCAAGTGGGTCGTGGCTTCCGAAACGACGTAGCAAGCGCTCCAAACACGACCTTCATGCTGCGGATTAAAGATGAGGAGACCGCCCAAGATTTCCTGAAAGCGTCCTCAAAGATTCGGCAGATACGCCGTAGTATGCGCATTCGGAAAAGCGGGCTGTTCCAGGCCAGATACAAAGAAGAAGAACAGGGCAGCCAAACGGAAGTGAAAGACACCTTGGCCCAGGACGAGCACATAAAGCGTATGCCTACCGGACAGATGGAGATGTTATTCCCGGATCGGCTGCGCGGCGTCTTGCACAAGCATGTGCACATCCGACGGCCGAGCCAGCAATGGCTCCCCGGAGTTGCCGAGAATCTGTATCCGAAGTACACCAGTCTACGTGAGGGATCGAGGGGCCTTCATCTGAGGTTTCCAAACCTGGAACTCGAAGAAGCTCGGAACCGGAAAGGAAGGAAGAAATGACATTGAGGGGGAAGATTACCCTAGCTCTCGTACTGAGCTCGCCAGCGCCAATTGTGTTGGCTCAGCAGAGTGTCACGCCAGCAACTGCTCCCCGTCCTCGCTCAGCGTATGATCCCGCAGCAAAAGCGGGTGGGTCAGCCGACACCACAAGCGCGGTTGAGAAGGCGTTCCATGCAGTCAATCCCCAGGACAAGGACTACGGGCTTTTACTGCAGTCAGTTCGTATGGCGGCGATCGACGAGACGATACACAACGCCCTCTGGTGGGCCGACGTTGTGCTGTTAGCAGGCTTCTCTCTCAGTTTCGCCGGGAATGTTTGGCAACACCGCCGGACTGAGGATCGATTGCGTATCAGTTCTGCTATCGTGGCCCAGCTTTACAACAGCCATTTAGCGTCACGGCTGAAGGCTCTGGACGCCATCGAAAAGCACAACCAGCTCGCGGATCTTTACAACGCGAAGTTTGATGAACAGGGCAAAGCGAAGGAGTCTGCTGAAGCAACCGAACAGAAGAAGATTGCAAAAGGCGAAAGTCGGCGCGCCGCTGAGGTAGCCGAACAGCAAAATTCCAGTCACAAGCAGGAGGCGCCGGCGAGTGCAGATCAGGATGCGACTGCACCTCATACCCCCGCTATCTCGGTCAGTGAGACCCAGCTTCCAGCGCCGGGTCAGGATGAGATGAAACGTCTGAAGGCGGCCCTCACTGCTCGCGATCAGAAGATCAGCAACCTCAGAGCTCAGCTCAACCAGGCACACCAACGGTTCGAAGAGGAGCACAAGCGCAATCCCGCCACGACAAACGTATGAAGATCTATTGCGCGAGCTTCGGAAGTATCTGGTGGTTACGCCCCGGTAAGGACGTGGCTTCAAACGTTCGTTTCACTGCCGGGGCTGCCCTCTTCAACACGACCGGATTTCGGTCAGGATCTCAAGAACGTCGAAACTGGACGCAGATAGGACTCCTCCGTTTCAACGTAGGAACCTGCTTGAGACAGAGCCTCAATCCCGCCGAGATCACTCCTGGTATTTACGAAAGCAGTGGAGTTGAGCAGCGCGGATCCCAAAACCGTTTGCTACTTGAACGTCGCGGTGAACAAGGATTGCGACCAGACGCGGTCGTCGTCTGCGTACGGAGTGGAACACATGGCCAAATTGTATTCAGCGGGACGTGGAGATCACCGGGGGTACGGATGATCGCCGCGAGTGACTATAGGGGGCAACAGGAAACACTGCTGCTGATGGCGGTCGGACGCTCCATCAACACAGAAAGCGGAAGGTGGGTGTGCGAGTGGACAGGGAGCGGCTGGGAGATGGTCGCATGCTAAGTCAGGCGGAACAAGAAGCGTTTGAGCAGCCGGAGAACCTCGTGTCATTTCGTATGAACGAGCAGCGGGATCTGCCACTGCTGCTGGCCATACGAAATGCGACCTTCATCAGCCACGCTCAACTTCTACAACGTCAGACCGAAGCAGGTCTAGAGACGAATCCAAGGGCGTTCTACGGTAGAGTCAAGCGCTTTGTCACTTCTGGTCTGATCCGGATTGTCGGAACAATTCCGCCGTATGCCGGTCGGGTATACACCATCACAAGGTTGGGTTTGGGAGTCCTAGAGAGCTATGGGGAGGGCTTGATGAGCGTCAGTTCGGGCTCAAGAAACCTTCCCGGGATCGTTCAAGCGCCCCATTTCCTTGAGCTGAATGAGATTCGTGAGTCTTTCCGAAAGACTGGAAAGCTGGTGAAGTGGCGTTGGGAGAGGGAACTATCCTCTCTCAACCTTGTCATAGGCACACCGATGGCGAAAGATTACGACGCGGTTGCTGAGCTTAATTTGGGCGGAGAACCCTACCGCATAGCGATCGAATTTGAGAGAACTATGAAGGCCTCCGCTCGATATCAGGAGATCCAGAAGGTGATTAGAGACGAAGGCAATGTCGACATGATCCTGTATTTCACTGCTACGGTGGATCAGATCTTCAGCCTCTCAGCGGAGTTTGGCCGACCTGGAATTCCGATGTGTTTTGCCTCCTCACGAAAGTTCCAGGCGCTGAAGTTCGACGTGCTAGCACTCTTTTGTTACGAGAAGATGCGTGAGACGCTGCCACTTGTAGAGGTCTTTGAACTAGCGCTTCCCCTCCGAAATTAGCCCAATCGGGACTGTTCCGCCCTACCCTCCCCGCGGTTTAGGGAGGGTCTTTTAGGATCCATGGACCCGAATCAGGCTCCGACGTTGGCGGTAAAGGGTCGTGACACACACGTGACAGCTTCTGGTGACTGCGTGCTGAAAGCGCGTTGTCTGAGAGGTGACAGAGACGTGACACACACGTGACCGATGGCCTGTAAGAAGCTCAATCGGTTGACTTTATTTCTGACTATCCCATGTGGTGACGTCTTCAAAACCGCCGTAAGGCAAAAGGCGTGCTTCTGGCACATTCCTCCCTAGAGAAAGCAGGTTCTGAGTGGTGCAAATCGACGAATTAGCCGCGGAAACAGGACGACCGCCAGCCCTGCTTGTGAACCTTAGTGGCGGCAAAGACAGCGCCCGGATGCTTGGTCTAGTGCGGCAGAAGTTTCCCGGGCTCCAGACGTATGCAGTGATGGCGGACACAGGCTTTGAGCACGTGAAGCCAGTGTCGGCGGTGGAGTGGTCGCGGAAGATAGCAGGTCATTTCGGCCTCCCCCTCACCGTTGTGCGCAATCCGAACAAGACGTATCTGGAGATGGTGCGCCGTAGAGGAATGTTCCCGTCCGCGCAATTCCGCCAGTGCACCAGCGACCTGAAGCGCGGTCCGATCCAGAAGTTCCTGCGCACGCTCCCTGAGAAGGTGGTCATCAACTGCATGGGGATGCGAGCGAAAGAGTCTCCTCAACGTGCACGCCAGGTCCCTTGGAAGCTCGACACGGAGATGAGCAGGAACGGACGGACGGTCTATAACTGGTTGCCCATTTTCGAGGAGACGACGGAACAGGTGCTGCGATGGCACTGGCAGAATGACGTTCCGTTGCACCCGGTTTACGTCCCCGAGTACCACCAGGATGGGACGAGAGGCGGCTACCTGCGGCGATTCTCTTGCCGTGTGTGCATCTTCGCAACGGACCATGACCTGCGCATGATCCACCAGCACGACAGGGAAGCGTTCGATCAGGTGAGTGCCCTGGAGCAGGAGATGGGCTTCACGATGAAGTCCGGCCGTTCCCTGGTTCAGATCATCAACGCACCGACCGTATCGCCTCAGAGTGCCCCTCAACTGAGCCTGTTCGGTAAGCCACAGGAGGACTTTGACCGAAACAGTTAGCGCCCCTAGGGTGTGCTGACGACCACAGCGGATGGAGCGATCCGTCTGCCAACACGCCATAGGGGGCACATCATGGAAGGTTCCAAACCTGAGATCGCACACAACTGGACGCCACTGGAAAGAGCCCTACCGAGCTCCCTTTGGGATGACTTCATGCACATGGGTGAGGATGGCACGATTCAGAAGTACAAGCATCGTGACACGCGAAGGTACCTCTACATCGACGCCGACTGCGAGCGCTTCTATAGATGGGTTGGCGGGGACGGAGAGACGAAGTATGAAGAAATCCACCAGACGAGTGCGCTTCTTTATGCGCTCCCAGGGATCGAATGCGCTGGTACTGTAGCCCCTAAGGGACCAGACCCAGCCTGGCTTAGGGCGAACAGCCTCATCACTGTCTTCCTGGACTTCCAGAGCTGTGCGGTTTGGTGGGTCGCTATCGACGCAGACAAGGGACCCAACATTCTGCGCTTGCTCAGCTACATCGCCGGGGACATGGCTGTGTTGGGACGCATTGCCGGGATGAACTGGGACGACAGCGAAGAAGCCTTCCTGGCGGTAGTTGCGCGGATCCGCACCACAGTTGAGATGTAGAGGTCCCAGCCGAATGGTCACTTCGACCCTGTAAGGATGGGGATGTCCCCTCCCTTGTAGTTGCGGCCTGGCAGGCTTTCTGCGACTTGCTGGCGGCCGAGATGAGCACGGAGCCGTTCTATGGCGTTGTGCATCACCCGGAACAGGCTGCGGTTCAAGAGCTCTCGAAAGGGGACGAAGCGGTTGTTCCTGATCTGACTCGAGGACTTGGCTTGTGGCGTCGACTTCGACAGCTACTTGAGTTGTAACCACGTGGCGGGGTGCATCGACTGAACCTCGATCGTCTCTAGCCTGATTGAGCGACGTCGCTCCTGCACACCGACAGTGTTGCTCTCGGTCTGCAGTGTAAGTTCCGGGCGAGTTGTCGCTCTCATTGGAGCGAGACCGGCAAGGGCATTACGTTCGCTCTGCTCATCCACCCTGAACCCTTCCGGATGGGTGACACAGGAGGCATCACATGCTGCCAGTTCGGAAAATCACAGAGATCAACTCTTCCTTGAAGCCACTTGCCTGCTCTTGCCTTGATGTCCGCGGGAGGACAAAGAACAAGTGTCCCGATTGTGGAGGCAAGGGCGGAATGAAGGGCTGTTCGACATGCTGCGGTAGCGGCATGTTTCCAGAGAACGGCGTTGTGCGTGTCTGTCGTGAATGCACCGGCCGTGGTTACGTCTTTCATGAATTTCCCGCTCCGATGCGTGCCTTGATCGCACGCCGTCGACGGGAGCGAGCCCAGGCAGTAGCCGTTCAGCCAACTTAGCGGGTGCAGGAAGTCCCTGCGTTCGACGGAGCCAACCAGCCACCTGGCTCCGTGCGAACGCGGAACCGTGGCCAGCCTAGCAGTGAGAAGGAGGCCACATGCAACTCGCGAAAACCCGAGAGACCACCCTCAAAGCTTTCGAGCACGGTCTTAGTGACACAGCAGAAGGAGCCTTTATCGGCTCCTTCTCTCTTGCCACCGTACAGCTGCTCTTCACTTCGATCGCCTCTGACGTCGTTCCTGTGAGCCGCCGCGACGAGATAGAGGAGCGCTTCCTCCTGGCCGAGGCGGATGCGCTGCTCCCCAATGCGTGGGCCCGTGCCTGCCTGTCGTTTCAGAAGACGACCAGCCTGCCATCCGTGATGGAGTGGCGGTGCTCGGGGCTACCTTCCCTTTTCACGCTGACCTCAGGATGGCACTACGGCGCGCCGCTTCGCAGCAGCCCAGAACAGAGCTTGGCCTGCTCGGTGGCAGGGTATCGTCACTGCGATCCAACACAGTCGCGGATCTGGAACGGCGTCATATACCGGAAGGCGTATCGCGGGTGGCGTCCAGTGCGCGACCTGAACAAAGAACCGGTCTGCCTGGACTCCCTTATCACCCTCGCTTCTGCGTTGGGCATAGAGATCGAATCGAGCATTGGCTGGACTTTATCCCGTTGGTTGAAGGCACAGATCGAACGCAAGTCCGGTCGCCGAACTAGTAGATCTACCCGTCACGATCTCGCGATCCGCGAACCCCGAACCGCAGCGTGACGCAACAGAACCGAGGAGCCCGGCCGCGTGCCGGGCTTTCTAAGGAGGATCAATGGTCTACGGAGAAAGGAAAGGTTGGCCGGGTCGAACGCCTTAGTGACCGGCTCGGGCCGCATCACTTCCGCTAATGCGACTTGTAGGGATGTACGCCCTACGGGGAGCCGGTACCGCCTGGATCTGCAGGACGTTTCATTGGCTGGATGACCCCATACATCATCGTTCGCCACAGCCACTCGAGAGGGCCGAACCGGAACCTTTGAAGCCATGCCGCACTGAAGAAAACCTGGAAAACGTAGACACCGATCCCCAACAGAAGCGCAGGAGCGGAACGCATTCCGAACAGACCTAAGCCCCAACCAAAGAAGAGGAAGCTGAAGATCACTGATTGCATGACGTAGTTCGTGAAGGCCATCCTGCCCAATGGCGCAGCCCAGCCCAGAGCCTTGCGACCCCAATCCTTTGTGGTCACGTAGAGGATCGTAGCTGCATAGCCGACGGTCAGAGCCAGTTCCCCGATCAGGTACAGCTCGCCTTGCACTCTTCCGAAGACCATCGGTGGCGCGAGCGACGACGTCAGAATCGTGAGGCTTAGACCTACTCCCAATCCCAGAAAGCACGCCAGGGCGAGTGTTCTGGTGTGTGCATCAAGTTTCTTGACGACACCAGAGCGCCAACAAAGGGCTCCGAATAAAAAGAGGGCCACGGTCCGGGCAATGATGAAGACGTGAAGCGGGAGCAGCTCCGGCAGTTCATGCCATTCGAAAGAAAGTATCTGTAGATAGCTGCCGTGCTTGTACACAGTCGCTGCTTGCTCCAGGTGCAACTGCAGCCACGCCTCAGTTGGGAATGAGATTGGATAGGGGAAGTAGGGCAGCAGATACCGGAGCGTGAACAGCAAAGCGGCAATGGCGAGCCAGCGTCGGGGAAGAAACAGGAACGGCAAGGCGATCAACCCGGCGACGGCGTATTCAGTGAGGATGTCACCATTCCAGATCAAGGTCAGATGGACTATGCCAAGTAGGAGCAATGCCAGCAGACGTCTTGATAGAAGGCGAAAAGGCGATCTTCCCCGCGAACGGATGCGATCAAACTGAATCGCAAGCCCTATGCCGAAGAGCAACGAAAAGAGAGCGAATGCCTTTAGCTCGATGAAGATATGGGTGGAGGTGTTGATCCAGCGGTCAAGGGCATCTGCCGCCGGTGGGGCACTAACGAATTGCTGGAAGATTGAGACCCGGAACTCGCCAAGCAGGTTGATGGTGAGAACACCAAGCAGTGCTATGCCGCGCAGGATGTCCATTTGTTCAACCCGCTCACCCTGTTGGATCGGCGCGGCCTGTAACGAAATCATCGGACCTCCGGTCCCTGCTGCATGGGAGATCAGCAGTCTTAGTAACGATAAACGCGGTTGTAGGAAGTTGAGGCTCTGGCATACCAAAAACGGTCGTTTGTGATGAGGGGCGGTCTCGCGGGATTACTTCCCATAATGCGACATATGAGGAGCAATCAGTCTCCGCGATCCCCAAGCTCAGAGAGTATTCCGCTATACCAAGCTCCTCTAGGAGCCTAGGACGAGTGGGCCGAGTGAGTTGTCGATCAACGCTTTCCATGTTCCATCAATTTGCTTACGGAGCACTGTGGTTGCAGTGAATGTGCGGGCGCCCTCTGCGATCTCTCCACTTGCGGATTTCAGCGTCCAGCGGGAAAGGAACAACGCTATACCGTCTGCCTCAATCACATGAGTCTTTAGCTGCTTGGCAGACGCACCTGACTTCATCACGCCTTCGAAAAACACTCGAAGTTCATCCGTACCACGTGCCAGTTTCCCGGGCTCCGTGACAACGACTGCAGCGGCTTCGTAGAAGGCGAGCACGGCTTCGAGATCGCCTCGATTGAATGCATCGTCCACCATCTCTAACCGCGTGTTCAGGGCTACTAACGATCACACCGACCTCCGTGACCTAAGGTTAGAGGAGGCGGCTGTGTCAAAGCCACGAATTTCGCCGGCGTGATACCAAGATAGGTCGGCCTGACCACCTGTCCCCATAAACGCCGTAAGCGGAAGGTGAGCTGCGAGCGCGGCAATGCGCCAGACTTGCAACGATGTACTAAACCTAAACGATCACTAAGCCAGGACTCCACATGGAACCCACTCTGTTCGACGTGGGCCGTGCGCAGCTTCCGCCTCGTGTTCTCGCGTTTGCTTCGGGTGTCAACGAAGCGCGCGAGATCCGGGGCTTTTCTCTTGCGCGCATACCGGTTGGGTTCTCGGCCGGCCACGTGCGCGAAGAAGCAAAGGAGGAGTTGCTACGGTCCGATCTACCCGTCTTCGCCGACAGCGGAGCCTTCTCGGAAGTTGCGGTCACACCGGACGGGCTCCGCGTCGTTTACGCCATCTCTCACCAGCAATGGATCGACCGTCTGTCCCTCTACCAGCGCCTTGCTGAACGCCATGGGAGCCGGCTGAGCCTCGTCGTTCCTGACAGAGTAGGCGACCAGGACTACACCCTTGGGCTCCTCATGCAATACGGAGATCAGCTGCGAAGGCTGGCTGCTACTGGAGCACGCCTCTTGGTCCCGCTTCAAAGGGGGGCACTCACGCCAAAGGCATTCTACTTGCAAGCCTGCGATCTCGTGGGCGTGTCTCTCAGTCCGGCACTCCCGATGAAGAAAGCGGGCATGACTCACGCGCAAGTTCTTGAGTTTGTCGCAGAGGTGAGGCCCGCCCATGTCCATCTGCTTGGTTTGGGGTATCAGCGCGCTAGGACGAAGCAGCTTGTTCGCCGGATTCTGGCCAGGTTCGGCGAGATCACGGTCAGTCTGGATTCCAACCGCCTTCGTGCCGTGGTGGGGAAAACCCGCCCACTGACGACGGTCGAGGGGGCGATGCACAAGACCGAAGCCAGCCGTATGTTTGCCGAGGTCGATCATCCCGCTCTTTACGGGGCCGAAGTGACGCTGGACTACACCGAGGCGATCAACCACCCTTCGATCTGGGCGGGGCGGCCTGAGCTCAAGAGGGTTGCGGCCGAAGGTATCGCGGCCGAGGCAAACAGGGGTCGTTTCGTGAGTGACCCAGATGCCTACCTCCAGACAGAGGTCGATGGACAACCCCTTTGGCTCTGCCCCTTTCTCTCCCTTGCTCTTGACTGTGCATGGCGCCGCTGCGTGGAAGAACGAGTCCACGTTGCGGTCCGAACAGCCGCGATCCGAACCACTTTCAACGACGCGCAGATAGCCTCTAGCGCCGCATCATCACGGGACTGACTGGCGACAGGAATCCCGTAACCGTTCAGGCCAAGCCACATACAGGGAGACGAACATGGCGACCGAGAAACAGTGCTGCTACTGCAGCTATGAAGAGCATCTTTCCACGGACATCCAGTGCCCCGTGGTTGGGATCGGCGAGCCTCTGGACAATGCAAGCCTGCCCGCGAAATACGGGACTCTTGAAGCCGCGTTGAAGTCCCACGGTCTCCGGGACGAACTCGCAGCGAATGACGTCGCGAAACCAGGAGCTCAAATCAACCCTTAGCCAATCGCCAGTGAGCTGGATTTACCAGCTCACTGGCTCTCAATCTCTGACCAAATCCACCACGAAAGGACCACTACTATGCATACACAGCGCCGCTTTTCCAAGAGAGAACTGCTGGGCCAACTGCGCGTCGAGTACTTGTTCTCTGTCCATGAACTGCCGGGCATCACATCGTCCTCTTCGCGGTGGGAAGTCCTGGGCGCGTTCCTGCAAGCAGGTGAGGCCCGCGCCGAACGTTTGATCGAGACGGACGGTGGGTTCCTCTTCCTCCAGAGCATTCCAGGACGGCGGAGCACGGGAGCCATTTACGTCTACAACGAAGCCGCCCAGGTCTTCCTCTGGCTGCGTTTCGACAGGGATGACGACCTAAATGGCGTGGATTTCGATCGGGCTGTGTGGGCTTACCGCCTACTTCAGTGGACGACGCTGGAACGAATGGCCCGGGAACAGCTCACCCTAGAAGGAGGAGGGGAGGAGGTTTCGCGCACACCGTCTGACGGGCTTCGTGACACCTTCATTCACTAGAACGAAGGCACGCAATGAACGATGTTCCTCCTTCGTGACTCACGCGCTCAGAACCACGCGGGTGAAACTGTCTCGGTTTGACTGAAGTCCATTCGGCCTACACCCTCTAAAAACCTCAAGACTTGGAGCAACCATGCAGGTTGGATCACTGCCCCTTGTGCACCCACATACGGTATTCGCCCTTGAGGCTGCGGCCGTTGTCATCCTCTTTTACAGCCTTCCTTCGTGGCTTCTATTTCGTGAGCGGTCGGCCTCCTGGTTATCCGGGGTTGGTGCACTGCTCTTTCTTCTCTCTGGTTTGGGACTGCTGGTGAATGGTGTCCGCTTGGGTGCGGTCAGGCTTTCAGTCTCTGGGCTGTCGTATCTGGAGAAGATCAGCTGCTTCCTCGGCCTGGCCACAGTTCTCTTCGCAGTCCTGCTGGTCGTCGCCGCAACCTACCTCGCACGAACAGAAGAGCAGCAGATTCTTCTGAATTGACCCGTTCCACGGTCCGTTCTACAACCAGCCCAACTTCAGAAAGGAGCAAACCATGAGTACAGCAGCTCAGGCGCCGTGGACCCCACCGCGGCCAAAACCCGAACTACTCGAGACGAACCCCGCCCTGGTCGCGGAGTACTGCTCATGGTTTGTGAATCGGCGTGCCTACACCCGGCAATCCGACCGTCCAAACCCCGACAACAACCGCTACTACTACTTCCAGCCAAAAGAGAGGGAGACCAAGAAACGGCTCGCCCTCACTGACAGCACCGTGAGGCTTCACCTTTCAGGTGCACAGACCATCGGGTTGTACGCGATCAACCCGGAGACACAACGGTCGAAGTGGGTGGCGATCGATGCCGATTACACGCGGGCCCATCGCGATCTCGCGGCGCTCAAACTGGAGCTGAAAGAGGACGGCGTCGAAGCCGCGCTCGAGATGTCCCGGCGTGGCGCCCACCTCTGGATCCTTTGCGATGAGCCCCTTCCTGCCAAAACATGTCGTGTCTACATCTACAACCTTGCCTTGCGGCTGGGGGTGCCCATCAAGGGCACGCTCAACCAGGTGGACGGTATCGAGATCTTTCCGCGTCAGGATGAACTGCGCGAGGGGGAGTTCGGCAACGCCATCCGCGGTCCGCTCGGCATCCACCGGGCGAACATGCACCGGTACTGGTTTGAGGATGCGGCTCCCAACTTCGAGGCTCAGTTCGCTTACCTGCGCCAGCTGAAGCGGCTGACGGCCGCAGAGCTGGAAACCTTCACCGAGGGCCTCAGCATTCCGGAGGAGTTCCTCTCCAGACCGAAAATCGAGCAACCGATCTCGTTCTGCGGCGTAGGAAAGGGATTTCAGATCCTCGAGCACGTCCGGGTGAAGCGCAAAACAAGCGGCAACTGGTGGACTCGTTGCCCCTCCTGTGAGAAGCAGGGGCACGACAAGTCCGGCGACAACCTCGCTATTTCCGTGGCGACCCCGCAGTTCTACAAGTGCTGGGCCGGCTGTACCAAGGAAATGATTCGGGAGGCTCTCGGCTTCCCTATCCGTCAACGCTAAGCCAAAGGAAAACCGATGGACAAACGACTTGCACAAATTGCCTTGAGGGGGCTCACGCTCCCGGAGCCAACGCGGCTGGAGATACGCAAGACCGGTATCTTCAGTCGCGCAACCGTTGAGCCTGTCTTTCAGGAGAAGGCGAAACGTTGGGCGTTACGCGGCGAGGAGTCAGGTGGCGCCGTCACCAGCCTCGGTCACTACGTCGGTTTTTGCGGGCCTACCGGCGAGGCGTTGCCCTGGACCCAGCGGGTGCAGAACTTCATGCCTAATGGAGTCCACGCCGTTGTCATTGAGCCGGAGCTTTGCCGTGTGCAGATGTTTCGGTACGAGCACACCTACGACGTTCTGATTACCCGGCATTGGCTCCCCGAGACGGGGGGCCGGCGGCCTCAGATCCAGAGCGAGATCCTCTTCTTCCATCGTTCCGGCACCCTCAACACGGAACTCTGGGGTAAGGATTCGGACTTTCGGGGAGGGGCGGCGCCACGCTTCTTCAAGCACAACGGCGACGAGCAGCTCCCGCCAGAGGTGTTCATCGACGTCGTGATGAAGGTGACCGAAGGGGTCTGCTGCGTCGGTTGCAAACACACGCACCTTCTCGAACTCGGGGACACTCCGGTTCGGCGCGAGGCTTTGGCGACTGCATGAACACCTCACATCCACGCTACTTCCAGCGGCTCCAGACCTTCGGGGCCGTGCTCTTCGTTGCGGGTCTCACCACACACGCGAGCCGTTACCCGTCAGTGTTTGCTGCCGGCCTTCTGCTCACCCTCGTGCTGATTATCCGGCTCTTTATCGAGATCAGTATCGACGAGGAGGAGCCCGAACAGACGCTTGAACGCAAGATGAAGCAACTCAGCTTCCTCAACCAGTTCTCGATGCTTATCGCGATGTTTGGCGTGGTGGGTTTCATGCGGGAACAGTAGGAGTCGGCATGCGGACCTTACGCAATCTCTTCTTCCTCACGTTGCTCTGTATGGCGGCGTGGAAACTCAAGATGGAACACGAGCAGCTCCACCCTGGCTCTCACGTCACGGTTGAATCCGTCATCGACCAGGCCAAGCTGCGCCTGCCAGATGTCCACGCTGCCGGCGAGAGCGAGGAGATTTACTTCGCGCCCACCACGGACCTCGAACGGATCGACATCTCCCTCATCGACCGCGCGCAACAGCGCATCCAGGTCGCGATGTATGCCTTCACAGATCGGCCGATCGCTCAGGCTCTCGCCCGAGCCGCATCCCGCGGTGTCGAAGTGTCCCTCTATCGGGACCGTGCCCAGTTTGAGGAGGAGCAGGGAAGGCATGTGCCGGTACTGGCCATGCTGTTGCATCGACCCAACATTCACGTGCGCGTGAAGGGGGGCAATGACCTGATGCACCAGAAAGCCATGCTCGTCGATGGTGAAGTGCTGCGAGACGGATCAGGCAACTGGTCTGTTTCGGCGGCGCGCTACCAGGATAACCAGGTGTCCGTCACGCGTAGTCCACAACAGATTGAGGCGTTTGAGCGCGATTTCACAGCGATGTGGAACCGGCCCGACAACCTCCTTGAGCAGTAGCAGGAAGCTTCATCACTTCAGCAACAGAGAGGACCACCATCATGGCAAAGGGCGTCAACAAAGTCATCCTCCTCGGGAACGTCGGCAAGGATCCCGAGATTCGTGCGACACAGGGCGGCATGACGATCGCAAGCTTTTCACTCGCCACTGCGGACCGGCAGAAGGACCAATCGGGCCAGTACGTCGACAAGACGGAGTGGCACAACATGGTCGCCTTTCAGCGCACTGCGGAGGTCGTTCGCGACTACGTGAAGAAGGGCACTCAGGTCATGATTGAGGGCAAGATCCAGACCCGCTCTTGGGACGACAAGGAGTCGGGACAGAAGAAGTTCCGGACCGAAATCCTCATCAACGATCTGACCCTGCTCGGCGGCGGCCAGGGTAAGGAAAATGGTAACGGCAACAGCCATGCTGCTGCTTCGAGCAGCCGATCGTCAGGGGGCGCCAGCTCCAGCAGGGGCAACGACCCCGGCTACGGCCAGCAGCAGGACTACGGCGACCAGGGCATCACGGACGACGATATCCCGTTCTAACGGCCTCATCATCACCCTTCTCAAGGCGCTCCTTCGGAGCGCCTTTTCTGTTTCCCCATCCGAACCTCTCATCCAGCCTGAAAGGACCCTCGCATCATGCAGATCACACTTTCTCCGCAGCAGCAGGAGCAGCTCCAGAAGCTGACCGCACCCTTCCACCCCGACGACATCAGCTGGCGTGTCAAAAACACCACGCAGGACAAGAAGCGCGGATGCGTCATCCCCTACGGCGATCAGAGGGCCTATACCGATCGACTCAACGAAACCTTCACGCCGGCAGGCTGGACCCGGACCTATGACGTCACCACAGTCTCAAACGTCACGCGCATGAAGCGGGACAAGGTGATTCAGACCGGCAAGGTCATGGTCACGTGTGTTGTCACGATCGAGGGGCTTGGTTCCCACACGGGCGTGGGTGAAAACTGGGCTGATGACGAGAACGCAATGACCCGAGCGGAAGCGCAGGCGTTCAAGCGAGCCTGCAGCTGCTATGGACTTGGTCGCTACTTCTACGACTTCGCTGAGATGTGGGTCGAACTGGACCAATACGGCAAGCCGAAGTCCCTTCCGACACTTCCAAAGTGGGCGTTGCCGGAGGGTGTGGTGCCGATCAACCAGCAGGCACGGAGTTCGCAGACAGCACCACATTCTGCGGCGCGGCCGGCAGGAGAAGTGATCCCTCCGGATCGCAAGCAGGAGAACCGGAAGGAGCAGGATCGGCCTCTGGACCCGGCACTCACACCGAAGATCGAGAGCTACCGGGCGTTGCTCGGCGACGCGCTCTACTTCGAGGTCTACCGAGCAGGCGGAACGGCCAGGAACGCACGCGAACTTCCGCATTTGAGGGCTCAGCAGTGGGCGCTCAAACAGCTGGAGACACTTGCTCGTGGTGTCGATCGCGTGCGCGAGCTCGCCCCTGAGCTTCAGGAGCAGGTCTTCTATCGTGTGCTCGACAACCACAAGGTCCAGTCCATCGACAAGATCCCGTCCTTTGAGGTCCTCAAAGAGCTGGTTCGTGACCTTCAATCTGCCGCGCGTGGCGTGGCAGCATAGCCGTCCCTCCAAGGCGCAAACGGGTAAATCGCAGCACAATCCCCGTTTGCGCAGAAGGGTAGAACCTCCCACACGCCCCTTTTGCGCAAAGGGGCAAAACGTCCCACGCGTGCCGGTACTGATCCCGTCTCAAACCGCCATTTACGTAGACGGGCAAAACTCCCTACACGCCCCGTTTGCGCAAAGGGGCAAAACTAACCACCAACTTCATTCAGCTCACCTCAGGTCAACCCGGAGGTACGTCATGGGTGCGCCCACGTGCTCGCTCTGTAAACGCCCTGCAGCCTGGCGGGTTGGAGACGAACTCCTCTGCGAACTCCACAAAGAGAAGTCGATCGAACGCTTCGGCGTGGATCGTTTCCCGATTGTGCGAGTGACCGACAAAGACGACAAGTTTCTGATCCGCGGTCGATATAAGGCTAACTCTCGCGTAAAGGTTCCTACGCGCAAGAGAGTTGTTCACCCCCCCAACTAACCCTGGCCCGCTCCGGGCCGCCGCCCTCACGCCCCCGGCGGGCCGCACACGTGCGTGTGTACGCGCCGCCCCCCCCCCGCACCGCCCCCCCCCCCCCCCCCTTGCTGGATGTTGGGAGGCGGCCGTGTGCGTATGGACCTAGATGTATGTATGGCATGGCATGGTAACTGAGTGCCCCTTACTGGAGAATCATCATTAGTAATAGTATCTGAACATCAAAATCCATTATACATATATTATACCTCTACAATCCAAACTTTTTCTGAAAATGATTATTTCTGGAGGTAGACACACCCATATGATAATGTCAGGATAATTGTACAGGGAAAACTAGCTTTGGACTTTGCATGTATTCAATTCATTCAAGAACAACAAGGATGTGGTTGTTTATAAAGGATGATGGGTTTTATTTTATATTTATGGATGGGAAGGTGGTGGTGTTGCTTGGTATAATATTGATACTTTATTTACCCTTTTGCTAAAACAATATTCTTTAATCCTTTTCGGGGACGCCTAACCCACCAATAACTTGTAATAAAACTTAGTATATATAAATATTCTCCACTCTTTGTTTCTCCACTTTTTGTTTTTCTCTCTTATTAAATGAGTTAGTCCAGCATACTCCGCTCACGAATCTTATTGCCCCCGATATTCAGGGTAGCAGTAAGTTCAAGCTTTGTATAAGTTCAGAGTGAAATATATTCATAGTAGCTGCCTTTTTTGGCTAGGTAAGTGGGGGATGAGGAGGAGGATGAGGAGGAGGAGGAGGAGGATGAGTAGGCTAGGTAAAAAGACAAAAGTATAGGTAAATTATTCAATGGAAAGATTAAGTCGAAAGGATGGATGGATGGATGGAAAGATGAGTAAGAATGGATGGAGAAGGGAAAGCAGGTGGAAAGGGAAAGGGAAAGGGAAGCCGTTATTAGATAGGTAGGTATCAGGATGGGGGTCTCTGAAGTTACTAGTAACTTACAATAATGCAACGGACCAAACACGCACCAAAAGAGCGATCGAACGGGTCGAATCATTCATCTACCGCCCCGCCAAAAGCAAACTAAAAAAGGCCAACCAAGTTCCAGATCTTAATCCGATATAAGATTTTAAAGCCTCCCCCCCACCCCCTATAACGCGCCGAAAATTAGAATACCTCCCAGCCAGAAGATAAAATATGGAAAACCCCTTTATATGGATTTTGACAAAGCATTGATGCATGATGCGACAATGCTCAGCCGCCAACACCTTACACGGGAGAAAAGGCTACAAGTTTGAAAGTGGAAAGAAGATAGAGGCGCTGCCGATGAAGGATGAGTAACCAGTGGGAGGGAAGTAGTGGAGCTCCTAATTGGAAGTCCATGATAGGGCAAGCGGACGGAATGACAGCGGAGATAGTCGAAGGCTTTGCTCGACAAACCGAAAGGATGAACATATGGTGTTATCGCTATCATGAAAGTGTTCATGAGATCAGATTCGTCGTATAAACATCAAGAGACAGCTAGGTGATCGGTTCGTTGGAGTCGTGAATTGCTGGAGCATCATGATCGATGACGGGTTGATTTGACATCAAAAGGTAGAGATGCCCAAACTTGGCTCCAGAACGACTGTAGTCGTCACGTGTCCGTATCGCCTTCAGCTTCAGCGTCTGCCGTCTCATCATCCATCTTCGACTCCAAGCCCGCGTCCACGGCAATCTTCTTCCACAATGCTGTTTCGCGATTTGCTCGATCGAGTTCCGCCTTCAGACTGTCGACGCTGCTACTGAGTTCTTGAACTACTCCTTCCATGAGCATCTTGTCCCGAGAGTACTTTTCAATGTTGCGTGTTTCGTTTGCTCTCAGGCTGGCAATGTATTCAACAGCTCGTTGTAGGATAGAGCCTTTGTTCTTTTCGCAGCCCGGGACGATTTTGGCCAATTCGTTGATCCCTTCGTTGATGGTCTCTCGTCGCCGCCGCTCAACTACTCACAGTCAGTTCCAATATCTTTGTAACCTGCCTTGCCTGGGGTTGGAATATGCTTGCCTTCCTTGTGATTGTCTCTTCGGACTTTGTGCCATTCATCTGAGCCAACCGATGGCTTATGGCTGCCGCCTCCTCCACTCGAGCTTTCTCTCGCCGCTTGTACCTGGGCCGCCATGCTTGAAGGGAATGAATTGAGATTGAAGGCGGAGCCCTGGCCATTGTGCCCATGACCACCTTCCCCACTCATGTCAAAGGAAGATTCAAATTGGCGGTCGACATCTGTGTTCGATCCATTGCTGTTGAAGGATATGTCCGTCGGTTGAGGTACCGTCATTTGCGGCATTATGCCGGCCAAAGCTGCCTGAGCTGTCGAGCTCGGATGCGTCACGTTTGGAAGCCCGTGATTTGCAGTCGCAGCTTGCAGGTGCTGCGAAAGGTCAAAGTCATTGGTGTCCGATGGATGTTGCCCCAGATACATGCCGCCGCCGCCGTGGTTGGAACCGTTCATGCCCGAGAGCGAGCCTCGCTTCGAACCAGACTGTGGCCCGCTTGCTCCCGAGTCGGCCATCTCTCTCTTTCGCTTTTTGGATTTCATTTCGTGAAGAGCATTTTCGATAGCGGCCTGCGTTTGCTCTTGTATCGACGACTCCCCGTTGCTCTCGTGCGCCGTGTAGCTCATCATGATGGGCCGAGATGGGTGATGTTCGCTGGTAGACTCGAAAACAAGACTAGGGACTTGTTGTTATGCAATGGATCAACCGAGGCAATGGCCCGTATCACGGATGAACAGCTCGATGCGGCGGTTCGTTCCCGAGGGCTATCGCAGGATGGATTGCTGAATAGGAGCAGGTAATACCTCTTGTTGCTATAGAGGATTTGGGAAGAATCGATGTCGACAAACAGCAATCGATGATTCGTTGGTCGACGGGATTGAAAGAAGCCGTTGGGGTAAGGTACGAGCTGAAGTCCGATTTGTTTGCGCAATAAGAGGCTGAGGCTGTTCGCACTGATCTAGTAAGGTCAGCAGTGGTCCAACACGTGTGTACCTGAAGTATCACGGGTCATGCAAGCACACGTTCGTTCGCATTCAACGGCGCGATGGGGAACACCCCCACGGCAGTGATTGCTTCAGGCTGCAAAAGGGTGTGAAACAAGGGATAACAACATGGCTCATCTGCAGTGGTCACAAGATGTGGAAGTAGTAGTGCTTGACGGACCGAGTGCGCTTGGATGTTCCATCTCATCGCAGTAGACGGGGGTCCGGCCTGGAGGGACTCGAGATGGTGTGCCAGAGATATCATGGTTGATAATGTCAAGGAAGGTCAGACAAGGGACTACTCACGGGATCACGCGCTCAATGGTCTTGAACGGATTGCTGACTTAGTAGCGGAAAGTGATGGTAGGTGGCAGTCGGAAGTTTGATCTTTCCGAGATGATTTGAAGCCGATTGTTATTGTTACGAATCTTGACAGAATCGGAGATGGGCCCCGGACCAGGTAATGTCAATGGCCTGTCAGTTGTCAAAGTATTGCCGCTCTCTCGCGATGGGACGATGACCCCAGCGGAGAAATCCCTTCTGGAGTCGGCTTTGTAGACACTGGCCTGGCCTGGTTGAGCCTGGGTGGTAGGGTAAAGATTGTAGGTCATGTGAGAAGAAACCGACTGGTGGACTGGAAAAGCGTCCAACTAAAGCCCTCGCTTGTCCTTAGCGCGGCGGGGTTCGGAGAAAGTGGGTGTGGAGGCAAACGGGAAGATCCAACCATTTGGCCCAAGTCCCACCCACATCCCACAGCACTCCATTAACTTGATACATCCTCCATCATGAGGCGATCCAAGACGCTTTGAGCCCTGGAGGTGCAGACGCTGATAGCGTCTGCCGTCAAGCCTGCTTTTGCACGAAGAGGCATTGCACAGATCCCGAAGCAACGGCTTTGCAGCCTGTTGCAATGAGAAGGAAAAAGATTGGAAGGAGGGTGAAAAGAACACGTAGGAAAGAACAATACCAAACGACGCAATCGTGGAAAGAAAGCTGTGGACATGTGATTTCTTCAACCCTCATCATGTGATTTGAGACGGTGAGAAACAAGGTCGCTGGTATATCCTTGTATCGATTCTTACTACATCATCAATCCACCTCCTGAAACCCATCCACAAATTAATGTCAATTGCCTCGTACTCACTGTAGCAACTGCCCGTAACAAATTCAGTAGTGGTGACTTCACTGATAATAAAACGAGGCATTCTTCATTGAGATAGGTGTCCATGGCGGACGTTCTGAGAAGGGAATCCCCACACCATACCGTCGGACAATCTGGTGAAGATTGCCCAATGCAGCCACACCTTTTGAATGCTAGGCCACGTCGCCACCAGCAGGTGAATCTCCGCTACTTATTTTGAGCACGGAGTTGACAGATATCATGGGATAAGAGCCGAGGCTCCAGGCTCCCTCTGAGCATCATCCATAGCGTGACTGGTTCGTATTGACATCGTCTCCCATACTATCTTGGCTTAAGTCCTTGAACGCCAAGCGTGGTGATGAACGAATACTCATGACAGTTTTCGAAGACCTCTGTCCAATATTCCTAGAAATATGGATAACATAGAGCAGTATGGAATGGAATATAAAGAATGTAGTGGCAAATCATGTTTGTGAGGTCGATGCTTAGTCGTACCTTCGTATAATTAATGATCATTCGCGCTATACAAAGACTGGATCATGTGATGTTCCTACTTCTTTCCTTGAAGATAATATTCCCTTCGAAGGAATATTGCTATCGTACATAAAGTGGCTCTTTGTGGATTAGACATGATCAGGAATCTGTTCATGACGGGCAGTTGAAGGGCGTGCGAAGTATGAAGTAGAGATCCAGCCTTACCATGTCACGAGGCAAATGAAAGAACCTTCAAGTCGGAGATCGCATTCAAAGAAGGTGGATGCTTTGCCTCTATTGCCTCAGGTATGCACATCTGTTCATGCATTGGTGCGCCTTGACAGAGCCGTTTCTTCAGCTCTGAGGCTACGAGTATGACCTCAGACGGTCCCCAACAGAGCCCTAGCTTGTGACAAGTTCTCGACCAGACGAGTCAACTCAGCGCGCCTTCTCCTCGTTGACGCATCCTCGCCAGCGATGCGCTCTATTTGCTCCGGCGTCAAATCGGCAACAAAGGCTGGAGTAAGCACCTTGACAGCCGCGTCCGGACCTCGCACAAGATGGAAATCAGCAGCCTGCATACAGACAACGTCCACAAAGCGCTTGCGTGCAACCTTGTAGTACGACTTGAGGATGTCGTGTAGCTGCTGGACCGTGCTTTCGATGTTGCTCAAGTTGGGGATGTCGTCCAGGTCAGATATCTTGACGATTTCGCCATAATTATTAGTCCGAAGTACTTTGCTTTTTAGCAGCATTTTGATGCGCTGGTATTCGCTACGCTGTTGTTAGCCTAGGACGTTTGACGGGGTACAGCTTCACCAACCACTTCTTCAGATTATCAGCAAGGTAATGGTTGTATGTCATCGGCTCCCGTTCAACCTCGAGGATGTAGCGGGTCTTGTCGATCCCGCGGTTGTACCGTTCAATCAACTTGTCTTGTATGAGCGATAGTAAGCCTCTCGCGACTTTGTCGTCCGGACATAGCTCGCAGAGCAGTGCCCAAATATATGTATGTACAGCCGAGATCATATCGCTGATGTAGCCGAGTGCGAGCTTGTCCCAGTTGCTGGACTGTTTCTTCCACAGGATAGGTACCAGGGAAGCATCGAAAGTCCCTATCTCAAACCCCCGAGAACATTTGTAGACCTCCTTAATCCAGTCCATAATGCCTTTCTCAGGTGTTGCTGGTATGCGTGCATTGTAGAGCAATCCGTTCAATTCATCTGGGTGCTGCCGGTACCGCGTGTCCATCATGGCCGCATCAGCCACACAAATAAAATCGTCGCCAGTAGCTCCTTGGGAAAATTCCATCGTATGTCCGTGACGCCATATGTCATTGGAGAAAAATTCGTTCCGCTCAACAACGATAGTCGCCAGCTTTAGGCTCGGCCTAGAATCAAATGAACCATCGCTGTAGTAGTGGGCTTCAAGCGCTTGTGTCGTCATTGTCTGATACCGATCCGCAATGTCGAGGAGATATCTTTGTTGTCTCTCCTTGCTCTCACGGCTAGGCCCCATCGCCTTTAGCGCTTTCTCATTCAGCTGCAATTGCTGGACCACATCCATGCGGACCTAAGGCACGAATACCGTAAGCTTGTTTGTTACCCATTTGAGGGATGGACTCGCAAAGCATGTAAGGGGCTGATGTCACATACATGATTGAACTCTTTTCGCACAATTCCCATAAGAAGCTCGGCAAGGCGAATCCGCAGCGAGCGAACACCGACTTTATCCTTGTCAAGTTTGGACCACATCGCCTCGTTTCTAAAGAACGCTTCTTCAGAGGCGTGACGGTCGAAGTCCTCCCCACGTTGCAGATCTTGTTGTCCTGGATTCTTGACCATGCACCATCCGAGGCTCAGTGAGTGACTTGTGCCTTGCAACAGGCGCACAACGTGATCTTCGGCGCCTTTGTCCACGAGATCGGGCTTTGTCAATACACCTAAAGTTCGGTCGCCCTCAACATCGTACTTTTTCGCTAGCTCCAAGATTTCTTGCGTGGCAATATCGACGTTGGCAGGTACCACAGCGAGTATGACGGATCGAGAATTGTCCATGTATCTCTCCGCCATGGCCCTGACGTTTGCAATATCGATCTGCGTGGTCACACCTTCGGTAATCTTACGGAATATACCTGGTACATCAACGACACTTAGATGTTCCTGACTAGGTCCGGCAACTTCGATTCTCAAGACGTCGTCGGAAAATGATTTTGTGGCGCCGGTATTCACGTTACCGATACCCATGACTTGGTGAACCTTGAGGTGGGTCAGCCTTGACAGAAGTAGGATCGTATGCCAACAGAGTTGGATTGCACCTCTTCCAGGATGTCGGAGAAAATTTTGCGGTCAAGCGACATTAGTTCCTTTCTTTCCCATGCTTTCATACGCGCTGCATCTTCATTGCTAGCACTCTTATCTGGAATGATCGATACGCTAGTGGCTGACTCTGACGCCCTTCGGAAGATGATTTGGGTCGCGAAGCGGGTGCAGAGGGCGCTATCACGAGGGAATGGCAGTCCGGTTAGCCCTTCGAGAACGGAGCTTTTGCCACTTCATGAAGGTCAGCGCATATGGCTCTTATTTTTCTGGGTTACACGTACCTTGATTGATCTCCTACGACAAGCAGCTGCGGGTAGCATTAGCTCCACCTCAACGGATTATCTGTTGGCAGAACGACCTACCTGCGGCAGGGCAACAGAATCTCCAATGTTTAGCTCCACCAACTTATCAATGACTTCCAGAAGCTTTGGGTCGCCGAGGCCCTGGCCGACCTGGTGGTCACCCATATTGTGGCTAGCAGACTTTGAGGGAACCGTAGATACTGAAGAAGTAGACATCCTGATTCTTGCGCAGGCGACGACTACTGGTAATCTCTGCGAGTTTTAAACCTTCGGAGACTCGATCGAGACGAAGATCAGTATATCTAACTTGTATAAGGAGTGTCCCACGTCTAAAGAGAGTTTAGAAGGCAGATGTGATGGATAAAGCATCGAAGTGAAAGCTCACCGCTGATTCACCAACACAAATAACTCACTAAGATTCCTACGGAAGCGGACAGAATCGGCATGCGTCCTTCCGAAGACGTCGCCTGAGAGCCAAAATCACCAAGAGTGACAACAGTAGAATGATGAACACGATACGACAAGATAAGACGAAGATTGACGGATTCTTCTGATCCATACATCAAGAGCCTTTTATTACTTCCTGAAGGCTAATTCGCCATTAGAGTGGCGCGGGATAAGGGTAGTCCTGCAAGTCAACGACGATATGGATAGCCGTACATCGTTAACTCGACCAGAACGACAATCGTTACCCAGTGAGGTGGCCCACTCTTGGACGCTCAACGTCTAACGATAGTATTGTCAAAGAAAGTGCCGCGATGAGCACATGCCTTGCTTATTTTACCTTTCGCTACGGCTGGACAGCACTAGAGTGATATCGGGTATCTTGGTAATCAGCCGGCGATGTTGTGTGATCATCGCTTTTTCACGACTTGGTAACGGTAGCACCATCCCGCGCCGGCTCCAAGAGGCTCCACCGACATTCGACCCTTGCTTCGGAGAATTTCTTGATGATCTCTTGAGCTATATGATCGAAATTGGAGGTTGCAAGTGCTAGGATAGTAGGTCCAGCACCTGACAAACAGATGCCGAGTAAACCTCGATGCGTGCTTGGTTTGACAGACTGCAGAATTTCGGTAAGTCCAGGAATGAGCTCTTTGCGGTATGGCTGATGAATGGCGTCTTGCATGCCAGAGTAGATCAAATCAGGGTTGGGTGGGGTTTTGCCGAGAGCGTGTGTAAGTATTGCGATCCGTTGCATGTTGAAAACCACGTCAGCTCTTGAATATTGCGCAGGCAGAACGCCTCTGGCTTTCGCTGTGCTGACCTCTAGGACTCCGTCAGTGCCTTGATATCGCGAAGCTCAGATGACACTACCATAATTTGGAATAATGACGATCGCCTTGATGTCTGGCGACCAGGGGAAGCTCATATGTTTGCCAATGCCTAAGGGTGGTATGGGAGGCCTCAAACCAGTATCTACTCCTCCTGCGGGAGCTGGCAAAACTTCGCTGAGGGGGATCTCTTTTCGAGCCATGTCTTCTGGATCGAGGTCGCTTAGGAAAGTACCAACAAACCCTCCATAGAGGGCGGCCGCGACATTATCCGGGTGTCGCTCGATCATGAGACAGAAATCCAGCATGCGGTCTTTAGATAGTCCGAGATTGCCAACTTCATTCCCCAAGAAGACGCCAGCCACTACTGCAGCGCCCGAGGAACCCAGGCCTCTGCCAAGGGGTATGTCATTCTTTATATGCACCGTGGTAAGTGCGGGAAATTGATGTTGATCATGACAACGGAGCACATAAAGAGCAACTCGGGTCAAGAGATTGCGATCTGGGGCAAGATCGATGTCTTGCGATTCCTCACCCTCACCTTTGTAATGGATCACGCAATTCAATGGGACTTTCTTGGGATCACTTTTATTAATATCAACCTGGAGCTCCAAAAAGCGTGTCAGAGCAACTCCAGCAACATCGAAGCCAGGACCTGGACAGGTCAGTCTGCGCACAATGAAGCTCAGGGCAAAAGTAGTGTACCTATATTTGCCGAGGAACATGGTACTTCTGTTGGATTTCAGTAATTTTCAGACAGCAATCGTCAAGATTGACCTACTTATTGTGATCATGATTTATCAGTAGATGTCGTCAAGCTGTGATATACATACCTCGAGAATTTGAAATAGAAGGATATTCAGTTCAGATTAAGCTTCGTCGGGAGATCTAATCTACTCTAGCGCCTTGGCCCACATGGCACCCTTCAGCCTTATCGGGTCCTGAATGCCAAGCGTTAAGACTTTATCCTTTATCCACGACGAGCACACAAGTATTGGCCCTAACAGTTAATGCCAACATCATCAACCAATATCCGTAGAAGGCGAAAGCAAAGATGGTTCAAACCCCATCGGTTCGGAAATGGGACACTATACCCCTGAAATGGGTCGACTGTATAACGCTAGCATCGGCCATAGCATTTTCCTCAGCAGTAACAGACTCACCGTTTTCCGAAGACGCTGATGTTATATGATATTGGGGTTGCTATCGTGATATGCTATGATATGCGTTGCATGGAAAGAAGGTTGAGAATTTAGTATGACAGTTTCTCCGAGTATCAACGAAGTCTTCACGGAGAGTAGCAATGGAAAGGCCCGGAGCCGTACCAAAGAGTGTGATTTCATTACGTGAGTCAACTATCTAAACCCCCTGGCTGAAATGTGGCTATCTGGCTCCACGAACTAGCTTTTGGCTGTACCCCCATGTGTCTCTCCAAGACCTGGATCTCACGCAGTCTCATTGGGCTAGACCCGAGCTCCGGAAAACCCACCTGGAGTACATGAGGGTACGTTGGCCGAAGGGTTGGTGATTCGTCCTTAGCCTTCCTTCGTAGCAGGGGACAATATTTATCTGCTGTTCACTGACACTGACAAAGGAATCGGGTTGCAGAGATGCTGCTGTTGTTGTTTTGCGAAAATTATGAGAAAATAATCGCCGATTTGAAGGTGAATTCTTTCGTTGAAGACGGCCTGACGAAGTTGAGGATAAGGAAATTTTCGTGCAATGAATGTGGTGGTGCTGGTTGTTGGGGCTCTGTTTAGAGCGTCTTTGGGGTCTGTCATGTCAGAAAGGACAATAATTCTTAGAAGTTGAAGGAAAGTCGTGACGCCTCCGTCTTCCTGATCTCCTCGGTCATCCATAGTCGTCCATCTTCTAAGGGCATCCCTCTCCTAGTCATCACTCTTCTATACTCCTCCCTTCCCCATCCTCTATACGTTTCAAAGACTGCTGCGGTCGTTAGGCAGCTATGACGTAGCCTCGTTCCTGATGAAAGCTTGTCAAAAGCTTACCACCCAAAAATGAAACGCCAGTCGCCGTGCCATCTTACGAGTCTCCAAAGGTCAGATCGCTCTCATAACAAGATCCCAACGAGAAAGTCAAATAGTCATATGTAAAAGTTGAAAGGTGCAAACGTCCAATATTCCAAAGCAAGGCCGTCGATAAAACAAGGTCGTGAGTACAATTATCGAATTAGAGTTAATCGTGGGGTTTGGGTGATAGCGCCAGCGCCGAAATGTTCAGTGGTCCTAAGCTCGTGCGAAGGGAATGTTGGGCTCTATGAGCCAACAGTATAAGCTGGGGGTCAACAAGCGGGTAAAGCTAGTATGATGACGTTGGCGCGATTAAGCAAACGGTAGTTGATCTGTCAATGGACATAGAATCAGGATGGAACGCCTTCCGAACTGCCGTTGGAAAGGTCGGTTATCTTCAGAATGCGTCGTAGATCGTCTTCCATAGTTTTGAATGGGTTAATTGCCGTTCCCGGCGCTGCATCTGAGCGTGTCGGGGAATCTTGTGCCACGGTACCAAGATGTTGTTGCGCTGGAGGTGGAGAGGAAATTTGAGCGTAGCGTGTTCGCGAAGGTGTAGGGGTAGCGGGAAGTTCAGGCACAGGCTCCTTGCCAGGAAGATTGAACGCAGAGACTTCTTTGCGAAGACTCGAGCATGGACGAGGACAAGGCGATTCTTGTCGCGCTATCTGAACGGCAAATTGCTTCTGAATATGTGGAGTTGATTCGTGTTTCGGTTTCACACTGGTTGAGCGAATCCCTGCATCGTCGCTTTCAGATGCAGTGCCTTGTCTGGATGCGGGAGTTGCGGTCATAGGCACCGGAGACATCAGCAATTTTTTGAGCGCTATTGTTTTGGCTCTCCGCTGCTCTGCCTGTTGTGGCGTCTCAACCGCCTCAACACACTGTGAAGCCTCGGGCTTGTTTACGACCGAATTATTCGTAGTAGGGTCGGAAAGCGCTTTTTCGTGTGATACTTTTGCAGGTTCTCTGTTTTCCAGCTCCATTGAAAACAGGCCACCTTGAGAACCACTGGTCGAGTGACGGGAGTGAAACCGGGGTCGGTTGAGGGCGGGTGCCTTACCAGGAGGATTATGGCCCTCAGTAACCCCCTGCTTCTCCAACCGTTGTCGCTCTTTCTGTTCTCTGTCGGCCCTGAAGAAAATGTCCAGGGGAGATTCTTCCCGTGCTTGCGGTTCGCCGACGCTCTTTGCGAAGCCTGGGGTCGGCGAGTCCTCACTCTGATCCGACGACAGCTCAGAAGCTTCTTTCATGGCTGTCTGCATGCTCGGCGCTTTATTGACATCAGGCACAGACTTCGAATAGAATTTCGGCATTGGTAGGGAGGATGCCGCAGGGGATGCGTGGAAAGTGGGCCCGGCATAAAGCCTTGACGGAGTAGTAATCTTCTTGCCTGGTGTCAGAGTAATTGATCGTTGGTTTGATCGAGGTGTGCCATTGATTTTTGGTAGTTGGGGTGATCCATTTGGGAGGCTGTTGCGGTTCTTCTTGGGGGTGTTCTTGGGCTTCTCCACTCCTCCAGTGGACCAGCTGACCTGACCTGGAACGGAGTAGTCCGCGACTGGCCTGGTATCCATTGACGGCGGGGTCAACGATGTCTCCATTCCGTTTGCTGGTGAATCATGGTCGGATTTTGTCTGGCGGGGAGATACTTCGTCTGCCAAGCTATTGGAGTGATTCTGGGATGTGTCTGTCTTTTGATGCTTTCGGCGGCGCCGATTGATGGGCTTGTCTGGAGAGGCCGCGACAGGTGGCATGATGAGCTCTACAAGGCTTGAAAAATATGCAGCCTTTGCTGATCTCGATTGCTGCCTAGGTCAGAGACAGAGCTCCTGAAGCTTTGAAATCAGCTCAGTGTATGAGGTGTCGCGTCCCTTAAGCTGAAGGGTTTGAGGAAACGAGGAGACCGTTTAGAGGCTGGGAAAAGGTGCTTTGTCTTGAGCGGTCGAGGCTACGACTTAGGTAAAGAATACAGCCTAAATCGGGTATGTGATATTGAGTTTATGGAGTTATTGGTAGTGGTCTTGAGATTGAGGTGCATTTGTGCGCTTGTATTCATGGTGAGATGATGTCGGAGAGTCAGTTTAAATGAAGCGTCGATGAAGAACGAGGGGATTCTAGCTCGCGGGATACTGTAAGTACTTAGAGTCTGCGCAGGCCACCCATTTGAGCAAGTTACCATGTGAAGCTATTTTATCGCACGTATCGTTGATTGCAATTGAAGGCGTCTGTAATGAAGTAGCCAGTCTATTGAGAGGTCAATGCGATACCGGTCCTGTTAGTGCTGAGTGCGTCTGCAATAGATTCCATTACCCTGCGAGCTGAAGAGGCTCAAGGATGCTGAGTCATCAAAGTACCGTGCTGTCACCGGATTTAAGCTATGATAGAGCTGGTCGCATGTTGATGCCTTTTTGATGTCGCTCCTTCTACCACATCCACAGCAGGCACCCGGCCTAGAGTATACGAAGACGCGACTGCCTCTTAGTACCTCTCGCAGGTAAAAGTTGTACCGCGCAATCACCAAGACTACCAGGACCCTTATTGCCCCCGATCACATTTGAAGAGAAGCAATCTGGAATAAAGATTAGCTCTCGTGCAATCAAGACTTCCTCCTTTATCCTGTCAACCTGCGAGGATGAACGATATTGATATGCCTGATGCTGGCCCTTCAGCACCCGCCAAATCCAAAGCTGTATCTAAGACAGCCAAGGCAGGAGGAGCCGCAGATGAGGGGAAGAAGAGGTTTGAAGTCAAAAAGGCAAGCTCGTGGTAACTCATTGGGATTTGTGTAGACGAGTCCTAATCTTTCTTAGTGGAACGCTGTAGCTCTTTGGGCCTGGGATATCGTGGTGGATAACTGTGCCATTTGCCGCAACCATATCATGGACCTCTGTAAGTCCACCCGTACGTGCGAACTACCAAGCCACTAATCTCTACCCAGGCATCGAATGTCAAGCAAACCAGCAGTCAGCCACAAGTGAAGAATGTACGGTAGCTTGGGGGATTTGCAATGTACGACCGCCACTTTACACCCTCTAGGAGTTTTCGTACTGATGGATATGATAGCACGCTTTTCATTTCCACTGCATTTCTCGCTGGCTGAAGACCCGCCAGGTCTGCCCTTTGGACAACCGAGACTGGGAATTCCAGAAATATGGAAGATAATGGACCATTGATGAAGAGAACAGGACCAAAGGTACGGAGCCAACCAATTGGGCCCGTGATACTCGCTATGAGCATATGATACAATGACCGCCACGGTTGGTCGAAAGGGACGAGGTGGAGAGGGACAAGCGCACAGTGTAGACATAGACATGCCTACAAGCCATAGCTAGAGTATGACGCCCCATGACACAACGATCGCCATGACGAATCCCATGCTTCCTTCAGCTAGGCCACCTGAGCTCCGTATACGTTCCTGCCATTTTCTCAACCCCGTGCCTCCACCTTTTCAAAGTTCTTGAAAGAGCTCTAGTTGATTTTCTTCCCGTCTACTTCAATCCCTGAACCTGAGATCCCGCTATTCGCCCGCAGCCAGTTTTCCGGGTTCTCGTTGTAGATTGGATAAGGTGGGACCACCAGCAAGAATGTCAGCGCCGTGCCACCCAGTCCTATCCAGAGGGTCGTCCAAATATTTCCCTGAGAAAATCCGAGGATGAAGGCGAGAAACTGAAGCACATGATCAGTTTACAGTCCCGAGAATGAGAGATTCAGGTAGATAGACGTACACCAGTGACAGCGAGGATGATGGTGGAGAACAGCTCAGTAAGCTTCTGACCCTCAAAATCCTGGAAATATTCGTTAGTGACTGGAGAATGCAATTGGAGACATTGTCTTACAATTTGGCCTTCAAACAGATCTTGCGCCTGCTGAAGCAGCTGATCAGCCATTGGTCGTAACGGGTGGGAAGTTGCAGTGTCGTTGACCTTCGATTGTCTGTTCTTTTTGGAGTCTCGGGTGTGGCTGAATGTGGCTGAATGTGGCTGCCGTCGGACCCTTCAAATTCCGACCTCGATGCTTCTTCAATCTTCATTACTCTTCCCCAACAGCTTTGGTATCGGTGTTATCCGAAGGTGGAAATCCCCGCTGACATCAAAATGACACTGCTGACCCCGAGGCCTCCCATCACTGCTCGAAATGAGAATTACCAGCACGCAACTGCAGCGCTTTGCAGATTGCGCCAAGCTGGTCGACCATCAAGCAAGACCGCTCTCACATCTCAAGAAGGAGATGACCTCGCGCAAGTTCCCTGTTTTTTACGATGACTGTAGCAGGATTCGGTCCGATCTGCTGGACGCAACACTTCACGATGTCCTTCCACGCCAAGAGCAAAGCATAGAGAAGACTCGAAGGTGGATGCCGCAACCTTATCATCTGGTATACTTCCATCCTGCCACCCGCCTTTCGTCTTTATTTCCCGATGGTACAGATCCCCTACATTCACCTGGTATGCCCTTCAACCGTCGTATGTGGGCTGGCGGTGACATAACCTTTGATGATCATTTACCCTTCAAGGACTTTGCCTTTCTTCGGTGTAATGAGTCCATTAAGGACGTCGAAATCAAAGGCATTGAGGGGGGTGAGAAAGTCTTCATTACTATTGAGCGAAGAATTGGCTATATGGTAAAAGGTGAAGGAAACAGCTTCGCAGATATCGACGAAAAGTATGATCCTGTCATAGAGAATCGGAAACTAGTCTTCTTGCGAGAGCGTCCTCTTCGACCCAATACACCAGTTTCTTCAACTAACATCATTAAACACCCACATAAGCCCGACATTAGGCATACAATCATACCTTCTCCCTCCCTTCTTTTCCGGTTTTCCGCCTTGACATTCAACGCTCACGCGATTCATCTCGATAGAAAGTACTGCCAAGAGGTCGAAGGCTACCGAAATCTACTTGTTCACGGACCCCTGTCCGTAGTACTGATACTGCAATTCCTCACAGAACACATGTTGTACAGGCACCGTGTTGGGAAATCTAAGGACCGCGTGATCACGTATGTAGCATACAGAAACTTAGCGCCGCTCTATGCAGAAGAAGAGATGGCTTTGTGCATCCGGCAGAAAGAAGAGCATCTGTGGGAGACATGGATCGAAGGATCTGAGGGCGGGTTGGCTTTTAGAGCCTCTGTCCGAACCGCTGAGGAGCCCCCAATGCAGAGAAAAAGAGACACCCCTTGATCAATCTGCCAATCCTCGACGGAGCATTCCACAGGGAAGTCTGAGAAAAGGCTACAACCGACCTGGACGATGACCAGACAAAGAGGACCCAGACAGCGAAAAGCATGAGGAAGACTATAAGAATAAGGATATCGAAGACGAGGAGATTGAGAAGGACAGTACAAATGCCACAAATGGAACACATCTATAGAACAAACATGTACCTACGTCTACAGATAGAAGCGTCGAGAAGGTGTCGCGCACTACAAATGACTATCCATCTTCGGACAAACTTCCTATCTCTAAACCGAGATGCTGAGCACGCCTTCAAACCCTACTCCCAAAATATTGTTCGCATAAAGAAGAAGTAAGGACACCCAAAAGGAGGCGTGAGCGTGATCAACATACGAGAGATTCGAAACCTATGCCAGAGGACGTAATACCTTTTACAATGAGATTCTACCCCCCGGGAGACACCCTCGGATAGCGAAACACTCACATCAAACCACCCGCTCATCAACGACCATCTCCCCCCATCCCCTTTTCCACTCGATGACCGACATCTACAACCTACAAAATACTCGAAATCCACCGCGCACGCTCTGGCATTTATGCCCTCCCCCTCGTCCAAGCATATCGAAGCCCACAACTGACTTTCCTCCCAAGAAAGAACCACCAAACATATCCATCGGACGAATGGATCTTCTCTTACCACCCCTCTCTGCGAAAATCAATTCAGCGCCCTCCTCCTCGAGCACGGTGTACCCGAAACAGAACATCCCCTCATACGCGAAATTCTTCTGGCCTACCCCATCGTTGATGAAGTGGACTCTCGGGTGGGAAAAGGGGAGAGAGGGAGGCATGTAATCATCCTCAGCGCGCTAGTACGCACATAGAGCATTTTCTAGGTACCTAGTTGAATAAACCCTTAGTTTCGATCGAGGTGCATGCATTGAAGTGGAAGCTTCAAATTCGCTTTAAGCCGGGGAGTTTCGAATTATGAATGACATATGATACGAAATATTAAGGAACAGGAAGGATCTGGCAGTGGAGCCAATAGTTCCGAAATTTGATGGGGTGAAAAAAAATGAATATATGCACGAAGTATATATATAACAAGACTTCAACATCCTTCCCTCAACATTATCAAATATAACTAGGGGAAAAGACAATCCAGAGCGTAAAAAGAAGATCATTAAAAATCTCTCCATTTCTACGTTAGACTTCACATTCAGTTACTCCAAAGCATAAGCCAATGGGGGCGTTATAAGCATAATTTGCAGTTTTGATACCCGAACTTCGTAGGTAGGTAGGCAGGCAGGCGGGAAAAACTACCTACCTACCATACATCTTGCCTCCTTCCTTCTAAAACTTCAACCTTACTGCTCCACTTAGTGATAACCCCTCTTGTGCCTGCCCAACACTCCCTGACGGTACTGTTGTGGGTTGTTGGTGTAGTCCCTGTTCTGGCAGTAAAACCGGCACCTGAGGTACGTGACGATGTCACAGGGGGAGGCCAGCGCTGCTCCAGCCCTGAACCAAAAAATAAACTGAAAAGTAAAATTAAAAATAGCACAATCGACAAATGGTATCCGATTACTTTGCTTAGCTTAACTTAAACTGCCGTCTCTATCAATAATGCTTCCTCCTTAAAAAAAAAGTCCACAGACGACACGCAACCCAGCCCATATAATGAACTCCCTCGCCCGTTTTTACTAAACAGCTTCAAACGCTTGATAAGGATTTCAAACAGCCTCTGACACACCAAAAGCCCCATGTGTATGCGTAAAGTTTTACAGACTAGACTATGACGGCAAGAACAAGCCCGTCGTGGATTGGGAGAAAACGCCTTGGATGCTGTGTATGTTTGCAGTGGAGAGCGGGAAAGGGGGTATTGAGAGTTGGATGAATTAAGGAAACTGTAGCGTAAAAGCCGGAAGATGAGTGTGTAAGGCCTGTGGCAAAGCGGATGGATGGTTCTGGTTGAAAGGCATGATGATTGATGAGATATTATATCTCCACGCTCTTCATCTCATCGACGCCATCTACGCCAAGGCCCATGGCAGTTTTAGTACCGGTATTCTCCTTATCCTCATCATGGTCAAGTGTCATCGAATCCATCAACGGCGTCATGCCCTGGGGTTTCTTTAGTCCCCTTTCCGAGTCTGTTACTTGAGGCGTCGCCACTTCCACCAGCTTCCCATTTCTTTCACTTGCAGCAGTCTCTGTTGCTAGGTTGTCCTTGTTTGCGTCGCCGCCCGTATGAATTGGCGGGTTTGCACCGTCATTTTCGGAGACCTTGGCGAGGGGGCTTGGTTTCAGTATGTGCTGCCCTCGGGGACTGGCGGTTGTGCCACCACTTCGAGGAAATCGGTGTGGTGATCGCCCTCGATCTTCAGTTGGAGAGCCATACGGCGAGCCTCGATCGCTGCCGCCCTGCGTATGGGCTGCCATGCCATTCGCGGGCGGCGGCGGCTTCCTCCGCGGTCCTTTGCGACCATATTTTTGGTCCATCCTCCAACGGAGGATATCGAGGTAACCTGGCTCTACTCCCGCTGCCCTGAATTCCCGTAATTTTAGCTCTTGCGTGTCTTCATCGACGAATACCTTCTCGCTGCTAATGTCATCGGCAACGGTGGCTAGGAAAGCAGCCCATGAACGAGCAACCACGTATTTGCAGTCATAGTCTCGGCCAAATATGATGATCTGTCCCCACTTCCCTACAGGTCCTGGTGCGAGGTCAACAGCGATATTGTTCCCGCCCCAATCGCGCGCGAGTGGAATCCATCCTGGGTGAGCGTACGCTTTTTGGATAGCTCGAGATGGCTGTGAGTCTTGACGATCGTGGAGCTCCTGACGCCAGAGGGGATTCGTTCCTTGAGCGGTGGACTGCTGTTGCGGTAGGTTGAAAGCTCTTGGGAAACTCGATTGGCGGTGTTGAGCAGGAGTTGTAAGATATTCCTCATTCACAACTCTCCAATTCTTCCATTCTTGAACGATTTCTTCACAATCTAGGAGCATACATCCGAAAATGATACCAGTTGGGCGACCGCCTCGCTCCTGACCATCATGGAGCTGTAATGATTCCCGAACCTCGGAAGGCAAAGAGCAATCAAGTTCATGTTCTAACTCGTTGACATCATTTTGCGTACAGCCCTCGGACAATTGATCGTGAAGCTCTTCGTAATTTTCCTCTGTCCATCGGTCGATTCTCTTCCATGAATGTGAGACAGGCGGTGGAGGGGGAAGTCCTTCCTGAAAGCTCTGCATCTGAATTTCGCCAGGAGCTACGTTGTCGAAAGCGTTACCGTCCGCAGACTGTTTTCGCTGAGCCAGGCTGGACCTCATTCCAGGGGAGTAGGGCGTTGTAGGCGAGTGAAGAGCACCTGGAGTGCCAGGCCAGCCAGCATTGCCGTTCGTCAACGTCGGCGTTGGGCTCCCCATGTCATCATATGATGAAGGGAGGTCGGCGCGTGAGTCAACAGCACTGGTTGCAATCGAGGTGAGGGGAGCATGGCGACTTTGGTTCAAAGGCATGTGCTGTCCTGTGCGATAGGGCGAGTCGTGTGAGGCATGACGGTCGTTGGAGGTCATGGAATGCCAGAAAGAGCGAAATGCTTTCCCAATCCTGTCAGGACTGATGGTTAGTGAGATGATGGTCTTGAACAATAATTGCACATGGTCAGCGCTAATTCAATGGGACTTACGAAGCAGCCATGGCGACGGTGGAGTGTAGCTATTGTTGACCGGAGCGGCGCGAAGAAAAAGAGGCATCCGATAATGATGGTAGCAGAGATGTGTAGATAAGAATGATGTTGGATTCAAAAAGCAATAATGTCCGTTGTTTCAATTGGCGGTGGGCGTCATTTGCACAACGGGTTGATGAAAGGGGTCTCACTTGCGCGTGAGCAGGGATCTTAAAACTTGACTGTTATGGCTGCAGGGGTCGATTGATAGAGACGCGACTGCCACACAGAGGCCAGGTAAGTTAATGCTAGCACATGTATTTCTACAAAGTATTTGATGGTATACACCACATCGATACAGCGATGTTGCGGTAATCGTGGTATCGGATGACCTGACACTTGATGCTAATGCCACCCAAACATCAAATTGAACAAGTCACAGGGGAGCTTGCTCTCCTCGCGACCGGAGAAAAAATGTGCCAACATCAAATTACTCTACGCCAAAAGATCGACACGTGAAAACCTGCATATCTATTTTCATCTACCGGCGTCATTTGAACAGTGACAGCAACAGAAACTTCTAGGAGAATAGCTTGATGATCTTGCTATTCCTGTCTTCCGGGTTCCTATTGAACAGTGCTTAACAAGTTGCCCCTCAGATTCGGTGTTGGCCTCCTAACATGGTGCAAGTAAAGCACTCGGAGACTGTAGCTTTAATCTAGACAATCGGCTTTGCATCTTCCTTCCCGTACAACTCCTTGCCACCTCCAGGCAAATTCTGGCTGCCACCTCCGCTCTTGATGCTATCATTCATCTCCTCTACGCCCTCAGGTAGAGGGGCGGCCTTGCCGGAGCGGTCGACCGGCTCGGACCCAGTATCCTAGCCAGAGTCAGCATTCCTCGATATCGCAGCAGCAACTCGGAGGAGCCGAACATTTCCTTCACTTGGTGTTCCATGTAACTTGTTCTCGCCCGCTTCTATTGCGTTGTCTGAAGCTGGGTGGCCCTCTGCGTATTCGGCTCCGCGAGGCATTTTGAACTTGTCCAAGGGTCCAGAAGTCTGTCACTGACGTTTGAGTATATGTCAAGTTGTAAGGTTGATTCTGATGGTTGAACAACTACCGTGATAGATTAAATAACTTTGATCTCTGGCCCTCGGGAAAAGAGCGCATTATCCGCATAAGAATACATGACATCACTGAGCCAAGCCTTTTTAACTTCTGTCACCGTCGTTTCAGACTGACAAGCTTCCTTAAGCCAAGAGGTAAGGTAGATACTTTTCCTTGACCATAACTCTGACTTCAAGTCCCCTTCGCTGTATGATAGTTATACAGTGCATGCTTTCCCAACTGAATATTATTTTTCGTGCTATATCCCATTGCTAGAGCGGGCAAAATATCTCAGCGTGAAAGCAAAAGTATAGATTGCGATACCAGCCGTGTTTCTCTTTCAGGTTCTTGTGTTATCAGTTTTCATCATTCCTTGCTGTGGACTATGTCTTCCATCAGACGTGAAGAGGTTGCTTTCGCCCATGAAACCTCCGACTCGACCTATTCCACCCCTACGCTACCCACCAAAAACTCCAAACATCGTGTGAGAGTGGCACTGTCTGTTGACTTTGACGCCATCTCCGGGCACCTGGGCACAGGTAAACATCCTGACAACAATATGGCCGACTATTCCCAAGGCATCTTTGCAGGGAAGGTTGGAACACCACGCCTTGTAAAGCTCTTCAAGAAACTGGGCTTGTCCGAAAAGATGACGTGGTTCATTCCTGGACATTCGATGGAAACTTTCCCTGCGGAAGTTAAGCAGGTGGTAGATTCGGGCTCTGAGATAGCATTGCACGGTTATTCGCATGAGGTTTTTTTTTACTTCTCTAATGCTGTAATACGTACAAGCTGAACGATTTGAACAGGGGGCGTACCAAATGACCGAGCAGCAGGAATCCGATGTGCTAGAGAAATGTATCGACCTTGCGACGAATCTTACCGGGAAAAGGCCTGTGGGATATAGAGCGCCCTTATATGAGATTCGTGAGACAACCATTCCCCTTCTGGAGAAACATGGATTCGAATACGATAGTTCTCTGACCCACCACGACTCTCAACCCTTTCTCCTGCCTCGTCACCCTCCTATAAAGCCTCCTGATTTCTCCAAACCGGCCTCTACCTGGATGCATCCCACGCCTCTTAACTCTTCTTCTCTCACTTCCCTGGTCGAGATCCCTTGCAATTGGTACGGCGAGGATGAAACCCCCTTGTCGTATCTTCCCCATGTGAACAACAGCCACGGCTACGTTGATACCAGGGTCATCGAACAGATGTGGAAAGACAGATTTCTTTGGCTTTGGGAGAATGCCGATGATGAAGGAAACGATGAGGGTGTGAATGATTTCATCTTTCCAATCGTGCTGCATCCGGATAGCAGTGGAATGGCTCACGTGATTGGAATGATTGAGAGGATGATGGTGTGGTTGAAGAGTTGGGGTGAAGAGGTCGAGTTCTGTCGGTATGAGGACATTGCAGGTGAAACGAAGAGGAAGCAAGCTCGACGATAATATCAAGGATTGGTACGGGCTGCTAACGCTCCAGCATCGACACTTATAAGATACGCTGCAGCCGCCTCCAAGTTGCCCCAATCCAAAGCGCCCCAGTACAAATATTACGATATCGTCAGCCGAGATATCAAATACTCTGCTTGCCCAGTTGCAAGAACACCAGCCACTGGCGTTTATTTTGAGGCAAGGCTATATATTCAAGTATATAGGATAGACTCCAATAATAAGCAATGGTACAGTACTTTTAAACGAACGCTTCATTCGTGTTAGATCGTAGCTGGTAAATTATTTGGATAATTCCAATTGAGACATGAGAGCCTTTTTTGACGAACCCCATACCTTTATACCGCTTAGCTATCTACGCAACATGAACCAATTATCTTCTAAACCGCTAAAAGGGGCCGCATGAAAAACGCCCAGAATGCCATAGCAACCCCCACCAACATCCCTCACCATCAACTTAACCGCCAAACGAGCGCCTAAACTTCAAGATTCGTCTTTGCTATCATACCCAGCTCCAACCATTATCCAAATCTCCAACCGATTTCCCTTCGCATTTACTGTCGCATATTCCATATTATCGCCCTTCCTGCCTAGGTCCCATTCCTCCTCCACAAAATGGACAGCTCATCCCTGTCCCAACCCAACTTCGACCTCTCCAAACTCTCCGACTATGATAAGCGCGACTTGCAACAGCAGATAGGCAACGAGATGCAGAAGGCTAAGATTCAAGAATGTTGGTTTCCCTCTCTGCATTTCTCCCAACAACCCCTTTCCTTCCTAAGCAGCATTGTAACCTACTACCCAACAAAACAAACCTCACGAAGAGAGTGATATATAAATCTATATACTGACTAAAGTATTGGATTAACAGCAATCCACAACCTAACCGATATCTGCTGGACCAAATGCATCACAGGCGGCATCTCCGCGGGGAAATTGAGCAACAAAGAGGAGACGTGTACGCAGAATTGTGTAGAGCGGTTTTTGGAGGCGAATACGGCGGTGTTGAAACATTTGGAGATGATGAGGGGGGAGATGGGTTGAGTG
>CAXTNM010000011.1:0-88818 GCA_964245715.1 uncultured Acidobacteriaceae bacterium | reverse complement strand
ATTGTGTTTGTGCATGGACTTCATGGCGACCGAAGTTCGTGGCGTGCGGCGAACGGGGCTTACTGGCCGGACATGGTGAAGACGGATCCGCGATTTGCGTACTCGGATGTGGTGGTAGCGGAGTATCCTTCACCTGCGTCGAACGGCAAGATGTCGAGCGTGCAGTTGGCCGATATGCTTTGGAACGGGCTTCGGCAGCAGCACGTGTGGGAGCATCGTGAAGTGGTGTTTGTGGCGCACAGCCTGGGCGGCATCCTGGTGGAGGAGATGTTGCTGCGGCATCCTGCGGACGCTGCGAAGGTGCGGTTTGTGGTTTCGTACGGCACGCCGCATGAGGGATCGACGGTGGCTCGGGTGGCGTCGCTCTACGATAAGGATCCGCTGCTGAATGATCTTAGCGATGCAGCCGATAACTCGTTTCTGACGCAGTTGGAGGACAAGTGGCGGAGCACTCCGACGGTGAACGGGATCCATCGGTTCTGCGCGTACGAGGACCAGGATACGGTGGCCGATGAGGGTTTTGTCCGGTATCTGAAGCCGCATACGCGGGTGGTCGGCTACTTCAGCGCGACGTATGGCTGCGATGTTACGACACCGCCGCAGGAGATTCCTGCGGATCATATCCACCTGATCAAGCCGCTCGACCGGAAGGCTCCGGCGTATGACTTTTTCCGTCGGGTGTATCACGACAATCCGATTCTCGAGGACCAGATTGTGACGCGCGATAACCTGATTGGAGGGCTTACCGCAAGCTGCGACCAGACGAATGCCGATGCGGATCTTCAGGTGCCGATTGCGCTGGATCCGACGTTGCATGAGAAGGTAATTTCGGCGACGGCGGCGTTGATCGAAGCGGTTGATATTCGCGATATTTCGCCGAATCCACCAGCGGTCACGCGGATCGATGCAAATGGTGTGGCGCACATCAACTATAGCTTCAAGGGTCCGAGCAAGAAGCTGATGGTGTGCCTGGCGAACGGGCACGCTTCGCTGAACGTAGAGTTTTCGATTGACCGACAGGTGCCGGTACGCGAGCCGGGAAGCTGACTTAGTTTTTTTGTGAGGCCTAGTGATGTGATCGACGGCGCGCTTCGGATGTAGTTGGGTTCTTCGATGATGGGCGTGTGCGCGTGAAGGTACGGGCAGAGAGGACGACCAGCGGACAGGCCAAGAAGCAGCTTGGTTGCTGAACGATGCGGAGTATGGACGCAGGACTCCCGGCAGACAGGATATAGATGAGCGCGCAGTGAGTTTCCTGGCTGCGATCAGGAGCTGCGGAACAGGGAGGCAGATTTAGCTTTGCTCCTGCGTCCGCTCGCGATTGCAAAGGTCTTCAGGGGATGATGCCTGAGCTGGGTTGTCGATCGTCAAGCGCATCAGGGCGGCGTTTAAAGCGCTTCACGGAACTCTTTAATTCCTTCGAAGCCAAAGAAAATGGTTGACAGCATCAAGGGGTCAATCGACAATCGCTCATGCAGACAAGGCTGGCGTATCCCCAGAGAGAAAGTATTTTTCTCCCGCACACGCGGCGGTATGTCCTTGTGATCTGCCCGATGCACTAAGACCTCCTTTCTTCCCGCTGAACAGTTTCAAGGTTTATAAGCCCATGTTGCTTCGAGGGCGGCGTGTATCCGTTGCCGTTCCACACCTGTCGCTGCCAAGCAGAAGTTCTGTCATTGCCATTTTCAAGGGGTTGAACGAGATGAGAAGCTGGAGCCGGTTGGCTGTATTTGTGTTGTCCACGATGGCGTCGATCACCGTTGTTGGTTGCTCGGGAGGAGGTTCATCTCCGTCTCCTGGTCCTACACCAGCGAGCACCTATACGATCGGCGGAACGATTGCTGGCCTCACGGGAACCGGGCTGGTGTTGCAGAATGATGGCGGAAACAATCTGACGGTGAGTGCGAGTGCGACCAGCTTTACCTTTGCCACGGCGGTGCCGAGCGGCGGCGGTTATGACGTTACGGTACTGACGCAGCCCAGTGGCCAAACCTGCGTTGTGAGCAGCGGCAGCGGTACGGCATCCGCTACGGTTACGACTGTGACCATTGCCTGCACGTCGCCGGACACGATCAGTGGGACGATCACGGGGCTTACCGGCACGGGCCTGGTGCTGCAGGATAACGGCGGCAACAACCTTACGGTGAGCGCAAACGCGACCAGCTTCAGCTTCTCGACAGCGGTGAACAGCGGCGGAGCTTACAGTGTTTCGGTGTTGACGCAGCCTGCGGGCGAAAGCTGCACCGTAAGTAACGGCAGCGGCACGGCGACGGCGAACGTGACCAACATCAGTATTGCCTGCGTTCCGGCATACATCGTGGGCGGATCGGTCTTCGGTCTGAGCGGTGCGGGCCTCGTCTTGCAGGATAACGGCGGCAATAATGTAACGGTGGCTGCGAACGCCAGCAGCTATGCGTTCACGTTTCCCGGAACGGTTCCAAACGGCGGCGTAGCGTATAGCGTCACAGTGCTTGCGAACCCGGCGGGTGAGGCCTGCACGGTTGCTAACCCGATCGGGACGGTGACGGCGAATTTAAACGATGTGGATGTCTCCTGCACGCCGCTTGCGGCGGTCACGTACACGATTGGCGGAACGGTGAGCGGGCTGACGGGCCCGGGGCTGATTCTTGAGGATGGCCTGGGAATCAACAACACTGATCTTTTGCCGGTGAATGCAAACGGAACCTTCAGCTTTGTCGACCCGGTTTCGAGCGGTAGCGCCTACAGCATCTCGGTACTCACCCAGCCCGCAGGGCGGAATTGCGGCATCACCGGCGGCGGCGGGACCGCGAGCGCCAATGTGACGAGTGTGAACGTGATCTGCCTGGGCGAGTGGACGTGGCTTGGTGGCAGCAGCACGCTGGGCAGCAACTTCCAACGGCAGGGAATCTACGGTACGCTGGGAACGCCGTCACCGGCCAATATTCCCGGAGGACGCCAGCAGGCGCTGACCTGGACCGATGCCGCAGGGAAATCGTGGCTCTTCGGCGGCTATGGCGAGGACTCCACCGGACTGGGCTTCGGCGGACAGCTGAACGACCTGTGGAAGTTCGATCCAACCCTTGGGGCGACCGGCGAATGGACGTGGATGGGTGGAAGCAATATGACTCCCGCGAGCACCACGTTAGGCGCGGCGGGTCAGCCCGGCGCTTACGGCACGCAAGGCGTGCCCTCGACCACCACCAATCCGGGCGGGCGGGAGCAGATCAGCAGCTGGCTGGATGCGTCGGGTAATCTCTGGCTCTTTGGTGGAGAAGGGATCGATGCCAACGGAGTGACGGGCGAGCTGAACGACCTCTGGAAGTTCAACCCGACCCTGGGCACCACCGGGGAGTGGACGTGGATGGGCGGTAGCAGCACGATTCCGGGCAACAACTTCTCCGGTCAGGCCGGAGTCTACGGGACGTTGGGCACGGCTGCGCCGATGAACATTCCGGGAGGACGTTATGGCGCCGTGAGCTGGATCGATGCGCAGGGTAACTTCTGGCTCTTTGGCGGTAATGGCATCGATTCGACCGGGACTGAAGGAGATCTGAACGATCTGTGGAAGTACACACCGAGCACGACCGGCGACACAGGCGAGTGGACCTGGATGGGCGGCAGCAGTACGGTTGGGAGCAACGGCGGTCAACCCGGTGTCTACGGCACGCAGGGGACGCCGGCGGCAGGCAATCTTCCCGGCGGCAGAGATGCCGCGGTGAGCTGGTTCGATGCTTCGGGCAATCTGTGGCTGTTCGGCGGGATCGGGTATGACGCGAGCGGCACCGGTGGCTACCTGAACGACCTGTGGAAGTTCGACGCGAACCTGGGCACGACGGGTGAGTGGACGTGGATGGGCGGCAGCAGCACGCTTCCCACAACTGCTCAGGGCGAGACCGGTGTCTACGGCACACTGGGCGCGGCGGCGCCTACCAACATCCCGGGAGGGCGGTTTAGCGCGGTAAGCTGGCTGGATAAGTCGGGTAATTTCTGGCTTTTCAGCGGCGATGGCTTCGACTCAATTGGGAACGACGGCTACCTGAACGACCTGTGGGAGTACACCCCAAGCACGACCGGAGGTACGGGCGAGTGGACGTGGGTGAGTGGCAACTCGATGGTGGGCCGCAACGGCGGTCAGCCCGGAGCCTACGGCATGCTGGGAGTAAGTTCCCCAACGGGCGGTCCAGGGGGCCGATTTGGGGCTGCAAGCTGGACCGATTTGTCCGGCGGCCTGTGGTTCTTCGGTGGGGATGGTTATGACGCCGAGAGCTCGCAGGGCAATCTCAATGACGTGTGGAAGTTCCAACCGTAAGAGAGTCAACAGCAATCGAGGCGGACGGTTTCGCTGTCCGCCTCGATCTGTCTGGCGAGGACGGTAAGTCTTCGCTCAGACAAGCGTTGAGGAGCAATGATCTGTCGAAGCTGTGAGACGGAAGCCGCCGTGGGCCAGGATGCATCCCACTCTATGTGCGTTCCGCCAAGATCCAGCTATCGCTGAAGGCAAGTAACTCGAGTCTCGCCCATCCATGGACGAATCCGGTGGTTCCAGGGGATCATCCCGATCCAACGATCGTCGAGGTGGATGGTGTTTACTGGGCCTCAGCGACTTCGGGGGAATGGTCCCCGCAATTCCCTTTGTTTCGGTCGGAAGACCTGGTTCGGTGGACGCCTGCGGGCTCGATCTTTCCCACGCAACCGGCCTGGGCCGAGGGCTCATTCTGGGCGCCGGAGCTGGTGCACGACGAGGTGACCGGACGATTTGTGGTCTGGTATGTGGGCAAGCAGCGCGGTGGGGCTCTCTGCATTGCGGGCGCGACCGCACCCTCGGCCGGTGGCCCGTACACGGATCGTGGCCCGCTGGTGTGCGAGCAGGATGGGTCGATCGATCCTTGTTTTGCTCGCGACGAAAAGGGTGCGCCGTACCTGATCTGGAAAGAGGATGGCAACTCCCAGCAGCGGCCGACGCCGATCTGGGCGCAGCCTCTTACGGACGATCTACTCCAGCTTGCGGGCGAGAAGACGCAGCTAATTACGAATGATCAGCCTTGGGAGGAGGGTGTGGTGGAAGGGCCCTACATCCTGCGCCATGAGGGTCGCTTCTACATGTTTTATGCGGGGAACTCCTGCTGCGGTCGCGAGTGCAAGTATGCCGAGGGGGTGGCTCGGGCCGACCGGTTGCTGGGTCCCTGGGAGAAGTGCCCGGCGAACCCGATTATCGGGCCGAACGATAACTGGCGTTGTCCTGGCCACGGAACGGCGGTGCGCTCCGAGGGTCGCGAGGGCCGCCTGGGCCAGGAGTACTTTCTGTATCACGCCTATCCTGCGGGCGGCACGATCTATGTGGGGCGCGAGGCGTTGCTCGATGAGATTACCTGGTCGGCACCCGAGGCGGATGGGAAGCCCGGATGGCCTGCGGTCAATGGCGGCCGAGGCCCGGGGGAATCGGCTCCGCCGGCGCTGATTGATTTCGTGGATACGTTTGACGGCCCAGAGCTCGGTCCATCGTGGCAGTGGCCGGTGAATACCCGTCCGGATGTTGTGCTTGACAGACGCGGTCTGAAGCTTGGGATTCCCTTGGAGTCCCCGTTGGCGGCGGGCCCGGTGGAGTCAGCCATGATTGCGGTTCCGCGGCCGGCCGGGCTGCACTACGTAGCCTCCGTTGTGCTGGAGGTGAGACCGGAGACTGACCCGCTGCTATGGGCTGGCCTCTCCATTGTCGGCGACCCGTTCAACACGGTGGGGCTGGGTTTGCGCAGAGACACTTTATGCCTCTGGTTCCGTCGCGGCGATACACAAGGGGTGATCTGGCAGAGGGACCTGCGGTCAGCTTCGAGCATCCACCTGCGTTCGCAGGCTGTCGGCCGGGAGCATCACCTGCAGTTCTCTTACGCAGTCGATGAAGGCGAGTGGCAAGATGCCGGAGAGCCATACGACGCCAGCGACCTACCCGCATGGGACCGCGGGCTTCGCATCGGGCTGATGCTTGAAGGGCCGGTAGGTTGCTCGGCTGAGTTTCGTGCGTTCGCGTTACGCGCCGGAGAGTAGTCGCAGCGGCAGTGATCGATCGGGACGTGCTTCAGATGTGCTATGCGGTGAGTTGGGCAGCGGTGTTGCGGTTGCGGGATTGGATTTCGATGTAGACATGCAGCAGCGAGATGGATGCGGGAGTGACGCCGGGGAGGCGGCTGGCCTGCCCCAGGGTTGAAGGGCGCACACGGAGAAACGTCTGCTGCATCTCGCGCGACAGGCCAGAGATGGCGGTGTAGTCGAACCAGTCAGGGATGCGCATGGTTTCGGCGCGCTTCATCTTATCGATGGAGCGGAGTTGCTGGTCGAGGTAGCCGGCGTACTTGAGCTCAGTGGCTACGGCTCGTTGTTCGTTGCGGAGGTTTGTGGCCTGGAGGGTTGATTCAAGTGGATCCCACCCGAGCTCCAAGAGGTTGGGGGGGGCAGAATCGTGTGGGGAGGTTGTTGCGATTGGGTGCAGAAGATCCAGCACGTCAGTGATGTCGAGTTCGGGGCGGCGGAGCAGTTCAGCGAGGGTCTGGTTGTTGAGCTGGCCGTGGATGTTGGTAGGCTGCTGGCCGACAGCCAGTTTGGCGAGGAGTTGAGGGGTGAAGCGGCGGACGTCGACGCGGGTGGTTTCGAGCTGGTGCCTGAGGGCGGCGGCGCGGGATTGCCGCTGTTCGTAAGCGAACCAGGCTTCATCGTCGATGAGGCCGAGGCGCCGGCCGTGCGGGGTGAGGCGGACGTAGGCGTTATCGATGCGGAGGTGCAGGCGGAACTCGGCGCGCGAGGTGAACATGCGGTAGGGTTCGTCCGTGCCCTTCGAGATGAGGTCATCGATGAGGATGCCGATGTAAGCTTCGGTGCGGTTCAGGTGGAAGGGTGGGTGCCCCGTGAGCGCGAGCGCTGCGTTGATGCCGGCCATGAGGCCCTGGGCGGCTGCCTCTTCGTAGCCGGAGGTGCCGTTGATCTGCCCTGCGAGGAAGAGCCCTGCGATGGACTTTACCTGGAGCGAGCGATCGAGTTCGGTGGCGTCGATGGCGTCGTACTCGATGGCGTAGCCGGGGCGGAGCATGACGGCATTTTCGAGGCCGGGGATGGATTCGACCATCTGGCGCTGGACTTCTTCGGGGAGCGAGGTGCTCATGCCGTTGATGTAGATTTCGTCAGTGTCCAGACCTTCGGGTTCGAGGAAGAACTGGTGCGAGGGCTTGTCGGGGAAGCGGACGATCTTGTCTTCGATCGAGGGGCAGTAGCGCGGGCCGATGCCTTGAATCTGGCCGGAGTACATGGGTGAGCGGTGTGCGTTTTCGCGGATGAGCCGCATGGTCTCGCCGGTGGTGCGAGCGATGTGACACTCGATTTGACGCAGCGGCAATGAGCGGGTGCGAAGGCTGAAGGGGGTCGGCTGGGCGTCGCCGGGTTGCGGCTCGAACTTGCTCCAGTCGATGGTCCTGGCGGAGAGGCGTGGGGGCGTGCCGGTCTTAAGCCGCGTGCCACGAAGGCCGAGGCGCTTGAGCGATTCGCCAAGGTGAATGCTGGGGGCTTCGGTGGGCGTTCTGCCGGCAGGGATCTGCTGTTCGCCGCAGTGGATGAGGCCGTTGAGGAAGGTGCCGGTGGTGACGATGGTGGCGCGGGCGAGGACGCGGGTGCCGTCGCGGAGGATGAGGCCGGTGCAATGGCGGGGTTGTCGTTGCGGCGAATCATCCCAGGTCTCAGAAGCGCGACCTGGGGCACCCGGTTCGGTGCTGCTCTCGATGAGGAGGTCGGCGACCTCGGCTTCGATGAGGGTGAGGTTGGGGGTGGCTTCAAGGAGCTGCTTCATGCGCTGGCGGTAGATGGCTTTGTCGCACTGCGCACGTGGGCTCCAGACGGCGGGTCCGCGAGAGGTATTGAGCAGGCGGAACTGGATGCCGGCCTGGTCGGCGATGAGGCCCATGATGCCGCCGAGTGCGTCGATTTCGCGGACGAGATGGCCCTTGGCGATGCCGCCGATGGCGGGGTTGCAGGACATCTGGGCGACGAGGTTGCGGTTCAGGGTAAAGATCGCGGTGCGTAGGCCCATGCGCGCCGCGGCGATGGCGGCTTCGCAGCCGGCGTGGCCGGCGCCTACTACGGCGATGTCGTAGATGCTCACATTTCTATTTTAGAAGCAAAGGTAAGTGCGCCCTTGTCGCGGACGGCGACCACTTCGTGCGTCATTGCCTTCGCGTGGATCAAGCGAAGCTTCCGGCGTACGCAGTACCGCTGGCATGGCGTAAGGATGCACTTGCTTCTATGGGAGAATGCGTCATGCGTCTTATCTCTGGTTTGATTGTGTGCGGTTTGATGGGTGGTTTGGGTAGGGCTCAGGTGCCGAGTGCGATTACTGCGGATCCGGCGCAGGATAAGGCGTTTCCGGCGACAATGGAGACGTTTCAGATTCCCAGTCACGGCGTTGGCATGAACGCGCTCCTGTACGAGGCCGCGGGCGCCGGGCCGCATGGGACGGTTGTGCTGCTGCATGGATTCCCGGGCAACGAGAGGAATCTGGACCTGGCGCAGGCGATGCGGCGCGATGGATGGAATGTGCTGTACTTCAACTATCGCGGAAGTTGGGGGACGCTGGGTGCGTTCAGTTTTCAGCATTGCATGGAGGATGCGGCAGCAGCGCTCGCGTTCCTGCGCGATCCGGCGACAGCAAGGAAGTATCGGGTGGATTCGTCACAGATTGTGCTGGTGGGGCATAGTATGGGCGGGATGATTGCGCTCTATACGGCGGCGCACGATGCAAAGGTGGTGGCGGTCGGGGTGTATTCGGCCGCGGATATGGCTGGGCTGGCGCAGTTACCGGCCGGGGCTCCTGCGGAAGCGAAAGCTGAGGCGCTGAAAGCGATTGCGGCTGCGCTTGCAAATGAGGGGATGGCGCCGCTGGCGGGATGCACGCCTGAGGGCCTGGCGGAGGAGTTGATGGCGCATCCGGAGTGGATGCTGTCGGCGGACGCGGCTGGCCTGACCGCAAAGCCGGTGTTGATCATGACTTCCGATGACGGCGGTGCGGCTCCTGCCGCGAAGCTGGCGTCGGCGATCCAGGCGGCGGGCAATCAGCAGGTAAAGTACGTGCATGTTGCGACTGATCATTCTTATTCGGATCAGCGGATCGAGTTACAGACAGAGATGCTGGCTGGGTTGGCGTCTATAAAGGCCAGGTAGGGGCAAAAGGTAACTGCGTCCTGACGCCGAACGGGCGCGACTTCGTGGAGTTTGAGCTTGGCGTGGTGCTCCGAAAGGTTGGGGTGACGATCTCCGTGCCGACCAGCGCGAAGCTCCCGGCGTACGCAGTACGGCCACCCGGCGCCAGGCGTACTTTGATGCGTCGACGGATTTATGTTGGTTTCGGGAACGAGCGTGGTAGATTGCGCGTACTGGCTTCCAACGCAAAATCTCTGGAGACTCCGCTCTATGGCTCTCACGATCTCTGGTCTCTCGAAGACCTATCCGAACGGTGTTCGCGCGCTGAAGAACCTGTCGTTGACGATCGGCAACGAGATGTTCGGGCTGCTCGGACCGAACGGCGCAGGCAAAAGCTCGCTGATGCGGACGGTGGCGACGCTGCAGGATCCGGATGCGGGGTCGATCGATCTTGATGGAATCGACGTGCTTAAGAATAAGGCTGCCGTACGGCAGGTGCTGGGATACCTTCCGCAGGAGTTTGGCGTGTATCCCAAGATGTCCGCGCTCGATATGCTGCAGCACCTGGCCATCATGAAGGGCATCGAGAACAAGACGGAGCGCACGCAGATGGTGGAGGCTCTGTTGAACCAGACGAATCTCTGGAATGCGCGCAAGAAGGCGCTGTCGACTTACTCTGGTGGTATGAAGCAGCGGTTCGGGATTGCGCAGGCGCTGCTTGCGAATCCGAAGCTGATTATTGTGGACGAGCCGACGGCTGGTCTGGATCCGGCGGAACGAAATCGATTTCTCAACCTGCTCTCGAGTATCGGGTCGAATGTGACCGTGATTTTATCGACGCACATCGTCGAGGATGTGCGGGAGCTCTGCCCGAGGATGGCGATTATTGCTGCGGGCGAGGTTCTGCTGGAGGGATCGCCGGCGGATGCACTCGAGGTGCTGCGCGGGAAAATCTGGTCGAAAGTGGTGAAGACCGATGATGAGTTGCGGGCGCTCGAGGCGGCGGTCAGCGTCATCTCAACGCACCTGGTGGGCGGCTTGCACGAGGTGCGGGTGTATGCGGACGCGGATCCGGGAGAGGGGTTCCGCGCGGTCGATTCAGGGCTCGAGGACGTGTACTTCCTGAAGCTGGCGCACCAGAGTGGAGCTGTACCGGTGGCTTAGCGGGTCGACTGCAACGGTAGAAACAGGAGCAATTTCGCGCTGCGCAGCGGCTGGACCAAGAAGGTGACAGATGGCGAAGTTCTGGGAGTTTTTTACTTTTGAATTGAAGTTCCGCGCCAAGAGCGTATCGACGTATGTTTATTTTGGTTTGTGGTTCTTTCTTAGTTTTCTCTGCATAGCTGCCGAAGACTTTATCAATCTCGGCAATGACAAGGTGCTGCTGAATGGGCCGGCGTCCACGAGCATCGTGTACACGCTGATGACGTTCTTCGGGATGATTGTGATTGCGGCGATCTTCGGGACGTCGATTCTGCGCGACTTTCAGCGTGACACCTACCAGATTATTTTTACCAAGCCGATCAGCAAGTTTGCGTACCTGGGTGGACGCTGGCTCGGATCGCTGGTGACAACGGTGCTGGTGTTTACCGGCCTGATGTTTGGCGAGGCTGCTGGGACGCTTGCTCCGTGGGCGGATCATACGCGCATTGCGCCGGGGCATTTCGGGTGGTACGTTCACGCGTTCCTCGGGATCACTGTCGTTCAGATCTTCTTCCTGGGGTCGGTGTTTTTCGCGGTAGCGGCGCTGACGCGCAAGCTGTTCGTCGTCTATCTGCAGGGCGTGGTTTTCTTTGTGCTGTACCTGATCTTGAACGTGGTCTATGGGGCGACGGGATCGCTTGAATACTTCTGGTCGGCGATCTTCGATCCTGTCGGCTTGCGTCTGTATACCGCGATTACAAAGTACTGGACGCCGGTGGAGCAGAACTCGCTGCAACTGCCGTGGTCGGGCGTGTTTCTTTACAATCGGCTGGTTTGGGGCGGCGTAGGACTTTTGAGCCTGGTGGTGGTCTATGCGCTGTTCCCCATGTCGGTGGAGGCGCTGACAGCGGTATCGCAGGGGCGGCGTGCGGCGAAAGAGCGGGAGAACGAAGCGACCGCGGTGAAGACGGTGAGGAGCCTGGTGGCGAAGCGGCTGCCGGTCGTGCATCAGCAGTTCGGGTTCGGGACGTCGGTGTCGCAATTTGGTTCGCTGACGCGGCTGCGAGTTTCGAACATCCTGCATGAGCTGCCGTTCTGGGCGATCCTGGTAGTCACGATCGTATTTTCGCTTGCGAATGGACACTTCGCGGGCAGAAGCCAGGATGGTCAGGAGTATCCGGTGACGTTCCTGATGCTGGGCGCGGTCGAAGGCAATGCAACGCTTTTCCTTTACGTCATTGCGACGCTTTATGCAGGCGAACTGGTTTGGCGCGAGCGGGATACACGCTTCGCTGGAATCCAAGATGCGCTGCCGATGGGTGAGACAACGGATTGGCTTTCGAAGCTGACGGCACTCGGCGTCGTTGAGTTGGTGATGTTGGCTGCGGTGATGCTCTGCGGGATCTTAAGCCAGATTATCGGGGGTTATTACAACTTCGAACCAGGTCAGTATTTCAAAGAGCTGTTTCTAGTGACATTTCCGCAGATCATGATCTTCTCGCTGGCTGCACTGTTCTTCCAGACCGTGCTTACCAATAAGTTCATCGCTCACGGAATTGTGATCGCGTTATTTATTGCGAATATTGTTCTATTTAATGTGGGTTTGGAAAATACGCTTTATTTATTTGGCCAGACGCCTCCCTATACCTACTCGGACATGAATGGGTATGGGCACTTTGCCCCGGCGCTCTTATGGTCGATCGTCTATTGGCTGTCAATTGCCGGATTTCTCGGAGTTGTGTCGATCGGCTTCGCACTGCGTGGCGCGGATGACGGATGGCGCGCGCGGTGGAGGTTGTTTGCCCAACGGGCTCCGCGGCTGGCTCCGGCTGGTGTCTTACTGCTTTTGATCGCAGCGGGGAGCGGTGGCTGGTATTACTACAACGCGCATGTGCTGAACGAGTATTTGAATGCAAAGGCGCGGCGCGACATCCAGGCCGACTATGAGCGGGAGTTTCGCAAGTATGAGTTTCTGCCGCAGCCTAAGATTATTGCGGTGGATGCAAGGATCGATATAGAGCCTGAACGGAGGTCGTTCTCGGGGACAGGTCAATATGTCATTCAGAATAAGACCAGCGGACCGATCTCGCAGGTGCATGTTACGGACACACAGGATTCTGTAACAGATTTGGTGTTTGATCGTCCCTTTCATAAAGTGTCTTCGAGTGCGCGCGGTTTGTATACGATCTATGCCCTGGATCAGCCATTGCAGCCGGGTGAGAAGGCGAAGATGACCTTCAACGTTGGGTTCACATCGCATGGGTTCCGCGATGGCAATGAGAAGCCGGAGCTTGCATATAACGGAACCTTTTTCGACGTGGGCTACTTCCCTTTTATCGGCTATGACAACAACAATGAGTTAAGCGATCCGCGCCGCCGCCGTGATGAGAAGCTGGGGCCGGTGGAGGATCTGCCGGCGCGTGGAGATGCTCTTGGCAGCCGGACGAATTTATTTGCCAAGGACTCGGACTGGATCACGTATCACACGACGGTTAGTACGACGGATAAGGATTCTGAAGGGCAGCCGCAGATTGCAATTGCGCCAGGCTACCTGCAGAAAGACTGGCATGCCGATGGGCGCCACTACTTCGAATACAGTATGGGCGACGTGAAGATGCAGGATTTCTATAACTACGTTTCTGCGCGCTACATGGTGAAGAAGGACGTTTACCAGGGAGTCGGCGGACCGATCAGTATCGAAGTCTATTATGATCCCCATCATCCTTATGACGTGGACGGGATGATTGCTTCATCGAAGGCGGGATTGCAATACTACGAGGCAAACTACAGTCCTTATCAGTTCAAGCAGTTCCGGATCATGGAATATCCTCGGTATCGAGACTTCGCGCAGTCCTTTCCAAACACTGTGCCTTATACCGAGCCTGGGTTTCTTGGAAGAGTGGTCGATCCGACGAAGGATATCGACCGGACCTACTTTGTCACCGCGCACGAACTGGCTCATCAATGGTGGGGGCACCAGTTGATTGGTGGAGCGGTTGCAGGGGCTAACATGATGTCCGAATCTCTGGCGGAGTATTCCGCATTACGGATCGCGCAGAAGAAATATGGCGATAACCAGATGCATAAATTCCTGAAGCATGAACTGGATGGATATCTGCGCGGGCGCGCCGGCGAGGCGACGAAGGAGCCGCCGATCGTCGAAGTGCAGCGTGAGGCGTATGTCTGGTATCAGAAGGGATCGCTGGTGCTCTATGGGCTGGCAGATTACATCGGCGAGGATAAGCTTAACGTGGCGCTGCATAACTTTCTGATGGCGAAGCGTTTCGCGAACGCGGATGACGCGGTGTCGGTACCCTACCCGGATACGCGTGATTTTTTGGCTGCACTGCGGGCACAAACGCCACAGGAATACCAGTACTACATCACGGATGCTTTCGAGAATATTGTTCTATATGACAATAAGGCGGAGAAGGCGACTTACACGAAGACTGCGGATGGCAAGTACCAGGTAACACTTACAGTGGATGCAAAGAAGCTGAAGTCGGACGGCAGTGGGAACGAGACGCCGATGCCGCTCGCGGATTATATCGATATTGGCGTATTCAGCGGCAAGAAGGATGATGAGAAGACGCTTTCTCTGAAGAAAGAGAAGATCACGCAGGCCAAGTCAACCTTTACCATCACGGTCGATGCGCTACCGACACGCGCAGGGATCGATCCTATGAATAAGCTGATCGATCGCATTCCGGATGACAACACGGTGGATGTGACGAGGCAGTAAAGGGAAGCGCAACTCGATAGGCTTCAAGTTGCGGCGCGGTCGAGGTGGGTGTAGCCACCGTCGATGAAGACGTGCTGGCCGGTGGTGTGAGCGCTTTGGGTGGGGGAGAGCAGGAAGACGGCAGCGGCAGCAATCTCCGCCGGCGTGGTCATGCGGTGGCCGAGTGGGATGCGCTGGACGATCTCTGCGAGCCTTTCGGCTGGGTCTCGCTGGCGTGAGAGCCAGGCTTCGTAGAGCGGGGTCATGACCTCGGCTGGGAGGATGGCGTTGACGCGGATGTTGAAGGGGAGGAGTTCGACGGCCCACTCGCGGGTGAGCGCGAGCAGTGCGCCCTTGGCGGCGGCGTAGCCCGAGGTTCCACCCTGGCCGGTGACGGCGACCTTGGAGGCGATGTTCAGGATAGTTCCCCGGGCGCGTTGGAGCGAAGGCAGGGCTTGCTGCGCGAGCACGAAGGCGTGAGTGAGGTTGTTGGCAAGGCTCTGACTCCACTGGTCGAGGGTGCCTTCGGTGAGCGACACGCTGTCATTGACTCCGGCATTGTTGACGAGGGCGAAGATGTCTCCGTGGCGCTGCTCGAGAGTGCGGATGGCGGCCGCACAGGCGGCGGTGTCGGAGAGCTCGAGGGCGATCAGGTCGACGCGGGCCTGCTGCGCGCGCATCGCGGCAAGGAAGGCTTCGACCTGGGGAGTAATGCGGCTGAGGATGGTGACGCGTGCGCCCTCGGCCAGCGAGGCGCGCGTGATGGCTTCGCCGATGCCGGCTGCGCCTCCGGTGATGACGATCAGTTTGTCCTTGAGGTCGAGATCCATGGCGTTGCCTTGTGCCTGGCTAGCGGAGATTGGTGAAGCCGCCGTCGATGGGGTAGTCGCATCCCGTGAGGAAGGATGCGGCATCGGAGCAGAGATAGAGGGCGAACTGGGCGACTTCGGCGGGCGTGCCCATGCGACCGATGGGCTGCGCGGCGGCGAGTCTGGCGAAGGTTTCGGCTTCGCGGCCGGGGTAATTCGCATGGACGAAGCCATCAACGAACGGGGTGTGAACGCGTGCGGGTGAGATGCAGTTGCAGCGGATGCCGTCGGCCAGGAGATCACGCGCGACGGAGAGCGTCATCGCGAGGACGGCGCCTTTGGTCATCGAGTAAGCGAAGCGGTCGGGCAGGCCGGCAGTGGCGGCGACGGAGGCGAGGTTGAGAATGACGCCTGACTTATGTGCCTGCATGGCGGGGATCGCAGCCTTCATGGCCAGATAGGTGCCGCGAACGTTGACGCGGAAGAGGCGGTCGAAGTCAGCGGGCGGAGTCGAGACAACCGTGCCGATGTGGGCGATGCCGGCGGAGTTGACCAGGATGTCGGCGTGGCCGGCGGTGGCGAAGGCGTGGGTGATGCTGGCCTCATCGGAGACATCGCAGGCAAGGCCTTGAACGGGATTTTCGAATTCGGTCAAGGAGGCCGCGGCTGCTTCGGCGTTGAGGTCGAGGATGGTGACGCGGGCGCCGGACTGGGCGAAGAGCTTTGTGATCGCGTTGCCGATGCCGCTTGCGCCACCGGTTACGATGGCGTGTTTTCCTGCGAGCTGAAAGGGGTTCTGGGGATTCTGCATAAGCCGCATCCATCGTAGCTGATGTGGGGCGAGCCGAGCTTCGTCGATCCGTGTTTCACTGTTGGACGGGAGCGTGACGAGCGTGAAGGATGTCTTGATAACGAAGATTCGGGTGGTGGATCTGCGGTTCCCTACCTCGCGGCAGCAGATCGGGTCGGATGCGGTGAACAAGGACCCGGATTAATCGGCTGCTTATTGCGTGCTCGAGACGGATGGCGATGTGGAGGGCTACGGGCTGACGTTTACTCTGGGCCGCGGAACGGATCTTGTGGTGCAGGCGGCGGAGTACCTTGGGACGTTTGTCGCGGGCAAGACGCTGAGCGAGATCACAATAGATTTTGTGGCGTTTACGCGTCTGCTGACGGATGAGACACAGTTTCGCTGGCTGGGGCCCGAGAAAGGGGTGATTCACCTGGCGTGCGGCGCGTTGATCAATGCGGTCTGGGATCTTTGGGCGCGGGTGGAGGGAAAGCCGGTGTGGCGTCTGCTGGCGGAGATGTCGCCCGAGCGGCTGGTTTCGTTGGTTGACTTCCGGTATATCGACGATGCGATTACGAGGGAGGAGGCGCTTGCGATCCTGACGAAGAGTCAGACAGGGATGGAGGAGCGGCGGGCAAAGTTGGAGGCGGAGGGATACCCGGCGTACACGACGAGCGTGGGATGGTTTGGCTACTCCGAGGAGAAGATCCGGCGACTGGCGAAGGAGGCTCTGGCGGAGGGTTGGACCCACTTCAAGCTGAAGGTAGGGGGCGATCCCGCCGATGATCTACGGCGTGGTCATATCGTGCGGGAGGAGATCGGCTGGACGAACAAGCTGATGGTGGATGCGAACCAGAAGTGGGGCGTGATCGAGGCGATCCGGCGGACGAAGCAGCTCCAGGAGATCAATCCCTGGTGGATGGAAGAACCGACCAGTCCCGACGACATCCTGGGGCACGCGCGGATTCGGCGGGAGGTGCGTCCGACAAGGATTGCGACCGGCGAGCACTGCCAGAATCGCGTGATGTTCAAGCAGCTGTTGCAGGCAGAGGCTATCGACGTATGCCAGATCGATAGCTGCCGGGTTGCGGGGGTGAATGAAAACCTGGCGATTCTGCTGATGGCTGCGAAGTTTGGCGTGGTTGTGTGTCCTCATGCGGGCGGGGTTGGGCTGTGTGAGTACGTGCAGCATCTTTCAATCTTCGATTATCTGCGAGTCTCTTGTTCGCTCGAAGACCGGGTGATCGAATTTGTGGATCACCTCCATGAGCACTTCGTGGAGCCGGTATCGGTTCGCAACGGGAGCTACTGGCTGCCGCAGAAGCCAGGTTACAGCATTGAGATCTTTACGGAATCGCTGCGGGAGTTTGCCTTTCCCGATGGGGCGGCCTGGCGGCTTTGAGGGTAGAGCTCGAAGCGCCTGCTTTCAGAGGCAGGCCATTTGTGAATTGAAGAAGAATCATTTCCGCTGTTCCTTCGATCCCCGGCCGTCGATTCTGAGTCTAACCAGAAGCAATCGCGTGAGCTGGGTTGAAGGTAGCAGGGACGAGATGGATTTCGCAGCAGAGGTGCAGGTCGAAAAGACAATTGAAGGTCCGGTCGGCCGCAGCAAACGGCGGGATTTCGTCGAACTGGCGGTCGGCTATCTGCTGATACTGCTGGTGATCTGGTGTCCTCGCCCTTACCAGCGGTGGGTGTACTGGGCGCCGGTGATCTGGGTAGCGGTGTCGTGCTGGCTCTCCTTCGAGAGTTGGCGCGCGATGGGCTGGCGCACGGGCAATCTGCTGCGCTCGGCATGGGTGGTGGGTGTGGCGCTGGCGATGGCCGCGGTGGCCGTTGTGGTTTCGATGAAGCTGGGCACGCTGCATGCGCCGGATGGGGCCGTGCTGTTCTTCAAGACGTATGTCGGCTACGCGATCTGGTCGTTTGTGCAGCAGTTTCTGCTGGTGGACTTCTTCATGGGGCGTCTGCTGAGGCTGGTCCCCTCGCCCAGGATTGCGGTGGTTGTGACGGCGATCATCTTTGCGGCGGCGCATATACCGAACCCGATCCTGGCTCCGTTGACGCTCATCTGGGGCCTGGCGGCTTGCTTGATCTTCCTGGAGTATCGGAATCTATGGTCGCTCGGGCTGGCGCATGCGATCTTTGGCATCTGCGTGGCGATCGCGGTTCCAGCGCACCTGACGCACAATATGCGAGTGGGGCTGGGATACTGGCGGTTCCGTCCGCACCATCAGCGCAGGAACAGCGACCAGAGAGTGTCGACGCAGGCATGGGTGATGGATGACGCGGCGACGCGGCGCTCGGCTTTCCAGGCGCGACCATAGAAGATGCCGGCAAGAGCGGCAAGGATCACGTAGCGCCAATTGAAGTGGGCGGCGCGCTTGTTGAAGTGGGCCAGGCCGAAGAGGAGCGCAGTGGTGAACAGCGCCGGCGCCTGGCCGATGCGCTTTTCGAGCAGGTTTTGCAGCCAGCCGCGAAAGAAGAGTTCTTCAGGAACAGCGATGAAGAAGAACGTGAAGAGCAGGGCGAAGGGGGCGGCGCGCAGCCAGTGCGTCTGCGGGTTGATGTGCAGGAAGCGCAAGGCCAGACCCAGGAGAATGGCGACAGGCGCATAGATCGCCAGTTCACGAAGACCAAACTTCAGGTCGCGAAGGTGAATACGCAGGTCGAAGCCGGTGCCGTGTAGCTGGCGAATTGCAAGGAATCCGTAGATGCCGGCGTCAAGCAGGAGGATCTTGTTGAAGACGCCGAGGTGCGGAGGCCAGGCTCGCTCGAACCAGCGGAGATCGACCGCAAGTCCGACCACCGCGAGGACGAAGAAGTCGCGCCAGGTGCCGTGCTGGAGGGGATCTGCCTGCGATGCGCGGTGGAGGAGCCCCGTCACGGCGACAGGCAGCAGCGCGTAGAGCAGCATGCCCTGCCAGTGGAAGGTGTGGGTCGAGAGATTGACGATGGCGTAAGGGATAGCGAGCGTAGCGGGAAGGGTGAGTTTCAACCACAGAGGGAGTGTGCGGATCGTGCGGGTGAATGCGGCCGGGAAGAACGCGGCGGTGAGGAATGGGCAGAGGGTGAGGAGAGCCGCGACGACGAGGGCGGGGGTGATCATGCTGGCTCTAGTCTAGCGACCTGAAGATGATGTTCCCCAATTTCAAGGTGGGACGGGGTTGGGAACTATCGCGGCCGGCCCAAGCTTGCGGAAGCCTTCTTAAACGATACTGACAGCAGCAGACGCGGCAGTTGCGAAGTCCCGGTTACTCAAACTGGGGCAGACGCTGGATGTCGGTGGCCGGGACCAGTTCGAGCTCCCCGCCGGCGCTGATCCAGGCCTTGAGCCCACCTTCGATCACGGTGGTGCGGCAGTTTTCTTCTCCCAGCATGTGCGCCACGCGCTTCGAGGTGGTGTCGCGGATGCAGGAGCAGTAAAGATAGATCTCGCATTCGGGCGCCATGAACTCGCGCAGGGCCTCAAGTTCTTCCTTGAGGCGGGTGGGTTCGACGCGAATGGAATTCTTGATGCGCTGCATGCCGGGATCGTAGTAGTTGTGGCTGCGGACGTCGGCGATGATCATGAGCCGGGAGGGATCTTTAGCGGCGAGTCGGACGCGCAGGTCCTCAGCGGCAATCTTTGGAATTTTGTTGTATTTACGTGCCTTGATCCAGAAGGCGAGAACCGAGATCGCATACGCGGCAACCAGGATCAGAATCACGATGAGCACGGCGTGGCCGAGCGTGTGGAGCCATGTCTCGATGCTGGTGAGAAAGCGGCTGAAGGAGTATCCGATGGTGAGCCACGCGCCGATATAGAAGGCTACGCCGATAACGTCAAGACGAAGAAAGCGCCAGTAACGCATGTTCAGCGAACCGGCGAGAGGTGCGGCCATCGAGGAAAGACCGGGAATCCACTTCGCGAAGAGCAGAGTTTTCGCGCCGCGACGGTAGAAGTAGGCGGAAGACGAGAAGATGCAGCCTTCGGGATTCATCGAGAGCCGGCACATGCCGGCAAGGAGCCACCAGCCGGTGTAGCGTCCGCCAAAGAAGAGCAGGATATCCCCGGTGAGGGCGGCGATACATGCGATGAGATAGATGATGGGGAGAGTGATGCCAGAGCGTGGATCGTGCGCGAGGGCCCCCGCGGTGAGCAACACAATGGACGTAGGGAGGGGTAGGCCAGCGGCCGCCGAGAAGAGGACGACGGCAACGACCGCGTAACCGTGCTGCGCGAGTACAGCCATCAACTCCATGCGTTCGGGGAACTCCTCAGGACCGTTGGATGCGAATGTTGTGCATGGAGAGTGCCCGGATCAGGATGGCGCTTTTCGGTCATTGCGAGGGTGCGAGCGATCTGTTCGGCACATCGACGGCAGCGTCCGGGCCTTGCATGTCCAGGTGGTAGTTGCGGCGAATGGCGGCGAGGATCTCGGGCGAGAAGCGTTCGGTCACCGTGACGTCCGCGTCGGGAGATTGATCGAATTGTACGGCAGAGTAGGCGCCGGTATCGAGGCCGTTGATCACGAGGGCAGGATCGAGTTTGTGGAAGCGGAGGAAGCGCGTGGCATTGAAGGGGTCGTAGACGTATGGCTGGCCGGCGAAGTAGCAGCGCAACAGGGATTCGCAGAGAACGGGTGCGGATCTCTGCCTGAGGAAGGCGACTTCGGCGTCGAATTCGCGCTGCGAGGCGGCCGTCCGGCGCAGCATCGCTACTGGATTCCAGATGCCGGCAACGAGGGCCGGGATGATCATCCAGGCGAAGAGAGTCGGGACAAAGCAGGCGCGAAGCGAGAGGTTGAAGAGGCGGCGGCTTCCCCAGGCATAGCGTCCCTGTTTAAGGTCGACCGCGACGATGCCGAGGACGATGATCATGGCGAAGAAACAGCTGAAGAATGTGTTTGTGAAGACCCCGATGCCTCCGCCGAAGAGGGAGCCAAGGAGGAGCGCGGCAAAGAAGAGGATTCCGGCAACCCGGCGCTTCGGGTCGCGCAGCATCGTGGCGGCGGCGACGATGGAGAAGAGCATTGGGATGAGCAAGGGACCCAGGGCGGCTTCGACGGACTCGAAGACCTTCTTCAGGGTCCAGCTGCGGGGTGCGAGCATCTCGGTTATGAAATACGGGCCGCCAAAGTGGATGTTCAGGTAGATGGACAAGCCGGCAAGGGCCACACCCACGAGGACGAACCAGAGCGCGCGCGGAAGGCCGCGGAAGCCGTTGAGCAGGAACAGGTCGATCAGCACGGCGAAGGGAAAGTCTAGGGCGTTGTGTTTGATGTTGCCAGCCAGGACGAACACAGCGGCCGAGACGGTAACGGCCGCGAAGTTGGCGCGATCGCGGAGGTAAAGATAGAAGGCGAGCAGGAAGAAAAAGTGGGCAAAGAGCTGCGGATCGTCCATTCCGACATACGGATCGGCGCTGGTGCAGAACACGGCGAGACAAAGGAAACCGGAGAGAATGGCCACGGTCTTTGAGGTGCTGTGGGGACCGGCGAGATGCCAGACGATGAAGCCGACAAGGGTGCAGCAGCCGAGTAGAGAGAGCAGCGAGACGATGCGGGCAGTGTAGAGGTAATCGTTGGTGAAGTGGTGAAGCAACGCCATCACCGCGAAGGAGAGCATCGGGTAGTTGACACTCTGCCACCCATAGGCCACGGGGTAGATGAACAGGTGGTGGGCGACACGGGCCGCGTTATAGATGTTCCAGCCTTCGTTGTAGTCGACTTCGATGCGGAAGAAGGTGCGGGCAAAGGGGTAGATCGTGGTGAGAAGGGTGAAGGCGATGCAGGCGAGCAGGATGCGCCGGTCGAGGCCACGCGAAGGGGCTGGACTACCTAAAGGGGCTGGACTGCCTGAAGACGGAACGCCATCGAGGGTTGATGGGAGACAACCGGGGACATTGAAGAGAGTCGAGTCCTGATCAGGACTCAAGGGATGACCTCAAAGTCAGTCGCGAAGGAATGGTGCAGGCGGTCGGGTGCGGGTATGGCGCGGTGCGTCCGCCACGTAAAGACGCTGGAGATCGAGAGATTCCAGACCGAGCCAAGGATGATCCCGGCGAGTCCGGCGAGATACCATTCCACGCCTGATTGTAGAAGGGCGCGAGCAAAGATGATGTTGGCCCAGGCGCCGAAGGAGCAGGCGAGCACGAAGCGAGAGGCGCCGAGGAGGAGGCGCGCGCCTTCGAAACGACGGTCCCGAAAGGTGATGACGTTGTTCAGGTGGAAGTTTTCTATCATGGCGATGAACGTCGCCGTGACCTGCGCCTGCACGAAGTGCATGGCGTAGACATGGGTAAGCACGAGCAACGTGAGCAGGTGGGTCACGAGGCCGAGCGCGCCGACCAGAAGATAAAGCGCGAGTTGAACCGGAATGGCGCTCCCAAGCTTCTTATTGAGGATCAGGAAGAGATATTCAATACCGACCACGACGTTGAGCTTGCTCTCTCCGTGGCGTCGTTGGGCGAAGGTGTAGCCGATCTCGCCGACGCGCACCGGGCGACGGGATGAAGCGAGCATGTCGACGAGGATCTTGAAGCCACCGCCCTGCAGCTCGTGCACCACTTCAAGGAAGAAGCTTCGCCGCGCGAGAAAGAAGCCGCTCATCGGATCCGAGAGTTGGGCGCGGCAGATTCTGTGGCTGATTCTCTGGCCGATCCTGCTGAGAAGGACGCGATGACGACAGAACTGCCCCATGCTGCCGCCTTCAGCGTTGCGGGTTCCGATTACGACGTCGAGGGACTCGCGGCGGAGACGTTCGAGCATCATGGGCAGAATGCTCTCATCGTGTTGCAGGTCGGCATCCATCAGGGCGACGCAAGGCGCGGAGGTGGCGAGCATGCCTTCGATGCAGGCCGATGCGAGTCCACGACGGCCAATACGATGAATGAGCCGGATGCGCGGGGCGACCGGCGTGCTGGCGCGGGCGTGCTCCGAGACGACTTCGGCAGTGCCGTCAGGGGAATCATCGTCGACGAAGATGGCCTCCCAGTTCAGACCTCGTAAAGCTTGATCGAGGCGAGCGATGAGGAGAGGGATGTTCTCACGTTCATTGTAGGTAGGGAGAACCACAGCGAGGTCCAGCGCCTGCGGGATGCGGACAGTGGGCGAGTCGACCTGGGCTGGCCTTTGGGAATCGAGGTCGTACACGTCTACTGCGGTCGTGGGAAACAAATGCCTCTGCCCTCCGGCGGTTTGAAGGTAGCCGATCCTGTGGGATCGCCTGGCTTACCGTCATGCAAACTAAGACGGGCAACGAATGAGATGGGCTTCAGGGTGCCAAAAGATTTCCGCATGCCAGGGAAAGTAGATGCCGCCTTCGATGATAAGAGTTCAACACAGACTTCGTAAGAAAGTTGTGCGATTCGATTCAGTAGAATGAGGGAGATGACGAACAAGAAGAACACGCCGACGCTGCTAATTCATGGTGGAGCCTGGGCCATGCCGGACGATGCGATCGAGGCTCACGAACACGGAATCGCAAAGGCGCTGGACGCAGGTTTCGCGGTTCTTGAAGGCGGCGGAACGGCAGTCGAGGCCGTGGAAGCTGCCGTCGTGGTGATGGAAGATGACGAGATCTTCGATGCGGGCCGGGGTTCGTACCTGACCAATGATGGCCGTGTGCAGTTAGACGCGCTGCTGATGAACGGAGAGAATCTGCGGACGGGCGGCGTGGCGTGCGTGGAGCATCTGCGGAATCCGATCAAGGCGGCGCGGCTGGTGCTTGAGCAGAGCCCGCATGTGTACTTTGTGGGCGTAGGCGCAGAGCGGTTTGCGACGCAGCACGGGATGCGTCTTTGCGACAACATGGAACTGGTGATTCCGCGCGAGCAGGAACGGTTGTACGCCGCGCAGGCAGCGGAACTGCGGGGATTGAAGGACACCTTGTTCTCGGGCGAGATCCCGGTTCCCGATCCCATGCTTTCGCACGACACGGTGGGCGCAGTGGCGCTTGACGTACACGGGAACCTGGCTGCGGGTACGAGTACGGGCGGCACGTTGAACAAGGCTCCGGGACGCGTGGGCGACTCTTCATTGATCGGATGTGGATGCTACGCGGATAACCTGTCGGCGGCTGTTTCGCTGACCGGCTGGGGCGAGCCGATCATGAAGCTTGTGCTGGGCAAGTGGGCGGTCGATCGGGTCGCCGCGGGCGCAACGCCGCAGGACGCTGCTTCGGCGGCAATCGCCTATCTGTATGAACGGTTGGGAGGCCACGGCGGCGTGATTTTGCTGGGGCCAGAGGGTCAGATCGGGCTCGCACACAATACGCCGAGGATGGCCTGGGGGCTGGCGACCCGGGACGGCAAGAGTTTGGGAGTTGCAAGAGATTAGAGGCGTAGTCCTGATGAACGACACCTCATCGCCGGCGTCGAACTCCTCGTGGAGTATTCGGCTTCGCCTCGGTGAGCTAACGCGAGGCAATGGTATAACGCGTATTCTGCGAGCAGATGAGGGCGTTGCCGGTCAGCTCGCAGGAGCAGTTGGGCGAGCCTGGATTTGCTTCGGTGCAGAACTCTTTCGCCTTGTCGGACTGATCCAGGCGCTCGTAGACGACGGCCATGTAGCCGCGATCGGCTGCAAGCGACTCGCGGATGGCGGCCGATGGATCGGCTACCTGGGTGGGATCGCGGGGAGTGTCGGTCGAGTCCACGAGGTCGAGCTGCTCAGCCTGTCGCAGCGCTTCGAGTGAAGCTTCGGGGTGTCCACAGGCCAGGGCGGCGCGAGCTTCGTCGCGAAGTACCAGCGGCTTGCGGACGGCGAGGTCGGGCTTGCCGAAGGCCTGCCGAAAGCTGGCCTCGGCCTCGCAGACCTGACCGGCCGACTCCTGCGCGGACGCGACGGCGCGTAGATTGGCCGCGGACGGATCCAACTCGTAAGCGCGCTTGCAGTCGAAGACAGATTGATCGGGAGAGGGCCCGATGGCGGCGGTGCAGCGGCGCTCCCAGGCGCGAACATTCTTCGGATCGAGTTTCAGGATGCGATCGACATCATTGTCGGCCGGGCCAAGCTCATGCATGGCAAGGCCCGCCACGATGGCACGCATGGGATGAGGTTCGTACACGCTGAGGGGATCGAGCGCGGGGAAGCGCGCCTCTGTGATTACCAGGATGACGAAGACAAACAGGATGGCTAGTAAAGACTCTCGAAACAAGCGCATCGGTAAACCCCCAGTCAGGAACGAGCGGCCTCAACATGAATTGAGGTGCGCCAAGTATAGACATGGAGATGCGGGTTTGTCGCGAGGAAAGGTGGCTGAGGTCCGGCGCCAGCAATCGCGTCAGGCGCCGCAGACGCTGGTTTACCGGTCGTTTCCTTACGGGTGGGGCTCAACCTACACCCATCTCATCGCTTCAGGCTGCAGTGAGACAGGCGTAGGCTGCGGCATGTTTATTTTGGAATGATCGTGGCTTTTTGCTGCGGCGCACGACGGATTACGTTGATCGGCAACTTCAAGTGTGCCATGGCCATCTTGTCCGGCATGCGTGCGATCCATTCGTTCAACGAGAAGTCCATGTAGTGGGCCGTCTTGAACATTTCGAGGAAGACGAGGTCTTCGGTGCCGGTATTTTCGATGTAATGGCCGGCCATCGAGGGAACCAATCCGACATCGTTGGCGTTGAAGTCCATGGTGCGGGCTTTGCCTTCCGCGTTGACGATGGTCATGCGTCCCTTGCCTTGAATCCAGTACTGCCACTCACTCCCGTTGGGGTGCCAGTGCAGTTCGCGGATAGCGCCGGGCTTCAGCGTCACCTGTGCCGCGGCGACATTGGTCGAGACCGGGAAGTTTCCAGAATCCACAATTTTGACACTCCCGCCCGTGGTGCTGATGGTGGGCTGCATCTGCGACATCTTGAAGGTGTACTTGTTCTTGGTTTCGAGATTCTTTCCCAGGAACTTCTTATCCTCTTCGAGAGATCCGGGAAGATCGGCGGGAAAGATGTAGAGCTGATTGGGCGGAAGTTGATCCCACTCCTGGCGTGTCCAACCCATGTTCTTCTGGATGATGTCGGGTGGGATGTGGGCGAGGAGTTCCGAGAGCAGGAACGTGGTGTCTTCCGAGAAGGAGCCCTGGTCAAACACGAGGAGGAACTCACAGCCTTCGCCTTCGAGACCCTGAATCGAGTGCGGGAAGCCCGCTGGAAAATACCAGAGATCGTCCTTTTCTATGTCATCGATAAACATTTTGCCGTCCGGCTGGAGAATGGATACGCGCGCTTTCCCCGACAGCATGATGGCCCACTCGTCGGCAAGATGCCAGTGCAGTTCGCGGAAGGAACCGGCGGTGAGACGCATGTTGACGCCTGCGAGGTCCTTCGAGGGTGGGAGTTCGCGCTCGGTGACCTGGTGGGTCCAGCCGCCACCTTCCACGCGCTTCGGCGTGATATCGAAGGAGTACCAGACCGGACCAGGATTACCTGTATCGGTGAATGGCGGGAGGTTGGCGTCTGGATTCTCGTCGAGCAGGGGCTTGTTTTCAGGACCGGGATCGCTCGCGTTATCGCCCTGCCGGCCCGCCAGCGTCTGGGAACGGTTCTGGGCAAGCGCGGTGTGCGCGGTGACGAGACCGGCGCCCGCAAGCGCAGCGGCACCGACGAAGCTGCGCCGGGAGACAGTGTCGCGGCTCTCGGGATCGGTGGCATTCGCTTCCGGCTGAGTGCGCTCTGGTTCGGAGCCCGCATCGAGCCGCTCCTGATCGTTTTTCATGGAAATCCTCGCTTTATCTTCTGAGGGCTAGGATTCCGATCAGTTGTGAGGAGTTTACCGGAGCGAGTTCGACATCACCCTGGTACAGAAGGGCTGGGCTCCCTGGAAGTGCAGGGGCACGCCTCCGGCTTCCGCGGCGATGTGAGGTTGCGCGGGCAGTCCGGTTGTTCTTGTGTGCTCTAGAATCGAAGAGATGCAGCCCGCAGCACTGTTTCCTGACGATCCCCAGCACAGGCCCGATCCGAGATTGCCCGAGATGCAGCAGCTGCTGTTGGCGCACTATGGTGCGCCGCCGCCGCGCGAACCCTGGGATCCGCTGACGCAGTTCATCTATTCGCTGCTCTCTTCGCGCACCAAGACGGAGGAGTCGCACCAGGTGATGCGCGATCTGCGCCGGCAGTATGCGACCTGGGAGGACCTGCGCGATGCGCCCCTCGGTGACATCGAACAGGCGATCGCGGTGGTCACCTTTCCCGAGGTGAAGGCTCCGCGTCTGAAGACGGCGCTGCTGCAGATTACAGCGCGTTATGGTTCGCTGACGCTGGATTTCCTGGCCAAGTACAGGACCGAGAAGATTCGCGAATGGCTGGAACAGTTTGAGGGCGTAGGCCCTCAGATTTCGGCCGCCGTGGTGAACTTCTCGACGCTGCGCCGGCGCGCCCTCTGCGTCGATGCCAATCATCTTCGTGTGGCGCAGCGGCTTGCCCTGACCCCGCGTGCCGATGCGGGAATGACCGAGACCCGGCTCATGCGGATTATCCCTGCAGATTGGGACGCCGCGATGCTGGATGAGCACCACTCGCTTGTAAAGCTGCACGCGCAAACGCTTTGCACGTTTGCGGAGCCGCGCTGTAAGGAGTGTCCGCTGTTGAAGATGTGTCCTTACGGCAAACGAGACAAGTAGCTTGCTCATCGGAAGCAAAGTTGGTGGTGGTGATCGTCATGAAGCGTCTCATGGCTCGTTAAAAGAGTTAGTTTGCCGATTCCCTCTTTGGGAGAGTGAACATGGCCGACATCGAGGAGCTACTTACTGCGAAAGAACTCATCGCGCGCCATGAGAAGTGGAAGCTGACGTTATGGGCTGCCGTGTTCACGCGCAAGCCGCTGAGCGTGGAGCAGATCAACCAGATCGTGCACCAGGAGCTCTGCCCGATCGGCCGTTGGCTGGCCGCGCAGGAAGTTACAGAGCTCGGCGCGTCAGCCGAGTTTGAAGAGGTATCGCGCAATCATCAGGACTTTCACGCAGAGATGATGGAGGTCGCCTTATTGCTTGCAAGAAAAGACTATGGTGCGAGCGCAGCGGCGATCCAGGAAGGATCGAGCTTCTCGATCTCGGGTCGGCGACTGGCGCGGTCGATGCTGGCGTTGAACCAGGTGAGCCGGATCCTGGCTGCGCCCTAGCAGGTGGTTTAAGGTGAGGTGCCTGCAACGGACTCTGCTTTGCACTTGCCTACTGAATGCTCATTCATGTAGAACTCCCCGTCGCTTACATTGTTCGCCGCGCTGCAGCCAAAGCGACCTGTCGCATGACAGGCGCTCTGGCTCGCGAAGCGGCACCTGGAGTTCGTTGCCATGTCTCTTTTCGTGTCGAATCTTCGGTCGCTCGGGCTTCGTCTTCCGTGTGCGCTGGCGCTTGCGGGTGCGCTCTGGTTGTCGAACCTGATGCTGCCACCAGGCGCGGGTGCGCAGAGCATCTCGTCGGCGCAGTTGAACGGCACCGTCAAGGATCCGACCGGTGCCATTATTCCCGGGGCGGCCGTCACCGCAATTGATTCTACAAAGGGCTTTTCGCGCAGCGACGTGACCGATGCGGCCGGCAACTATCAGCTGCTGCAGCTGCCACCGGGAACGTACACCCTTACGGTCAGGGCGAACGGGTTTGAACAGGCGGTGCAGAACAACGTCGTCCTAACGGTGGGCGAGCAGGGCAATCTGCCGTTCGCGCTTGCGCTTGGAAGTGTGGAGCAGAAGGTTGTGGTCAATGCCGATGCCGAGATCATCGAGACGGAACGTTCGTCGCAGTCGACGACAGTCGATCAGCTTCGCATCACGAACCTGCCGACCAACGGTCGCAACTATATCAACTTCACGCTCACCAACTCGCAGATAGCGCGCGATGCTGCGCCCTCGGTCGGGGCTATTCCTACTTCGGGACTGAACTTTGGCGGTGCAAGGGCACGTTCGAACTCGATCAATTTAGATGGGGCGGACGTAGGGGACTACATCTCGGGCGGCACACGGGAGACGGTGTCGCAGGACGCGGTGCAGGAGTTCCAGATCATCACCAACGGCTTTGCCGCCGAGTATGGGCGCGCATCGGGCGGTGTGGTGAATATCGTTACAAAGTCAGGTACGAACGATACACACGCCTCGGCATTCGGCTTCCTGCGTAACCGGTACATCCAGGCGACGAACCCGTTCTCGGACACGTACCAGCCGGCCTACACGCGGGTGCAGGCAGGCTTCACGATCGGTGGCGCGATTCGGCCGGATAAGACTTTCTACTTTTTTGGCACCGAGCTTACGCGGCGCGAGGAGTCGGGCTTTTCGACCATTGGTGCGGACAACTTCGGGCTAGTGAACATTGACGTCAGCAAGTACTTCGGCGCGCCGGCGGGTGCGCTGACGATCCAGGGAACGCCACAGCAGCAGGCTGCGTTAGCCGCACTTCCCGCGACGACGCCGGGGATCGCACAGTACATCGCTCTGGTGGGCGGCAGTTCTTCGCTTGCGCTGACGGGAAAGAACCCGGCATTCCTGCAGCCGACGATCGGCGCGAACAACTTTACCACCTCAGGTGCGGCCACGCCGACCTCCTATGTGCCGTTGAATTCGCTCATTGGGAACTTTCCCATAACGGAGAAGTCCGAGCTTTACTCCATGCGTATCGACCACAGGCTGACCGGCAGGCAGCAGCTGCTGCTGCGCGGCACAGCCGGACCAAGCTTCGTGAGCGGTATCCAGGAGAACGCCGCGAATCAGAACCTGGGCGAGAACAGCTTCTCGCGCACGGCCACGTCGAGCTCGCACGACTGGTCGGTGCTCGTGCAGCATACGCTTCTGCTAGACGCCAACTCGGTGAACGAGGCGCGATTTCAGTTTGCGCGGCATCCGGTGTTGTTCTCGAACAATAACGCCGATGGCGGGAGTGGAACTGCGGTGAATATCCCGGGCTTTGCCTATTTTGGGAAGACGCCTTTTTCGGTAGTGAACCGGGTGGAAGACCAATCGCAGTTTCAGGATAACTTCACCCGTATCGTTGGGGGACATACGGCCAAGACAGGGATCGATCTGCGTTACATCCCGATCAATCTGATCCAGGGTCAGCTTTATGGTGGTGGCGACTATTCGTTCGCGGCGCTCAATGCTACGGATGTTTCGTCTGCGCTTGCAGGATTGCCGGGGTTCTCGGCGGTTCAGGCGTATGGGCTGGGATTACCGCAATCGTTCGCCCAGGGGATTGGCCAAACACGTTTCAAATACGACCTGAAGGTGCTGGGGGCGTTCGTGCAGGACTCGTGGCATGTGGGCCACGTGACCTTCAACTACGGTATTCGCTATGACGTTGAAGCGTTTCCGACCACGGGCGCGCTCAACCCCGAGACGACGCAGGCGGAGAAGCTGTACGGTATCCGCGAGGGGATCCCATTGCGCGACACGAACATCGCACCGAGGCTCGGCGCCGCGTGGGATGTAACCGGCAGGGGACGCACGGTGCTGCGAGCGAACTACGGGCTATTTTACGATCGCGCACCCGGCAACCTGGAGTCGCAATCAGAGGTCTTCAATGCGAATACGGTGCCGCTGGTGATCCTGGGCGGCGGTGCGCCTTGCAATGCGGCGAGCACCGTCAGCCCGCTGAACCTGAACGCCTCGAACACGTTTCAAGGTACGCTTTCGAACGCGAACTGCCTGCCAGTCGCAGGACTCAACTACCTGCCCGCGCAGCAGCGATTCGACCCGAACAATGCGAACTCGCTCTTCGTGAACCAGAACTATCTGAGCGCGGGATTTCCCCTGGCGATCCTGCCGTCCGGGCTTCCGGCCGACCTGAACTATCGCACGCCGTATGTGCAGCAGACTTCGGTGGGGATCGAACAGGATCTCGGGCATAACCTGCTGCTGAATGTTGCCTATAATCTGACCGGCGGCCGGCACCTGAATCGGCCGATCAACGTGAACCCGGTGAATCCGGCTTTGCTGACGGCAAACTGGCGCGCCGCGGTGGCTGCGGTGAACGCGGGAACGGCCCAGCCAGGAACCGCAGACGCAACGTCCAGTCCGCTGACAGTGGCGACGGCTTCGGGTGTCAATCCATGTGGGATCGGGCCGCAGGGTCCGTATGTGGCGCCGCCGCTCTTGAACTTTTTTCGCCGGTCCGGGCTGAATACGTCTCTAGCGAACTTCATCACCGCGCAGGGCGGCGGCCAGTGCGTTGCGCTCGCGGAACAGATTGCGGCGACCGAGAACCTTGGCATCGGCATCCGGGTTCCGTTCGACGACATGACGCCGAACCTGACGACCGGCACCTCCAGCTACAACGGGCTTTCGGTGAATCTGCGCAAGCGCTTCTCGGCGAATTACGAGTTTCTCGTCTCCTATACCTGGTCGCATGCGATCGACGATTCAACGGATGTCGTCAGCACCTCCGATGCGCCGCAGAGCAATCTCGCCCCGAACGCCGATCGCTCCACCTCGAGCTTCGACCAGCGCCATCGGCTCGTGATGTCGGGCGTGTACAACAGCGGGCACATCAGCGGCAAGATGCTGGGGTCGGGCTTCCTGCCCGGCGTGTTCTCGGGGCTGACGGTTGCGCCGATCATCGAGGTCAGTTCAGGCAGGCCCTTCAACATCCTCACGGGAACGGACACCAACTTTGACTTTGACCCGCTCACCGACCGGCCGAACGCGGTTGCGCCAGGATCTGGTACAACGAGCTGCGGCAATGCGCCGGTGCTTTCAAAGTATTCGCCGACGGGCGCGCTGAACCTGCCATGCTACGCGGATGCCGGGCCGATCGACGGAGCCAACACGAGCTTCTTCAATGGCAGCCTGGGGCGCAATGCTGGAGTCAAGCCGATGGTTGCGTTTACCGACCTGCGGATCGCGAAAGCGCTACAGTTGCGGGATCATCTCGCGCTGCAGATTACCGCGGACGGCTTCAACCTGATCAATAAGAACAACACGCTCGACGTGAATCTGCTTTACACGAGCGCCGGACAGGAGACTGCCGCCAGCGACATGAGACAGTTTCAGTTCGGGGCGAGGCTAAGCTTCTAGCCTGGTCAGCTTAGACTGTGCTGTTATCGTGTCGTTCGAACGTGGACGAGCTCGGCTCTACCGTACCAAGGCGCTCTGATCGAAGTGGTCGAGTAGGTCGCCCACGTCTTCGTAGACCTCGATGCAGCCCTCCGCGAGGAGCTCCTTGCGGCTCCAGCCGCCGGTGGTCACGCCGATCGTCCAGATCCCCGCGTGGCCGGCAGCTTCGGCGTCGTAAGGAGTGTCGCCGAGAGCAAGGACTTCGGACGGTTTGAGTCCAAGTCGCTTGAGCGTGGCTTCAAAGATGTCGGGGTGCGGCTTGGAATGTTCCGCGTCGTCGGCTGAGCTCTCTTCCTCAATCAGGTCTTCCATTTGAGCGATCTTCTTGTAGGTGAGCAGGTCCTCTTTGCTGGCGGAGCTTGCAAGCGAAAGGCGTATGCCGGCGTCGCGCAGGCGCAGGAGAAACTCGCGGACACGCGGGATTGGCTTCACCTGCGACAGGTACTCCTGCTGGAAGACCAGGCTGCGAAACTCTTTGAGCGGCTTCTCGACGTGCTTGCGCTTCCACCAGGGAACGAAGACAGGGATGAGTTCGTCGCCGCCTTTGCCGATCTGTCGGCGGACATCTTCCAGTTCACAATGAATGCCCACGGCGCCAAGCGCCACCTGCCATGCCTGCGCGTGCAGCCAGTTGCTCTGGACGAGCGTCCCATCGATATCGCACAACAACGCCTTGATCATGGCCGTTGGATGCGCCGTACACTGGGATGGCGATGAAAGCAGACGAACTGAACGAAAACTTTGGGCTCGAAGGAGTGCTGCACTTCGAGGAGCACGGTGAGTTGACGCGTGCACGGGTGACGCTTCCCTCCTGCGCTGCGACCGTTTATCTGCAAGGTGCGCACCTAACTGAGTGGCAACCGGCTGGATCAGAACCGGTCCTGTTCCTCAGCGAGCGCTCTGCATTTACGCAGGGGAAGGCGATCCGCGGTGGCATTCCCATCTGCTTTCCCTGGTTTGGGCCCCGCAGTGATGGCGGAACTGGCCCTTCGCATGGGTTCGCGCGCATCTCGCCCTGGGAGCTTGCGTTCGCCGCGCTGATGCCTGATGCGGGCGATGGCGACCGGCTACAGCTGACGTTCGTGCTCGGGCCAGACGAGCTGAGCCGCTCGCTCGGCTTCGACTCCTTTCGCGTGGCGTACGAGGTGATGCTCGGGCGCACGTTGACGCTGCGGCTTACGGTGGCGAACCTTGGCACGGAACCGCTGCGCTATGAAGAGGCGCTCCATAGCTATTTTGCGGTCGGCGACGTACACCGGGCTGCAATCAGCGGACTTGAGAGCACGGAGTATCTCGATAAACGCGATGGGGGCGCATTGAAGCACGCGCCGGATGCCCCGCTGCAACTTACCGAGTTTTCTGACCGCGTCTTCCCTGAGAATTCTCATCCCGTTGCGATTCGGGATGAGAAGAACCAGCGCGTCCTCCACATCGATAAGCAGAACTCCTCGACCGCCGTCGTATGGAATCCGTGGCCAGAGGGGTCGGCTCCGCTGACCGATCTCGGGCCCGACGACTGGCCGCACTTTTTGTGCGTGGAAGCGGCGAACACGGCGACCGACGCCATCGTGCTCGAGCCGGGCGCGGCACACACGATGGTTCTCACGATCTCTGTGGAGGCGGCAAGTTGATGCCGTTTCTTGAACGTCTCATCCTGGCGTCGGCGTCGCCGCGCCGCCGCGAGCTTCTGGCACAGGCTGGACTTGACTTTGAGGTGCGTGCTGCCGATATCGACGAATCTCCTCTGCCCGGGGAGGCCGCTGCCGCGTACGTTGAGCGGTTGGCCGTCGAAAAAGCGCAGGCCGTATGTTCGCTATACGACGCGGGAGTGGGCGATCCGCGAATTGTCCTCGCGGCAGATACCGCGGTTGTCTTGCCGGATGGTGTCATCCTGGGCAAGCCGGTGAATGCCGCGGACGCCAGGCGGATGCTCGGACTGCTCTCGGGCAGGACGCACGCGGTGATGACGGGTCTCGCAGCCATCTCCTCGGCGCGCGCGGGTCTCGTCTCAGCGATCGAGATTACGCATGTGACCTTCCTTGTACTTAGCGAGGAGGAGATAGCGAGCTATGTGGCAGGCGGTGAACCGCTCGACAAGGCGGGAGCGTACGCGATCCAGGGGTACGCCGCGCGTTGGATCCCGCGGATTGAAGGCGACTACTTCAACGTGGTTGGCCTGCCGATTTCCCGGACCATCGCACTTCTGGCCGAAGTTGCTCAGCTAGAACCGCACTCCTAATGCGGTGAGACGGCCGGTTACCTGTCCGGTCACTGTGTCGGATTTGCCACACTACAACCTTTGTGTCCCCGTGTAGTCTTTCTCTTGCAGGTACGGAGACGATTAGGCTTGAATGAGAGCGCAGGTCCGGCTCACCTGGAGCGGACCCTTCAATCCGACATCAGCTTTAGCGGGGTTGGCCTGCATAGCGGAGCAACCGTTCACATGCGGTTAGTTCCCGCACCTGCAGGTTCTGGTATCGTCTTCCGGCGGACTGACCTGGACAACTTCGAGATTCCGGCGAACGGACGCAATATCGCTAAAGTCAGCTATGCGACCTCGTTGATGCGCGGATCGGTGCTGATTCAGACGACGGAACACCTGCTCTCCGCGCTCATCGGTTTCGGCGTGGATAACGTGATTGTCGAGGTGGATAACCTTGAAGTCCCGATACTGGACGGCTCGGCCCTGCCGTATGTGCAGGCTTTTGAGTCGACTGGTTTGCGCGTACAGCGCCGGCGTCGCGAGTACCTGAAGGTGCTCAAAGAGGTCGAGGTGCGGGATGGCTCGAAGTTCATTGGGGTTTATCCCGGCACGGGCTACACGATCGATTACAGTATTGATTTTCCGGAACCGATTGGTTGCGCCAACTTCCGCGGCGACCTTGCCATTGGTGACTACGCGCTCCACATCGCGCCGGCACGCACCTTCGGGTTCAAGGAAGATGAGCCCATGCTGCGGAACATGGGATTAATTCGCGGCGCTTCCGAGGAGTGCGCGATTATTGTTGCCGGCAAGAAGATTCAGAACGGTCCTCTCCGCTTTGAGGATGAGTTTGTGCGGCACAAGGTGCTCGACCTCATCGGCGATCTCGCCCTCGCCGGAAGGCGGATCCAGGGGCGGGTGGTTGCCGAACGGGCGGGCCATGCCATGCACACGGCCTTGGTCCAGAAGTTGATGCGCGACCGATCAGCTTGGGAGTTCGCTCATGGCTACGATCCGTCGCCGCTGAACTCGGCACGCGGGTTGGAAGCGCCGCTGCTCCATCTTTCGCCGGCGCATGCCTGAGGACGGCTCATTTCTTGCCGGGATCGCGCTAGGCTCGAACCTCGGTGACCGCGAACAGGCCCTTCAAACTGCCATCACGGCGGTCGGCGTTCTCGGACGGGTCCTTGCCACATCCCACCTGGTTGACACGGCGCCGGTCGGCTTTGTTGATCAACCTCGCTTCCTCAACGGAGCGCTGCTCCTGCAAACGAGCCTTCGGCCGATCGAACTCTTACACGAACTGCTGGCAATCGAGCAGCGGATGGGACGGAACCGCGCGCACGTTCCCGCGAAGGGGCCGCGCGTCATCGATCTGGATCTGATCTTCTATGAAGATGTTGTGATCGAGAGTCAAGAATTGACGCTCCCTCATCCCGCGATGCACGAGCGAGCGTTCGTTCTCGTACCGCTGGCCGAGATTGCCCCGAAGTGGATCCATCCGGTGCTGGGCGCAGACGTTTCGACTCTACTGTCAGAGCTTTCAGCGTGAATCCTGGTCCATGATCTCGTTTACGGAGGCGTACTCGATCGGATCGTTTTCGAGTCCTGGGGGAAGCCTTGAAGTCCGCGCAAGATCTGAACCGCGCGCTCGGAGATCTGGACAAGCAGGTCGGCAGCCTGGAGCACGTCCGATGGAGATAGAGCCGGCTGATCGTGCGCTTTTCGCTTCAGGTCGCAAGCGGTAGTGTGGATGATCGCAAGCGGGTCGCAGAGCTCCTGTGCAAGTCCACCTGCCATATGGCTGAGGATCTGGATGCGGCGCTCGTGCAGCGCACGCTCCGCTGCGAGCTGCTCCGCCAGCTTCTTTTCAGCGGTGGTTACCCGGTAAAAGAGACTGATGCCGCGCGGCGTGGGAAAGGCTTTCACATCGAACCATTGGTCGTATGGCGGGTAGTAGGTCTCGTAACGCACTTCCACCCCCTCCTTCATGCAGGAACGAAGATGGTCTTCGACGGGGGTTCCTGCGAGCTCCGGATATTCTGTCCAGAAGTTCGTGCCCACCTTGATCTTCGGTGCGATCTCCCGGGCCTGTCGGTTCGCATAAAGAATTGTCCATTGCGGATCGATCTTCATGATGCCTTCTGAGGTGGAGTCGAGGATGTGATTCAGGCTCTCGTTGGTGCGTATGACCGCATCCTCGTGTTCCTTGCGTAATAGAAGCTCGGTGAACAACTCCTCTTCCAGCTGTTTGCGGGCGGTGAGTGGAGTGAAGAAAACGCTCATCCCGCCTTCCTCGGCAGGAAAACAATGCACATGGAACCACTGGCCGGAACGATCGCCCAGAATCTCGAACTCGGTCATGACTCGATCCCGCATGGTGCGGACGAAACTATCTTCCAGAATGGTTCCGCGGGTTGCGGGATAACACTCCCAATAGCTTTTCTCGAGCACCAGTTCCGTCCCGAGGAGGAGAGCCTGCCGATTCGCGTAGGCGATCGTCCAGTCGAGACGAAGCTTGAAGATGCCCTCCAGGGGCGATTCCAACACGTCTTTCAGCCTGGTGTGCGCTTCGGTAATTCTCGCTTCGGCGCGTAGCTGCTCCGACGCTATGCGTTGCCATCGGTATAGTTCAGCGCGCGTTGCTGGTCCTGCGTTGGCGCACGAGGGAGAACTGAGGGCTCGTGTACCGATTGCTCTTTTCAAGGCTCCACCTGCTTTCAACCGGGCTACGCAGTACATTCGCAGTTCTAGCTGTTACTGCCCTGTGATCTCTCTGGATAGCGAAAGAGTAGATCAAAGATTGCACCAACGGCGTAAAAAGAGGCCGTGAGGCTCGATTCGCTTCCCGCATCGGGAAGTTGCATGCTGCAGGATGTGGCAACAAGTGCGGCCTGGCGCCGAACGGCCTATTTCGTTGAGTGCTGGCGCTCCGCGCGTGGGAGTTATGATTGCCGGATGAGACGTGTCTTCGTTGTGGGAACGATCGTGTTGTTTTCTGCATTGGGTGCGATGGCGCAGGAGATTTCGCCTACGATGGCGGAGTATCTTCGGGTGAAGCCGGGTGAGATCGTGCTGCGGCATGTGCGGATGATCGATGGGACTGGGCGCGTCCGCTTGAAGATCAGGATGTGACGATCGAGAAGGGAAAGATCGCGACGATTGCAGCTTCTACAGGTGCGCCTGCGGCGGGAGTGCAGGTGCTTGATCTGACCGGACGCACGATCTTTCCGGGGATTGTGGGGATGCATGACCATCTTTACTGGATTGCACGGCCGGACGCGGACTCCGACCGGCATGACGCGCAGCCGCCATTGCTGGTGCCGCAGATGACGTTTTCAGCGCCTCGGATGTACCTTGCGAACGGCGTGACGACGCTGCGGACGACCGGTTCGGTCGAGACGTACACGGATATCAATCTGCGCAACGAGATCGATGCGGGGCATTTGCCGGGACCGCACCTTGATGTGACGGGGCCGTATCTCGAGGGACAGGGCAGCCCGTTTATCCAGATGCACCAGCTGACCGGGCCGGCCGATGCAAAGGCGATGGTCGACTTCTGGGCGGCGCAGGGAGTGACCAGCTTCAAGGCTTACATGTACATCACGCGAGCGGAGCTGAAGGCTGCGATCGACGAGGCGCATGCAAAGGGGCTGAAGATCACGGGGCATCTGTGTGCGGTGACGTATCCGGAGGCGGCGGAGCTTGGGATTGACGACCTGGAGCATGGATTTTTCGTGAATACGCAGCTTGACCCGGGGAAGACGCCGGATAGGTGCCCTGATACCGTGGGTGGGCCCACGATGGATGCGATGGACCCGGATGGGCCGGCGGCAAAGGCGTTGATCGCGCTGCTGGTGAAGGATCATGTGGCCGTGACGAGTACGCTGCCAGTGTTCGAGAGCGAGGCAGGCATGCCGCCGATGTCACAGAGACTGTTCGACACGATGAGCGCACCTTCGCGGGAGCAGTATCTGTTTACCCGCAGTGCGCAGGCGGCGCATGCGGCGAAGGATCCGGCGGGCGCGGCAAAGGCGTTGAAGGAGTTCAAGACCGGGCAGGAGCTGGAGCGGCGTTTCGTGGCTGCAGGCGGGCTGTTGCTCGCGGGGCCGGACCCGACCGGCGACGGTCATGTACTGCCGGGGTTTGGCGATCAGCGGGAGATCGAGCTGCTGGTCCAAAGCGGGTTCACGCCGCTCGAGGCGATCAAGATCGCCACGCTGAACGGCGCGACCTATGAGGGGAAGCAGGACAGGATCGGGTCGATTGCGGTTGGCAAGAACGCGGATCTGGTGGTGGTGAGGGGTGATCCGTCGACGCACATTGAGGATATCGAGAACGTGGAGATCGTGTTCAAGGATGGGTTGGGGTATGACTCGGCCAAACTGCTCGAGTCAGTGCGTGGCCGCTATGGGCAATATTGAACGTGATGGAAGCGATGCGGGCGGTCAGGCGCGCGCGGGTGACTACCCTTTTGCGCGAAGGTCTACACTCCGAAAGGAGAGATTGCCATTCCTTTATCGATAAATCCCGCACATGAACACCTTGCCGCGTTGCCGACTGAGGCGCGTAATCCGCGTTCTGCTTGCATTGATGAGCTATCGACAGTAGAGATGCTTTCCGTCATCAACGACGAAGACGCGACGGTTGCGGCCGCGGTGCGGGCTGTGCTGCCGCAGGTTGCGGAAGTCGTCGACGCGGTGACGGAGCGGTTTGCGCGGGGTGGGCGTCTCTTTTATGTCGGAGCAGGAACGAGTGGGCGGTTGGGGGTGCTCGACGCAAGTGAGTGTCCGCCGACGTTTTCGGTGCAGCCGGGCCTGTTTGTCGGGTTGATCGCGGGGGGAGACTCGGCGCTGCGCAGATCGTCAGAGTCGAGTGAGGATTCGCCTGAGGCCGGAGGACGGGACCTGGGTCCGTTTGGGCTGGGTGAGCACGACACCGTAATCGGAATTGCGGCGAGCGGGCGAACACCCTATGTGTTGGGCGCGCTCGCGTATGCGTCGGAGCTCCAGGCGCTGACGGTCGCGCTGACGTGTGCGGGCGGCGCGGAACAGCGCTCGCGAATGGCTTCGCTGGCAGAGATTGCGATCGAGATTGCGACAGGACCGGAGGTGTTGACGGGCTCGACGCGCATGAAGGCGGGGACGGCGACCAAGCTGGTGCTGAATATGATTTCGACCGGGGTGATGATCCGTTCAGGCGCCGTGTACGGGAATTTGATGGTCAATGTGCAGCCAACGAACGCGAAGCTGGTCGATCGGGCGGAACGGATCATCGCAGAGGCAACAGGCTGCTCCAGAGACGAAGCTGCGCAGCTTCTGGAGCAGGCGGGCGGTGTGAAGACGGCCATTGTGATACGGATTCTGGGATTGGGGAAGGTGGAGGCCGAGGCGCGATTGACGAGGTGTGGTGGGCGGCTTGCGGAGGCTTTGCGGGGTAAGGTGGTTTGAGCTGGATCGCAGGATTTCGCGTCTAGAGTTACCAGTTTTCCAGTTTGGAGTCACTCCTCGCAGAGCTCTTTCGGACTTCACGTCGGAAGTTCAATCCTGTCTGCGGCGGCCGGCTGCTTTAACAACCCCATGTCTCAGAAGCGAGACATGGGGCACCCCGTTTGTTGGCTGGCGTTAGATCTGCGTGAGTCTGGGAACCGTGTTGCGGTCGCCACCGAGGAAGTTGAGCAGGTCGGCGTTGAGCTTGTCGGGTGCGGTGGCGAAGAGGCCGTGCGGTTCACCATCGTACTCGAGGAGCGTGGCATTGGGGAGGATTTTGGCTGCGGCGCGTCCGGCTGCATCAATCGGCACGGTGGAGTCGCTGGTGCCGTGGATGACGAGGAAGGGCGTAGTGAGCGAGCGCATCTCCTGGCGGAAGTCGGTGGAGGAGAAGGCGGTGACGTCGTCGATGGTGGCCTTGGGCGAGGCCTGAATAGCGAGGGCGAAGGTCCAGTTGAGCCAGGCTTCGGATACGGTGTGGTGGATTGCCGAGCGTCCGTAAAACTTGGGACCAAACTCATTCAGGAAGGCAAAGCGGTCTTTACGCAGGTTCTCGCGAAACTCATCGAAGGTCTTGGGGTCGGTCCCGTCGGGGTTGTCGTCGGTTTTGAGCATGAACGGTGCAACGGATGAGACCAGGACAGCCTTCGCGATGCGGGACGAGCCGTGACGGCTGAGGTAGCGAACGACTTCGCCGCCGCCCATTGAAAAGCCGACCAGCGTGGCGTTCGTGAGATCGAGTGCGTTGATCAACTCGGCGAGGTCGTCGGCGAGGGTGTCGTAGTTGTGGCCGTCGAAGGGCTGGGAGGACTTACCGAAGCCGCGGCGGTCGTAGGTGATGACGCGGTAGCCGTTTTCGACGAGGAACGAGGCCTGATGCTCCCACATGGCGGAGGTGAGCGGCCAGCCATGGATGAGGATGACGGGGTCACCGGAGCCCCAGTCATTGAAAAAGAGTTCCGTTTCGTCTTCGAGTTCGAGGTAAGGCATATGTCTCCTTGGCGCAAGTGCGCTTCACAGGACGATAGGACGCCGAATCGGGGCGCATGGGTCGCTTTCGCGAATTCAAGCGGAGAAAAAATTCATCCACGGTCGTTCGGGAGAAAGATGGTGCGACCTGAGGCTTTTTGTATAAATCCACGAACACGAATGCTTGCTGATAGCTGAAAGCGGATTCCTTTTAGGGTTCATCAAGAGCCATAGGAGTCTCCGCTGGCTAAAAGAGGCTCATCTTGCGGGGCATTTCGATGTTGAGGTGCTCGTAAGCGAGCTTGGTGGCGACGCGACCGCGAGGGGTGCGATCGAGGAAGCCAATCTGGATGAGGAAGGGTTCGTAGACCTCTTCAAGGGCATCTTGTTCTTCGGCTAAGGCTGCTGCCAATGTGTTTAAGCCGACAGGGCCACCGTCATATTTTTCGATGATGGTACGGAGCAGGCGGCGGTCAAGCTCGTCGAAGCCATGGGCGTCGACTTCGAGTAGTTCAAGCGCTGCGTTGGCGGTTGCCCGGTCGATCTTTCCGGCTGCGCGCACCTGAGCGTAGTCGCGGACGCGCCGCAGGAGGCGGTTGGCGATACGGGGTGTGCCGCGGGAGCGCATGGCAATCTCGGCGGCGCCGTCGCGGTCTATGGGGACATTCAGCACTTCGGCCGATCGTTCGACGACGAAACGGAGTTCGTCGTCGGTGTAGAACTCGAGGCGCAGCAGGATGCCAAAGCGGGCACGCATGGGCGAGCTGAGGAGGCCGGGGCGGGTGGTTGCGGCGACGAAGGTAAAGGGTTTAATGTCGAGCTCGAAGGTGCGGGCGGAGGGCCCCTGGCCGATCATGATATCAAGCCGGTAGTCCTCGAGAGCGGTGTAGAGCTTCTCCTGGAGGACTGGCTGGAGGCGGTGAACTTCGTCGAGGAAGAGAACTTGTCTGTCCTTGATGTTGGAGAGGATCGCGGTGAGATCGCCCGGAATCTGGAGGGCGGGACCGCTGGTCTGCTGGAAGGGGGCACTCATCTCGTTTGCGATGATGGTGGCGAGCGTGGTCTTGCCGAGTCCCGGCGGGCCGAAGAGCAGTACGTGATCGAGCGCTTCGCCGCGAGACTTTGCTGCTTCGAGGGCGATGGCCAGTTGCTGTTTGGCCTTGGTTTGTCCGATGAACTCGGACAGTTTTTGCGGACGCAGCTTGAGCTCGAAGGCGGCATCGTCGTCGAGCGTCGCGGCCGCCGAAACCAGGCGCTCGGCCTCGGGGGTGGCGTGCAGTGGGTGCTTCGGTCTTTTGTAAGGAACGTCCACAAAGCAGATGGTAGACCGTCAGGCTTCACTCGGCAACGATCCGCCCGGCATCAACACCGAGCGGGAAGGCTCTTTGGACTCGAGACCGAGAGGCTCCTCATTAGAAGTTCGCGTTGCGTCCGCTATCTGGCCCAGATTGAGCTGTGCGCAATCGCGTCCGCTTCGTTTCGCCTCGTAGAGCGCTGCATCCGCGCGCGTGGTCACGTCTCGCCCATCTTCGTCAGACCCGCAGCAGGTTGCGCCGATACTGACCGTCATGGGCTGACCCTTGATGTTGTGTTGAAGCAAGCGGATCTTCTCGACGATTCTGGACGCGATGCGTAACGCCTGGGCGCCGTCGGTTTGCGGGAGCAGCACCATGAATTCGTCGCCGCCAAAGCGCCCGAGTCGATCGTCGATGCGGATGGCGCTCAACACGGTTTGTGCCACCAGGCGCAAGGACTCGTCGCCGAAAGCATGTCCGCAGCGGTCATTGATCATTTTGAAGTGGTCGATGTCGATGAGCAGCATGGAGAAGCGGATGCCGGTGCGGCATGTGCGCGCCACCTCCGCACCGAGCGAGTTCTCGATTCCACGGCGGTTGAGGATGCCGGTGAGGTAATCAAGATGCGCCTGTTCGTGGATGGATTCGGTGACCATGCCGCCGAACATCATCAGGTAGAGAACTCCCTGAATACAGACCATGAGCACGCCGAAGAGGAGGGACGGCGTCTCCAGGTGCGTGGGTTCGAGGTGTTGTATGTCGCTGGCAAAGAGTGCCCCTCGAAGCGCCTGGAGGGTCATGACGAACGCAACTGCGCCGACGGTGACACCGAGCGCAATCAGGTGCCAACGGCCGCGAGCGCCCCGCAGAAGGGTCCAGCTGATGATTGAGCGTGTAATTGCCATTGCGCCGGCGATGACGATGACGCGCATCGCTTCGTTGGGAGTTACGAAGGTGAACCAGGTCAGGACGGCGAAGGCCAGGACGCCGACGGCATAGACCAGCGGGAGCAGGTTGAGGGTCGGGCTGGCAGAGTCAGGTGATGAGAGGGTCCCGGCTCCCGATGTTGGCCGCTCATAGAGGCAGAATTGCAGAACGCCACGGTAGATGAAGATGGACGACACCAAGGAGAAGCCTCCACCGCCTGCGAACGCCAGGTCGAGCGGAATGCGATCCTGGGCAAAGAGCAGGATGGTGGCGATCGCGCCGGCAGAAAAGCCGACCGTGACGGAAGCGAGGCCGGGCAGCCGGGGATGCAGCGCATGCATCGCCATTAACATGAACGTGAAGACGGTCACGAGCATGCAGAAGCATGCCATCAACGTTCGGTCGTCAAACCAGGAGAAGAAGCTCACGGATGTTACTCCAGCGGCACCGATGCTGCGGTACCGATGGCATCCGGGCACGCAGCGTCAGTTCCAACGTTGGGGCCCAGGCAAATCTACAGATAAAGTACGGCGCTGACCGGGGCGCGATCGCCTCGGACTAACCGTTGGAAGCCATTCAATCACAAGTTGTTGATTTTGGCAGTCCCACCCCTGAGTCATCCTCAAGAACACCGGTAAGGGAAAGAGGACGGTTGATCGGAAACGATCAACTCGCTGACACATGCAAGGTTCGGGGATGTATTCCAGACTTAGCCGGGGAGAGTTCAACCGACTGATGTGTTCCTGATGCGCCGTGGGCGTAAGACAGACCCACGCACGAGAAACGGGCTGAGGAGTTTATTCCCCGAGCCCGTTCTCTCCAGCCTTCATTGGGACGCTGTCCCTCAACGCGAGGTTACGCGGCAACAGTCTCTGCGGCTGCTTCGGGGACCACGATGGAGACGAAACGCCCCTGCTGACCGCGATCCTGGAACTTGACGATGCCAGACACCTTGGCGAACAGGGTGTCGTCCTTGCCGCGGCCGACGTTCAGGCCCGGCTTGAGTGGGGTTCCACGCTGACGAACCAGGATGGAGCCGCCGGTGACAGTCTCGCCGCCGAAGCGCTTGACGCCGAGGCGTTGTGCATTGGAGTCGCGCCCGTTTTTGGACGATCCTAAACCTTTTTTATGTGCCATTTCTATCCCTCATGCGCGCCGGCCCGTGGCTCGTTCACGCTCTTGTGCAGAATGCTTCGTTCACACTCTGGTGCCGAAGTGCTTAGGCCTTGAAGCTCTTGCCGCCAACCGAGATCTCGCCGATCTTGATCTCGGTGAAGGCCTGCCGGTGTCCCTGCATGCGCTTGTACTGCTTCTTGCGCTTGAACTTGAAGACCAGGATCTTCGCGCCGCGGCCTTCGCCGACGACGGTTCCGGTCACCTTGGCGCCTTCGAGCGACTGCTCGAAGCTGCCCGCATCGCCTGAGACGGCAAGCACATCGGAGAACTCAACTGCACCGTCCTGATGCGCGAGCTTCTCCACCTTCAACACGTCGCCCGGGGCTACGCGGTACTGCTTTCCGCCAGTGCGGATCACTGCATACATTCGACTACCCTCATACGCGGTGACGGTTTTGAACTTCTCCGTTTCCCTGCGCGTTCTTCTGGTTCAGATTGTGTCCCATGGCTGGCTTGCCGGAGAGTTCCAAAACGCACGAATCCCGGTAGACAGCCGAACCTACCAATAATAGCGTGGCTGCGGTATTCGGTCAATCCTCTGGAACACTCCTCGCGCTGATGCTTGAGCAGGCTAGAGCTCGCCGGTCCGCATAAGCTGCTTCACTTGCGGCTGCACCTGGTTGATTGCGAGAAGGGTACGGATCAACTCTGCCGCGCGACTTCCTCGCAGACCCGCGGTCGTCAACTCTCCGTCGCGAATGTACGTGTACACCCCTGCAACTTTGAATGCTGTGAGTCTCTTGATCTGTTTGGACTGGCCAGTTTGTCGCTCCAGAAATGCGGCTGATTCCAGGAACTCGCGTCGCGCCAGGGGATTAGGAAAGGCGATCTCCAACATGGCAAGCAGGACTCGTGCCGGCGGCACGGAGTGCTCCACATCAGGCGCCGGGGGGTCCGGCTCGGTATTGTCATGCGGCTGGGGCAAGTGAAGACGCAGCTTCAAGACGCCAGGAAGCTTCGCCAGGGCCGACGCATAGTCCGTCATGAACCGGTGAAAGCTACTCTCATCCTGATGCGCTGCCTCGAAGTGGAGGTGGAGTAGATCGCATGCAATGGCGCCGTTGGGGGTTGGATCCTCAAATCGATCGAGGAATGTCTTCGATCCGTGCGGCAGGTTGTAGGCCACGCTCTCGTCAAAGATGTTCTGCTCGTCCGAGAAGAGTATCGAGCTGGCTTTCTTAAAACGGGCCTGATCACCTTCCGAAGCAAAACCGATCTCGACCATGCCATCGAGGACATAGTCGTCAAATGCGCTTACTCCGTCCGGGAGGGGCCAGAGATGGCCGTCGTGTTCGCGTGCAAAGTGATGCTGCACATACCAGCCAAGGCCAGGAAGCCGCGCGCATAGCGGACCGTGCACATCCCTCCAGTAGTTGTCATAGACCTCGTAGGGCACAGCGGACCGCCGCCGGACGGTTGTGTAGGAATTGATGCGAATGGTGTTGTCTCGCTTGCTGAAGTCGTCCGTTTCACTTCGAAAGAACATTTTGCCTCACAGCGCGGTGAGATGCCGTCGCTGCAGACCATGGAAGCGTCCAGAGATTCTTCCCTGAGCATGACGTGATACACCCGAAGGCGAGGGTGGGTGAACCGTCTGCACGGACGTGCTGCTGGATTCTGCCCATCCTGCGACAAGGTTTCCTGCGAGTCTTGCGTCGAGGTCGCTTGACGGGAGACTTGCGTTGCTACTCTGCGCGGAGAGCCTCGACCGGGTTGACCGACGCGGCGCGCTGCGCGGGTAGAAAGCTGGCAAGCATTGCGGCTGTGCCGAGGACGACCGCGACGGCACCAAGGATTTCGACGTCCCAGGGCGCAGTACCGAACAGGAGTTTGCGCGCGAGCGCCGCGGCGCCTATCGAGCAGCCGAGCCCGGCGGCGATTCCGAAGACCGTGAGCCGCCCGGATTGCCCGAGCACCAACCGGTAGACGCTGGCGCGCTGGGCGCCAAGGGCCATGCGGACGCCGATCTCGCGGGTGCGCTGGCTGACCGAGTAGGCGATCACGCCATAGAGGCCGACGACGCTCAGTACCAGGGCGAGCGCGGCGAATCCGCCGACCAGAAAAGCCGCTGTGCGATGCAGGTATGCGGTGGATGACTGGCTCACGCGGAGCCCCATGGTCGTGACGTTGTCGATTCCGATGCCGGGATCGATACTGCGAACGGAGGCAACCAGCGCGGGCAGCATGTCGCCTTCGTTACCCGCAGTGCGCACCACCATGGTCATGTAGGTGTCGGGCGCCTGGTTGAACGGCTCATACTCGGCGGGCATGATCTGTTCATCAAGGCCGGCCTCACGCACATCGTTCACGACGCCGATGACCTCGCGAAGAGAGCCTGGGGTTAGCGTCGTATCGCCGAAGCGCTGGCCGATTGGATCCTGTCCGGGAAAATAGGTGCGTGCGAACGCCTGGTTGATCAAGGCCACCTTTGGCTTCGTGGCATCTTCCTCGTCGGTGAAGTAGCGGCCACGCTGCAGCGAGGCGCCGATGGTCTGCAGATAGCTCGCGCTCACCGAGCGTTGATTGACCTCATTATGCTGGCCGTTGTAAGGTCTGCCGACAAAGCGGATCCAGTCGGTGTTGCCATTGCCGTTGAGCACCACGTCATCAGTTTCACCCGCTGCCTTGACTCCCGGCAACTCTTTGACGCGCGCTTCAATCTGCCGCATGACCGCACGCACCTGGTCGTCCTTTGCATACTGCTGGGGTGGCAGGATGACGTCCACGGTCGCGAGATGGTCCGCCTGGAAGCCGAGTTCGACATGAAGAAGATGGTAGAAGCTTTTGCCCAGGAGACCTGCGCCGACCAGCAATACGACGGCGATGGCAAGCTCAATGACGACCAGATTTTCTCCGAACCGACGCCACGTGAGGCCGGACGCACCGCGGCTGCCCTCGGCCATTCCCTCACGTAATCCGCTGCCACCAAGCGCCAGCTGCAGCAGGGGAGCAAGTGAAAACAAGACTGCCGCGAACGCGCAGACGCCCAGGGCGAAGAGGACTGTATGCAGGTTCAGGCCGATGCCGTCGAAGAATGGCATGCGCGACAGCATATCTTTCGACATCGCGGCCAGGAGCAGATGCATCGTCATCCAAGCCGATGCGATCCCGAGGGAACCGCCGATTGCGACCAGCAGCAGGCCTTCGGTGATGAACTGCCGCAGCAGCCGCCCGCGTGACGCGCCGAGCGCTCCCCGCAGCGAGACTTCGCGCCGCCTGCCTTCAGACCGAACCAGAAGCAGGCTTGAGACGTTGACGCAGGCGATGGTCAGCAGCAGTCCCGCCCCGCCAAGCAGAGCGAGCAGGATGGGTCGTATGTCCCCTACGAAGGCATCGGTGAGCGCGACGACCGAAGCTCCCTGGCCTCGGTTCGACTCGGGGTACTGCCGCTCGAGGTTCGAGGCGATCGTCTTGAACTCGGCCCGAGCCTGCGGGAGGGTGACGCCATCTTTCAGGCGTCCCACGGCGAGGAGGTTGTGGCAGCTTCGCCGCAGCTCGCACTGCCAGCTCTCCTTGACGGTCAACGGCACAAAGAACTCGGCGTTGTCGCGAGGTGCGAAACGAAAAGATTGAGGGAGCACACCAATGACGGTGTAAGGATCTCCTTTCAAGTGGATGGTCTGGCCGACCGCTTCCGGACTTCCGTTAAACCGGTTCTTCCACGATCGATAGCTGAGCAGGACGACCGGCATCGCCTGGGGCTGGTCTTCCTTCGCATGGAAATCGCGTCCGACCATGGGCGTTACGCCGAGCGTGTGGAAGAAGCCGGCGCTCACCTTCAACGCGCGCACCGGCACGGTGGAGCTGCCGCCGCCGAGCAGATAACCTGTACCGGTATAGGCGTCGAGCGAACTCAGCGTAGTGCTCTGCCGCTTCCAGTCGAGGAAGTCCAGGTACGAGAGATCCGCCGGAGCGGGGAAGAGCGAGATCGTTTCGGTTATGGCCGCGAGCCGAGCGGGGTCGGTATAGGGCAGCGGCTTGATGAGGGCGGCATCGACGAAAGCGAAGATGGCCACGCTGGCGCCTATGCCAAGACCGAGTACGAGCACGGCAGTGAGCGCGAAGGCGGGATTCTTGACGAGCTGCCGGAAAGCAAAACGCGCGTCGGCGGCGATGCTCTCGAGCAGGAGCGCGGCGTCTTCGCCCACGACGCGCTCGCGGGTGGAGACTAAATTGCCGAAGCGTACGAGGGCGTCGCGATGAGACTGTTCGGGCGTCATGCCGCTGGCCAGATTCTCTTCTGCGCGCAGATCGAGATGGGATTGGAGCTCGGCATCAATGTCACGTGCGACATCAGCCTTTGAGAAGAGATTGGAGATTCGTCGAATGATCGACATGACGACTACCTCATGCGTGTTGCAGGATGGCGTGAACGCCTCGAACCAGCTGCTCGAAGTCCGCTTCGGCGGCGCGTAAATGCTTGCGTCCAGCGGCAGTCAGCTTGTAGAACTTGGCCTTGCGTTTGGTCTCGGTCAGGCCCCACGCGGACGCAACCCAGCCGCTCTGTTCCATGCGGTGAAGCGCAGGATAAAGCGAACCTTCTTCGACCTTCAGCAGCTCCTCGGACGCGCGCTGGATGTGCACGACGATGCCGTATCCGTGCAATGCTCCAAGTTGCGAGAGCGTCTTCAACACGAGCAGATCGAGAGTGCCCTGCAGATCATTCTTCGCCATGAGATTGCCACACCCCTAAGCAACTAAGTGTAGCGATCGTACCCCTAGCTTCCTAGGGGTGTCAAGAAATGTGAAGGATGGGAGATCAGTGTGCCGGGGGTTGAGTCAGGAGCGTCGGACTGCACAGCAGAGCATCAGCCGTCCGATCCGACGCTCTGCCCGGCGAAGCTATAAAGGCTTTCGAGCAGTTTACGGGTGACCGGATAGCATTCGCAGGTCGCCTGCTCGAGTCCGGCACGGTCAAGGATGCGCACCGTGCCGCGGGCGTAGCGGATGAGCCCGCGATCCTGCAGCGTGCCGGCGACGGCGGTCACCGTGGTGCGCTGACTGCCGATCATCTGCGCGAGAAACTCCTGTGTCAGCTTCAGGACCGGTCCTCCGATGCGATCGGAGACGATCAATAGCCAGCGCGCCAGGCGAGCCTCGACGCCATGCAGGCGATTGCAGCCGACGATCTGGCTTCCCATCGATGCCTGGTACTGCGCATAGGCGAGGACGCGTAGGCGGACCTCCTCTTCCTCGGCATAGATCTTCGTGAAGGCGTTCATCTCCATGCGCAGACCGTGGCCGCTGATCTGCATAAAACAGCGGGTCGGAACGGGTGTGGGGCCAAGCAGATGCATTCCCTGCGGCACGCCTTCCCGTCCGACTGTCGCGACTTCTACGGTGTCTCCGTCTTTCATATTGATGACAATGGAGGCGATGCCTCCGGTGACGAAGTGTATGTGCTTCGGCTGCTCGTCAGGCTCGTAGAGGGTTCCGTGCATCGGGAGTGCAACGGGGCGCAGGTGCTTGAGCAGGCGCTTGCGAACGGGCTCGGAGAGAGAATCGATCAGCAGGTTGGTAACCGGGTAGGACAGGGGACCCTCCATAAGCTCACGCAGCAGGCAAATTGTACCTGCTTTTGCGAGGACTACTCTGTACTATTCCTGACGCGTATGCACGGATGATTGTTGCGTAGATCAGCATCGCTGATTGAAGGCCTGTGAAGGGCCGTCCGCGCTTGAAGCGGGTTCCAGAGAGAACCTCATGGCACGACTGAGACCGTGCATAAGGAGAACAAGAGGCCTTCATACATTTTCAGGAGAACCACTTGAGCAGGCGGATGATCCCCATCGGTGTGGGTTTAGAGTGGGCGGAAACGTCTTTCCGCGCGTGAATCGCCGCACGCTGCTGTTTGTAGTAGAGGAAGGCCTTCACCATCATTTGGTTGTTGGTGACGGTCGGCATCCAGCCGAGGCGCTCGCGAATCTTGGTGGTCGAAAAGATGAAATCTTCGGCGATCATGCGGTAGTGATACGGGCCAAGAGGCGAGACGCCGAGCTTGTGCGCGAGCTTCATTGCCGCCAGCGTCGGCGCCTTCGGCAGCTCGGCAACGCGTGCCCTGGTGCCGGCCGCATCGATGACGGCCTCGTAGACCTGGCGCAGCGAGGTTACATGGTCGCTGCCGATGTGGAAGAGGTCTGAGCCTTCGTAGGAGATGGCTGTGAGGCACGCGTCGGCGAGGTCCTGCGCGTAGATGAACTGGTACCGGTTGCCGCCGTTGCCGACCACCCAGACGCGTTTGCCATCTTCGATGAACTCGAACAGGATGGCGAGCAGGCCGAGGCGGCCTTCGTCGATGATCGTCGGGCAACGGATGGTGACGATGTCGAGATCGGGGAATCCACGGAGCGCCTCTTCGCCGGCGAGCTTCGAGCGGCCGTAGAGTTCAACCGGCGCGGGCGGTTCGTCTTCTGTGACTTCGTGGCCGACATTATGCGCCCAAAGGCAGTTGGTCGAGATGAAGACGAGCTTCTTCACGCCGGCCTGGCGACAGGCGAGCGCCACGTTGCGGGTGCCGTCCACGTTCGAGGTCCAAAGATCGTCCGCCGAGATGGTGTCGTGGGCCAGCATGGCCGCGCAGTGCTGGACGGAAACGAAGTGGTTTCGCGCAAAGATCTCTTCGAGCAAGGTCTTATCGCGAATGTCGCCCTGGATGCTGGTGAGGCTCGGATGCTGGTCCGGATCGGGGACCAGGTCGATATTGACGACGGTATAGCCCTCGGCCAGAAGCCTCCGTTTGAGGATGCCGCCAAAGAAACCCGAACCGCCGGTAACGAGAATATGCTTCAAACCTGCAACTCCTTGAAACGAGAGCCGACGCGGACAAAACAGAACCAGCCGTAGAACGAGCTAAGACGCTTGTCTGGGGAGTTTGCTTGTGATCCGGTTCCGTTCGGCGGATTGAAAGAGATAGACGATGAGGATGGTCAGGAAAGGCTCCAGCGGATGGCGGAACCGTGCCTGCACCGTTACTCCATAGTAGACGGCGGGAAAGAGCAGAAGGGCCCAGAAGAAGAGCCACGCGCCTGGAATGCGATTGCGCAGGGCGAGCGCGATGCCGAGAAAACCTGCGAGCGAGACGAAGCCGAAGTTGAGCTCGCGCACAAACTCGATGAATTCGCTCTTGAGCAGAGGTTTGCCGGAGCGGGTGGTCTCGATCGGGTGCGGAACGCCGAACCAGAACATATAGATACGCTTGAGGATGTAGCCGTAGAAGCGTGGCTTGTCTTCGGCGATGAGCACCTTGGCGCGGGCGCCCTGCTGCTTGGAGAAGGCCACTTCACCGAGTTGCTTGTAGCGCAGATATTCTGGGTCGGTGGTCGCAAGCGGGATGGTGCCGCCCCACGGGAAGCCGTTGTTGGCCGGACGCACGCTCTCATAGAGCTCGGCGCCGAAGTTCGACCGCAGCGGAATGAAGGCGTGCAGCATTAACCAGTTGCGTCCGATCCATGGAGTGATCACAGCCGCGCAGCACACGGCGGCGAGCACGACGTTGCGGGCGGTCGTTGCGAAGAGAGCAGGTTGCCGCAGCAGAGGCCAGATCATCCAGATCCCGCATGCGGGCAGGAACGCCAGCAGCGAGCTGTTAGTCAGGCCGACCATGCCCCACAGCAGCCCGAAGACAGCCCAGCGCTCGAGGGTCTGGTGCCGTAGTGTGTCGGGATCGTCTTCACCTGTGCCGCGAACCCGCAGCGCGAGCACCAGGATCCAGGTGAAGAGAAAGGCAGTAAGCGCCATGTCCCAGACCCAGTGCACGGCATATTGCATCGCGGCAGGATAGAGCGCCCAAAGCCAGCCGGACCAGACGGAGATGCTGTCAGCCTGGGCGCGAGTGCCCGTGCCTCGGCCGAAGCAGCGTCGGGCCATTTCGTAGACCAGCGGAGCCGTGGCTGCGGAGAAGATGCTGTTCAGGGTGAGGATGACCCATGCCGAGGTTCGGGTATAGACGCCGAAGAGTTTGAAGACGGAGCCGAGTAGCAGAGGATAGAGGGGCGGGGTCCAGGCGGTGGGGCCGGAATGGCCTTCGAAAGGGTCTGCATAGCCGCGGCCGGTGGCGAGCGCACGTGCGATGCGTCCCATCTCCCATCCAAACTGGAAGTGATCGAGGATGATGCGGATCTTGTAGGTGTGGGCTAGCGTGAGGTAGGCGACGCGGAGAAGAAAGCCCACCCAGAAGAGCCGCGAAGGGATCCGTGAGTGGTCGCCACTCCCCTGCATCCAGTGCCATAACTTGCCCAATCTGGATTCAGTCGTCACTGTGTCATTCTATTCGCGAAGAACTCAACGGTAGGAGTGCGCGAAGCTCCTCACACCTATGAAGTGGTCGCTTTTCGCGAGCAGGGCGCCGTCCGTCTAGACCAGCTCTTAGCTTCTTCCAACCTGCAGGAAGCGGCGGGCGGAGCGGACGGCCAGCGCCATGATGGTCAGCGCTGGATTGGCGGCGAGTGCGGCGGGGAAAGTGGAGTTGTCGCTGATCCAGAGGTTGGGGATGTCGTGGCTGCGGCCGAAGGCGTCGACGACGTTGGCGGTGGGATCGTCGCCCATACGGCAGGTGCCGATGGTGTGCGCCGAACGTTGAAACGTCCAGATATCTTTGGCCCCGGCGGCTTTCCAGGCCGCGGTCATCAGCTTGGCGGAGTGCTCGCTCATGCGGACTTCGTTCTCGCCGTAGCTGAAGTGGATCTTCGGAACAGGCACACCGAACTCGTCTTTTTCGTCTGCAAGCTCGAGGAAGTTGTTGTCATAGGGAAGACAGTCGCCGTTCGCGCCAACGCCGGCGAGGTGGTTGTACTGGTCGAGGTAGTCTACGAGGTCCTGGCCCCAGAGTCCGCGGCCACGTGCTACCTGCCGGGCGAAGGTCACGGGCACGACGCCGAGGCTTTGCGTCAAATATCCCCCCGCGAAGTTGGCATCCTTCGGCCGCATGGTGGCCTCCGAGATGATCGACGCGGGAAAGCCTTTGTTCATACGCATTTCGTCATCGAAGGTGCCCCAGACCTGTGTCGCGACGTGCGCCATGAAGTTCTTGCCGACCTGTCCGGAGGAATTTGCGAGGCCGGTATGGAGCAGCAGGCGCGGCGTTTCAACTGCGCCGGCGCAGAGAAAGACAGCCTTGCAGCGCTGCCTGACGTCGGCTCCATCCTGCCGGTAGACGACCGCGGTGATGCGGCCCTGGGGGTCGCGCTCGAAGGTGTGGACGAAGCTCTTTGCGCGAATCTCGACACCGGCGGCTATGGCTCGCGGGATATAGGTGACATCCATGCTCGCTTTCGCGCCGTTGAACACGCAGCCCTGGTGACAGAAGCCGCAGCCAACGCAGGGTTGGCGTTCAGCATAGCCCGGTTGCGTGTAGCGCTGGGAGACTGCGGCGATGGGAGCTTCCGCGGTTTCGACCCCGATCGCCGCATAGCCCTTCTGCATGGCGATGGCTGGTGCGTTGAGTGCAATGGGCGGCAGTGGATAGCGCCGGCCTGGGTCCCAGGGATAGTACGCAGGCCCGGACACGCCGATAAAGCGCTCAATTTCCTCGTAAAATGGAACGAGTTCCTCGTAGGTTAGCGGGAAGTCCACGCCCATTCCCGAGTCGGTATGGAGCTTCAGGTCGCGAGCATCGGCGCGCGGAACAAATGCGCCCCAGTGCAGCATCGACCCGCCCACGCCGGTGCCGGAGTTGTTGCCTCCAAAGGCGGTCGGGGTCTTACCTGCGCTGATGCGCTCGCTGAGCCAGTAGAGCTCCGACATCTGCGACTCGTCCGCCGCAAAATCCTTTGCCGGGTCCCACCAGCGGCCTGCCTCGATCGCTACGACAGAGAGGCCGGCCTCGGCCAGTTCCGCCATGACGGGTGAGCCACCTGCGCCTGTACCAATGACCACTACATCCACTTCATCCTGCTTCGAAAACATCTTCATCGTGCGGGTTCCGGCTCCCAGGTCTCGCGTTCGTTCGGGCCCAATGTTACGAAGCCCTTATACTTCGTCTCCGCACCGCCTACGCCAATGCCGCTGTAGCCGACGCGTGCCATGGTGGCGGGATGTGCCATGTACGCGCTTACCGCGTCGCCACGTACCTCTTCAAACCAACGCGCGTCCGGGGTACTCGGCTCCGCATCAAGCAGCTTCAGCTCGACATCCTGCTCGGCGGCGCTTAGACCCGCGAAACCCTTAGCGGCGAGCCGGTCGAGACCTTCACGGTAGGCCTGCACATCTTCCGGCAACACGTCATAGCGCCAGCCGTCGCCCTTGCCACTCGCGAGCCGCACCAGCACATAGCCGGCGAGATCGAGTTCATGATGTTCCTGCGGGATGACCCGCGCGAGCATCGCCCGTAGTGTCACCATCTGGCTCGCGGACAAGATTCCTGGGGCATCTGTAGGCGCCTGCATGCGCTTTTGCATCACCTCACGCGTCTTGGCGGAGAGCCGCTCGCTTGCAATGAAAGCGCGGTACTCTTCCGGCACCAGAGTCTCCGGAGCGATCCGCTGCATGAAGCCTCGCAGCAGCGCCGTCATAGCGTCAGGCTGCTCCATCGGCACCAGGTGTGAGCAGTTCTTGACCATGATCAGGTCACCGCGGCGGAGATGCGTCAGCGTCAGTTCGGCCTGCTGCTTGGGCCCTAACGATAAATCTTTTTCGCCTGCGATAACGAGCGCCGGAACATCGAGCATGCCGATGTATTGCGTCCAGTCTTCCTTGCTGCCTTTGGTCACCCACGCGACCCAGGCGGTTCTGTTCATCCTCAGAACCTCTCGGCTCGCCCGCTCCTCGACGTCCGGGGGAATATCGCGTAACTCATTCTTGGTGATGTAGGAACGTGCCCTGGCGCGATCGTCGTCATGACGTTCGCCCAGCAGCCCCACCATCATGCTGCGCTTGCTCTCTTCCATCGGCTCCGGTCCGGGGGGTGATGGCGCGACCAGCACCAGGCCAGCGAGCCGCTCGTCGGCTGCATCCTGGGCGCGACGCGCAAGCACCATCGCGACAGTGCCGCTCATACTGTGTCCTACCAGAACGTAGCGTTGCAGGCCAGCAGCTTCAATCGTCGCAGCAACCGCATCGGCCATCTCTTCGATCGAATACCCGGGGATACCGGCCGATCCGCCGAAGCCAGGCAGATCTATCCGCACGGTCTTGTATGCGCCGTCCAACTGCTCAACGACCTCGTCCCACTCGCGCCCGCTGCCGCCGAGAAAGTGCATTAGCACAAGTGCCGTGGTGTCGTCCGCGCCTTCGATCATGGTGTGTAGTGTCGTGGTGGCTGTCATGGTAGTGCTCTCCGTCGGTGCCGGCTCGCGCGGGCGTTCTATTTGCTACGGGTCAAGCTATGTTCTCAATCGGATGCGCCACGCGGTGTGAAGCCTCGGGAAAGATGGGGAACGATTCACCTCACGAAAATCTCTCCGGCAGGATTTGCCGCTGGCCCCGAAGATACACTGCCTTTATGTCAGATATGCCGCAGATTCTTGTACAAAAATTGCACCCTGAGGCCAAGATTCCGCATTATGCCCATTCCGGGATGTGGGGCGACCTCGCCGCGGACCTCTACGCCGTGGCGCCAAGGACGCTGGAGCCGGGCGAAACCGTCGCTGTTCCGACCGGTGTCGCCCTGGCGTTCCCATCGGAATATGGTGCGCTGGTGGAAGATCGATCCGGCTTGGCGCTGCGCGGGCTGACGACGCTGGCCGGTGTGATTGATCCCGGATATCGGGGCGAGATCAAGGTAGTGCTGACCAATCTTGCGGCAGCTCCGTACAGCATCTCCGCGGGCGACCGTATCGCGCAGCTAAGGCTGGTGCGGAGGATCGAAGCGACCTTTGAAGTGGTGGATTCGTTGGAGGAGACGGTGCGCGGCGGCGGCGGATTCGGGTCTACGGGGATCTGAGCGCACGGGTATATTCTTCTTACGAAATCCGCGAGGTGCGATGATGCCGAATTCGAGGAACACGGCGTGGCCCGAGCTGGATTGGGCTGCCTGGCAGCCGACTGCCGATGCTCTCACCTGTGGACGCAGATCGTGGGCAAACTGCGGCTCGCGCTGACGCCGCTGCAGAATCATTGGTGGAATGTTCCACTCTACGTCTCGGTGCGTGGCCTCACCACCTCGCCGATGCCGCTTCCTGGTGGAATCGCCGCCGCGCTCGAGGTCGAATTTGATTTTCGCGCGCACGTTCTCGAACTGCGCAGGACAGACCACGCTCCTGTTGTGCTTCCACTGCGTCCGCAAACCGTGGCGAATTTCTTTACTGAGTTCGAATCCGCGTTGCGTGGCCTCGGCGTCAACGTTCCAATCTGGCCTATGCCGGTCGAGATCTCTGACCCCATCCGGTTCGATCTCGACCAGGCGCACGCAAGCTACGACCCGGCTGCCGTGGAGCGTTTTCACCAGGTCCTCGTCAGCACCGACCGAATTCTCAAGCGATTTTCTACGGGCTTCCTTGGCAAGATAAGCCCGGTCCACTTCTTCTGGGGAAGCTTCGATCTCTGCGTGACTCGGTTTAGCGGCCGCCGCGCCGCAGGGCCTCAGCGGTCCGACCCAGTCCAGCAGGAGGCGTACTCACACGAGGTGATCAGCGCCGGCTTCTGGCCCGGCAACGGGGGCTACGGCGCGCCTGCGTTTTACTGCTACGCCGCTCCGGTACCGACGGGACTGAGCGCATGCCGGATTCATCCCGGTGCCTTCGATCCAGCACTTGGTGAGTTCATCCTGCGCTACGACGACGTACGTGCGACGGACAAACCTGAGGAAACGATCCTCCAGTTTCTGCAAACCTCTTACTCCGCCGCGGCCGATTGCGCTAAGTGGGACAGGGCTGCGCTCGAACGTCCGGTCGCTTCAGCCAGGCACTGACATCCGTAGCCAGGCGTCGGGCCCGGTCAACGTGCGACAATCTTAAGAGCGAGCCATGCCAAATCTGCAAGTTCAGTCCCACTCGGCGCCCCGTCCAGTTCCCACTCCCACGGTCATCACGCCGGCGCTCCTCAAGACCCACAGTATTACTGACGAGGAGTACGCGCTGATCGAGCAGAAACTCGGCCGCACCCCCTCGCTCACCGAACTCGGAATCTTCTCGGTCATGTGGTCCGAGCACTGCAGCTACAAGTCTTCGCGGGTGCACCTGAAGCGCCTGCCGACCAAGGGCACACGCACCAACGGCCCCGGCGCCGTGGTTCAGGGGCCTGGCGAAAACGCAGGCATTATCGACGTAGGCGAGGGCTGGGCGTGCGCGTTTAAGATCGAATCGCACAATCACCCCAGCTATATTGAGCCATACCAGGGCGCAGCAACCGGCGTTGGTGGAATTTTGCGGGACATCTTTACCATGGGCGCGAGACCACTGGCGGTCATGGATTCACTGCGGTTCGGGCCGCTGACGGCTACTGGAAAAGAAGACGCTTCGATCGACTATGCTCGCAACCGCCACACGATGACGGGGGTCGTGCATGGGGTCGGCGGCTATGGCAATTGCTTTGGCGTGCCGAATCTTGGTGGCGAGACGCGCTTTGAGGAGTGCTATTCCGGGAATCCGCTGCTGAATGCGTTTGCCCTGGGCCTGGTACGGACGGACGAGATCTTCTATGCCAAAGCCGAGGGTGTTGGCAATCCGGTGTTTTATGTCGGGGCGAAGACCGGCCGGGACGGCATTCACGGTGCCACGATGGCTTCCGAAGAGTTTACCGAGGGTTCCGAACAGAAGCGGCCGAACGTGCAGATGGGCGATCCGTTTCTGGAAAAGCTGCTTCTCGAGGCCTGCCTTGAGGTCATGCAGACGGGGGCGGTGCTTGGAATTCAGGACATGGGCGCGGCGGGGTTGACGTGCTCGACCTGCGAGATGGGGGCGCGCGGTGAACTCGGCGTAACCATTGAGCTTGATCGCGTGCCGCAGCGAGAGACTGGCATGTCAAGCTACGAGATCATGCTTTCGGAGTCGCAGGAGCGCATGCTGCTGGTCGCCGCCAAGGGCCGCGAGCAGGAAGTTCTCGACGTCTTCAAGAAGTGGGGGCTTGACTGCGCGGAGGTCGGCATCGTCACCGCTGACGACATGATGCGCGTGATTCACCACGGGGAGCTTGTCGCCGAGATCCCGAACAAGGCGCTGACTGACGAAGCGCCGGTATATCACCGTCCGGTCGGCACGTGGACGCCGCCGGTGCCGAAGGATCCGCCAGCCTGGGTGATGGAAGAACTCACGAAGCCGCGCGACTATACCGCTGACCTGAAGAAGCTGCTAGGCAGCGCAAACATCTGCTCGAAACGTTGGATCTATGAGCAGTACGACTCGATGGTGCAGACGAATACGGTGCAGGGGCCCGGTGGTGAAGCTGGCGTCATGCGCATCAAGGGGACGGGCACGAACGGCCATGAACGCGGACTGGCGATGGCGCTCGCAGGCAACGGCCGCTGGTGCTATCTCGACCCGAAACTCGGTGCGATGCACGCTGTTGCGGAAGCCGCGCGCAAGGTCGCCTGCACCGGCGCGACCCCGGTCGCCGCGACGAACTGCCTGAACTTCGGGAATCCGCAGAAGCCGGAGATCATGGCGCAGCTTTCAGAGGCGATCGACGGGATTGCGGAAGCTTGTCATGCGCTCGGGACGCCGGTGACGGGTGGCAATGTTTCGCTTTATAACGAGACGCTGGGCGAAGGGATTTACCCGACGCCGGTGATTGGGATTGTTGGGATTCTGGATGATGTGACGAAGGCTGTGCCGAGCTCGTTCCAGCGGACCGGCGACGCGGTGGTCCTACTGACCCTTCCAGTCGGCACCACGGGCACGAGGCCCGATCGTGAATTTGGCTCAAGCGAGTTCGCGAAGTCTATTCTGGGCACGCAGTGGGGAACGCCTCCTGCGATGCAGTTGCTGGAAGAAACCGAGCTGCACAATGCTGTTCTTGCGCTGGCGGATGCAAGGCTTATCCATTCGGCGTGCGACATTTCAGACGGCGGTCTCGCCGTCGCTTTGGCAAAGGCCTGCTTCGAACATGAGATCGGAGTTTCAATCCGTCTGAATGAGTACAGCCCGCGATTGGAAAGCCGTGAACTGTTTGGCGAAGACAGCTCGTTGATTCTAGTGACTTGTGCCCCGGAGAGCCTGGCGGAGTTGAAGAGAGCCCTTTACGACTTCGGCTCTGTTTCTGCTCAAGAGATCGGCTTCACGGTCACTACCGATCAAATTGATGGCGATCCAGACTTCGAGATAGCCTTCGGCGACGAAGTTGCTGCGATTCGAGCCCGTGTAGCCGATCTAAGAGGGGCATATACAAAGTCTCTCGAATCCCAACTCGCCGAAGAGGTGCTCGCATGAATCGCGAAGGCTTTGATGCCGGGGACCTGGCTGTTGAGGGGACGGGTTCGATCGGCTTGGAAGTTATCGCTAACCTGAAAGTGGACTTCTCTGAGTCGTACCTGCCTATCTTTGTCGATGTCCTAGACATACATTCCATCGATCCTGGCTTTCTTGAACGTATTCAACGCGACTTCATAGCTGTACCTTCGGTGAACCTACTCCGTGACTGACGCAGACCTGATAAACGACGAAACCCCTTTTGACAAGCTGCGCGAACATTGCGGCGTGATGGCGGTCTACAACCATCCCGAGGCCGCGCGCCTCACCTACTGGGGCCTCTACGCGCTGCAGCATCGCGGGCAGGAGTCGGGCGGTATCGCCTCGGCCGATGGCGAGCACGTACACGATATCAAGGGCATGGGGCTGGTTTCGGAGATCTTCACCGACCCGGTGCTCGAGAAGCTGCCCGGGCATCTGGCCATCGGGCATACGCGCTACTCGACCACGGGCGACTCGGCGCTGCTGAACGCGCAGCCGATCTCGGTGGATTCGACCAAGGGTCTGATCGCGATCGCGCACAACGGCAACCTGATCAATCTTGGCACGGCGAAGGAGCGGCTGGAGCGCGATGGCGCCATCTTCCAGACGACCTCCGACTCCGAGATCATCATTCAACTGGTCGCGCACTCCAAGGGGTCGACGCTGCTTGACTGCATGGCCGGCGCGCTGGCCCAGGTGGAAGGCGCTTTTTCGATCGTCATGCTCACGCGCAACCGCATCTTCGCAGCACGCGATCCGCACGGCTTCCGCCCGCTTTGCATGGGGCGTGTACGCGGAGAGGATGGCGCACCCGACACCTTCGTCTTCGCCTCCGAGACCTGCGCGCTCGACCTGCTACATGCCAGGTATGAGCGCGACGTGGAACCCGGCGAACTCGTCATGGTGTCCGAAGACGGGGTCTCGAGTGTCATGTTCGCGCGCGGCACGCCGCAGGCCTCGTGCATCTTCGAGCATGTTTACTTCGCTCGCCCCGACTCCCGTATCTTTGGCCGCTGGGTGCAGCAATCCCGCGAGGAGATGGGCCGCCAGCTTGCGCGCGAATCCGGCGTTCCAGCCGATCTCGTCGTCCCGGTGCCCGACTCCGGTGTTACCGCGGCGCTCGGCTACGCTGCCGAGTCCGGGATTCCATTTAACTTTGGGCTGATTCGGAACCACTATGTCGGCCGCACCTTCATTGAGCCGACGCAGCGTGTGCGCGACTTCGGTGTGCGCATGAAACTAAACCCGTCACGGGCGCTGCTCGAAGGCAAGCGCGTCATCCTGATCGACGATTCGATTATCCGTGGGACGACTTCGCGCAAGATCGTGCGGATGGTGCGGGCTGCCGGTGCGACCGAAGTCCATATGCGCATCTCCTGCCCGCCGACGGTCGCCCCCTGTTTTTACGGTGTTGATACACCCGACAAGGAGCACCTGATCGCCGCCAATAAGACGCTCGCGGAGATCTGCCAGTACATCGAAGCTGATTCATTGGCGTATCTCTCGCTGATCGGCCTGACGCACTCCTGCACCACGGGCGAGCCACCGCAGGGACTTTCGCCGGGCAGCTTCTGCACGGCATGCTACACCGGCGACTACCCGACGCAGCGTATCGACGTGCAGTACATCCTGCCTGCACGGACTTACGCCTAAAGATAAGTTCACCCTTGTTGCGGGCGGCGACCACATCGTGGGGTTTCGGGCTTCACGTGGCGCTCCTGATGGTCGAGACGAGGATCTCGAGGCGCACCAATGGTAGGAGCACGCAACTGTCGGGCAGAGCGCTCTGTCAAGATGGTGCATGGAAGGAGAATGTGAAGATGGCTTTGCAACCGATCGCCGGACTGCATCATGTCACCGCTTACGCGTCTGATCCGCAGCGTAATCTGGACTTTTATACCGAGGTTCTTGGCCTGCGTTTTGTTAAATGCACCGTCAACTTTGACGATCCGGGTACCTATCATTTTTACTTCGGCGACGATGCCGGTTCACCGGGTACGATCGTGACCTTCTTTCCGTGGCCGCATGCCGCGCAGGGAGTCGCGGGAGCAGGCGAGACGACGCATACAGCCTTCAGCGTTCCGTTGGGCTCGCTCGATTACTGGCAGGCTCGGCTGACAGCGGCCGGTGTCGTCGTGGAGCGTACTGGATGCCGCTTCGACGAAGAGGTGCTGACGTTTGCCGACCCTGACGGCATGAAGCTGGAGCTGATCGCCCATGTGGACGCCGCTGCCGCCAATCCTTCACGTTTCGCGACGGTTGAACCGCACCAGGCAATACGCGGGTTCTTCGGGGTTACCCTGCTCGAACGCGACGTGTCGGCGACCGAGTCGACGCTGAAGCTGATGGGTTTCATGCGTGTGGCGGAAGAAGGGAGCCGGGTGCGTTTTGAGGCTCCCGGCGGTGCGCATGGACGTCGCATCGACGTTGTGGTGCAGCCAAATGCAAAACCCGGGCGTTCGGGCGCCGGCACCGTGCATCACATCGCCTTCCGCAATATCAATGACGCCGCGCAGCTTGCCTGGCGTGCGGAGATCGAGCAGCATCTGCAGGTAACGACGGTGCAGGACCGCACCTACTTTCGTTCGATCTACTTCCGCGAACCGGGCGGCGTGTTGTTTGAGATGGCGACCGATCCGCCGGGCTTTGCCTTGGATGAGCCGGTCGAGTCGCTCGGGGAAGAGTTGCGCATTCCGGAGTGGCTGGAGCCGCGACGTGCATCGATCGAACGCAGGCTGCTTCCAATCACTTTGCACAAAGCGAAGGTGACGGCATGAGCCCAGCGAACGATCCGCATGCCGTCGGTCGATTGCTGCGTGCCGGCTCTCGCCTTGAAGAAGCTGAAGGTGTAGTGATCCTGCTGCACGGCCGCGGGGGTTCGGCGGACGACATTCTCAGCCTGCATATCGGCCTCGAAGCCGGCCTCGGAGATCGCAAGATCGCGTGGCTGGCACCGGAGGCAGAAGGGCGGACATGGTACCCCAGCACATTTCTGGCACCCCGCGACGAAAACGAGCCTTACCTTTCGAGTGCGCTCCTGCGGGTTGAGTCGCTGGTACAGGCGGCAGCCAAGGCCGGGCTTGGGCCGGACCGCATCGTGTTTGGAGGGTTTTCTCAAGGGGCTTGCCTGGCTACTGAGTTCGTCGCCAGCCATCCGGCACCCTACGCCGGCCTTGTCTCCTGGACGGGTGCCTTGTCTGGTCCGTTGGGGACCCACTTTGACTATCAGGGCGACCTCGGGCGCATGCCTGCGCTTCTGCTCAGTGGCGACCCGGATCCGTACATTCCCTGGTCACGGGTCGAGGAGTCAGCCGCAGTCTTGCGGCGCATGAATGCGGAGGTCAACCTGCAGCGTTATCCCGGGCGAGCGCACATGATCTCGCAGGACGAACTGTTGCTGGCGTGCGACTTGATCGAGCGTGTGTTCCCGGGTGGACGTGGACGACCTTAATCGATTTTGACCAATGCTCATCCTCTCGCTTAGAGTGGCTGGGATGAAAGCTCTCGTGTACGGTTCGGCAGTCGTCGCCGCGATGCTTGCGGCAGTCCCCTTCCTTCAGGCACAGCAGCGTCCGGCGATTACGGGCATCGCGTTTGCCCGCATGTACGCCTCCAACCCTCCGGCGTCGGATGACTTCTACAAGATGCTCGGGTTTGCGCCTGAGCCGGAGATCCGCGGAGCCCAGGGCACCGATGATTTCCTACAGCGATTTGACGTCTCGGACTCGCAGTGGATTGAGGTGGTGCCTTTGCCAACGCCTGCGCCGCGCGCCCGGCTGGCTGCGATCGCCTTCACGACCAGAAACGCGGCTGGGCTTGAGAAGTACCTCAAGGCGCATGGCGTGCAGGTAATCGAGCCGCTGAAGCACGGGCAGTTCATGGTGCTTGACCCGGAAGGACTTCACGTCGCTTTCGTTCAGACTGGCTCGCACAAATCTGTTGCGACCAACCGCGATGGCGTGGGCGAGCAGACCTCGCACCGCATTATCCATGTGGGGTTTGAGGTGAAGGACTACGCCGCGGAAGACAAGTTTTACCGCGATCTGCTCGGCTTCCATGACTACTGGCGCGGATCGCAGAAGGATGGCGGTAAGACCGATTACATGAGTCTGCAGGTGCCCGATGGAACCGACTGGCTTGAGTACATGATGAACTCGCCGACGTTCGACGATCCGACGCGGGAGCTGCACCAGATGGGTGTGCTGGACCATTTCTCGCTGGGCATCGCACATATGCAGGATGTGGTGGACGAACTGGCGCGAAATGGCTGCGCGAAGACTTCCTCGGCCAAGGATTGTGCGAAGACGCAGATGGGACGCGACGGCAAGGTGCAGTTGAACGTCTTTGACCCGGATTTTACCCGTATCGAGTACATGGAGTTCAAGCCTTCCGGACCGATCTGCTGCTCAGAATTTAAGGGCAAGCACCCGAGCGAGACGGAAGATAAATAGCGGGAACGGGCGCGAGGCGGGCGGGGAGTTTTGGGGCTCACCCGCTTTCAGCCGGCGAGGGTGAGCCACGCGTCGCGTCGGTCTCAATCTCTCTAAAGGTCAAAACGCTGGCGCATTGGCGCGCGACAATGCGGGCACCGGTCTGATTGGCTCAGTCGCAAAACGCGACACCACTACCAGTCGAACCTTGTGGGAGATCCCGTCCATGTCTAATAGCTGATTGTTGCGATAAGAGATCAGTACATAGACTGGACGCCCGCTTTGCTGAATATAGCGCCATTCAACCACGCCCTCCGCGGGTGCCTTCGCGAGCGCCCGCTCGAGCTTAGGAAGATCTTCCGGCGCGCGGAGCTGTTCAAGCGTCATGGCGAGCAACTGATCCCGGGTGTAGCCCATCATCTGCTCGAACTGCCGATTCACGGAAAGGATGCGGTGAGATTTCAGGTCAAAGAAGTAGGCCGGAGATCGCAGGATTTCGAGCATGTGGTCCAGATCTCTGCTTTGCATTCGTTCACCCATGATCGTGCCATCTTGTCGTTGAAGTCGCGTTGAGCCTATTGAATATGCCATCTTCTGCGGCAAAGAGGGGTTTCTAGCTGTAACAAGTTGATCTGCCGAAGGCATAAAGCGCTATCCCTGAAATGAGGGACCATCCATCGCAGAAGGTGTTATTTCGGGAGGGGAGTGGAGTCGCGGCGGCAAAGGAGGTTCATTGGCGACCGCAGGCGGGTTGTCGATGGAAGATCGTGGCTCGGAAAAGACCAAGGCGCAGTCTTTGGGCTACTTCCCGGAGACGGCTCTATAGAGACAAACAAAAAAGCCCCCGCCGAGGCGGGAGCTCTTCGCGAAATTTCCTTACTTCGACTTGCCCGATGATTTCTTTGCCGGAGCTTCATCCACTGTCTGCACTGCATTCTTCTTCAAAGTGCTGGCGGCTTCGCGTTCGTCCTTCAGCGAATCTGCTTCAGACTTTTTCTCTTTGGTGTTCTTCGGTTTCTTCTCGGGTACGTTCTTGTCATCGCCTTCTTCCGAAAGCGCCTGCTTGAGGATACCCTTGGCCGTCGTCATCACCTGCTTGGCCGCGTTCTGCTCTTCGACGAGCGTCTGCTTGAGCACGCCGACAATTTCGGTCTCGCCCAGTGTCGTCGCAATCAGGATGGCGGCGGAGTACCCGGCGATCTCATAATGCTCGACGCGGGCCGCAGCCCCGACCAGTCCTGCGTCGAACAGCGCGCCTTCCTCATCCTCTTCGAGCGCCTCCTTCACCTCATCGATGGCACCTTCCATCCCGCTGCAGTGTTTGCCTGTCGGCTTCTTGCCGAGGATTTCAAAGACCTGCTTCAGCCGCTCCACATGTCCCTTGGTCTCTTCAAGGTGCTGCGTAAAGATCTGCTTCAATTCCTGGCTTTCCGCAGCTTTTGCAGTCTTGGGAAGAGCCTTGACTAACTGGTTCTCCGCGCTATAAAGATCCCGCAACTCGTCGATCAACACTTCCCGTAAACTCATCGTCGTCCCTCGTAGTTTCCTGCACAGCTTGGGATACATCTCCCGCAACCCCATCAGACTCCCACCAGCATCCGCGGGTTGGCCTTGAACGCGTTCTCTATCAACAACGGAGACTGACTTTGCTGTCAAAGTAACCTTCGCTTCATCTGCTACTGTGCTTTTCGCAAGCTGCGCGGCCTATAATGCCCTATGGCAAGCTCTTCGCCCGCCTCCCCGAAGGCTGGGCCGCACCAGGCCAATCCGCACGCTGGCAGCGCCGTCGCAGGAGGCTCGTTCGTCTCGAAGTTGGAGGCCAGTCTCTCCGCGCCGACGCCCACCGGTATTGACCTGGAAGCTGCGTTGCAAGTGCCTCCCATTCTCTCCGCACGTCCACTGGAATCGCTCGCCGAACCCTCGGGCATCTTCGCCGCACCGGAGACGCCGTTGGCGGCCGTTCTGCCCAGCAAGGTGACCGTGCCGCATGTCGGTGATACGATCGACGCGCGCTTTGAACATCTACTGGAGACCGTTCACCGCAATCGCCCGCAGGACGATCTCGACCTGATCCGCAGGGCCTGGGCCTTCTGCATTCAGCAGCATGAAGGCCAGAATCGCGCCTCGGGCGAGCCCTACATCATTCATCCGCTCGAAGTCTGCCAGATTCTTGCCGATATGAAGATGGACTCGACGGCGATTGCGGCCGGTTTGCTGCACGATGCCGTTGAAGATACCAACGTTACGTCACCTGAGATCGCCAAGCGCTTCAACGAGCAGGTCGCGCATATCGTCGAGGGCGTTACCAAGCTCGATAAGATCAAGTTTGCCAATCGCGAAGACCACCAGGCAGAGAATATCCGCAAGATGCTTCTCGCGATGGTGACGGATGTTCGCGTCGTCCTGATCAAGCTTGCCGACCGCCTGCACAACATGCGAACGCTTGAGCACCTGCGGCCCGAGAAGCAGCAGAAGATCGCGCGCGAGACCCTCGATATCTATGCGCCACTCGCGCATCGTCTCGGCATGGGCAAGCTGCGGGGTGAGCTCGAAGACCTCGCCTTCCGCTACACCGATCCTTACGCCTACCTGCAGGTTGCGCAGGAGGTTGAAAACCTGCGCGGCGCCAACGAAGACTTCCTTGCCAACATCGTGAGCACGCTTGAGACGAAGTTGCAGGAGGCCGGCATCCAGGGGCGCGTCGAATCCCGGATCAAGCGGCTCTATTCGATCCAGCAGAAGCTCGTCGCCCAGAAGATCCCGGTCGAGCAGGTCTACGATCTGCTCGCCATCCGTGTCATCTGCCATACCGTTGCTGAGTGCTACGCGGTGCTCGGCCTGCTGCACGCGCAATGGCGGCCTGTGCCCGGACGCATCAAGGACTTCATCGCGATGCCGCGGCCGAACCTCTATCAATCCCTCCACACCACCCTTATCGCGCCCGGCGGGCACCAGTTTGAAGTGCAGGTGCGAACGGAGGAGATGCATCGCATCGCCGAAGAAGGTATTGCCGCGCACTGGAAGTACAAGGCGGGCGACGCCGTCTCCGCCAAGGATGAACAGCGTCTTGCCTGGGTGCGCCAGCTGATGGAATGGCAGACTGAGATGTCCGATCCCAACGAGTTCATGTCGACGCTGAAGATCGACCTGTACCCCGAGGAGGTCTACACCTTTACGCCTAAAGGCAAGGTGGTCGTACTGCCCAAGGACTCGAGTCCGATCGATTTTGCCTATGCCATCCACACCGAGGTCGGCAACACGACGATTGGTGCCAAGATCAACGGGCGGATTGTTCCATTGCGGACTCGCCTCAGGAATGGCGACATCGTAGAAATCTCTACCCAGACCGGACACGCTCCGTCACGCGACTGGCTTTCATTTACAAAATCCAGCCGCGCCCGGAACAAGATCAAGCACTGGCTGAACGAACATCAGCGCGAGCGCGCAATCGAGATCGGCAAGAAGCTGCTCGAGCGCGAGGCGCGCAAGTGGAAGATCTCGCTCAAATCACTCTCGGACGCCGATTACACCCGGGCTGCCAACGAGTACGGGCTCGGCTCCGAACCTGAGCTGCTGGCCGGCGTTGGGTTTGGCAAGTACTCCGCGCGCGTCGTCTTGAACAAGCTCCAACCCGGTAGCACAATGCCTACCGAAGATGGGATGTTAACGGCTGAACACCCGGTTGCGGACGCTCTTTCGCAGATGTCGGACGCGGTCAAACGCGTCTTCTTCGGCAAGGGTTCCGATTCGCTCCAGGTTGAAGGCCAGGATGACCTCCTCGTCTACCGCGCTCGATGTTGTAATCCGATTCGCGGCGAAGAGATCATCGGTTATGTCACCCGCGGCAAGGGGGTCGCGGTTCATGCACGCGGCTGTCCCAATGTACAGAATCTCCTCTATGAATCCGACCGTCGCATCCAGGTGGAGTGGGGGCTGGATCCCGCAACCCAGAAACCGACTACCTACCCGGTGAAACTCACGATTCTATGCGACGACCGTTCCGGGATGTTGAAGGAATTTACCGCGATCATCGCGGACGACGGCACGAATATCCGCTCAGTGGACTCAAAGCCGGCAACCGATGGTGCGTTCGTCGTCGACTTCGTGATTGAAACCGTGGATGTCCGTCATCTCACGAAATTAACGCAGAACCTCCGCAAGGTTCCCGGCGTTCGCGATGTTCAGCGCGTGCAAAAAATTTAACATTCTCTTAATTTAGGGCGCGTTTCTTGCGTCTCAGTCTGTGGGCCCCCCTAAATTAGTAGTTGCGTTCCTAGATATCCACAGGTATACACGTAGGTAACCGCGGTAATCGCTTTACTAATTACCCCGGCCGCTGTACTGAACCTGCTAGGAAGCCTCGACGTCTCTTCGACTAACCAGTTCCTCCCCTTTAGGATGACACGGCCCATGAGCACGAACCTGCAATCCACTTCCATCGCAAACGGTCACCACATCGCAACTGAAGACTCAACCTGGTGGGACCAAAACAGGGAAGCAGTCGAAGCAAAGTTTATCGGCATGCTGATGGCCGAGACCACACGCAAGCCTTATAGTGGCCCCGAACGCCGCTCGCGCGCCACGACGATGCTGGACCCGGCGGACATTGCCATTGCGCAAGCTCAGGCAAAAGGTCTCGGGATCTCTTACGAAGAACACGCGCGCCGCCTCTTTCACCGGGCAGTGATGGCTGAAGCCCACGGCCGCATGCTCTGAGGAATGATGGGACGGCCGGCTGCCTCGACTTCGTTCGACCATGCTGTCGCCAGGGGCGCGAGCCAGTAGCGTGCCCTCCGCGTGCGCAGTAGACTGAGGGTCATGCGCATTATGGCTCTCGACGTCGGCACTCTCCGCATCGGCGTCGCCATGACCGACGCCCTCGGTTACACCGCGCAACCGCTGCTCACGATCTGGCGTAGATCACGCGGAGAAGACCTCCGCAATCTTCTCCGACTGATCCGCAAGCATGAAGTGACGCATCTCGTCGTCGGCAACCCCCTTCACCTTTCGGGCGATGTAAGTCCCTGGGCCGCAAAGGTGCAGGAGTTCGCCGCAGAGCTCAAGCGTCGCTCGGTTATCCCGGTCGAGCTCTTCGATGAGCGCCTTAGCTCTGTCGCCGCGCACGAGATTCTCAACGAGGCTGGAGTTCCGCGCCAGCAACGTACCCCGATCATCGATCAGGTCGCCGCCGTCGTCATTCTTGAGGGCTGGATGCAAGTGGAGCTTCGCAAGCAGATCCAGTCGCCCGCTTCTTTCCCCGCGCAGTCATGAAGACCCTTTTTGCTTAGCCAGGTAGATCCGGTACCCGGAGCTGTTCGGCTGCATCGGAAACTCTTTCGCCACTTCGTAGTGCTGCGCAAGAATCTGTTCGAATGCAGGGAAACGATCCAGAGTCGTGTAGGTGTTCTCCTGCTGCGGCCACGCATGCGAGCTCAGCACGATCACCTCCGGTGGCTTCGCTGTAATCTCGTGCAAAAAGCGTTCCTGCAGGCTTGCTGTGAACGGCGTCTCGCGTTCCGGAAACAGGTATGTGTCGTAGATGAAGCCGGTGGACTGGATCAGACGCATGCGATAGAGCACGTTGATGCAGGAGCCCAGGGTGACATCCAGACACTGGACTTTGCCGGAGAGTTTTGCGCCGCCCAGGTCAGTCAGATCTTTTTGCAAATGAGTCAGTGTCACGAGCGGATACTCACGCGACTTGATCACCCTGGTTCGAGCGGCCCAGCTCGCGATGGTCAACCCCAGGATTGCTGCCGCAAACACCGGCATCCACTTCCTTCCTCTGAGAGCGGCGCTTAGTTCAAGCATGCCCCACAGAGCGGTGAAGGCGACCTCGGCATACAAGTGATAGAGCCAGCCTTTGCCTTGAACGAGGTAGAGCGCAAAGCCCCAGAGGGCGCCACCCAACAGAAACAGAGACTCCCAACGCTGCCAGGACCGGTTGAGCGCGAAAGCTATTAGCGCACCGAGGAGAAACGGCCTCATGGTGACTGCGTTCTTCAGCGAGACGGACAACGGAACATGCGCAAGCCCCGCGTACCACGGCACCAGCGTGTGTAGATCGTAGATAAACTCTTTGGTTACTCCCCAATGTAGAAGGAAGCCGAAAGTCAACGCCCCAGGTAAGATCAGGCCCATGAGGGAGTAGATTATGACGCCGTGCCACTGATTCTTCGCTGAGCCCTCTTCGCGCCAGAACATCCAGCCGACAACCAGGAAGAAGAAGAGCCCGATCGCAATTGCTGGCGGCTTGATGGAGGCAGCCATGCCGCAGCAGGCCATGAAGCCGGTCATCCAGATCGCGCGCCCGCTCCGAATGGTTTCGAAGAGGAAAGCAAACCCGATCAGAAGCAGAACCGCCACCATCCAGTCGCGCTGTCCAGTGTCAGCCGGTCCGTTCGACAAGTGATAGAGGTAGGTCAGCGCACCCGCGGCAACTCCGGCCGCTCGGCGCTGACGACCAGCAATCCAGGCACTCGCCGCGACGCCTGCAATCCCCATCAACAAATCAGCGAGCCACCATCCGAAGGCATCTCCGCCGAGTGTATGGATGATGAGCCACTCCGCCATGTAGGCGCCCGGCATATTCATCTCAACGATATCCCGATACGGCGCGCGCCCATGATCCATCAGGAAAACGACATAGTGCAGAAGTGGAGCGTCGTGCACAATCTGCCAGCTTTTTGCGTAGTAGCTGCCCAGGCTCGCGCACATCAGAAGCGTAACTGCCGCCGCCAACATGACCCACTTTGCAATATCAGAACCGAATCGCCAGTCGCGATCCTCAACGTGCGAGGAGGTCTCGACACGGGACACAGAGAGCAATGCCATGAATGAAACTCCCAACCCCATGATTGAGGTTGGGCATTTCTCCGGCTCAGCCTCTTGCCTACATCTTGAGCTCCTTGACGAGAAAGGCGTACATATCTGCCGTCACGTCCATCTGTTTCGTCAGCGGCATACCTGCCCCGTGACCTGCCCTTGTCTCTACCCGGATCAAAATTGGGTTCGCATCCGCTGTATGCTCAGCCGCAGCCTGCATCGCGGCAGCGAACTTGAAGCTGTGCGCCGGGAACACCCGGTCGTCATGGTCTGCGGTCGTGATGAACATGGCGGGGTAACGGGTACCCGCATGAACGTTGTGTACGGGGGAAAACTTCAGGTTCGCCCGGAACTCCGCCTCGTTGTCACTCGGAGAACCATAGTCAGGCTTCCATGCGTAACCGATCGTGAACTTGTCGAAGCGCAGCATGTCCATCACGCTTACCTGGGCAAGCACGGCTCCAAACAACTCCGGCCGCTGCAGCGCGACGGCACTCACGAGCAGTCCCCCATTCGAACCTCCGTTGATCGCAAGCTTTGCGGCCGAGGTGTACTTGTTCTGAATCAGGAACTCCGCACAAGCGATGAAGTCGTCGAAGACATTCTGTTTCTTCAGCTTCGTCCCGGCCTCATGCCACTGTTCGCCGTACTCGCCGCCACCGCGTAGGATTGCCTCGGCATAGATTCCGCCCATCTCTAACCACGCGAGTCGCGACGAACTATAGCCAGGCCCCAGCGAAACGCTGAAACCGCCATAGCCATAAAGAATGGTCGGCGCGCTGCCATCCATCGCGATTCCCTTTCTGGAGGTGACGAAGATCGGAACCCGTGTGCCATCCTTGCTGTTGGCAAATACCTGTCGAGTCTCGTACTGGGCGGGGTCGAAGGTCAACTTCGGCTGCTTCCACACGCTGCTCGCATAGGTCTCTAGATCGAACCGATAAACCGTCGCCGGCGTCGTGTAGTTCGTGTAGGTGTAGAAGGTCTCGGCATCCGTCTTCTTCCCGCCGCCTACCCCCACTGACCCGATGCCTGGCAGCTTCACCTTCTCAATCAGCGTTCCGTCGAGCGATCGCAGCTCAACCTCACTCTTCGCATCGACCAGGTAGGTCAGAATCAGCTTTCCACCCACCATCACTGCCGATTCAAGAGAGTTGGCCGTCTCCGGAACTACGGTCACCCAGTTCTCCTGCTGCGGCTTCTCAAGACCCACCCTCACGATCCTGGAGTTGGGCGCATCCTTGTTCGTCCTGATCCAGATCTGGTCCTCCTGGCAGCCAATCCAGTCATAGGCCGCGTCATCCACCCTTGCGATTTGGATCACTGGCGAGTTTGCCTGTTCCCAGCCTTTCCTGCTCAGATCTTTTACTGAAAGCGCGTTCCTGCTGATCTTTCCCTGCACGATGCCGAGCCAGCGTCCATCCTCGCTGACGCCGCCGCCGATCGTCATCTCTTTATCGTCTGGCCGTTCGAAGACCACGACATCCTCCGTCTGCGGGGAGCCCAGCTTATGAAAGTAGAGCTTATGGAAGTAAGCCGCGGCCTTCAGCGCTTCGGCCTTCTCTGCATCGGATTTCGGCACGCCGAAGCTTGCATAGAAGAAGCCCGATCCATCTTTCAGCCAACTCACCCCGCTGAACTTTACCCACCCGACCACGTCCGGCAGGTCTTCGCCGGTAGCGACAACCCTCACGTGGATCGTGTTCAGGTCGCTTCCGGCTTCGGAAAGCGAGTAAGCGAGCAGCTTGCCGTCATCGGTTACCGAGGTTGCACCCAGCGCTACCGTCCCGTCGGCTTTGAGCGTATTCGGATCGAGCAATACCTTAGGCTCGCCGTCTTCTCCCTCCTGCCAATAAAGCACCGCCTGATTCTGCAAGCCGGAGTTGCGCTGGTAGAAGTACCGCCCGCCCTCCAACTCGGGCGCCGAGAACCTTTCGAAGTTGACGAGTTCCATCAGCCGCGCGTGAATCTTCGCACGTTGGGGCACGTCCGCAAGAAAGCCCTGCGTCACCTGGTTCTCGGCGTCTACCCAGTGCTTTACCTCGGCCGAATCCACATCTTCCATCCACCGGTAAGGATCGGCTACGGTCGTGCCGAAGTAGATGTCCTGATGATCTGAAACCCGTGCCGCCGGATACTTCAATTGGTCTGTCATGCCACTCCCCATCCCACGACTCTAGCATTCACGGGCGGGGTCCTCGCGCTGGGAAAAGGGTGGCCGCCCGCGACAAGGGCGCACTCGCCAATGCTTCTACAATCTCAACATGCGAATCCTTATCGTAGGTGCCGGAGCGGTCGGCGGTTTTTTCGGCGCGCACCTGCTCAAAGCTCAACGCGACGTAACTTTTCTCGTGCGTCCGGCGCGTGCCCAACAACTCGCCGCCGATGGCCTCCGCATCGTATGCGCGTTCGAGCCGACGCGGGCGGACCTGCACATCTCCCAACCGAAGACCATCCTCGCCGGTACGATCTCGCAACCTTACGACCTCATCCTGTTGAGTTGCAAAGCTTACGACCTCGAGCCTTCGATTGCGGACCTCGCCCCAGCCGTCGGCCCCGAGACCGCTATCCTCCCGTTGCTCAACGGCATGTCGCACCTGGATGTTCTCGACGCTCGCTTCGGCAGACGCCATGTGCTCGGTGGCGACACAACGATCTCGACTGTGAAGCAGCCCGACGGCCACATCCTTCAACTGATTCCGCTCGATACCCTCCACTTCGGGGACCGCGACGAGCCCGAAGGCACGCGCATCCATCGCATCGCCGCGACGCTCAGCGTTCCTGGCTTTTCAGCGGAACTCCAGACGGATATTCTCCGCGCCATGTGGCACAAGTGGGTCACCATTTCGACCGCCGCCAGTGCCACCTGCCTGCTGCGTTGCACCATCGGCGACATCGTTGCCGCCAACCAGGCCTCGCTCGTTCACGACATCTTAGGCGAGACCTCCGCCATCTCCACTGCCGCCGGATATCCGCCTCCGCAGGAATTTCTGGATAACACCATCGAGAAGTTCACCAGGCCCGGCTCGCTCTTCACGGCGTCCATGTTCCGCGACATCTCCGCCAATGCCCCCATTGAGGCGCAGCAGATCATAGGCGATCTACTGATGCACGCCCGCAGGCACGCCGTTCCAACCCCAATCCTCACTCTGGTGTATGCCCATCTTCTCTGCTACCAGGCCCGCCGCACCCGCGAGCGAGTGCAAATCGGACGCTTGGACTAGAACGCATCGCCGACTCCAGCCGACTCCGCAACATCTACCTGACAGCAAGCTCCATCGGAATACCCGGACTTCGCAGCATCTTTGTTTTAAGCAGAATGACTCCGGGCGTTGCCGCGGTTGACCGAACCTGGTCGCCGGCAGTGCACAACACGGCCCGAAGTTGCGGCAACGCATCACAGACCACAAGGGGAGAACCATTACGATGCGCCCAATTCTTACTTTTGTCTTTGCCGCCATGACAGCAGCAAGTGCCACCGCTCAGCAGATCCCCACCCCGGCCACATCTTTGCTTGTCCTAGCCAAAAAGGACACGTCGCTTGCCATCGTAGACCCGGCGACGCTCCAGGTTGTGGCCAGGATTCCGGTCGGCGTTAACCCGCACGAGGTGATCGCCTCCGCCGACGGACGCACCGCGTGGGTGACGAACTACGATAACGGTTCGGCCCACGAGATCCATGTGATCGACCTTGTGGGCCAGAAAGTAGAGAAGGTGATTGACCTCGGTCCGCTTTGGGGACCTCACGGCCTTGCCATCACGAGCGACAAGACCTACTTCACCGCGGAGCGCGCCAAGGTGGTGGGCCGCATCGATCAGGCGACCGAGACGGTCGATTGGGAGATCGGCACAGGCCAGATCGGCGATCACATGCTCTACGTTTCGCCTGACGGTAAAAAGATCATCACGTCCAATGTCGGCTCTGGCACCATGAGCCTGATGGAAGAGCGCCCTCTGCGTCCCGGAGATTACCCGCCCAGGCTCATCTCGAAGCAGGGCGGCATCGTGACCCGCGGCCCCGGGGGACCATCGTCGCCCGATTGGGATGAGCAGGTGGTCAAAGTCGGAGGCTACCCCGAGGGCTTCGATGTTCTGACAACCCCGAACGGCGATCCCCAGACCATCTGGGTCGCGAATGCGGTCGAAGGCTCCATCTCGATCATTGATTTTGCCTCGCGCCAGGTCACCGGCACCATTGAAGCCGGCCTCACCACCGCCAACCGGCTGCGCTTTACCCCTGACCGCAAGTACGCCCTTGTCTCGCGTGAGAAGAGTGGTGATCTGGCGATTGTCGACGTCGCCAACCGCAAATTACTTAAGCAGATTTCAATCGGCACCGGCGCCGCCGGAGTATGGATTCAACCTGATGGAGCGCGCGCCTACGTCTCCTGCTCACCAGATAATTACGTTGCTGTGATCGACCTGCACACCATGCAGGTCGCCGGTCGCATCCAACCCGGAACCGAGCCGGACGGACTGGCGTGGGTCGTGAGGAAGTAGAGCCAAGCTGATTCTGCTCAATTTCACTTATGACTGTTGGAGACGCTGACTGTATCCGAGTCGGATTCGGTATGTTGAATTGCTGAGGAGAGCAAAGACGATGGGATTTCTTGACGGGTTAGAACAAGCGGCCTCTGGACAGATGGGGTCGGGCAGCAACACGCAGGGTAAAGTGGCGGGAGGCTTGATGCAGGCGCTCGAAGAACATCCCGGCGGTCTCCAGGGTGTCATGAACCATCTGCAGAATAACGGCGTAGACGCAAATGCAGTAGCCGCGTCCGGCGAACCTTCGCCTCAGGCCGCCAACGCTCTTCAGGGTTCCGGCCTGTTGGAAAGCGTGGCCCAGAAGGCAGGGGTTTCGCCGCAGGTCGCAGAGGAAGCTCTGGCAGTCGTGCTCCCCATGGTCATGTCGCACTTCACCCAGGGAGGAACCAGCGCGCCGCCCCAGAGTGGCTTCGGCGGACTTGCGAGCAGTCTGCTCAGCCGCTTCCTTTAATCTCCAGGATTCCCTCGGCCGTCGGGACCCTCGACGGCTCATCAAATCATGTCGCAACGCTCCCGAGGAGATAGAAAATGGCAGACTTTCAAGCACTTAAAGCGAAATACCAGCCCGTCGAAGATACCGTCAAGGAGTTCGAACCGTATGGTGCGAAGTTCGTCGGCTCCGAACTGACCGGGGAACAGCTCCATTTCGTCGCCCAGGTTCCGTCCCAGGTTGTGCTCGATCGAGTCTGGGATGCGATCAAGTCCTGTGACCCCACCTATGCCGATCTGAAGCACGAGATTACCAACACGGGCGGAGCCGAGCAAAAGTACACCATCCAGGCCGGCGACAATCTTAGCAAGGTATCGAAGCTCTTCTACGGCAATCCCAACCACTACGCGAAGATCGCGGAAGCCAGCGGCATCAGTAATCCTGACCACATCCAGGTTGGGCAGGAAGTCACCGTTCCAGTGCTTTCGTAAAGATAAGAGTCGCCCTAACGTCGGGCGGGCAGCACTTCGTGCGGTCTCGTGCCTGGCGTTGGACCTCCTATTGGTCGGCACAGAGGATCTGTGCCGACTAACGGGCAGACTAAGCGTAAGTCGCCCTGTGTACCCGGTATCGTCGGTCCGGTATGAGGGTCCCGCCTGGGAGACAACTTTTCATCTTCGCCGCATTGCCGTCAAGCATCTTAACGTCATGGCAAACCCCTACGACGCAATTATCATAGGCACTGGAGCTGGCGGCGGACCGCTCGCGCTGCGCCTTGCCCAGGCTGGCAAGCGGATTCTTCTCCTTGAGCGCGGACCCTTTCTGCCGCAGGAGAAGCTGAACTGGTCCACTTCCGCCGTCTTCCTTCAGAACCGCTATCACACGCGCGAGACCTGGCACGACAAGGACGGCAAAGACCTCCATCCGCAACAGGCCTACTTTGTCGGAGGTCAGACCAAAGTATACGGTGCTGCCATGTTCCGCATGCGCGCGGAAGACTTCGGCGTCATCCAGCACAAGGGAGGAATCTCCCCCGCGTGGCCAATCTCATACGCAGATCTCGAGCCGTATTACACCGAGGCGGAAGACCTGTTTCATGTTCATGGAGATCTTGGAACCGCACCGTCAGTTGCTGGCGGCTATGGTAGCAGCTTCGACCCCACGGAGCCGTTTCACTCCAAGCCCTACCCCTACCCGGCGTTCAGTAACGAGCCGCGAATGGCGGCGATCGAGGCGGACGTCCGCAAGCTTGGTGTAAATACCTTTCCGATCCCGCTAGGGCTCAAGCGAAATGAGAAAGATCCGCTGACGGCTCCGTGCGTGCGCTGTGACACCTGCGACGGGTACCCATGCCTCGTGCACGCCAAGTCAGATGCTGACATCAACTGCGTTCGGCAGATTTTGCACATGGACAATGTCACCTTAATGACAAATACGCGTGTCCTCCGGCTTCTTACGAACTCGACTGGTACGGCGGTCACAGCTGTCGAGGTCGAACACTCTGGGCGGCAACTCCACGAGCCAGGCTCGCAAACGCCCGAGAAAGGTGTGGCTACGTACGAAGCGCACATCTTCGCGCTCGCTGCAGGCGCCATCAACTCCGCCGTGGTTCTGCTTGCTTCAGCAAATGACAAGCACTCTACCGGGCTGGCGAATGGCTCCGATCAGGTGGGGCGGAACTTCATGTATCACCAGGCCGACGCGCTGCTTGCGCTTTCGCTGCAAGAGAACACCGACGCCTACACCAAGACGTGGGGCACCAACGACTTCTACCTGAAGGATCCTGATCCGAAGTACCCGTTCCCGCTCGGCCAGGTACAGCCTGTCGGCAGCTTTCATCACGAGATGATGAAGAGCGATGCCCCGCCGCTCACACCGGGCTTCGTTCTCGAAGCCATGAAGCACAAGGCGGTTCCCTGGTGGTTGACGACCGAAGACCTGCCCGCGGCCGAGAATCGAGTCACCCTCGAGAACGCTACACCGTCCTCTTTATATAGAGAGGGCGAAAAAATTCAATCCGAGACTTCTCCCACACCGGACGCCTCGAGCGCGCATCCTGCCAACGACACTGACCCGACCGGCGCAAATAATCAATGCGGAACGGTGACGATTAACCCACCCGGCCGCATCAAGCTCTCCTACACACCGAATAACGTGGAGTCCTTCAATCGATTAAAGGACCGTTGGGTCGATGTACTCAAGCAGGCCGGCCACGCCGACACGCATGTCCCCTTGCATGCCTACTTCAAGAAGCGGATTCCGCTCGAAGGTGTTGGCCATCAGAACGGCACCTGCCGCATGGGCTCCGATCCAGCCTCCAGCGTGCTCGATCCCAACTGCAAAGCCCACCAACTCGATAACTTGTACCTGGTGGATGCAAGCGTCTTTGTCTCGGCATCGGCGGTTAATCCTTCGCTGACTGTCATCGCCAACTCACTGAGGGTGGCTCGCCACATCCTTGAAACGCGACTTACCTGAAACGGCTTCCATCAGTTTCTAAAGGAAAGCGGATCAAGCCCTTGCTTGATCCGCTTTCTTCACTAAAGGCGTGCTGCTTGCTACTTTGGCGTGCTGCTTACTACTTTTCTGACAAAGGCTTCGCCATATCATCGTGCATCTTGCCCTTCAGATCGCCCGGAACCAGATTCGCGAGTGCACCTTCGAGCTTGGTCTTGAAGCTTGCGGCATAAACGTGGTCCTTCCCATCCATCAGGGCTTCGTAGCCTTGCCGCGCCACATCGCCCGGTTCCGACTCCTTCTTCCCCTTGGTGCCCGCATCGGTATCGTCCATACCGGCGCGATGGAAGAAGTCGGTATCGGTCGGTCCCGGCTGCAGCGCCGTAACGGTCACGCCAGTATCCTTCAGTTCGTACCGCAGGCTGTGTGCGAACGAGAGTACGAACGCCTTTGAAGCGGCGTAGACGGCTTCGCGCGGTGCTACCATCTCGCCTGCGATCGACGCCGTGAAGAGGATGCGTCCGGCGCCACGCGGCACCATCTGCTTCACCACGTGCTTCGCAAAGTGAACGGTGTGCCCGCAGTTCAGGTTGATGATGTTCAGCTCGTCGTTCAACTTGGTGTCGATAAACTTGCCGCCGACGCCCACGCCCGCATTGATGCACGCGATGTCGAGTGGCCTGCCTGCGGCTTCGCAAGCGTGCCAGAGCTTCTCGACGCCGTCGGTCTTCGAGAGATCCGTCTGCACGCTCGTCACCGTGGCTCCGAGCGCCTCGAGGTCTGAGACTGCGCTGTCCAGACGTTCGCCCTCCGAGCTGACGATCAGATCGTATCCTTCGGTCGCCAATATCTTTGCCAGCTCCAACCCGATACCGCTGGATGCTCCTGTCACTACTGCAAGTCCCTTAGCCATGATCCCACTCCACAATTTCTAATTTCATTCACTACCAGGCGATACGATGCAAGACGTCGACGCGGTGTGACCCGCGATCCGTCTTCCATCTCGTCGCCGACCGACTATTATGTACGACCCAGCGAGACCCGCTTGCGCGGTTGCAGCTACTAATACCCTCTTCAGTAGCAACGCGTCTGGCCCCGCTGAGATGGACAGCTGAGAACTAAGGCTTCCGTCTACCAAGGAATTATCCAGATTTTCATAGCGGGATGTCCTGCGCCTACCAAATCATTCTGCTGGAACCAACAATTTTGCCGAATTCCCTAGAATTCCCGTTCTTCCCCATTTGGAACTGAAGTTGCATAGACACTGACATCCGTCCTAGGTAAGAGCTTTCCTCCCTCAACCTCCCTAACCGGCAACACCTTACATCATTTCCGAGGTCTTCGAAGATGAAGCTCATCCTGTCTGAACTCGCGGCAGTTTCAAATACGGTGCCTTCTTTTACTCAATCCGTCCTTCTGTGTTGCTGAGCGACTCGCTTCGGTCGGTCTTCGTACCGATCGTTTCCCCTCGACCGTCCTCGATGTGTAGTTTCAGGAGTTGGAGCACATATCACCCCAAGTGTTGGGACCTGGCAAGTGCCATCCCGATCAACGATCTCATTACTCGACCATCTGTGAGGTTCTCAGCAATGAATCATTCTCTTCGTGCCCGCCGGAGCTGGATCTCCTCTACGGCTTTCGCATGCGCACTCTTGTTTGCGCTTCTGACCTGCTCAGTTAAATTCCTCTCCGCGCAGATCACCTACTCTGCCATCCATGGAACGGTAACTGACTCAACAGGTGCACTGGTTCCAAACGCAACGGTTATGGTCGTGAATACAAGCACGGGTATTAAGACAACTGCCACAGCAGATAAAAGTGGCTACTACGTCTTCCCGCAGCTTCAGGTCGGCGGCCCGTATACAGTCACCATTACTGCAGGTGGTTTTCAGAAGTTCTCGCAAACTGGATTGACGCTCACTGTGAACGAGAACCGTGACGTAGACGCCAAGCTGCAGGTCGGGTCCGAAGGCCAGACGGTCGAGGTTTCTGCCAACCAGCTTCAGGTTGAAACCAGCAATACACAGCTCGAGCAAGTCGCAACCGCCGAGCAGCTCGAGGAAATTCCGCTCGAAGGTCGCGACCCCGCCGGCCTCCAAAAGCTTGAGCCCGGCGTTGTGGAGTCGTCCGACCGCTTCGGCTCATACTCGAGCAATGGGAACCAGACGGCGCAGAACTCTTACTTGGTCAACGGCATCGATATCAACGACCCTGCGCTGCAGAGCGAAGGGATCCAAGTCAATCCGGATGCTCTCCAGGAAGAAAACATAGTCACTAGCACGATGAATCCTGAGTTTGCCCGTAACTCCGGCGCCACCGTCAACCAGATTCTCAAGAGTGGTACGAACTCGCTACATGGAAGCGGCTTCGAGTTCTACCGTGATACCTTCCTGAACCTCGGAAATTACTTCTCCGCGACTCGGCCTGACTTCCACCAGAATCTCTACGGTGGAACTCTTGGTGGACCCATCTTCAAGGACAAGCTTTTCTTCTTCCTGGCGTATCAAGGCCAGCGTCAACGCTCTGGTGAGACGACCCTCCAGCAGACACTGAGCCCCACGCAGTTGGCCGGTAACTTCACTGCGGATTCAAACTACGCCACGGGGGCCGCGGACAGCGCAGGTCTCACAAACAATCCTATTCCCTTCGCGATCGCGGGCCCAGGCGGAGTTTGCGCGGCCGGCACTCCTTGGTCGAAATGCTTCGCTGGTGGGACTGTCAACATTGCACCTGCTACTTGGAATGCCGTGGCAGCAGGACTCATCAATAAGTACGTTCCTAATGCCAACGAGACGATTGGCGGAGTCTCCTATTACAACTTCAATGCGGCGAATACCGTCGCCAACGATCAAGGCATTATCAAGCTTGACTACACGCCGACTGCGAAAGATAGCATCTGGGTCGCGAGCATCTTCCAGTCTGCCCCGTCAACCTCGGCCCTCACCTTCGGTGGCGGCAGCTTCCCGGGATTTGGCTCGACTGAGGGCGACCACTTCAAGCTGTTTAGTGCGTCCTGGACCCACACCTTCACACCAAACCTGCTCAACGATCTGAGAGCGTCCTACTATCGCAATCCGTTCGGAGCGGTGAATCCATCGCAAGTTGTTGCGCCTAGCTCAGCAGGCTTCGCCATCAACCCACAGGATCCGCAGTCGGGTATACCGTACATCGGCGTTGGCAGTTACTTCAATCTTGGGTTCAGCTTTGAAGGTCCGCAGCCGCGACTCGACACCAATTTAACCTATGCGGATAACTTCACCTGGGTTCGCGGCAACCATAACCTTAAGTTAGGCGGACAGTTCGAACAGTTCCGCGTCCATAATCCATTCGCCCTCTACAATAACGGTGACTATGGCTTCAACGGTGCGGGAAGTTACAGCTCCGGTGACCCGCTCATCGACTTCGCACTCGGCATTCCAGATACCTACGCACAAACGAACAATGGCTTCATCAATGCAGTAGCTACTGAGCTGTTTGCTTACGTCCAGGACAACTGGAAGGTTTCATCCGACTTCACCTTCAACTACGGCATCAGCTGGGATGTCGAGAAGCCGAACCAGAACCACCAGGACGGCGGAGAAGGCATCGTCTGCTTCCAAAACAGCAGCGCAGAATCCACGGTCTTTCCCGGAGCGCCTCCGGGACTGCTGTTCCCAGGCGATAAGGGCTGTAATAACGCCGGTTCGCCGGTGCCGCATTACAACCACTTCGCTCCCAGGGTCGGCTTTGCATGGTCCCCTTCGGTTGGTCCGTCCCGGCTGATTGGTGAATCGGGCGCGCATGACTTCTCGATCCGTGGGGGCTTTGGCGTCTACTTCAACCGCGACCAGGAAGAACAGTCTTTACAGAACCTTGAAGACCCACCAAACGTCTTCGTCTCGCGTGGTGCCGCGGACGTAGGTGGCAGCCCCGGCTTTGCCAATCCCTATGCGGACGTAACGGGCAGTGCTGCTACATCCGAAGCAAATCCGTTCCCCTATACCGTTCCGCCCCCAGGCAGCGCGATCAACTGGCCCAACTACGCTGAACTGGATCTCTCCACCTTCGACAAGAAGTACAGCGTGCCTTATACGTTGAACTACAACCTGAATATCCAGCGTTCGATTGGGCGCAACATGGTTGGGCAGATCGGTTATGTGGGGTCGGTTAGCCATCGGCTTGCCTCGTGGAATGAGGGGGATCCAATTACTGCAGCAGGACATGTAGCTTGTCTCGCCAGTGCGTCCTGCACGGCTAACATTGCTGCCGTGCACCTCTACAATCCGCAGGATACTGCCGACCCGGTCATCGTCCCCGGCACGGGTGCTGGAGCAATTCCGTCTCTTCCCAACGGTCTGCCCTGGTACCTCTCGGACGCCGACCAACTAACCGAAGGTTCCTCGAGCTACAACTCGTTTCAAGCCAGCCTGATCAAGGCGCCAAGCCACGGACTGCAGTTCACCCTCGCCTACACCTACTCCCACGCCTTGGACAACGGATCGGGCTACGAGAGTGTAACTGGAGCCAACAACCGCGTTTACAACTACGTTCCTGGCTTTCAATCAAACAACTACGGCAACTCGGATTTTGATGCTCGCAATCGCTTCGTAGCGTCCTACGTTTACAGCATTCCGGTTGCAGGTTTCTTGAAGAGTAACTTTATCGCTCGCGAAGCGCTTAGCGGATGGGGCGTGAGTGGCGTCACGGTCTTCCAGGGTGGCTTCCCGGTCGGTATCGATCAGTCAAGCTACCGTTCAGGATGGTGTGACGAGTACAGCTACTTCGGTTGCGGCGACGTCCCTGAAACTAGCAACTTCCATCCGGGTCGCCTTAATCCAAGGAGTGCTGGCAATCCCTGGTTCAACGCTGGTGACTTTACCACGGAGCCACTAGGCACCTTCGGTAACACGCCAAGGAACTACTTCCACGGACCCGGATTCGATTACACGAACCTCAATCTTAACAAGATGATTCCGGTAAGCGCGGATGGTCGCCGATCCATCCAACTTCGTCTGGAAGCATTCAATGCTTTCAATCACGCAAACTTCTCAAATCCTACCGGCAACTTTAACAGCGGCACTTTCGGCCATATCACAAGCGTTCGCGAGTCCGCCGACCCCAACTCTGACCCGTCACCTGGCCGCTCGATTCAACTTGCGGGCAAGTTCTACTTCTAAACCGCTACTGTTACCAGAGAAGGCGCCTTCGGGCGCCTTTTCTGCTGTCGTTGGACCATATCGGAACGGCGCGTAAACCTGTCATTTCACCACCAAACGGCCTATAATCATTGTTAAATCATGGCTGACGATCTCTTCCCGCAAGACCCGGCGAACCCCGACGAAATACCTTCCGCGCAGGACGCAAACTCAAACAATCCGCCACCCGCAGGGTCTCCTCCTCCGGATGCTCCCAACACCGTTCAGGGGCGGGGTGCGTTGTCGATGCTCTCGATCAATATCGAAGAGGAGATGCGCCGGTCCTACCTCGATTACTCCATGTCGGTCATCATCGGGCGTGCGCTGCCTGACGTTCGCGATGGCTTGAAGCCTGTCCATCGCCGCATTCTGTACGGCATGCAGGAGATGGGCCTGCAGTACAACAAGAAATATACGAAGTCCGCCAAGGTCGTGGGGCACGTGATGGGCAACTACCATCCGCACGGCGACTCCGCCATCTACGACACCATGGTGCGACTCGCGCAGCCGTTCAGCCTGCGCTACATCATGGTGGACGGTCAGGGTAACTTTGGTTCGGTCGACGGTGATCCACCAGCAGCCATGCGCTACACAGAGTCGCGGCTGACCCGGATCGCCGGCGAAATGCTCGCCGATATCGACATGGACACGGTCGACTTCGTCCCTAATTACGATGAATCGACGCTTGAGCCCTCGGTCCTTCCGGCGCGTATCCCAAATCTCATCGTGAACGGCAGCTCCGGCATCGCCGTCGGCATGGCGACCAACATCCCGCCGCACAATCTCACCGAAGTCCTCAACGCCGCGATCGCGCTACTGACGAAATCTCCGCAGGACCATCGCTCAGACCTGGACCTCGTGCTCGAGCACGTGCTCGGCCCGGATTTCCCGACCGGTGGGTATATCTTCGGCAAAACGACGATTCCGAACGCCTATCGGACCGGCCGCGGTCGCTTCATGATGCGCGCCAAGGCGTCGATTGAAAACATCTCCGGCGGCCGCCAGGCCATCATCGTTACCGAAATTCCGTATCAGGTCAACAAGTCGAAGCTCATCGAACGCATTGCTGAGCTGGTCAACGAGCAGGTGATCACCGATATTGCGCGCGACGAGTTCCGCGACGAGTCCGATCGCGACGGGATGCGCATCGTTATCGGCCTGAAGCGCGGTGCTGAACACCAGATCGTTCTCAACCAGTTGCACAAGCACACGCAGATGCAGGAGTCGTTTTCGATGATCTTCCTGGCGGTGCACAACGGCCAGCCGAAGGAGTTGCCGCTCGACCAGGCCATTCGCGCCTTTCTCGACCACCGCCAAGATGTCGTTCGGAGGCGGACCGCTTTCCTGCTTGCCAAGGCGCGCGATCGCGAGCACATCCTGCTCGGTCTGCAGATCGCGCTCGACCATCTGGATCAGGTGATTCGCATCATTCGCCAGTCGTCCAGCCGTTCTGATGCGCGCGAGAACCTGTTCGCCTATTTCTCGAACCGTGCGATCACATTGCGCGGCACCGAGATTGCAGGAATCACGCTTGATCCTGCCAAGTACGGTATTGACCCGAATACGTTGCCGGTTTCAGCGACGACGGCTAATGGCGCTTCTCTCATCCTGAGTTTGCGTCAGATCGATGCAATTCTTGAACTGCAGCTGTATCGCCTCACACAGCTCTCTATCGATGAGCTGCTCCGCGAACTCGGCGTTTTACGCGAGAACATCGCGGAGTACGAGAGCATTCTGGCTTCAGCGGCAAAGCTGCGTGGAGTTGTCGCGCAGGAACTCGCCGACATTCGCGAGAAGTATGGCGATCCTCGGCGAACTCAGATTCTCGACGAGACCGTCGATATGACGCTTGAAGACCTGATCGCCGATGAGCAGGTTGCAGTTACCGTCTCGCACACTGGATATCTGAAGCGGACGCCGATCAGCACATATCGGCAGCAGCGTAGAGGCGGAACAGGAAGAATCGGGATGAAGACGCGCGACGAGGACTTCGTTGCGCAATTGATCATCGATTCGACTCACGCTTATTTGCTCTGCTTTACCAATAGCGGGCGAGTGTACTGGGTGAAGATCTACGAAGTTCCGGATGTTGGGACGACTGGCAAAGGTAAGGCGATGGCTTCGCTGGTTGATCTGCAACCAGGCGAGAAGGTCGTTACGATTCTGCCGGTGAGGAACCTGACAGAAGAGGGTAAGAACATTCTGTTCGCAACTCGGAACGGAACGGTGAAGAAGACTCCGCTGAGGGACTTCTCGAACGTAATGGCACGCGGAATCATCGCGATCAACATCGACAAGGACGATGAACTTGTACAGGTTCGGATCACGACTGGTTCGGATGTTGTCTTCCTTGCGACTCGCGATGGAATGGCGATTCGGTTTAATGAGCAGGATCTGCGACCGATGGGAAGACCTGCGACCGGAAATCGCGGAATCAACCTGCGCAAGGGTGATTATGTTATTGGAGCTGCTGTGACTCCTTCGCCTGAGGCTCGCGAGGCTCAGAGGCGGGAGAAGGCTGCGGAACTTGGATTGACGACGCAGCTTGAGGCTGTGATTGGTGAAGCTCCGAAGACGGATGCTCCAAGTTTCCGTGAAGCTGGAGCTGATGCTTCATCGGCGAAGGCTGATGGACAGGAGATTCTGGGTTCCGATCTGGATGCGGCTGAGATGGATTCGGCTGCGCAGGCGAAGCTCGATAAGCTGGACGAGAAGCTTGGGCTGACTCCTTGCCTGATTCTCACGGTAAGTGAGAATGGGTTCGGCAAGCGAACCGATGTGGATCGTTACAGGCTGCAATCGCGTGGCGGAACGGGCGTGATCAACATGAAAACGGGGCCGAAGGTTGGGAAGGTCGCTTCGATTCAGTTGGTGGATGACACGACCGAGATGATGGTTATTTCCCAGTTTGGGAAGATCATACGGATCGACACGAAGCAGGTTCGTTCGGCTGGAAGGAGCACTTCGGGAGTGAAGCTGTTGGATCTGGACCAGGACGACAAGGTTGCGGCTGCGATGACGATTCCACCGGAAGACGCGAAGGTTCTGCCGGAGAATGGGACCTTGCTGCAGTAGGGGGGCACCCCCCCCTTTACTACTTGGTTAAACGCTCAATGGAATGAATGATTTAGCGGGTGGGTACCTGCCAAAATATCCAATCCATTGGGGTTACGGGTAAAATATTGCGAATAAAGGACTTGCGGGTCGTTGAATAGGAAGGACACGACTGCTTTGAGCGCTCGTGTCTTTTTTGCTTGAGTATCTTAATGGTAGCAGGTTGGGCTGGGTGGATCGGCCATTTTGTTTTGTGCTGGTAAGTGCTCTGAATTGTTAGGGATGTATTGTTTGCGGGATCTTGAATCCCTTGACAAGGTTTTCCACAGGTGGCGCGAAGCGCGAGGGCCCCACGGAGTGGCGCCCGCCCGGCGTCAGGGCGCTTTGACTCACTTATGTGAGCCGCTACTCGGTCCAGTAGATTATCTGGAACCGAGGCGAGCATGAGTTCTGCACCGACACCACCCATTTCTGCAATGACCGACGAGGAGTTCGAGAGGCGGACGCTCGATGCGAGTCAGCGCGAGTTTGGGCTCGCGGGCCTGGCGCGCTTCCTCATGACCTATCGTTCCGGTGAGGGCGACTATACGACCGAGCGGCAGGAGCGTACAGGCAACGTTACTGTGGCCGATGTTGTGCGGCGCCTGAAGCAAAGGGATGCCGAAGCGGGGATGAACGAGTTGTAGACTGTCGCAACAAAGTCGCTTCGATTTGGAGTTGACAAGAGCCATGCGTGGGGGCTGTGTCACCCGTCGGAACCCATGTCTCAAATGCGAGACATGGGGCACCCATTTCTGGGGGAAGACAGATCTGGGCCAACCGCCAATGGACAAATGCTAGCCGCAATTCAGTCTGCGGCTGCAAGGGCGGCTTGTGTTCTCGGTCGAAACTCCAGTCCGAGACGCTCTCGCAAGTAGTCCTTGAGGACGAAGACTTCGATGTCTGTTTTGCGATCTCGTCGAAGATAGTAGCCCGTATATTGTGCGTCCGCATCTGGCGGTATAACTTTCATCTCGCGCTCTTCACCCGATAAGTCGCTTATCCTTTGACCATTCTTTAAATTGGTGTCCCAACAGACGATGTTCTTAATGTTTGCGAAGCAGTGGTTCATTTCAGCGTCAAGAAAGTACTTAAGTTCGATGTAGTACAAGGCTGACTCGCCAACCGGGGTACTGCCGCAGTTCTTAGCAATGATGTCGATGCCTGAGTGAGTTTCGTAATCAACGATTTCGAAAGGGAACAAAGTAGGCCGGACTACTATGAGTTGGAGAAGTAAGGCGTAAACCCCACTCTCTCTACTAGGTTCTACTAAAATTATTGGATCGAGGAAGGCCACGTTGCAAGCGTTTGCCCTAAACTTCCGCCATTCGAAATCTTTGCGCTCCCGCTCAAGCGTGTTGTATGCGTCAGCTTCATCTTCCAGCCAAGACATCTCGCGCCACTCATCCCCCGTCACAATCTCATCATAGATCTCCTGGACTGTCTTCTTTATGTCCTCGATAATGGCAGGCGGCGTATTCGCTGTTGATCCGCGATTCGCAGTCAGGGAGAGTTCCTGGCAATTAAAGAAGGCGTGAAGTCTTGTATATTCAGACCCCTTAATAGAAACCCACTCGTTCTTGCGCTCGATTGGCATGAAGTCCTTACAAAGCCAAACACCATACCTGTCCTGAACGCGATAGCCACCTGTCGGAGCAGAGTAGCCGGGACGCCTGAGCATCTTGTTGTATCCCTGCTTTACCCGGTTCCCTTCTACGGAAAACACTGCATCGTAATGTATGTCCGGATGCTTCTTTAGTGCGCCAGACTTGATAATTCTTTTACAGTAGAAGTCTGGAGCCTTAACTACATGCTGCTCGAATAATGCTTTTATTTCCTTGCTGTTATCAGGGAAAAAATGTCCGAAAGATAACTCCTCGGCAGCAAGCCGATCCAAGCCTTTTAGCCATAGCTTCTTCGCAGCATGCGGTGAGTCCCCAAATTGCATTTCAACGGAGCCAAACTTGGTAAACCAATAAACGTAGTCGCAGAGGCGATCATGGGTGAAGACCTCGCCGTCGTTGTTGTTAAAGCCCAAGATAGTTATGACGGTTCCGTTTCCCTCCTCGACCTTTCCAAGGTCTTCAACATGCACTTCAGGAAGCAACCCCGCATGGAGACGATCAAACGGATCGTTCATCTGTGCCTTTAGCGCGTTGCCTCCTCGAACTGTCCTAACGGTAAGTGACTGGCAATTGAAGTACACTTTCGTGCCGTGTCCCTTTTCTCCAATGAGATCGGGTCTGCCACGTTTTCCAGAATTCCCTAAGTCGAAGAATGACTGAAGTTCTTCCTGTCCCATTCCATTGCCGTTATCCGAGATGGTGATCTGGATCACGCGACGCCCCGCCTGCTTAATTGCCGTGAACTCTACTCGGGTTACGTTTGAGCCAGCATCGATCGCGTTGCTAATGGCTTCACGGACGACCTCAAGGGGGTCTGTGAAGTCTCCGGCGATTTCCAGAAATTCTCTCACCGCGTCGACTGCAGGAACAATTTGGTAGTTTCTCAAAGCCTAAACTCCGATCGGTTGATGTTTACAGCCCGCCCGTTTGGCACTCTCGGGGCGAAACGTCCTAGACCACTTTTTGGGTTTGAGCGATTCTAACCGCCTTCGGCTCAAAATCACCACAGCGTTACTTCGTCACCATCTCGGCGTTGAGGTGGACGGTGCCGCCGGTGAAGGTGATGGTGCGGGTCCAGGGTTGGTAGTTGGTTCTAGTGACGGCGATCTGGTGTTTGCCGGGGGTGAGGGTGATGACGGATGGGGTGTTGCCGACGAAGTCGCCTTCGACCTCGATGTCGCAGTTGGGGACGGTGGCGTCGATGCTGATGCCGGAGGCGGGGGCGGAT
>CAXTNM010000010.1:78958-90821 GCA_964245715.1 uncultured Acidobacteriaceae bacterium | reverse complement strand
TTGGTAGGCGAGGCAGGGATCGAACCTGCAACCCCGAGCTTAGAAGGCTCGTGCTCTATCCAATTGAGCTACTCGCCCATGTGATGGGCTTCCAAGTGGTATTGTAGCGGGTTTGAAGATGCCAGCTGTTGTCTTTGCTGACTTGGAAGGAGCTTAGGACAGCTTCGCCTTGTTTCGGCTACAACAGGGCAGTTGAAACCCCGTTATGCGAGAAGCTGCTCGACGTACGTCACGCAATCATGTCTACGATCTCTTGCGGATTCTGGTTTTGCTGTCGCATGCGACTGAGCTGACCGATGGCAACATCCCGGAAACTGCTGGTGCGAGCGACGGGCGCCATGACCTTCGGCGGCTTTGCAGTCGATGCTTCTATCTGCGAAGTGGCTTTCTGATCGTTCGAAGCTGGGAATGAGACCCGAACTGCTGAACTATCTGCGTGAGCGGTCTGCTCCGGGTCATGCCCGGCTACCTCATGGCGGCGATCTTGAGCATCGTTATGCTTGGCCTGGTGGCGCCGGGAGTCGACCACTTCTTTCGTCATCTTGAATTGACGGCCTTGTGTAGCACCGCATCGCCGTGGGTAACGTTTGCAGTCAGCATCCGATCTGTATGCTGCTGGGTTGGCTTAGCTGGCACTTTATCGAACGTTTGACACTCACCCTGAAGCGCAGGGCGACGGCTCCGCTTTGCGTGCCATGATGCGTCAGTTGCCTGCGAAGTCTTTGGATCGCAGTAGAGTCGTGACAGCTTCGAAGGCGCGGGACCAGTTTTCGTAGGCGTGCGGCGCATCGGTTCCAAGCGCCTTGAGATAGACCGTGAAGGCAAACCCCTCCTGTGGCCCGCTGATGTCCAGAAAGGCCGGGCGCAGAATGCATTCGAGTGCCGCATCCGGATGGTCAAGCTGATCGGTCAACCGCGTGAGCCGCGTGAGCCGCTGTTCCTGTTGATGAAAGGAAACAAAAATAGGCCGGTCGCGCCAGACCAGATCGAGGTAGCTGGCGAAGCCATGGCTTGACTGTTCCGCATTCAACCCGAGTTCAAACTGCAGGGCAGCGCGCTCTTCAACATCCAGGATCCAGGTGTCGCACTTCGCACTAAAAACAGGCGAGCGCGGAGCGTTCAAGGCGCGTAGAGCTTGCATGAGAGATGGATGCTGCTCGGCTTCCGAGATGTGATCGAGATCGTAGGGATTTTGACGAAGATCAATGAACTGGCCGATGGTTGGGTGGTTCGGATCGGGATCCCAGGGGACGACGAGAACCGGGTCGTCGGGGGAACATTCTGCGGACCACTCTGACAGCATCCAGCTATTATCTCAGTTCCTGAGTAAATGTCCGGCTCCCCGACCAATGGGAAGCAAGGGAACCCATCGCAAATACGAAGGAAACGCCGCGAGCGCAGGGCTTACGTCCGGCAGGACGCCTTCAAGAAATTCAGCACCGTAGTCTCCGCCCAGTACCCATCGTCGCGTTCTGTGGGCACAGCCTTCGCCAGGAACGCACAATGTCCGCCATGTTCGGTATCGATCAGCGTAATGCTGGGGTTGCACTCGATCTCGGCACGACTCTCCGGAGTGAGGCGAACGAAAGGATCATCCATCGCGTGCAGGATGAGGGTAGGCACGGCGATGCGCCCGAGCACGCGAGCAGCGGCAGCGCGATAGTAGTAGTCAGCTGCATCCTGAAAGCCGCTGTAGGGCGCCGTAATCCGGTCGTCGAACTCGATCAGGGAGTGCAGGCGGGTGGCGCATGCAGGATCGTAGAGCGTGGGAAAGAGCTCGGCTTTACGGCGAAAACGCTTCTTAAGGCCGCGCAGAAAACGAAGCTCGTAAAGCCGGTTGATGGGCGCGTGAAGAGCCTGCGCGGATTCGCCCAGATCGAGTGCAGGCGATACCGTTGTTACCCCGAGGAGGCGGGGTTCGGAGTCGCCAAGTTCGCCCGCGAGCTTGAGAACCAGGTTTCCGCCCATCGAGTACCCGCAAAGCGCGAAGCGATTTAGTCGTATGCGCGCTGCCAGGGTGTTGAGGACGGCGCGGATGTCACCTGACAAACCCGAGTGGTAAAGAGTCGGCGAGAGCGCCTCGGTGCCCCCGCAGTTGCGCATGTTCATGCGAACCACGTTGAAGCCGGCCTGCCACATCTTGTTGGCGTTCCCGACGACATACTGGGAGTTCGATGAGCCCTCAAGACCGTGTAACACGATGACCGTTAAGCGATCAGCACGGACAGGATCGGGCTGCCAATGGCAGTGACATAGAACCTGGGATGAGGTGTGCGGGAGCGTAGCCGGCTCGACTTCAACCAGTTCAGCCGCAGGTGGCGGAAGATGGTTTACGCGCGGAAGGAAGTTGCCCACAATCGTCTGGATGTGGCCATTCGAGAGCCACGGCCTTGGATGAAAAGGTGCGGGGTGAAAGACCTTCACTTCCCTGCTCTCTTCACAAGCCTGTTTGCGGATTGCAGGAAAGCTGTGGCATTCAGAGCACCGTTCGGTTCGTCTTCGTGTTTGAAGTAGGCATAGACGTCGCGCTCCTGCGCGAGTGCGGTAAGTCGCGCTGCCAAAGCGGTCAGTTCGCGGGGTTTGTAGCCCCCGGGTCTCCTGAGACGGAAGCAGGTATGGGTGCGTGCGGTGTGCACTTCGGGCGTCTCGAGCTTTTCAGATTCAGCGATGCAGAGCGCAGCATGATGCGCAACAAGAACTTTGTAAGTCTCCGGATTGAACCAGCTTTCATGGCGGAACTCAAAGGCGAGGGGTGGAGCATCCCTAAGCGCTGGAAGCGCGAGGAAATCGGCCAGACGCTCGGGCGCGACTTCAAAGTTGGGTGGGAGTTGAAAGAGGATGAGGCCGGTGCGCTTCGCCGCGACGATGGGGGCGATCGACGCGAGGAAGTCAGCGACCTGCTGGTTGCAATCGAGCAGTCTGCGGAAGTGGGTGATGCGCTGCGGGGCTTTGAAGGTGAACTTGAAACCTGCGGGAGTCTGGGCCAGCCAGTCAACAGTCTGCTTCGGCGTCGGCAGTTTGGTGAAGGTATAGTTCACTTCAACCGAGTTGAGCTGGGTAGCGTAGAAGCTGAGGAAGTTCTTGGCGGAGACGGATCCGGGGTAAAAGCCTGGTTTCCAGGTCGGGTAAGCCCAGCCGGAGGTACCTGCGAACAGTCGTTCGGGCTGTCGTGCAACTGGCTGGCTCGCGTCGGAAGATAATTTGCGGTGCACGAGCCTTATTCAACTGAAGAGAGTTTGGGGCGGCTAGTGGGTTTCGAACCCACGACATCCGCTGCCACAGAGCGGCGTTCTGCCACTGAACTATAGCCGCCACACTCTGGACAGTATAGCGCAGGTAGAACGTAAAGTGCATCTTATAGGGGAGGTCTTATGGCGTTTACGGCTAAACCGGAGGTTTTACGGCCACGTAGTACGAGGGACGGGTCTGCCTTCTCCGATAAGAACCTGGATCACCTGTCGCATCTTCTGGATGACTTCATCCGGATTCCAGGTACGCCGATTCGGTTCGGCCTCGACGGAATCGTAGGGTTCATTCCAGGGATTGGCGACATCCTTGGCGGATTGGCTTCGACGATTATCATCATCGCCGCCTGGACGCGTGGTGTGCCCAGGGTGACAATCGCGCGGATGGTGATGAATGTGGCCATCGAAACCGCGGTAGGCACGATTCCTGTTGCCGGAAACTTATTTGATATAGGCTGGCGGGCAAATCGGCGAAACTACAAGCTGCTTGAGGGATCTATCCGCGACCCGGAGAAGCATTCCGGAAGCAGCTGGTTATTTTTTGCCGGAGTTTGCCTGATCCTAGCGGTTTTGATGATGGTGCCGCTGGTACTGGCCGGGTTTGTGGTAGTCGGAGCGAAGCACTTGATGGGTTGGTAACGAACGAAGGCGATGCACAATGTTTGCCAAGTGCGCCCCGAACCGCCAAGAGGGAGTGGAGTGGGTTATCCTAGAAAAGCAGCACTTTGTGTCGGGGCGTAGCGCAGTCTGGTAGCGCATCTGGTTTGGGACCAGAGGGTCGGGGGTTCGAATCCCTCCGCCCCGACCAACATAAGTCTTAGTGACGCGCAGCATCAGGGGTTTGAATCCCTCCACCCCGACCAACATAAGTCCGAGTGATGCGCAGCATCAAGGGTTCGAATCCCTCCGCCCCGACCAAAATAAGTCTGACGGACGTGTAACCTCCAAAGGTTCGAACCCTCTGTCAAGACCATCTGCACTACACTCCTTTCATGGTGTTCACCAGGCGGCTACGAGACGGCGTCCGGCGTGGAGAGATCACGTGCAGCGTGCGTATCTGGACGCGTCCCCGGGTGCAGGTTGGCGCGCGGTATCGCATGGACGAAGGCGAGATCGAGGTTGACTCGATTGCGCCGATCGGACTTCCGGATATCACTCCGCAGTTGGCGAAGGCGTCAGGTTTCCTCGGCGTGCTGGATCTGCTCAAGACGGCAAAACATGGCAACGGCACCTTGATTTATCTGGTGCGTTTTCACTATGTGCCGCCGGCACGCGGATAAATTCGTCCCGAAGGTACGATCGGTGTCCAGTGTGAACCTGCTCTGTCGTCTAGAATGCAAGCTTCAGGGACAAGGACGGACAGCTTGCAAGCCAAACAGATCAATACGCCGCGCCAGGTGCTCTTTGCGAGCCTGGTCGGCACGACGGTCGAGTTCTTTGACTTCTACATCTATGCTACAGCCGCGGTAATCGTCTTTCCGCGGCTGTTCTTTCCTGCGGCCGATCCGGCGTCGGCAGTGTTAGCGTCGCTGGCGACCTTCGGCATCGCGTTCCTGGCACGGCCCGTAGGATCGGCGCTGTTTGGTCACTTTGGCGACCGGGTCGGACGCAAGAAGACGCTGGTGCTCGCGCTCTCGACGATGGGACTATCAACGTTCGCAATTGGGGCGCTGCCGGGGTATCACGCGATCGGCGTAGCAGCGCCTCTGCTGCTTGCGCTCTGCCGCTTTGGCCAGGGCATCGGGCTGGGTGGGGAGTGGGGAGGAGCAGTTTTGCTGGCGGTTGAAAACGCTCCGCCAAACAAGCGAGCGCTTTACGGGATGTTCCCTCAGCTTGGCGCGCCGATCGGATTTCTGGCGTCGGGCGGCATCTTCCTGCTGCTTTCGCGGTCGCTGACGAACGAGCAGTTCTTCCGCTTTGGCTGGCGTCTGCCGTTCCTGGCGAGCGCGGTGCTGGTCCTTCTCGGGCTTTATGTGCGGCTTTCGATTACCGAGACGCCGGTCTTCCAGGCTGCGGCGGCGCGCGCGGAGCAGGTTGGCGTGCCAATCGTCACGGTGCTGCGACGGCACACCAGGGCGTTGGTTGCCGGCATCCTGATCTGCATTGCGACGTTCGTGCTCTTCTACCTGATGACGGTGTTCACCATCTCCTGGGGTACGACTGCTCTGCATTACAGCCGCGACAGCTTTCTGCAGATGCAGCTGATTGGCATCGTGTTCTTCGCGCTCACCATCCCCGTGTCGGCACTGCTGGCTGAGCGTGGGCGGCGACCCGTGATGTTGGGGGTGACGGCGCTGATCGGGCTGTTTGGACTGGTGCTCGCACCGATGTTTCAGGCTGGGCCGCGTGGTGTGCTGTTGATGCTGGCGATTGGGCTTGCCTTGATGGGGATGACCTATGGGCCGCTCGGAACCGTGGTTTCAGAACTCTTCCCGACACCTGTGCGTTACACGGGAAGCTCGCTTTCGTTCAGTCTGGCTGGGATACTCGGGGCGTCTCTTGCCCCGTATATAGCGACCTGGCTAGCAAAGAACTACGGACTATCGTACGTTGGCTATTACCTTACGGGAGCCGCGGCGCTTACGTTCCTCGGATTGCTGATGGTAAGGGAGACGAGTCACGATGACCTTGCGGGATGATCCGGGTCTGTTCTTAATGAACATAAGAATATGTGCCGCAGAGGTCGGTTGAGTTACCCAGAGCGTCGATGGTGAGCACGGGTGGTTTGGCGCCGGAGAAGAACGCAATCTGCAGGTTCTTGCCAGTGGAGTAGGTCACCATCCATTGAGTATCCTCGCCGCCACAGAGTGTGTTCTTATGCAGGAGCTTTACGGTGCCTGGGATGTTCAGCCGGTAGAGACTGCCGCTGCCCGGCGTGGAGGAGTCGGCGTCGAAGGCCGCCACCGCCTCCTCAGGCTTGAGGCTGCGGATGGGTGCGATCGAATACGACTGCAGATTAATCGTGATCTTCGCCTCCGCGAGCGCGACGTCGCCGGTGATCGAGCTTGACGTCTTGCTTGCAGCTCTCCAATAGCCTCGATCCTGCGCCAGACTGGAGAGTGTGGAGAGGAGAACGATGCCGAGAGTGGGGCCAAGCAGAGTGTATGGCTTCATGAGTTAAGCATGACACCGACGTTGTCGCGGATCAAACGGCTTTGCCTGCTGAACGAGAACAACGCCTGTATGAGCTTCGGCAGAGACGGGGCCTTACTGGTTCAGGAGACCCTGGGAGACCTTGATGCCGGGCGGCCCGAGCAAGACAATGAAGAGGCTCGGGAAGATGCAGAGGACCAGCGGGAAGATGATCTTGACGGTGGTTTTGGCTGCGAGTTCTTCGGCACGCTGGCGGCGTTTCTGGCGGATACCATCGCCGAACTCCGAAAGCGCACGGGCGATAGGCGTACCGAAGCGCTCGGTTTGCTGGAGCATATTGACGAAGCCGTCTATTTCGGGGAGCTGGTTGCGTTCGGCCATGTCCTCCCATGCGTCGAGCCTCTGTTTTCCGGCGCGCTGCTCCCGATTGATGCGGAGGAACTCCTGCTGAAGGGCTGGGTGGCGTTTGTGCAGTTCGACCGCGACGCGGAGCATGGCCTGATCGAGTCCGAGCCCAGCATCGACACAGATGACAAGCAGGTCGACAGCATCGGGCACGCCGAGGCGGATCTTTTCTCGGCGTGCCTTGATGAGACGGGTAAGGACCATATCGGGCGCAAGGTAAGCGACAGCGGGCATGCCCATAAGAAAGAGCGGCCGGCTCCAGGGCACGAACGACGCGGCGATGAGTGCGAGGATCGGACCCAGGATACGGCCGACGAGATAAGCGTCGCGGTGTGTAGGCGCGAGGATGCCGGCCTGCTCGAAGCGGTCGGCGAGCTTGGGGTTGACCTCCATGCCGAGGTTCTGGCGCAGCCATCCGGTCACGGCGAAGAGCTTCTGCGGAAGGACGGCTGCTTTGCGAATCTGAACGCTCGGCCTGGACGTGCCATGTAGAACCAGCTGGGCGCGGCGTAACGTATTGCGACCGCTGCGGCTGAGCAGGGACAGCGCGACCAGGCCGACGGCGCAGGTTCCGCACAGCATCATCATCGTATAAAAGAGCAGATTCATAAGTTTGCCTAGACCTTGATATCGACAATCTTGCGGATGATGAGGCCGCCAATGAGGATCAGCACGGTGCCGCCCATGAGCAGGCGCTGGCCGATCCAGGTGTGGAACAGAAGGTCGGAATAGCCGGGGCTGATGATGTTCATCAGGAGCAGCATGCCGACCGGCATAAGCGCCAGGATCCAGCCGGTGAGGCGGCCTTGCGCAGTATGGGTTTTGATCTCGCCCTGAATGCGAATGCGTTCGCGGATGAGCCTTGTTGTGCGGTCGAGGATCTCGGTTAGATCGCCGCCGGTCTCCTTTTGAACAAGTATTGCGGTGATGAAGAAGTGGAGGTCGTCCGAGGGGATGCGTTCGCCCATCGCGAGCATGGATTCGCGGAACTGGATTCCGAACTTCTGCTGCTGAAAGCACGCTTCGAACTCTCCCGAGAGCGGCTCGGGCGATTGCTGCGCGATCACTTCGATCGACGAGCTCATGGAGTGGCCGGCGCGGAGTGCGCGTGACATGAGGTCAATCGCGTCCGGCAAAGCCTCGTTGAACTTGCCGATATGTCTTCCTTTTTTGAAGCGGAGAACAGCGAGGGGAGCCAGCGAGCCAACGGCTGCGAGAAGCAATGCGAGGGCGAAGACACCGATGAAGTGTTCTGCGAGCAGCCCGCAGAGGATCGCGCTGACTACGGCAGAAAGGATAACTTTGCCGACAGTGGTTTTGACGCCCGAATGGAGAATAAGTCGATTGAGGAAGTCGCCTGCGCTGCCATCTTCAAAGAAGTGACTGATGCAATCAGTGAAGCGCGAGGTGCTCCTCGTAGAGAGCGCAATTGCGCGGTCCTGAATTTCGGTGACGGGCTTCTTCGCTATTTCGATGAGACGGGTGGAGGCCGCCTTCTGCGAAGGCGTTTTCTTCGTCGCCCAGAGCATGGCGCCCACCGTCACCAACATCGAGAATGTGAAGAAGAGGAACAGGATCAATGGTCAAACCTCCACTGATTCGTCGAGGGAGTCGAGGTTCAGAGGAATACCGGCGGCCTTCAGCTTCTCGGCGAACTTCGGGACAATGCCAGTCGCGAAGAAACGACCTTTCACCTTGCCGTTGCCTGCCAGGCCCAGTCGTTCAAAGAGGAAGAGATCCTGCATGGAGACGATGTCGCCGCTGGTTCCGGTGACCTCGCTGATGTGAGTGATGCGGCGGCTGCCATCGGACATGCGCGAGGCCTGGATGATGATGTGGATGGCCGACGCGATCTGGGCACGAATGGCTTTTTCGGGCAACGCGACGGAGCCCATGAGGCACATTGTCTCGAGCCGCGAGATCGCATCACGCGGGGTATTGGCATGCACGGTGGTGATCGAGCCATCATGGCCAGTATTCATGGCCTGCAGCATATCGAGCGCTTCTTCACCGCGAATTTCGCCAAGAATGATGCGGTCCGGACGCATACGGAGCGCGTTGATGACGAGCTCGCGCTGGCGGATGGCGCCCTTGCCTTCAACGTTCGGTGGACGGCACTCGAGACGCGCCACGTGTCGCTGCTTGATTTGCAGCTCGGCCGAGTCTTCGATGGTCACGATGCGCTCTTCGGACGAAATATACCCGGAGAGGACATTAAGCAGCGTGGTCTTGCCGGCTCCGGTGCCACCCGAGACGACAATGTTCAGGCGGGCTCTCACCGCGCCCTTCAACAGCTCGAGCATCTGCGGTGTCATAGCCTTATGGCGCAGCAGATCATCCGCACCCAGAGGAGAGGAACCGAAGCGGCGAATGGACATCAAGGGACCGTCGACAGCGAGCGGTGGGATGACGATGTTGACACGTGAGCCATCGAGCAGCCGGGCATCGACCATCGGTGACGATTCGTCAATACGGCGACCAACCGCGGAGACGATCTTATCGATGATGTGCATCAAGTGGGCGTTATCGCGAAAGACGATGTTCGTCTCCTCGATCCTGCCCTTGCGTTCGACAAAGACGAGGTTGTGGGTGTTGACGAGAATGTCGGAGACGGTCGGATCGTGCAGCAGAGGCTCCAGTGGGCCGAGGCCGAAGACTTCGTCAAGAACTTCCTTGGCGATGGCGTCGCGGTCGGCGGCGTTCATGGGCACGGGCTGCTCGCCAACCAGCTGGGAGATGGTGCCGAGCAGCATCTGGCGGCCTGAGATGTCATCCTGAATGGCGAGCAGTTGCTCTAAATTGACGCGTTCGATGAGCTCTTGGTGCACGTCCGTCTTGAGCTGGTTACGCTCCGCATCGGTCAACACGAGTGAGTTGCGAACCTCGGTTGTGACGATGGTGCGGCTTGGGGTGGTCATGACGAGCGAGACTTCTTTCATCGGGACACCGAGGGCATGCTGGTCTGGTTTTGCTGTGTTTTAGAAAAGGCCGAAGAATGATTTCTTCTTCGCTTTAGCTGTGGTCATAGCCGCAGATTTTTCTCCGGCGAGGCGCTCGGACCACTGTGCCATGGCCTGGGTAAAGGGGCCGCGCTTCTGCGGCGAGATAGGTTCGCCTTCGTTGATGGCGCGCAGCAGCCCGGCATAGTTGTTCGGGACGAGGGTGGAGAGGGGAAACTTGATGGCCGCTTCAATTTCCGTCGGGCTGACAGCATCTTCAGAGGTGGCGCGATTGATAACGATCTTCAGTTTGTTGACGATCCCGGAGATGGCGCAAAGGTGTTCGACCCTTCGTACGAGGTCGCGAAGGGCGGCAACATCGGGCGTGCAGACGAGAACTACTTCATCGCTCGCCGCGGTGATCGAGGGGAAAGAATCTTTGTATTCGAGCGAGGAGTCAACGAGAATGTAGTCATAGCATGTCCGTAGATAGCTCATCACGCGGGTGACGGCTTCAGGTGAGCCTTCGTGATTGCTCGAACATGAATCAGGCGAAGGGATGACTTCAAGGCCACTCGCATGGCGGCTGACAAAGCCCTCGAGAAGCTCTTCATCGAGACGCTCAGCGTTGCGCAGCAATTCGTCGAAGTGATAGACGCTCTGCTTCAGGCCGAGATGCAGGCCGACGTGACCGAGCTCATGCTTATGGTCGATGATGAGAACTTTCTTGTTGTGTTTGCGTACGAGATGCGTGGCCAGGTGCACCGCCATGGTGGTGGCGCCGACGCCGCCCTTCACGCCATAGAACGAGATCACTTTTCCCGTGCCTCTGGGCATCGATGCCGGTTGGCTGTAGCCGCGCTGAAAACGCTGCAAGGTGGCGGCGAGATGTTCGACATCGATCGGCTGATGTAGGACATCGTCGCAGCCGGCACGCATGGCACGCAGCAGGAAATCCTGGTCGGAACGGGTGGAAACGGCGATGAGCTTCAGGTGATGGGTGAAGGTCTGCTGCAGGCGCTCCATGGTTTCGAGAGCGAGTTCACGATCCTTGTCGCAGTCAATCAAGGCGACGCAGCCTCTGGCGTTCTTGATAATGTCAGGAAATTGTGGACGGTGTTCGGCAGAGAGATACTCCTGGAACTGCCCGATGAACTGAGCGCCGTCGACCTTGCTCGCGGCGGTTGTAACCGCGTTCGCTACGTCCTCTGAGGCGCAGACGCTGAAGAGAGCCTGCAGAATCTGGTCCGACCTTGTCGCAGCAAGCTGAGTCTTTTCGGGGAGAGCTACGCTGACGCTCATGGCTTGACGCCTTCCATGCGCTTCGACGGCCCGAGATGCGTATCAAACATCTCCTTGTTCAGGACAGGCACCGGCATCTCAGGGCTGGCTGTCGAGCCTGGACTCACAGCTGGATCGACGACCGAGGCGGTCACGACGATAATCAGTTCGGTGGTCGAGTGGTTGAGATTCTTCGACTTGAAGACTTCACCGAGAAGGGGCACGTTGGCGATCCCTGGAATCTTCGAGAGGCTGTCTGTGGTTCGCCGATCGAGCAGCCCGGAGATGGCGTAGCTGCCGCCATCTTTCAGTTCGACCTCCGTCTCCGTGCGGCGCGTTGAGAGCGCGGGGATGGTGAAGCCGGAGATAACGACCGAGTTGGTGTAGTCGAGGGTGCTGACCTCGGGCGAGATCTTGAGGTGGATGGAGCCATCTTCGTTGACGGTCGGGGTGAAGTCGACCTTGACGCCATATGGGCGGAACTGGATGCTGATGGCGACGCTGGTGCCTGCGCCGCCGCCCTGTGCGACGGGAAACGGGAACTCGCCGCCGGAGAGGAAGCGAGCAGGCACGCCGCTCATCGTGGTGAGGTTGGGCTCAGAGAGGATCTGCAGGATGTTATGGGATTCGAGGTCCTGGATGTTCACGCCGAGACCTTTGCCGACGTTTCCAAAGAAGAGGTTGAACGGATTGCTGATGGTGAGGAGGTTCTGCGTCGTCGACACAGTAGACGCCTGCGTCGAGGAGTATTGCTGGGTGGAGGTTGAAGCGATTCCGTTACCCAAGGTTTTCGCCAGGTTTACGGCAAACTGCTCAAGTTTGGTGCGGTCTACTTCCGCAATGCGCAGCTTGAGCTGAACTTGTTTGCCGCGGATGGGCACGACCCGTAGCGAGTTAACC
>CAXTNM010000010.1:56752-78948 GCA_964245715.1 uncultured Acidobacteriaceae bacterium | reverse complement strand
GCTCCGTCCGAGACCTCGGGCGTTGGGACAGTACCGAGCAGCGTGATGCGATCAGTCGAGGCTTCTACCTCGATGGCGCTGGTAGGGTACGCGTCATGCAGTGCCTGGCGCAGGTTCGATGGATCGATGTCCGACGAAACCGTGTAGAGACAGGAACGGCCCTGGTCATCCCAGATCACGAGACTGCTGATGCCCGGTTCTTTTGCTGTGAGCACGGTCTCTTCAGGGCCGCCGTTGAAGGTCTGCAGGACGGCCGGATTGCCGACGTAGATACGGCGCATCGGCGAGGTGCCCCGCAGAATCAGAGACTGGCCGGTTACGACATGCAGTTTATCGGTCGCACTGCTGGCTTCGAGATTCAGGTGGGCTCGCGCGCTCAGGGCGCTTGGGACGTCGATGGCGACGGCAGGATGAACCCCGGCCGAGGGGCCCTGCGCCCAGGCACAGAGCGCCACAAGCGTCATCGTGAGAGAGACTGCGAAGAGGCGGACGACAGGCTTCATTTGGGTGCCGCCGTAAAGGTTTCGCTGGTCTTCTTGTCGCCGGCGATGGTCTCGATGACGTACTGAATGACAGGATGCGCCGGCTTGGAGAGGAGGCTGTCGACCTTGGCGGCAGGCTTCTCTTTCACGGGTGTGAAGATATGTCCATCCACGAGTTCGCCGAGATCGACGGGACCATCCTGCGCCTTCTGCTGGTCGTCGCCGCCACGCAGCACGAAGTGAATAGCGCCCTGCTGGCTGGCGAGTACGGCACGCTCGGCGTCGGAGGGACTGAGGAGAAGCGTCACCACGGTGACGACAGCGGCTTTGCCCTCAGGATCAGGCTGCAGTTGATGTCCGGCAGCCAGGATTTCGGCATTCTGAACGACGATGAGCGTCATGGGTTCTGGATCTTTGTCGGTGTGGATGGTGGCGAGAACATCCACATGGGCGTGTGGTTGAAGAAATCCGGCTACGCCCATCACCTCGTCCGTGCGCAGCGCAATGGCGCGCATCCCTTCAGGGATACGACCGACGAGACCGCTGCCCGCTCCCGGCACCGAGAGCAGCCTGTCGGTAAGAGGTTGATCCTTATCGAGGGGGTAGAGCAGGGTGCGACCGACCAGGTTATTGGGGGTCGTGAAGGCGCCCGCAAGCGGTGCGTCGGCCGGCCAGTTGACCATCTCGACATCCTCAGCCTTGATCACCTCTCCGGCATTCAGCGGATGGATAGGCGCCAGGTAGTGCTGTTCAGGCGCGCGGCGGGTGGCGCCGACCGTGAGTTTGCGGCTGATGAACCAGGTTCCAGTGCCGGAGACGAGCAGACCGATGAAGAGAGCCATGGCCAGGCGTTTCATGTTCATCGTATGGGGCTCCGGAGACTCGACCGGTGAGGAAACTTGCGGTCGATCTTTTTGATCTTCATGGTGTCTGGTCCCGCCTGAGGAGTCGCGACCGCTTGGTGAATGCTTTGGTAACAGTGCGCCTCGGGAAAATTTACCCCGACCCACCCGGTGGTTGTAATCACCCGAATGCGGGACCGAATGGCGCAGTTTAGGGAGAGGCTTTGCTCATGAGCAAGAGAGGAAGAGACCTGACCGTACTCGGTCAGTTGAAAATACCGACCTTTGACAAGGGTGTCGTGGCTGCAGAGCTGAGCGCGAGGCGTATGGCTCCGCTGCCGGAAAGATTGACCTCGTCCACAATAATCTCGCCGAGGATGAAGGTTCCGCTGCTGGTTCCGCCGCTGATGCTGAGCTTGTCGGTAAACGAGTTGTTATGAAAGTAGAGTGCGCCGGCAAACGAGAGCGCACCGGAGCCGGAGAAGGTGGGTTGGGTTGTGTTCGCGTGATCCTCAAAGAACAAGAGGCCGCGAATGCCGGGACTGGCGGTGGTGCCGGCCTTGTCTTTGGTGTCACCACCTGAATCGTAGTAAGTGCCGTTAGCACTGCACATGCCATACAGGACATTGCCCTGGATGGTAGTTCCCATGCCCAGGCTCGCGGGAGGCGAGGAGCCGTCGCAGGTGAGGTCTGTTGTGTTAACGGCGTCGATCTTGCTATTGCCGTTGCTGGTGCAGCCGGAGCAGCCGGAGACGTTGAAGGATCCCGAGTAGAAGTAAAACATCGCTCCACTGCCCTGCGTGTAGCCGGATGGCTTCGCCATGCGGACGGTGTTGCTGCCGCTGGTCGTGAGTGATCCGCCCATGTAGTAGACGCCTGGGTCAAAGATCAGGGTGATGTAGTCGGGGGCTTGGGTAATGCCATTGGGATAGTAGCCCGGACTGAATTCAAGGCAGGCTTCTGCGGGATTTCCTGTGGCACCGCTGTTATCGGGGCAACCGTCCGTCTGGTACTTGACCCACGTCCCGCCAGTACCACTCGTCGGGGTAAGATTCTTGACGCTGGAGGGAGGCGCCACATTCGCAAAGGGGTCAGCAATTGGCAGCGTGGACGTCTGCCAATGGCCTGTGGTGCCTCCACTAAAGCCATTTGAGGAACCGTTTGTGGGTGCAGCCGATGGTCCGCCAACGATGCCGACACTTGAGCCTGTGGCGTTCGGTCCACCGCCTGAGAGATCGATCACGCCGGACGCAGACCAGGAGACCGCAGTCGCGCTCGAAGAGTTGACTTGCAGTCCGCGGGATGGGCCGCCCACAATATCGAGCAGACCGCCGCCCGAGTAGGTAAACGCTCCCGAAACGGTGGGATTGAGCACAACCATCGGCGCGGCGCCCATCGATTGCGCGATGCCGCAGGTGCTCGAGACGTTCAGCGTGAGATATTGCGAACCCCGGACGAGGGACATCAGATACGTCTTCACGTTCTCCACAATCGTGACAATCATGAAGGGATAGGAGCCGGCACCGGCCGTCACCCCGTTGACCGAGGACGGAAAGGTCCAGGAGACGGAGTTTGAAGCCGCTGTGGCACTGAGGCCGGTGCCGTTGTATCCGTTTGCGTTTGCGTAGAAGCACATCGTTGCCGAGGCGCTGTTGGCACAGTTACTTGCAATGCCCGGAGAAAAACCTGTGCTGGTCAGGCTTTCCCCGCCAGTCTGCGCAAGCATATCCATGGCGCCGGCCTGGCAGGCTGCGTCGGCAGCCGCTTGTGCTGCCTGGCGATGAAACCATACGTTGGTCAAGTCGACCGCGAAGCCCAGCATGCCGAGCAGAAAGAAGAACAGGATGAGCACGACCGAGAGGACTGACTGGCCTGCATCCGGCTGCATCGGTGCCGACAGAGGTTGGAGGCGGATGGTCCGCATCAGTAGAGAATTCTCCCCTGGGCAGCGATCTGAAATGTCTGATTGAAGCCTTTGTAGGTGAAGAAGGGCATGTAGGTGTAGGTCACGTTCACCACCACACGCGATCCGGGTGCGCTTGAGGAGTCGGGATAGTTCGCCACAACCTTCATGCCTGGAATTGTGCTGACGTATTCGGCTGCATACGTGTTGACTGCAGCAACAACATTCGCGCCGCCAGAGTCGGTGCAGCCGCTGCTTGGGCCGCTGCAGGTAGTGCTGTCAGAACCGTGCTGGACGGCGTAGCGCACGCCCGCTCGCGCTGCTTCGGCATAGACGCCATAGGTGTAAACGAGCATGCAAAATTGGATGATGCCCGCCGTGATGAGGAAGAGGAGCATGTAGGAGATGGCGGTCTCGAGCTGTGCGGCGCCGCACTCCTCCTGGGCGAAGATCGCGCCGGACTGGAGCTGGAATCGGTGTTTCAATCAAGCGCCCGCATCGAGACCGATCGATGAAAAGCCAAGGTCGGTAAAAGGGAGAGCTTGAAGAACTTCAACGGGATGGGAGGCTGCACCGTGTAGGTTACGTCCACACGCTGCAGGACAAAGTTGGGAGCTTCAGGGTCAGTGCCGGGCGTGTAAGAAAGCGAACTGGGACCGTAGCTTGTGCATTCAGCTCGGTTGCTACTCACGCCGTTTGACTTCGAGCAGACCTGAACGCTGGTGGTGGTTGAAGAGGTGTTGAACGTGGCAAGTCCCGCGATAGCCTCCGCGGACACCGTGTTGGTCGTGGTGTCGGGGCCGGCGGGAGGAAGCGTCGGCTGGCCTGGAGCCTGGTAGCCTGCGATCGAGTATTCAGCCGCCGAGCGAGTGGCCGACGTGATACCGGCAGCGGCGATGAAGAAGTAACCATAATCAACCGCATACGCCATCAACAGGACCATGATGGGCACTGCGATGGCCAACTCGATCAGGCTTTGCCCAGAGGTTGAGCGAAGGAGAACGGTAACCGGATGCTGCGCGCGGGGTTGGCTTCTTCCTGACATCTGTTCGATACCCAACCTCCACGCTAGAGGCGGAGAGGAGAGGACGCCATCACACGCAAGGGTAAACGTGCTTACTCGGTTGCGTGATGGCGGGACTTGGGGAACTCGGGTCAAAGAGTCTGGAGAATAAACAAGGTGGGGAGAACGTGCGGGCAGTTCCGTAGTTCAGGCGTTATCTGCCTGTGGTTCGTCTGTCTTGAGCACATGCGGCAGTAGAAGATCCGGATGCGTATTTGGAATGGGCGCGAGCGTGGATTCAAAGGTCTGGATCAGCTGAATGAGGTTAGCGGCGGGTACCGGACGGCCGATGTGGAATCCCTGTGCCTGATCGCAACCGGCGTGCTTCACATGGCTGAGCTGGTAAGAAGATTCAACTCCTTCAGCAACCGTTTGCACTCCGAGCGTTTTCGCAAAGGCGACGATGCCGTTGAGGACTCGGGTGTGGCCACGGTGCTGCACAAAGGATTGATCGATCTTGATGGAGTCGATCGGAAACCGGTAAAGATAATTCATGTTCGAGTAGCCAGTGCCGAAATCGTCGACGGCGATGCGGACGCCGCGGCGGCGCAGTTGAAGCAGGTTCTGTTGCGTGTTGACACAATCGCGAACGAGGGTGCGTTCGATGACCTCGAAGTCGAGCATGGAGGGCGCGATGTGCTCCCGGTCCAGGGCGGTGTCGAGCAGGCGCATCAGGTTCGGCTGTTCCATTTGAGCTGCCGAGACGTTGATCGCGAGACGAAGATCGGGACGGATCTGCTGATGCAGCTTCGCAAGTTGATTGCACGCCGTCTCGAGCACCCAGGTACCGATCACCTGAGTAAGTCCCTTTTGCTCTGCAAGATGGATGAAGTGGGCTGGCGTGAGAAGACGGTTGCCGAGGCGCCATCGAAGCAAGGCTTCGACCCCGACGATGCGAGGCTGATGAAGATCCAGGATCGGCTGGTAGAAGAGTTCAAGCTCATCATTCTGAACAGCAGTAGCGAAAGTGTGAGCGTCGATGTGACGCTCGCCCGAACTGAGCAGAGGAGTCTTAGCGACAGCGGGCACGCTGCGTTCGGCGCGACGCCGCTCGGGGACGGGTTTGACCACACGGATGGTTTGCTGCTGTCGGAACCAGGTAACCGTCCTGTAGAGGCCGTCTGCGAAGGAGATTGCCGGGTTGTAGCCGAGGGCCTGCCGAGCGGCTGAGATGTCGGCGATAGAACGCTCGTTATCCAGCGGACGCGCCTGCACATAGCGAGGTTCACCACTGAAGCCGAGCATGCAGGCGATGGTCTCAAAAGCGATCTTGATGGATTTGCCGCGGCCACTTCCGATGTTAAAGACTTTCCCGGCTACCGCCTCCGCGGGTGCCTGCATCGCTGCGATGGTCGCGTTCACAGCGTCTGACAGATAGACAAAGTCACGTACCTGTTCGCCGTCGCCGTAGATGATGGGGCCGCCCTGATCAGTCGAGAGCATGCGACTTGTAAGCTGCGCGATGACGCCCGAGTCCGCGAAGCCAAAGGACTGGTGCGGCCCAAAGACGTTGAAGTAGCGAAGGCTTACCGTCTCGATTCCGGACATGGTCCAGGCATTGGCAAGGTACTGCTCGCAACTGAGCTTCTGGGTAGCATAAGGCGAGAGTGGATTAGGCGTTGCATCTTCGGAGGTGGGCGGCGAGGCGGTATTGCCGTAGATCGCAGCAGTACCTGCGAAGACAATGCGCTTGACCTGGTGGGCCTGCGCAGCGCCAATCAGGTGCAAGGTGCCATCGAGGTTGACGTGGGAAGAGCCGATGGGATCTTCAATGGAGCGTTGAACCGACTCGATAGCCGCGAAATGGAAGATGTAGTCGATGTCACGGCACGCGAGGTCGAGGGCGTTGGCGCTGCGCATGTCGGCATGCAGCAACTCAATCGAGTCCTCGATGCCTGTGAGATTGTTGAGCGAACCGGTGGAGAGATTGTCGAGTCCGCGAACATACTCACCTCGCGCGACGAGTTCCCGCGCGATGGCAGAGCCTAGAAATCCTGCGATGCCTGTAACAAGATAACGTGCCATGACACACTCTTTCCGCGGAACGGACCGCGTTTCGTTTCTCCATAGTCGTGTGAGGAGGCCCGAATACTTCCGAATTGCATCACCAACCAGTTGGTCCTCATTCAGTGATGGCAGAAAGAAAAACAGTTCGTACGCGCTTCGGCCGATGTGAACGCCTTGGACGCATGTGAACACATCAAGGTGGCCTGAATGAGTTATAACGTGTGTGCGGCTGTTTCGGATTGACTATTACAGCCCTGGCTGTGCCACTTTCGTGCGAAGTTCTCTAACGCCAACAGGGGAGTTGGCGGCGACGTCCAACAGCCTTAACATTGCAAAATCTCATCAGCAGGAGTCGCTGAGGAGAACTTCTCGATGCGAAGAGCTGTGGCAACTTCGGTTTGCAGCGGAAGGGGTTTATCGACCAGCCGTACCGTTCCCGCTTGCCATAGCCACACCCCTGCTCGACGGTCGAACAAGGGGTTGCTGTATGTAAAGGCGCGAGAGCTTTGGCAGTCCTTTTAGTGAGCAGGATGAATGATGCGAAAGTCTTCGGACTCTTCGGGCTGGGGACGATCCCAGCCGCCTAGAGGGATGACCTGGTCATTGCACTCCTGCGGACCCCAGGTGTGGGGTTCATACTGATAAATCGGAGTATTGGCCTTGAGGACGGGATCGACAATGCGCCATGCTTCTTCGACGTAATCCTGCCGTGCAAAGAGGGTAGGATCGCCCGCTATGGCGTCCGTTAGAACGCGCTCGTAGGCTTCCATCTCACCAGGGCGGGGGTGACGGCTCGCGATCATCTCAACCGCCTCCTGCTTACCTTCTTCGGTCTCAGAGGTGACGGCAACCGCCATGGCGATGGTCATCTCGGGCGAGATACGAAAGCGAACGTAATTCTGCGGCAGGTCAGGATCGGTGGTGCCGGTGACCGGCGGACGCTTGAGCCGGGCAAGAACCTCGGTGCAGGTGATCGGAAGGTTCTTGCCGGCGCGGATGTAGAAGGGGACACCATCCCATCGCCAGCTCTTGACTTCCAGTTTGAGAGCGGCAAAGGTCTCAACGGTCGAGTCCTTAGCCACCCCGGGTTCGTCGCGATAACCGATGAACTGTCCGCGAACGAGGTTCGTGGGGTCGATTGGCGGAATCGCCTTGAGAACCTTTACTTTTTCGTCCCGCATCGATTCGGAGTCGTTGCGTGCCGGACACTCCATGGCAAGATTGCACATGAGTTGAAAGATGTGGTTCTGGATAACGTCGCGGATAGCTCCGGTACCGTCGTAGAAGGCGCCGCGACCCTGAATGCCGAAGTCTTCAGCCATAGTGATCTGGATGGATTCGATGTACTCGCGACACCAGATGGGCTCGAGGAAGGAATTAGAAAAGCGGAAGGAGACCATGTTGTGCACGGGCCCTTTGGCGAGGTAGTGATCGATGCGAAAGATGGAAGACTCAGGAAAAGCTGCGAGCAGAATGCGATCGAGTTCCTGGGCACTGGCAAGATCATGACCAAAGGGTTTTTCAACGATCATGCGGGCGTCTTTGGCACACTCGGATTTTACGAGTTGCTCGACCACCTCGGGGAAAAGGACGGGAGGAATCGCGAGATAGTGCGCTGGACATTTGGCATTGCCGAGGTGAGCACGCACCTGCTTGAAGGTTTCGGGGTCGGCGTAATCGCCATCGACGTACTGCAGAAGGGATGACAGCTTCTCCCACGCTGCGGAGTCGAGACCACCGTGCTTTTCGAGTGAGTCTTGAGCGCGAGCTTTGAGCTGATCGAGGTTCCATCCTGCCTTGGCGACGCCTATGACGGGGAAGTTGAGGTTGCCGCGCTTGATCATGGCCTGGAGGGCCGGGAAGATTTTCTTGTAAGCGAGGTCTCCGGTAGCTCCGAAGAAGACGAGGGCGTCTGCGCGACAGCTGCTCATAGGTGCTCCATGCTGTGGGAAGGAGTGCGCGGCCTTGTGGCCGCGCCTTCGTTCAATTGCCTTCGATTATTAGCGGTGAGCGACGAAGCGGATTACTTCGCGGCCTTTTCCAGGTGACCGCCGAAGGCAAAGCGCATCGCGGAGAGGACCTTGTTGGAGTAATCGCCTTCGCCGCGCGAGCCGAAGCGAGTGTAGAGGGCCGAAGCGAGTACCGGTGTGGGAACACCTTCGTCGATGCCGGCCTTGACGGTCCAGCGGCCTTCGCCCGAGTCGGAGACGCGCCCCCCATACTTCGAAAGCTCATGATCGCCGGCGAGTGCGGCCGCGGTGAGGTCAAGCAGCCAGGAGGCGATGACCGAACCCCGGCGCCAGACCTCGGTGATATTCGGGAGATCGAAGTCATACTGATAGTGCTCGGGGTCGCGCAGCGGCGTTGTCTCGGCGTCAATCTCGTTGGTATGTTTGCCGATGTTCGCTGCCTTGAGGACACCTAGACCCTCCGCATAGGCGGCCATGATGCCATACTCGATGCCGTTGTGAACCATCTTCACAAAGTGGCCGGCACCGTTCAGCCCGCAGTGCAGGTAGCCCTGCTCCGATGTCGAGCCAAGGTCGTCGCGCCCTGGTGTCTTCGGAATATCTCCGATGCCGGGGGCAATAGCCTTGAAGATCGGGTCGAGATGCTCAACAGTTTTGTCGGATCCGCCGATCATCATGCAATAACCGCGTTCCAGTCCCCAGACGCCGCCAGAGGTCCCGACGTCGACGTAGTGAATGCCTTTCGGGGCAAGATCCTTGGCCCGGCGAATGTCGTCGATGTAATAGGAGTTGCCGCCATCGATGATGATGTCTTCGGGCGCGAGGTGAGGCAGGATCTTCTCGATGGTCTGATCGACGTAGCCTGCGGGGATCATGAGCCAAATGGCACGCGGCCGTTGAAGCTTGGCGACAAAATCCTCAATCGAGCTGGAGCCGGTGATGTGCTCGCCCTGAGCGAGATCGTCGACGACCTTCTGGGAGACGTCCCAGACGATACATTCATGGCCTCGTGCTGCGAGACGCTTCACCATGTTCGCGCCCATGCGTCCAAGTCCTACCATTCCGAGCTGCATAATTACTCCTTAGCTTGCCTATATTTGCGAAATTCGGTTCCGCGAATTGTCTCGCCGTGTTGAAGGCGATGTCCCTAGACTAACCGTTTGATGGGTGGTGTCAAAATGACGGCTTCATGAAGATGTTTGGTGCGGATGACAACCTCAACCTAAGAATCAGAATCGCATTGAACATGAAAATCCTTTTGTATAGCTTGTTCGCTCTTGTTTTCGCTGCACCGTTCGCCAAGCCTGCGGACGCCCAGGTTGTGGTTGACATTGGTCACCATCACCACCACCGTCATTACCACCACCATCACCGCTACTACCATCGCTAAGCCAGCAGGTAGTGTTGTTTTTTCCAGAGGGTGAGCGGGCGATATGAGAAGATGCGCAGATGATGCACACTCGCCTGATCATCCTCTCTTTTTCTTTAGTAGCCTTCATGCACATGATGAGCTCCGCCGCAGGGCAGAGCGGCATAGGTTCGACCATCTCGAACCCAGCAGCGCGGGGACCTCTGGCAGCGCAATATAAAAGTGCAGCGGACAAACTGATCGCCGCTTCGCTGACAGACGACGAGGGTTACGAGAATCTCGCGTACCTCTGCGACCACATTGGCAAACGCATCTCGGGTTCGGAACCACTGAACCGCGCCATTGCCTGGGCGCAGGATGTTATGAAGCAGGAGGGTCTTGCCAATGTCCACATCCAGGCGGCGACGGTGCCCCATTGGGTACGTGGCGAGGAATCGGGCGAGATTGTTGCGCCGGTGGAGAAGAAGCTGCACCTGCTCGGGTTGGGGATGAGCGTGGCAACTCCGCCCGCTGGGATTACCGCTGAGGTAGTCGTTGTGCCGGATTTCGCGGCGCTGAAAGCACTTGGACGCGCGGGTGTTGAAGGGAAGATCGTCGTGTATAACGCCCCCTATGAAGGTTATGGCAAGACAGTTATGTACCGAGTGGCTGGGGCATCGCAGGCAGCAGCGCTCGGAGCGGTCGGTGTGCTGGTGCGGTCGATTACGCCTCTGGCGGTACAACTTCCACACACCGGCACCCTGGTATACGACAAGAAGCAGCCAAAGATTCCGGCGGCGGCGATCTCGATCGAAGATGCACGGATGCTGGCGCGACTCCAAAGTGAAGGCAAAGGAGTAAAGGTTCACTTCGCCATGCAGGCGCACATGGAAGCGCCTGTGGTGCAGGCGAACGTGATGGGGGAGATCGTGGGCAGTGAGCACCCGGAGCAGGTGGTGGTGCTAGGCGGACACATCGACAGCTGGGACGTGGGGCAGGGCGCGCAGGACGATGGGTCGGGCATCATGGCGTCGCTGGCTGCAGTGGATGTGATCAAAAAGAGCGGATTGCGGCCGAAGCGGACGATTCGGGTGGTCTTCTGGGTCAATGAAGAAAACGGAGGAGCCGGCGGCGAGGCCTACGAGAAGGCTTTGACACCGGAGGAACTGAAGAATACCGTTGCGGCGATCGAAATGGATGGCGGCGCGGAGACACCAGTGGGATACGGATATGGGGCGGCGGAAGGGGGCGGTGGTTTCCAGCGTGCAATGCCGGGACATCCAGCACCTCCAGCAGTGCAACTGAGTGCGGAGGAACATCATTCGCTGGACATGCTGCGCGATGCCGCTACACTGCTCGGCCCGGTGGGGGCGACCTCGATCAAGGCTGGGGGCGGCGGTTCGGATATCTCGCCGCTGATGGCAGCGGGGGTGCCCGGATTGGGGGAAGAGACTACGGCAGCGCACTATTTCGACTGGCACCACACCGAGGCGGATACGCTCGATAAGGTGGACCCGGCGGAGTTCCGCAAGAATGTGGCCAGCCTGGCCGTGATGACGTACGTGCTGGCAGATATGCCGGAGCGGCTGGCTGGGCATGTAGGGGCCGGGGAAGAGTAGTTCGGGCTCACCTTCCGGCATCACGCGGGTAGAGACGCTTTGGGAGGAAGCAGGAGTGGACCTGCCCGCCTTCCTGCATCAGATGCAGCATGGCGGCGATGGCAAATGCGGCGAAAGTCTGGTGGCGAGATGGCTTGATCTACCAGGTGTATCCAAGGTCTTTTCAGGACTCGGGTGCCGATGGAGTAGGAGATCTCAAGGGCATTTTATTGCGGTTGGATTACCTGGTCGAACTGGGCATAGATGCGGTCTGGGTGTCGCCGATCTATCCCTCACCGATGGCGGACTTCGGCTATGACGTGGCAAATTATTGCGGGATTGACCCGCTGTTCGGCGCGATGGTGGACTTCGATGCACTGCTTGAGGGGGCTCATGCGCGCGGCTTGAAGCTGATCCTGGATTTTGTGCCGAACCATACAAGCGATCGGCATCCGTGGTTTTTAGAATCGAAGAGCTCTCGTACCAATCCCAAGCGGGACTGGTACCTGTGGCACGATGCGGCCGCAGATGGCGGCCTGCCGAATAACTGGGGGTCGAACTTCGGCGGCCCGGCCTGGACGTGGGATGCAGCGACCGGTCAATACTACATGCACTCCTTCCTGAAGGAACAGCCGGATTTGAACTGGCGAAATCCCGCAGTTCGCTATGCGATGTTCGCGGCGATGCGGTTCTGGCTGGATAAGGGTGTCGACGGCTTTCGGATGGACGTACTTTGGCTGCTGATCAAGGACGATCAGTTTCGATCCAACCCGGTGGACGCAAACGGCAACATGGCCCAGATCTACAACGCCGACCGGCCCGAGACGCTCGAGATCGTACGCGAGATGCGGGCACTCATGGACGGGTACGACGAGCGCGTGCTGATCGGGGAGATCTATCTGCCTCTCAAAGAGCTCGTGGCTTACTACGGTGCAAGGCCTTCAGAAGGGGGTGCCGGGATGCAGCCGCAGTTGATCGATGCGGCTCCGAAGCTCGAAGGGGCGCAGATGCCGTTCAACTTTCACCTGATCCTGATGGGTTGGAATGCAGAGGCGATCGCAGAGTTCATCCGGGAGTACGAGGCGGCACTGCCAGCCGGGGCATGGCCGAACTGGGTGCTTGGCAACCATGACCAGAAGCGGCTCGCATCCCGGATCGGTGCGGCACAGGCCCGAGTTGCGGCAGTGATGCTGCTGACGATGCGGGGAACACCAACAATGTATTACGGCGATGAGCTCGGAATGCCGGATGCCCGGATCACCGCAGACGAGGTGCAGGATCCGGCGGAGAAGAACCAGCCTGGCACAGGCAAGGGACGAGATCCGGAGCGGTCGCCGATGCTTTGGGAGAACAAGGAGAACGCGGGGTTTACTGCGGCCGGAGTGAAGACCTGGCTGCCGCTGGTCTGGGATTGGCCGCAGTGTACCGTCGAGACGGAAGGCTACGATGAGCGGTCTTCGCTGGCTTTGTATAAGCGGCTGCTTGCGCTGCGTAGGGGGTCGTCGGCGCTGACTTCAGGGAAGGTTTCGGAGGTGAAGTCAGTCGAAGGAGTCCTGAGCTACCTGCGATCGGCGGAGACGGAGCGTTTGGAGGTTCATCTGAACCTGACGGATGAGGTGCGCTGGGTCAAGTGCACCACGGGTCGCGTCGTTCTAAGTTCTTATCTGGATGGCGAGGGGATGGTGGTGGAAGGTTGGGTCAAGTTGCGGGGCAATGAGGGTATTGTTGTGACGCTCTTCAAGGATTGAAAAAAGAGGCAAATGCGTCCTGACGCCGGACGGGGCCCACTCCGTGGAGTCAGGAACTTCGCCTGGTGGGGGTGAGGGTCGTGGACTTGCGGATGCGGTCTTTGTTGGCGCGGACGAGCCGCAGGAAGTCCTTGATGACGGCACTTTCGTTCTGAGGCTTCCAGGCAATCGACAGGCCGACATGGGTGGTGCGCGGGAGGATCTTGACAAACGCGAGCCCAGGGGTTCGCAGGTGATGGACGCCAGCAGGGACGAGTGCAATCCCCTCCCCAGACGCGACGAGGGTGAGGACGCCGGGCCAGCTTGGCGACGTGTTGACGACGTTCGGTGAGAAGCCTGCCGACGAGCAGAGCGCCAGGATGGAGTCGAAGAGAACCGGAGTGACGGGGCGCTCGCACATGACGAAGCGCTCGGCGGCGAGGGCAGAAAGTTCGACCGCCGCGCCGGCAAGCGGATGATCGCGCGGAAGGAGCGCCACGATGGGGTCGTTGTAGAGGAGTTCAGCGCTCAGGAGGCTATCGTACGGAGGCTCGGGCGGACGGGTGAAGCCCACATCAATGCGGCCGTCGACGAGGGCGGACATTTGGACCGAGGCGTGCATCTCGAAGAGCGTAAGTTTTACATGGGGGTAAAGCTTGCGGTATTCACGGATGATGGAGGCGAAGAAGTTGCCGGCACCCCAAAGAAAAAAGCCAATAGCGAGAGAGCCTTCCTGGCCGAGCATCGAGCGCCGAGTCAGGTCAATGGCATGGTTGGCCTGTGCAAGTGTCTTCTTGGCTTCTTCCAGAAAGATGCGACCTTGCGGGGTAAGCCGCGTGGCCCGCTGACCGCGATCAAGCAGCGGACCGCCGAGTTCGTGTTCGAGATCCGCAATCTGTTCGGAGATGGCAGATTGGGCGACGTGCAGATGGCGCGAGGCTTCGCGGAAGGTTCCGTATTCAGCGACGGCGCAGAGATAACGTAGGTGGCGAAGTTCCATGGCGTAGTCGTCTGATCTTTGTTGCTCGTTGTTTGTGGACCCTGTTGAGCTTCACAGAGGACACGAGCTCTTCGTTCCATCTTCTCGCAATCGGTAATTCCGTTCAATGCGGTCGGAAATTCCTGTGAAACCTCATCTGAGCCGAAGCTGTCCAATCACTACGGGTCGCCAGGCTCATGTTGCAGCCTCCGAGTTGCGCTATGGTTGGCTTAGGTGCATCGAACAAGATATCCGGGAAAAGTGAGGAGTTTGTCCTATGTGGATCGTCCGACTAGCGCTGAACCGCCCCTATACGTTCATCGTGCTCGCGATTTTGATTCTGCTGGCGACGCCCGTTGTTGTGCTGCGGACGCCGACCGACATCTTCCCGAATATCGATATCCCGGTAGTTTCGATCGCCTGGCAGTACACGGGCCTCGAACCGGAGGAGTTGGAAGGGCGCCTAACGACCCCGTATGAGAAAGTCTTGACGACGCTTGTGGACAACATCCAGCACACGGAGTCGGTGACCTACCGTGGGCAGGCAATCATCAAAGTATATCTGCAGCCGGGGGCTTCTCTCGATACGGCCAACTCTCAGGTCTCGGCCGCTTCGGAGTTCATGCTGCGACAGCTGCCACCGGGAACGTTGCCGCCACAGATCATCAACTTCTCGGCTTCCTCGGTACCAATTCTTCAGCTTGCGCTCTCCGGAAACGGCCTAAGCGAACAGCAGTTGAACGACTACGGTCTGAACGCGATCCGTCCACAGCTGGTGACGATTCCGGGCGCCGTCGTCCCAAACGTATATGGCGGCAAGCAACGCTCGCTGATGATCAACATGGATCCCAAGTTGATGCAGGCTACGGGGCTAGCTCCGAGCGATGTACTGGCAGCGCTGGGCAATCAGAACGTGGTACAGCCGGGCGGTACGGCGAAGATCGGGATGGATGAATACGACGTCCTGGTGAATAGTGCGCCGACGACGATTGAAGGGCTGGCGAACCTGCCGGTGAAGAAGGTCGGCAATACGATCATCTATCTGCGCGATGTAGCCACGGTAGCGGATGGAGCGATCCCGCAGACGAACATCGTGCGTCAGGATGGGCAGCGCGGTGTGCTGATCACAATTCTGAAATCAGGGTCTGCTTCGACGCTTTCGGTCGTCAACGGAGTGTTGTCCCTGTTGCCGAGAATCAAGACCCTGGTACCGCCGAACCTCATCATTAAGCCGCTCGCCAACCAGGCAATCTTCGTAAAGGCTTCGATCATCGGGGTGATCCGGGAGGCCGTGATCGCAGCGGTGCTGACTGGGTTGATGATCCTGCTGTTCCTGGGGAGCTGGCGCGCGACGATTATCATCGCGGTTTCTATTCCGCTTTCGATCTTCTGCTCGATCATCATTCTGGGGTTGATCGGTCAGACGATCAATATCATGACGCTGGGTGGATTGGCGCTGGCGGTGGGAATCCTGGTCGACGATGCGACCGTCGAGATCGAGAATACGAGTCGGTATCTGGAAGAAGGGCTGGATCTCCGGGACGCAATTCTGGAGGGTGCGGCCCAGATCGCAGTGCCGGCCCTGGTCTCGACGCTCTGCATCTGTATCGTGTTCCTGCCAATGTTCTTCCTCAGCGGTGTCTCGCGGTATCTGTTTGTGCCTTTGGCTGAGGCCGTGGTTTTCGCAATGCTTTCGTCCTACCTCCTCTCGCGCACGCTGGTACCGACGATGGCGATGTACCTGCTTCAAAAGCACGACCCCTATGCGATCCCTTCGCAGAACATCTTCGCCAGGTTTCAACGGGTGTTCGAGCGGCGATTCGAGAAGGTTCGTGCGGGATACGAGAATCTGCTCTCGCGGCTGGTCAATCTACGCTACCTGTTCGTGCCGATCTTCCTGGGCGCGTGCCTGCTGGTCTTCCTCCTGGTCCCCTTCCTCGGGCAAAACTTCTTCCCGTCGAGCGACACCGGATCATTTTTGCTGCACATGCGCGCGCCCGATGGTACGCGTATCGAGGAGACGGCGAAGCTTGCGGATGAGGTCGAAACGAAGATCCGTACCGTGGTACCGAAGAGCGAGCTGAACAATATTCTGGATAACATCGGTCTGCCTTACTCGACCTTGAATACGCAGCATGCGACGTCGGGATTGTATGGCGCGGGCGACGTGGACATTCTGGTGTCGCTCGACGAGAAACATCATCCGACGGACGACTATGTTGCGGAGCTGCGGAAGCAGCTGCCGAATGCGTTTCCAGGAACGATCTTCTATTTCCTTCCGTCAGATATCGTGACGCAGATCCTGAACTTCGGTCTGCCGGCGCCCATCGATGTTCAGTTTGAGGGAACCGATATCGCGGGTAATCGCAAGGTCGCGAATGAAGTGCTTGCGGATATGCAGAGGGTACCCGGTCTGGTCGACTTGCGCATCCAGGAGCCCGACGACTATCCCGCACTGAAGATCGACGTGGACCGTACCAAGGCGCAGCAGGGCGGCTACACCTTCCAGGATGTGGGCTCCAGTCTGGTCGATATTCTAAGCGGAAGCACACAGCTGAATCCGCAGTTTTATCTCAACCCTAAGAATGGTGTGGTCTACAACATCGTGGCGCAGGCGCCGCAGTACACGGTGCAGTCGATGAATGACCTACAGAACGTGCCGCTCTCGTCGCGAACTGCGACCCGGCCGGAGATCCTAGCGGACGTGGCAACCATCCAACGCACGACCGAAATGCCGGTGATCGACCACTACAACATCCGGCGAGTGTTGAACATTTACGGCAACGTGCAGGGGCGCGACCTGGGTTCAGTCAGCAGGCAGATCAACAAGATCGTCGCGCGACATACGAAAGAGCTTCCGCGCGGCAGCTTCCTCCGGGTGCGTGGTCAAGTCGAGACGATGCAGGCCTCGTACATCGGTCTGCTGGGCGGGCTCGTCTTCTCAATCGTGCTGGTCTACCTGTTGATCGTGGTGAACTTCCAGTCCTGGCTTGATCCGTTCATTATCATCACGGCGTTACCAGCGGCGTTGGCGGGTATCGTGATGTTCCTGTTCACAACAAACACTACACTGAGCGTGCCGGCACTGATGGGCGCCATCATGTGCATGGGCGTGGCGACGGCCAACTCGATCCTGGTGGTCTCATTTGCAACGACCCGTTATCTCCAGCATGGCGATGCGATCCTGGCTGCGATTGAAGCCGGCGCGACACGTTTCCGGCCGGTCATGATGACGGCGCTCGCGATGATCATCGGCATGGTTCCGATGGCGCTCGGGCTAGGCGAAGGCGGCGAACAGAATGCGCCGCTGGGACGCGCGGTGATCGGCGGATTATGCGCGGCAACGGTAGCAACGCTGGTCTTCGTGCCGTCTGTGTATGCGCTGCTTCATGGCGGAAAGAAGACGCCGGCCGTTGAGGCGCATGTGCTCGAGAATCAAGTTTCGGCAGGAGCCTAAGTTTATGAAGACAGCAGATGGTAGGACAGTAGTGGAAAACGAACGCGATGTCGCGCCGCTAGCAAGTGAAGGTCACGGTTATAACGTCAATGAGACGAATCAGCAGGGGGCAGGCGACCGGTTGACGGGCCATCCGGTTGAGGCTACGCCGGCAGAGTCGCATGGCGGTGGTCTTGGCGCAGTGCCGCTGGCCGTTACCGAAGGCAAGCTCGGCAGCGGGTTCTGGATCGGATTGATCGTGTTGCTGCTGGTGATTGCGGGAATTGTCATCTGGGGGATTCACAAGCGATCGGCTGCGGACGTCGTGCTGACGCAGGAGAACAAGGCCTCTTCGATCCCGGAGGTGAAGGTCGTGTATCCGACTGGCGGCGTGGCTGCAGGAACGCTCGCGCTGCCGGGTAATACGCAGGCCTATGTCGATACACCGATCTACTCGCGGACGAATGGTTATTTGAAGAAGTGGTACTTCGATATCGGCGCGCACGTGAAGCAGGGGCAGCTGATGGCGGTAATCGAGACGCCGGAGGTCGATCAGCAGCTACAGGCGGCGCAGGCGGACTTGAAGGTTGCGCAAGCAAATCTGAATCTCGCAAAGACAACCGAGACGAGATACACGACGCTGCTGAAGTCGAACTCGGTGTCGAAGCAGGAGACCGACCAGGCGGTGAGCGATGCGGCGGCTCGGCAGGCCGCGCTCGAGGCTGCGGAAGCTTCGGTGCGCCGGTACCAGCAGCTGCAGTCGTTTGAGCAGATTTACGCCCCGTACACTGGCATCGTAACGGCTCGCAACACTGATATTGGCGACCTGATTCAGGGTGGCTTGAGTGGAGCTGCGGCCGCGCGACCTCTGTTCCAGCTTGCCGAGATCGGTACGCTGCGCGTGTTTGTCTCGGTGCCGGAGGTTTATTCAACCTTTGTGCGCGATGGCGGGACGGCCACGCTGACAGCTGATGAATATCCAGGCCAGACGTTTAGCGGCAACATCACACGCAATGCGAGCGCAATCGATTCCTCAACGCGCACCCTGAACGTGGAGGTCGACGTGCCGAATCCGGGAGGGAAGCTGCTGCCGGGTGCTTACGTCATGGTTCACTTCAAGGTGCCGACCACGGGCACAAATCTAACGCTACCCTCGAACACCCTTCTATTCCGGGCCCAGGGGATGCAGGTAGGTGTAGTCCGCGATGGGAAGGCTGTCCTGTTGCCGGTGAAGATTGCGGCCGATCATGGGCAGACGGTCGAAGTCTCCTCGGGTTTGACCAAGGATGACCAGGTCATTGTGGATCCTTCGGATGCGCTGACCAACGGCCAGCCGGTGAAGGTGACGGGTGGAGCGGGCAAATGAGCTTGTTTGCGCGGAGATTCATCAGTTGTATCGCGGCTGGAGTGGTGTTGAGTGCGACCGGGTGCATGGTCGGTCCGAAGTACAGAAAGCCGGTCTTGCCGGCTTACACTGCGCCGGGCGTAACGGTAGACAAGAGCAAAGCGGAGTACAAAGAGGCTGGCCCGCCAGACGCGAACTGGCATCCGGCAAACCCCGCGGACGGAACGCTGCGCGGCGAGTGGTGGATGATCTTCAACAATGACGAGCTGAGCCTCCTGGAGGTCAAAGCTGGGATTCAGAATGAGTCCTTGAAGTCGTATGAGGCGCGATATGAGCAGGCGCTGGCGCAGATCGGGATCAACCGTTCGCAGCTGTTTCCGCAGATCGGCACCCAGGCGCTCGCGCAGGGTGTTCGCTACTCCGCCGGGCGCCCCTACTTTACAGCACCGGGAACGAATGCCGGCGTTGCGGACATTCAGCTGCCGCTGACCGCGAGTTGGGAGATCGATCTGTGGGGTAGGGTGAGGAGACAGGTCAATATCGCCAAGGAAGAGACGCAGGCCACCGCGGCGGATCGGGAGAACGCGCAGCTTTCGGTGCAGTCGGAGCTTGCCGTTGATTACTTCGAGCTGCGGGCGGACGATGCGCAGACAAAGCTTCTCGAAAGTACTGTGAAGGACTATGAAGAGGCCTTGCGCATCACCACGAATCGGTTCGAAGGCGGGATCTCGAACGAGTCGGACGTCTTCCAGGCCAAGACCCAGTTGCAGGCCGCGGTGGTGCAGCTGCAGGACATCAAGGTGCAGCGCGCGCAGTACGAACATGCCATTGCCGTACTCATCGGACAGCCGCCGAACAGCTTCTCGCTTGCCGAACAGCCGCTCGATACGAAACCGCCAACCATCCCCACGGGACTGCCCTCCCAGTTGCTGGAGCGACGGCCGGATATAGCCGCAGCGGAGCGTCGCGCGGCCGAGGGGAATGAGCAGATTGGGATCGCGCGCGCGGCATACTTCCCAACTGTCGGCCTTTCGGCTGCGGGCGGGTACGAGTCGGGTTCGCTGGGGAACCTGTTCGATGCTTCGAATCTCGTTTATGCGATCGGGCCGACCGTGAACTACAACATCTTCGACTTCGGCCTCAGGAAAAACACCTCGGCTCAGGCTCGCGGGGTCTTCGAGCAGAGCTCAGCCGACTACAAGCAGACCGTGCTGAGTGCGCTCCAACAAGTGGAGGATAACTTAGCTGCGCTCAGAATTCTGGCAACCGAAGCGGCGCAGCAGCGTGAGGCGACGGTCGCGGCTGAGGGTGCGCAGAAGATCTTTGACAACCGCTACGTAGGCGGCCTCGATACGTACCTGCAGGTGGTTACCGCGCAGCAGACGGCGCTGACCAACGAGCGAAACGACATCGACATCGAGCGACGCAGAATGGACGCTTCGGTGCTGCTGATCAAAGCCCTCGGCGGCGGCTGGTCGACCACATATCTCCCGAGATACTAAGTCGTTACTTGGGGCGATCTCTTTCATACCGGGTGGTCGGTCACTTGACGTCTTCGTGCTTCGTGCGGTGCTCCCGTTGATTGGTGATTGGGGTTGTGTTAGGGCGACGTCCGTGTAAGGATCGGACGAAAGTTTTACTGCTGCTTTTCGCTGCAAGGAGTCCCCATGCACTATCAGATCTCCCGCAATGGCCAGGAGTACGGGCCTTATACGTTTGAAGACCTGCAACGCTACCTGGCAAGTGGGAATGTGCTGCCGACAGATCTAGCCAGAAGCGAGACCATGGCGGAATGGGTGCCGGTCTCGGAGCTGCTGACGGGTTCGGTTGTTCCCGCCGCAACTTCGTTCAGTTCGCCGGTCGGCGGATCGGCCGAGCCCTACACCAACGTGGGAACTGCTGCAGCAACGGCAGCGGGCGAAAATAGCGGCTTTGATTACGCCGTGCCAGGATCCGTCACACCCAGTCCTCAAGCGTTGGCCACGTCGCCGTATCCGGATGCGCCCAATTTACATTGGGGACTGTACCTGCTGTTTGCGGTGCTGACCTGCGGATGGTTCTCAAAGGTGTTCACGGTCGTGCAGGCTGCATGGATGAAAAAGGTTCAGCCGAACAGCATCGCGCTCTGGTTCTATATCGGCGCGTATGTGCTGGCGTTCATCAATGCCTACCGCAGTCGGGCCATCTTCACCGCAATTATGAGTCACACCTTCGACCCTGCGCATGCTGCCGGAGGTGGCGGCCTTGGTCTACTCTACTGGGTCCTGATCATCGCGTCCCGATTCATGATGAAAAGCTCGCTTGAGGAGCATTTCAACGGTCCGGAACCAATCGGTCTGCGCCTGAGTGGCGTGATGACGTTCTTCTTTGGGGGCGTTTATTTTCAGGCTAAGCTCAATGAGAACAACGCCATGAAAGCGGCTGCACGGTACAGTGCACCCAGCACAATCCGCCCCTACTAGCTCTCGCACGCTCTCCCCATGGCCTCCATGACCGCTCAAGACGATGGCTCTCCTCTGTGTCATCGGATAAAGTGGTTCCTGCTCAGCCTTGTACTGCTGGTCTTCGGAGTGGCCTTGCTGATTTTGTTCCCGCCGGAGTGCACCGGGTTCTACCCGCGCTGTCCTCTTCTTGCCTCGACGGGCCTGCTTTGCCCGGGGTGCGGTGGGACAAGGGCTTTAGCGGCCCTCTTACACGGAGACTTTCTGGCAGCATGGCGCGATAATGGCCTGGTAGTGGCGTTGCTACCGTTTGCGGCTGGATGCGGAGTCGTGTGGATTGTGCGAGGCGAGGTGCGAGTGCCTCGCGGGGTGTGGGTTGGTTTGGGGATTGTGGCCGCTGTGTTCGGGATCTGCAGGAATCTTTAAAGCTCGGGGGCATATGGGGTGCCCCAGAAAAAAAGCCCCAGGATCTCGAAAGATCCCGGGGCGACCTGCGGTTTGCAGGTTTGCCAACGATTTTAGCTATTGATGGCGATAGGCTCTTTACTCTCGACCGGAGTCGGACGAGCTTCTGCGCCGGGCTTGCGGATGTCAATGCCGCCTTTGAAGAAGGCGCCGTCTTCGATCGAGATGCGCGCTGCGATGACGTCGCCCGTGAGCGAGCCTTCGGAGCGGATATCGACACGATCGGAGGCCTGGCAGTTGCCGCGGACCTTCCCCAGCACGACGATCTCGCGGGCGAGGATATTGGCAGCGACCTGGCCGTTGCGGCCTACCGTAACACGGTTGCCGGGCAGATTGATGGTGCCTTCGACCTTGCCGTCGATGAAGAGCGACTCCGAGCCGGAGAGTTCACCCTTGATGATAAGAGACTTGCCGATTGTGGCCTGCTCACCGGTGGAGGTGGCGGTCGCGGCACCCGTGGCTGCGGGACGTGCGGGTGCAGGTGCTGTCGAGGTCTCGAAAGTGGAGACGGGAGGTGTTGCCGGGCGCTGAGGCTCTGGGGTCTGGGGGGTAGATCCTGGCTGATTGGGCTTCCACATTGTGCGTAAGTT
>CAXTNM010000010.1:0-56742 GCA_964245715.1 uncultured Acidobacteriaceae bacterium | reverse complement strand
GGGAGCCTGGCGCGGCCGTGCGTTTCCACCAAGACCGCTGATGAAACGATACTACTCCGGGGTGGGATTGCAGTTTCTTGAAAAGTGGGCGGTGGGCGAAAATTCTGCACAGGAAATAAGGCAAAGGTATCAGCGGTGATACCCATAAAGCAGCTTTGGCTGCTACTTTTTAGCTCAAGGTTTGTGGCCGTGATCTAGGCTTCTCCCGAAATGGAACACCTGGCGGGAGATATATTCCCCCGGCGTGTTGCAGGGTTGCGGAGTCCATGTAAGGTCTTGCCATGCCGGTTCTGCGCGTTCTCCTTGTAGCGTCGTTTCTGCTTGGCACAGCGGATGCGCAGCAGGCGGCGCCAAAGCTCGCGAAGCCGCCGAAGATTCACGTGGTTACGCTGGGTCCGATGAAGAAAGTGCCGTTCACGCCAGAGGATGTGACTTCAGAGGAGAAGAACGAAGAGACCACGACGCTGAAGGTAAGAGCGCTGATCGTTGATGAGCGACCGCGTGAATGGACCATGGGTGAGATGCATGAGGTGACCGACCGAACCTTCGCGATCAGGCGCGTCATGCGAGTCAATGACGGACTGCCGTCTGATAGGGAGGAGCGCTGGGTATGGGAGCCCGGGCCCTGGCTGCTGGTTGATCGTGTAAGCGGGCATATTGCCGCCTTGCATCTGCCCGAGTTCGACGCGGCGGTCTCAAACGTGACCTGGTACCGGGATTACGCGGCCTACTGTGGGATCGGGACAACGGCCAAAGGCGGCTTGTTGGCAATGGTGGCGCAATTGGGCGCACGCAAGGCAGTGGTGCAGAAGCAGATTGGGGCTTGGCCGCAGGCCAATCATTTCGTGCCGGTATGCGCGCCAGCGGAGTGGACGCGCACACCGATGCGCGTGACGATCAAGGCTACAGGTGGCCAAATCGAGACGTTTGCGGTGATCGGCGGAACCTCGTTGATCGAAGATAATGGCGATGACGAGTGACCGCTCTCGGCGTACGCAGTACGAATGGCCTCGCGTCTGCGCGCCGTCCAGCTAGACGAAATCCTGCAGGAAGGGGAAGCCGTTGTGGCTCCCCCCTGTCGCGATCCGATCTCCAGTTAGCGATGAAAGCGGCGATCGTGCCAGCCGAAGTGACGGTCGTATACAACGCGCGGACCGTAGTAGCCGTAGACCGGGGCCGGCGCAACATAAACGGGTGCCGGGTAGTACGGACGCGGCGCAACATAGACCGGGCCGGGGATTCCGACGCCTACCGCGACGTGCCCGACGCGGAATCCTACGGCCACCTGTGCGTTGGCTTTGGTGGGAGTCGCCAGGAGAGCGGCGCCGGCAACGAGCGTTACAACAGCTGCACGGGCGACGGCGCTTTTGATGTGGGTCAGCTTGAGTGTATTGGTGAGCTTCATGACATCCTCCTTGTATTTCTTAGACTTTCGATCTTCCCAACTTCCGCAATTCCTACGACATGCATTGGTAAGAACACGACCTGTTTCCAAGAAGATGCGCGCAACATATTCTTCATTTTGGGGTTACGCCGCAGGACGGAGCGCGGGCGCGTAGTTCGATCTGATTCTTGGGTCGCGCGGAACACCGCTCCGATACAGAAGATCACTCCGGTCATGGTCGGTCCGGCGTTGAGGGAGAGATGGTTGGATCTGCTACCCGAAGCTTTCCAGCAAGGTTCAAAGCGATCTGACGAGGGACGCCGGATGCGAGCCAATGTTCCATGCAGGATGGATTGTGATGGGCGTCGCGTCTGCCGATGCGCTTTGGAGCGCGGTCCGGGTTCGTTGAGAGAGAAGGTGAAGTCGGCCGGTTTTCCTGGACTCTGCTTCGAAATGATTGTGAGTCAGGCGTCAGCGTGGTACATCTTAAAGCAATGATCAACGGTGCAAAAGTCGTTCTGATCGGACGTTTTATGAGCCGTGTGGCCCTCTCCGGGCCCGGCTGTTGTTGTCGTTGTCGGCTGGTCTCCTAAGAACGCTCTCTCCTCCGCTTACAACCTGATCGGTTTGGCTGCAACCTCCGGGTTCGTCCGCCAGCCTTCTCTAAATGGCTTTTTCTGGAGCAATTCATGTCTGCACCTGCGAAGAGATTTTCGTTGTCGCCTGATGTCTGGGCGGTTCTACTTTCGTTTGCGCTAGCACTGCTGGTGCGGATCGGTTTGATCAAGTCGGTGAGTTGGTAGGACGGGTCCAAGGAGGAGTTCGAGAGATGGCTATAACTGCAACGAATTTGCCGCTGCCGGCTAGCACCGAGCAGGAGACTAAGCAGGGCTTGCTCGGGTTGCTGCCGGGAATCGCGTTGCTGGCCGTGGTGGGGTATGCCGGCAAGTGGATCGAGCAGTCGATTGCTCACTACGGTAAGGTTCACCACGAGATACTGCCAAATATTGAATACGTGCTTTGGGCGATCCTGATTGGACTGGTGATCGCAAACACGGTGGGCGTGCCGAAGATCTTCCGTGCAGGCGTTGCGACGTACGAGTTCTGGCTGAAGGCGGGCATCATCCTGCTGGGAGCGCGTTTCATTCTTGGCGATATTCTCCATCTGAGCGGGATATCGTTCGTGCTGATCTTTGTGGAACTGGCGCTGGCGCTAACATTTATGACCTATCTTGGGCGCGGATTCAAGCTGCCGCCGAAGCTGATTACCCTACTCGCGGTGGGATCGAGTGTGTGCGGCGTTTCCGCGATTATCGCGACGCAGGGGGCCATCGAGGCGGATGAAGAAGACTCATCGGTGGCGATTGCCGCGATCCTCGCGCTGGGAGCGATCTCCTTGTTCGTATTTCCGGCGGTCGGCCATGTACTACACATGTCGGACCACGCTTACGGGCTTTGGACGGGACTTGCGGTCGACAATACGGCTGAGGCGACGGCTGCAGGTGCGCTCTACTCGGACACAGCGGGAAAGTTCGCGGTGCTGGCGAAGACGTGTCGGAATGCCTGCATCGGCTTTGTCGTACTGGGTTACGCGCTTTACTGGGCGCGCAAGGGCGAGGCCAAGGAGATTGCAAACAAGGGTGCATTTCTCTGGAAGAAGTTTCCGAAATTCGTGCTCGGATTCCTGTTTATCTCGCTACTGGCGACGCTGGGCACGCTCGACGTGAAAGCGTTTCCGCATCTCGCGTGGGTCGTGCCAGTCGGATTTACGCGTTCCCAGATCGCGGCTTTGGGAAATCTAAGCCGATGGGCGTTCCTGCTTACCTTCGCCGGCGTGGGCCTACGAACCAGTCTCAGCGATCTGTTGAAGCAGGGGATCAAGCCCTTCCTGGTGGGAGCGATCGGCGAAATCGCGATCGCCGGGATCACGCTCGCGCTGGTTCTCGGAGCGGACCGCCTTTATCACCTTTGAGGAGAGCATCAGGGGTCAGGGCGTCGAAGCTTACCGGGCTCTGAACCCTGCGGGAGTCTAAGGCAGATCCGCTTCAAGAAAGTTACTGCCTTTTGCGTCTTTGGCGCTGACGGCGGGGGTCAGGCCGTTCAGGGCATCGAGCGGCCATTGAATATTCAACGTGGGATCGTCCCATCGGATTGATCGTTCGCCGGGTGGATGGTAAAGGTTGGTCGTCTTGTAAAGAACTTCGGCTGATTCCGAGAGAACCAGGAACCCGTGCGCGTAGCCCTCGGGAATCCAGAGCATAGTGGGCTCGTTGTCCTCGTCGAGCGGCTTGAGGTGAAAGCCCTCGTACTTGGCGAAGGTTGGAGAACCCTTTCGCAGGTCAACGGCGACGTCGTAGATGTGTCCGGAAAGGACGCGGACCAGCTTTCCCTGCTCTTTCTCCAACTGATAATGGAGCCCGCGGAGTACTCCTTGAGAGGACTTCGATTGGTTATCCTGTACAAAATGCGTGGGGAGGTTATTGGCGGCGAACGTGGAGGAGTTGTAAAACTCGGCAAACCAGCCGCGGTCGTCTCCGAAGCGTTTAGGACGGAGGAGCTTGACGTCACACAGCGAAGTATCAAAAACCTGCATCAGAGGATGATAGATGATTGAATAACTGAGGTAAGGAATAGTGCACATCCCGGCACCCTATGCCTGGTGTTGATTCGGAAACGGCGGAACCGGGGGTATGGTTAAACTTCCTCTGGGTCGGTAAGTGTGGCGAATCGCGAACAGCAGGAAAAGTGCTGTCACCAAGTATCATGGATGTACTCGCAAGCAGTATTCGGTCAGGTTTTGCTGGAAGTCTAAGGTGATTCCTCGCAGAGAAAGACGTCAATCGGTTAGATTTTGAGGCATTTGTATGGCGCAAAACGAGACGGGACTCAACGAAGTGAGCACGTCAGAGCTTTTGACCAACGGAGCTACTTCGTACTCCTACCCGGCTTCAGATGCCACCTCATATGAGGGGTCTGATCGTTTCCCGCGGCCGAAAATCCGACGGCAGCATCCGCTTTCGGTGCCATCGACGCTCTTCCGCTATCGGGTTATTAAGCGATTAGCCGACTTGCTTCTGGCTGCCTTGGTGATGCCAGTCTTTCTACCTGTTTTGCTGATCCTGGCCGTTCTGGTGAAGATCACCTCTCCAGGGCCGGTGTTTTTTTCACATCGACGTATCTGCAAGAACGGAGCTTTCTTCTCGATGTGGAAGTTTCGCACCATGTGCGTGAACTCGTCTGAGGTGCTGGAGCGTTACCTGGCATCTCACCCCGAGGCGCGGGCTGAGTGGAACCAGACGCATAAACTTCAGAACGATCCCCGTGTGACCAAAATCGGGAACGTGATGCGCCGGTGGAGTCTGGACGAGCTACCGCAGATCTGGAATGTGATGACGGGCCGTATGAGCCTGGTTGGACCGAGACCTATCGTAGCTGCCGAAGTAGAGAAGTACGCTGAATGTTTTCATTGCTATACCCGCGTCAAGCCGGGTGTGACCGGACTTTGGCAGGTATCGGGCAGAAGCAAACTCAGCTACGAAGCCAGGGTGAGACTGGACTGCGACTATGTGACGCAGTGGAGCCTGATGCGCGATCTGAAGATCCTGGTGCTCACGGTCAAGTCGGTCGTGAACCAGGAAGGCGCATACTAAGCGCTTTCGACGGCGCGGTGAAACGCCTAAAATGACGTATGCAGCGTGGGAACAAAAAGAATAGGATCCTCGATTTCTGGGTGGGCATCCCGGTTCTCAACCTGCTGGCTACGTCGCGGCGGAGACAAGAAATGCCGCGACATGTGCGGCGAGTGGGTGTGTTATGTTCGCCGGCGCTTGGCGATACGTTGTTGTTCTCGGGTGCTTTGCTGGATATACGGCGACACTTTGGGAGTCACGTTGAGATCGTGCACTTTTGTATGCGGCAGAACCTTGCGGCAGCCGAATTGCTTGACGGTGCGGACCGGCGGGTGGTCATTGATCTCACCGTGCCGCCGGAGACGATTCGGCAGATGCGCGGGGAGCGGCTAGATATTCTGCTGGACTTTTCCGCATGGCAGCGACTGACGGCGTTCTATACGTTGATGTCGGGTGCTCGCTATACCGCCGGGTTTCGGACGGCCGGGATGTATCGCAGCAGGGGATACGATGTCACGGCTACCCACCGGAATGATCGGCATGAAGTGGACAACTTCCGTTCCCTGCTGGGAGCTGTGGGGATCGCCTCAGGGCTGCCGCCCCGGTTAGAAATTCCTGCGGCCGTTGGCTCGGAGACGCTCTCGGATGTGCAGGATCTGGTGGTCTTCCACCTCTGGGCTTCCGGCCAGAGGAGTTGGCTGCGGGAGTGGCCGGAGGACCGTTGGCTCGAGCTTGCAAGCAGGCTGGCGAAGCCGGGAACGGTATTCGCGATCACGGGCTCCCTCTCCGACCAGCCAAGGACCGAGCCCTTTGTGGCAAAGATGCGGGCTGAGGGGTTGGACGCGCAAGCGTTCGTGGGAGCGGACGGGTTCAGATCGCTTTCACGGATGTTGATGCGTGCCCGGGTAGTGGTCAGTGTCAACACCGGGGTGATGCACCTCGCGGCACTCGTAGGCGCGCCGACAGTATCCATTAATGGGCCAAATAGAAATGGGCGGTGGGGCCCCGTCGGCCCGCGGGCTCTGGGCATCGAAGCCCCCGGAGAGGGGTGTGGATATCTTCATCTTGGATTCAACTTCGATGGCCAGGCGACGGATTGCATGGAGAGGATTACGGTAGATCATGTGGAAAGCGCGGTCGAGCAGGTAACGGCGATCGTAGAGGTTGCTGGCTGATGGAGAGCATGCGTGACGTGCTGCGTGGGTCGCTCGGTCGAAGCTTGCGGACGATGGAGCCGCTGGACCGTCTGCGGGCAGCGTGGCCGGTGGCATGCGGCGCCGCGATGGCTCGGAAGGGCGTGGTGGTGGGGTTTGAGGATGGAGTTCTGCGGATCGCGGTGACGGATTCGACCTGGATGGAGCAGATGATGGCGATGCGTTCGGTTTTGCAGAAGGAGTTGAGCCGAATCGCTGAGGTGAAGCTCGGCGGGATACACTTCTATAGAGCAGCTGCTACCCGCTAGCTTCCAGCTCTTCGCTGTTGTGCCATGGGGCGATGATTCGATGTTGAGGATGAGTTTCCGATGAGTGGAGTGAGTTTGGAAGAGGTTCGGCGGGTGGCCGAGCTGGCCAACCTGGAGCTGACTGCCGAAGAAGAGCCACGCATGCAAAGGGATCTAAACGCGATCCTGGAGCATATCGCTGCGTTAAGCGAGCTCGATACTGCAAACGTCGAGCCGATGGCGCAAGTGGGCGATCTGCTGGGAACTCTCTCCGGCGAAGCGGGGGAGTCGCTGCGGGCTGATAAGCCGCGCCCTTCGATCGATCGCAGAGCGGTGCTGGCCGTCGCACCAGAGACGGATGGGCGCTTTTTCAAGGTGCCAAAGGTGATCGAAAGGTGACTGCACGGTGAGTGTTATCGAAAGAACAGGCGGTCCGGCGGTTTCGCTCGCAGGAGCTCGCGAGGCAGTGAAGAGTATGTCTGCGACGGCGCTTGCCGAACGCCATTACAGCCGGATCGCGGAACTTGATGGCGAAAACGGCCTCGGTATCAACAGCTTTCTCGCGCTCAGTAAAGAGCGCGCTCTGGCGCAGGCGTCCAGGGTGGACGCACTGCAGGCGAGGGGGGATGACGCGGGTCCGCTGGCCGGAGTGCCGGTCGCGGTCAAGGATGTCTTCGCGATGCAGGGTGCGCCCGCGACGGCGGGATCGAAGATTTTGCGCGGGTGGATGCCTCCGTATGACGCGACGGCCGTGGCCAGGCTTGAAGCGGCCGGTGCCGTCATCCTCGGCAAACTAAACTGCGACGAGTTTGCAATGGGCAGTTCGAACGAAAATTCAGCCTACGGCGCGGTGCGGAATCCGCGGGCGCTCGACCGTGTGCCAGGTGGTTCGAGTGGAGGTTCCGCTGCCGCGGTGGCAGCAGGGTTTGCGGCGGCGACGCTCGGCACGGATACAGGAGGATCAATTCGGCAGCCCGCGGCGTTTTGCGGGGTGGTCGGAGTGCTTCCGACCTATGGACGTATCAGCCGCTTCGGATTGATCGCCTTTGCTTCGTCGCTCGACCGTGTTGGTCCGTTCACCGCAAACGTGGCTGATGCTGCGACCATGCTAGGCGTCCTGGCGGGAGAAGATCCGCTTGATGCCACCACCGCGGATCGGCCCGTCGATGACTATGCCGGTGCACTCTCAAGACCCGTCGCCGGACTGAAGATCGGGGTTCCAGAGGAGTACTTCGGCGAGGGGTTGGACGAGGAGATCAAGTCGGCAGTCGAGCAGGCTATCGACGGGCTCCGCGAACAGGGCTGCGAGATAGTAAAGATCAGTCTGCCGCATACCCGCTATGCAATTCCCACGTACTACGTGATCGCTACGGCCGAAGCCTCTTCGAACCTGTCGCGGTTTGATGGGGTGCGATTCGGCCCACGAGCCGCCGAGGCCAAGACACTGTCGGAGATGTTCAAGCTGACGCGCGAAGAGGGGTTTGGACCTGAGGTGAAGCGGCGTATCCTGCTCGGAACCTACTCACTGAGCGCGGGGTACTACGACGCCTATTACAAGAAGGCGCAGCAGGTGCGGACGCTGGTCGCTCGCGATTTCCTGGACGCGTTTGCCAAGGTGGACGCGATTGTCGGGCCGATGACGCCTACACCTCCGTTCAAACTGGGCGAGAAGGTGGACGATCCAGTTTCAATGTACCTGGCCGATATCTACTCGGTGGCGGCCAGCCTGGCCGGGATCTGTGGGTTGAGCGTCCCTTGCGGGCACACCCGGGACGGCTTGCCGATCGGGGTGCAGGTGATGGCGAAGCATTTCGACGAGGCCACGATGTTGCGGATCGGGCTTGCTGTGGAAGCGAATACGGAGAAGAAGCAAGGATGAGCATGGGTCTGGTTGAGAAGCAAGAGGGTTCAATGGCAGTTGAGGATTCAAAAGACAACGGGCAGCGCGAGCAGGCAGGAACACCAGCAACGGTGCGCGCCTTCGACCAGTATGGCCGCGAGGTACAGGTTCCGCGCGAGGAGTGGCGGACCAACGTGATACCCGGCATGTTGAAAGAGGCTTGGGATGATGCCGACCGGCTCTACGCGGTGATCCTGAACAGCATCAACGAAGGCTTTGTCGCCGAGATGACAGATGCTGCGGCGCGTTTGCTGGAGATCGACCCGATCGCCGGACGTGGAGCGTGCATGGCTGCGATCGTCATGGCCGGGAACGGCCGGCGCGACGAGGCGGAGAAGCTTCTGACCGACTTTTCCGAGAAGCATGGCGAAGATGGCTCGGTGCTGGTCAACCTGGCGAAGATCTATGCGGATAAGGGTCAGGCGGAGCTCGCAAACGAGACGCTGACGCGCGCGCTTGAGATTGAGCCGAATCACGATTCAGGGCTGGGTTGGTACGCCACAATGGCTCAGGAGCGCGGTGGCGATGTGGCGGCGACGGAGGCTCTGCGCGAGATTGCGGCGCGGCCGAAGAGCTGGCGGGCACAGATCTGGCTGGCTCGTGTTGCGCTGAATGCGGGAGATGTTGCCGGGGCACGCGCGCTCTATGAAGAAGCGCTTGAGCGAATGCCGAAGCCTGTGCCGCCCGACGTGATGATGCAGATGAGCGGCGACCTTGGCGCCAAGGGACATCTGCGCGAACTGATTGAGCTGACCGCCCCAAACTTCGTGCCGGAGTGGCATGGCATGCCGGTCGGCAACAACCTGATCAAGGCCCTGGTCGATACAGGCAATCTGCAGCCTGCGGAGCAGGTCAAGGCCGCCCTCTGGGCGCTGAATCGTCCAGACTGGAAAGAGGCACTCTCGTACTGGGACGCGGAGATCGCGCGACGCCGGGTCGCGGGTGTGAATGCAAGCGACGCACCGCAGCAGCTGCAGGTTGGCATGTTGCGGGTGGATGGCCCGGTGTGGCTGCCGCCAGGATCTCCCGCACGCGGACTGTTTCAAGCCAAGCACGCAAATGCCCCCAAGGTGACTTTCCTCGGCGGCACGGCCGAGGCTCCGGAGACGTCACCCGAGCAGCAGATGCAGGTGGCCGATCAGATCGGCCGCATGACGCGCGCCTTACCGCTCTTCTTCGCCGAGCAGGTAGAGATGCGCACCGCGGCAACCGGACGGGCGATGGCTCCTTGGGCGATCGCGCCGGTGAGCGGCTTCGTGGTGAGCGGGCAGCGCTGGCCGGACGACGCCGCAGTGCAGACAGTCCAGAACGGCGAGCATGCGAGCGACTATGTCGTCAGTGTGCATTTGGACGCTGAGGTAGAGCCCTGGACGGCGGAGTTGGCGTTCATTCGGACGAGCGATGGCACCCGCATCGGCGAACTGGACGCCGAATTTATGCCGAACACCCCGGAAAATGGCCTTGGCGATCTGGCCGATGAGGTGGTTGAATTGCTGAAGGTTTTAGGCTCAACCTCCGATTCTTCTGCGTACGTGGTTCCGGGGCCGACGACGTTCGGCTCGTATCTGCTAAGGCTTGAGCAGTTGCTGGCGGTTCGTTGTGCATCGATGGACGGGGTGACGCCGCAGTTCTTGAACGGCGAACACGAGATCCTGCAGGGTGATCTGGATCTTTGCCTTGCGGAGCCAAAGAATGTGCCGGCACGCCTGCTTCTACTCTCAACGTTTGGCGCTATGGAGAAGATCAGGCCGCAGGTGGCGCAGGAGTTTGCGCCGAAATTAGAGCAGTTGAAGCAGGAGTTCCCGCTCACGGCGGTGGATGGGCTGGGAGTATAGAGGCCCAACCCAGGCGCAACGCTCAGGAAGAACTTGTCTCAGTCTGTTTGCTGTCAAACCAGAGTTGGGCCTCCGCCAAGGTGTTGAGGGCGGTGTAGGAGCCGGAACATGGGCCGGTCTCAGTGCCTTGCAGCAGGAACGCCTCGTGGAGACCGGCGGCGTTAGCGGCTGCGATATCCGAGCATCGATCGCCGATCAGGACCGATTGCTTTAGGTCCAGGTCGTGATCGCGGGCAGCACGCAGGATCATGCCGGGTGACGGTTTACGATCTTCGGATTCGCGCTTGTACTCGCCCACACCTTGGATCGGATGGTAGGGGCAGTGGTAGACCGCGGTCAGGTTGACTCCATGATCGACGAATTGCTGCGACATCCATCCCATAAGGGCTTCGAAATCGTCGGCAGTGTAAAGCCCACGTGCAATTCCCGACTGATTTGTCACGATAACGAGGGCGTACCCGCGTGACTGTGCGGTTTGGCAGAGCTCGAAGACGCCATTGACGAAGCGGACATCCTCCGCGCGATGGAGGTAGCCAACTTCGTGGTTGATGACACCGTCGCGATCGAGGAAAAGGGCTGGCTGGGGCATGGGGGTTAGATGACCTATGTTCTTAGTTTTCCGTTGACAGTTTAATGCGGGTAAGGGCGCGCGTGGGTGCGGTGATGCGCGGCGGAGCCTTGGGGGAAGCGAGTAATGCCTCGATCTCGGCCACGACCATGGCGGGGGTGATCTCGGCCATGCAGTCATTAGAAGGGCAAGGCGCGAAGGAGTGAGCATCGTAGCACGGGCGACATGCGAAGCCTTCGCCACCCCAGATTGCTACCGTGCCGGGCCGCTGCGGCAGACGGCCGTGCGGATCGGTAGGACCAAAGATGCTGACGATCCCAACGCGGGTGATGCCTGCCAGATGGAGCGGACCGGTGTCGTGCGTGACCAGTACGTCGGCTCCGTCGAGCAGCGCGAGAGTTGCGGGGAGGGTGAGCTTGCCGATGAAGTCCATGACGGGAAGGGTGATGAAGAGGGGTTGGATCCAGGCATCGCCCGGTCCCCCGATGAGGACGACTTCAGTTCCCTGCTCGATCAACGCTGTTGCAAGCGCGACATAGTTTTCCGGTTGCCAGCGGCGCAGAACGTCGTCGGCCATCATGTTCTTCGCGCCCGCAGGGGCAAGCACCACTCGCCTCTTGGCGTTGCGCGGGAGTGGACTCGCCGGAAATGCCCGGGGTGGCACCGGGGCGAGCGGTTGCGGGCGCACCTGGTCTGGCCAGGCAAGCAGGATGCGGGCGAACTCGTCGGTGTGGTGACGACCTGGGATGAGGCGAAGGTTGCGATCCGTGTGCGACAGCTGGACCTTGCGCTCGGCGTGAATGGGCGCCGTGAGAAAGCGGTAGCGAGCGTCGTAATATAGCGTCGCGGCGAGAACATAGCGGCGCCCAGCAAGGCGCCGCCAAAGAGCAAAGAGCACCCGCAGCTTGGCGAAGGCGCTCCCCTTCAGTAAGGCTTGGTCATCGATCGGAATGGCGTTGATCCAGGGATAAAGCTCGAGGATCGGGAGGACGGGCCGCCCACAGACCCAGTCGATCTCGTGCCCCTGGAGGTGCAGTTGGTGTGCGGCGGGAATCGCCATGATGACGTCGCCAATGGCGCCGAATTTGAGCAGCAGGACGCGGGACATACGTTCTTCAGGGTACGGGACTTCTGTCTTGACTTCTCGGTAAAGTTTTATCTTGGAGAGGAGGTTCAGGCATGAGTCAGCGATCTGGCTTGAGGAAGACGCTTTGGTTCCGCAGGACAGAGATGTGGCTGAGGTAACGCATCAGCAGTTCGTAGCGGTTGGGACCGATTAGCCGCAGGGCGAGCTTGAGCAGCGTGTGGACGGCTTCGACTCGGCGGTCCGTGCCGGAGAACTCCTGCCAGGTGGCCTTTTGCGGAGCGGCCTTGCCGGCCAAGAGGTTACTTTTCTGAGCAAACTGGAAGAACGGGCCGCGAACGTCAAAGGGATCAGAATCGCCGAAATCAGGCTCGTGTTTTGCGTAAAGCCGGCGAGCGAGGCGCGTAATCGTGGTTCCGTCGGTGAAGGAGTCAAAGCCGTAAGGGAGAGCTTCGAGTGATCGGTCCTGGTTAGCAAGAACAGTCGCTTTATAGAAGGTGAAGAGGTCGGCCAGGTCGGGACGGGTCGCAAGCGTGTAGCGATCGGTATTCTTCGAAATGACCGAGGGATCATCCAGCACAAGGCCAGAAAAGTGAAAGAAGACGAGAGGAAGGGTGCCATTAACAGTAGGAGAGTTGGAGTCGCCCGACAGCGTGCGGTCGTTTAGATTCCAATACGCCATGTTTAGTCCGGGATGACGCAGGATCGCGACTTTTTCGAAGAGGCCGGGCGCCAGGTTCATCCACTTTTGATCGACGAAGAGACCGGTTCGACCTTCGGAGAAGCCCAGGTGCAGACAGCGATGTTCCCACCAGTCGAGGATGGCCATCGCTTCTGGCGTGTTGCGGAAGGCGACAAATCCAAGGTTGTAGGTGCCGTTGTAGAGCATCTCCTGCTCGCCTGGCTGCTTGTGGTCGAAGATGGGCGTTGTGAGGTGCGGGGTGAGAACGCATTCGGAGGATTGCAGCGCTTCGAAGACTGGCTGTAGTGGGGCGTAGACGAAGATGTCAGGGTCGAGATAGGTGATGACGTCTAGCTGGTGGCGAGCGAAGAGATACTTTAGGAACGTCGGCTTGACGTTCGTGTTGAGTTCGAGGATCTCGTAACGCATGGCGACTGTGGGAAGGTTTTCGACTCCGATTTCGGAGAGGAGCACGGCTTCGTAGGGTTCGTCCGCAAAGAGGTTTGAATCGACCGGGGCTGAAACGAGAAGCACAAAGAAGCGATGGCCGGGGTGCTGCGCAAGGTAGGATCGGGCGACCGTACGGGCATAGGCCAGATAGTTGGGAGAGATGATCGTGCAGGCGGCAACCAGAGTCTGCGGCGGAGGGTGAATTTCGGTCATAAGGCCATTCGATGCAGCTTTATAGAGGTGGAAGTGGAACTTCGCTGAGGACTTCCGCAAGCGATTGTTCCCAATCCTGAAACTGGAAGCCGAAGGTGGCATCCAGCTTGCAGCAGTCAAGCCGGCTGTTAGCTGGACGCTTCGCTGGAGTGGGATAGTCGCTAGTGCAGATGGGAAGGAGCTCGGCAAAGTGGGCCTGCGGTTCCATCACTTGGCGCTGGCGGATCGCTTCGGCGGCAAACCCGAACCACGTGGTCTCACCGCCGCCGGCCGCGTGGTAGACGCCCTGGTAGGCCACAGCAGACTCGGCATTGGGCGCGGCAACCAGGATGGTGGCCGCGAGCCGCGCCAGATCGCGCGACCAGGTAGGGGCTCCGTGTTGATCGGCGACGATACTCAGCTGTCGCTTTTCGCGGGCGACGCGCAGGATGGTGAGCAGAAAGTTCTTGCCGGTCGCACCATAAACCCAGGAGGTACGCAGGATGATGTGCGTTGCACCGGAGGCGGCGAGGCCTCGCTCGCCTGCCAGCTTGGTGGCGCCATATACCCCGAGTGGGCCGGTCGGGGTGTCCTCGGTGTAGGGCGCTGTACCGGTACCGGCATAGACGTAGTCGGTCGAGAAGTGGAGGACGGCTGCACCGATCTTGGCTGCTTCTTCGCCAAGGATAGCGGGCGCGGTCGCATTGACAGCTTCGGCAAGATCGCGTTCGGATTCGGCACGATCAACTGCGGTATAGGCAGCCGGGTTGATAATCCAGCGTGGATTTAACGCCCGGACTACCTGGCGGATATTCTCGGGGCTGGTGAGGTCGAGTTCAGAGCGGCTGAGGGCGTGAACGCGGCCGAGCGGCGCGAGCAACTGGGTGAGTTCGGCACCGACCTGCCCGTGAACGCCGGTGATGAGAATGGAGCGCTGCGATTCCTGCGCCATGCTAGTAAACGGTTCCTTCGAGGAGTCGAAGCAGGTAGTGGCCGTAGCTGCTCTTCCCGATCTTGGCAGCGAGTTCGCGAAGCTGTGCTTCGTCGATGTAGCCAAGACGATATGCGATCTCCTCCGGGCAGGAAACCTTCAGGCCCTGGCGGTGCTCGAGGGTGTGGATGAAGTTCGAGGCGTCCAGCAGGGAGTCGTGGGTTCCGGTGTCAAGCCACGCGATGCCGCGCCCCAGAACTTCCGTGCGAAGCTGGCCGCGCTCGAGGTACCAGCGGTTGAGATCCGTAATCTCGAGCTCTCCGCGAGAAGAGGGCTTGAGCTGCTCGGCTACCGATACGACCTGATTGTCGTAGAAGTATATTCCGGTGACGGCGTAACGAGATTTGGGCTTCTTAGGCTTTTCTTCAAGCGAGATCGCCTTGCGATTTGCGTCGAACTCGACGACGCCGTAACGCTCGGGATCGTTAACGGCGTAGGCAAAGACGGTGGCGCCTTCCTTCTGAGCGGCAGCATCACGGAGGCAGCGAGCGAAGTCGTGTCCGTAGAAGATATTGTCTCCGAGCACAAGACAGCAGCCTTCGCCGGCGAGGAACTGGCTGCCAATGAGGAAGGCCTGGGCCAGGCCATCGGGCGAAGGCTGCACCGCATAGGTGAGATTCAGGCCCCAGCGATGTCCGTCGCTGAGCAGTTGCTCGAACCGCGGGGTATCTGTGGGTGTGGAAATGATGAGGATGTCACGGCAGCCGGCGAGCATAAGAGCCGAAAGAGGGTAGTAGATCATCGGCTTGTCGTAGACCGGCAGGAGCTGCTTGGAGATAGCCTGGGTGACGGGGTGAAGCCTGGTGCCCGATCCCCCGGCCAAGATGATTCCCTTCATGATCTCTCCTCCGCGGTATCAACCCCGGTTCGTGCGGAGTAGTTTTGGTCGATCCAGTGCTTGTAGGCCCCGGATGTGACGTTTTCGACCCACTCGGGGTTATCAAGGTACCACTGAACCGTCTTGCGAAGGCCGGTTTCAAACGATTCGGCGGCATGCCAGCTCAGCTCGGACTCCAACTTGCGCGCGTCGATCGCGTAGCGTCGATCGTGTCCGGGGCGGTCGGTGACAAAGCGGATCAACTGCTTGTGTGGGACATGCGGCGAGTTGGGGGTAAGTTCGTCGAGTAGCGCACATATTGTGTGCACAACCTCCAGGTTCGAGCGTTGATTGCCGCCTCCGACGTTGTAGGTTTCGCCCACGCGGCCCTGATCAAGCACCATCCGGATGGCGGAGCAGTGGTCGAGCACGAAAAGCCAGTCGCGAATCTGCTGGCCGTCGCCGTAAATAGGCAGCGGCCTCCCGCTTAGAGCATTGTTCAGGATCAGCGGAATCAGCTTCTCGGGGAACTGGTAAGGACCGTAGTTGTTTGAGCAGTTGGTGACCAGCGTTGGGAGCTTGAAGGTGTGATGCCACGCCCGGACGAGGTGATCGGATGACGCCTTCGAAGCAGCGTAAGGGGAGTTCGGAGCGTAGGGAGTCTCTTCGTGGAAGGCGGGATCCGCAGGCGTGAGAGTGCCGTACACCTCGTCCGTGGAGACATGCAGGAAGCGGAAGTTTTTCTTGGCATCTCCCTCGAGCGTGTCGTAGAAGGTGCGTGCGGCCTGCAGGAGGGTGAAAGTTCCGTCGATGTTGGTCCTTAGGAAGGCTTCAGGGCCGGCGATCGACCGATCGACGTGCGACTCCGCGGCGAAGTGGAGAACTGCGGTCGGTTTGTGCTGATCGAAGAGACTGCTCACGAGAGCCGCATCGCAAATGTCACCCTGGACAAAGGTGTAGTCCTTGCGATGTGCGATAGAAGCAAGGTTTGCCGGATTGCCCGCGTAGGTGAGCTTGTCGAGATTGACCAGAGGTCGCGTTTGTTGGGCGGCATCGGCCTGGGCGAACCAATCAAGAACGAAGTTGGAACCGATGAAGCCGGCGCCACCAGTAACGATCACCGAGGCATTCTGCAAGGGACTTGCGACCATATTACCTTCACGATACTTGGAGTTGCGAGTCTTGTAGTGAAAAACGAACCGAGCTGGAGTAGTAGATGCCGAGTCCGAGCGCAAACGCGGTGACCACCCAGGGATAGGTAAGGTTGAGTTGAGCACCGTAGAGATGAACGACGGGCTGAACAAGTGCAAGGTTGCTGAGCCAGGTGGGCGCATTGAGTCGGCGCAGATAGAAGAAGGGAAGGAAGAGCAGACCCAGCAGGCCTGCGAGCAGAGGCAGGCCCAGTTCAGCGGCTAGGCCAAAGACCCCAAGTCCAGGATCATCGGCATATTCAGTATAAACGGCGCCACCTCGATACTCAGGCGCGTTGCGGAGCAGCCCGTAGTTCCCCCAGCCAATTCCGGTGAGAGGATGCGCGGCGATCATGCGGGGTACGATGAAGGCGCCTGCGACGCGGCCATAGATGAAGTTTGGATCCGTGGCGTGCTGATGCGAAAGTCGTTCATACTGGGCGGCAGTCGCCTGGTATGCGCGCAACACGTCGGCCAGATTGACGATCTGGGTGATACCGATGGCAATCCCTAACCCGGTGCCGAGGATGATCAGCCTCTGCGTGAGCCCGCGAGCGAAAAGCCCGTTGAGAAGGAAAACAGTGATTATTGCGCAGAAACCGGCTTTTGAGTAGCACATGCAGAAGATGACGGCCATGAACGCGAGCGCGAGGCGTACTCGCCGGCGAGGAATCCATTCAAGTCGATCAAGTGCGTAACCAAGAAGCAGTACGCTGAGAACATAAAGCCCGTAGGGGCCCCCTTCGTTGTAAAAACCACGCAATCGGTTCGCTTCATACGCCGCAATGAGAATCGGCCCCGGAATTGTGATTCCGGCTTCGTTAAGCGGGATGCAGAGAATAGAGAAGATACCCGAGACAACGCCAGTCCAGAAGTAGACAACCATGGTGAAGCGGGCCTTGCTGACGTCTTTACCAAAGATCTGCGTCATGTAAAGCATGGCTGCGACCGCAGCAACGAGCTCGACGATGCGCGCGATGGTAATCGTAACGGGGCCCTTGAACGGAAGAAGCGCGTAGGGTACGTAGAAATCGAAGCGCAGCGCTGCAAGAGCCAGTGAGAAGGCAGCGACGCAAAAGAAGATATAGCTCCCTCCCATCCAGAACACGATTCGATAACAGGTGCTTCGATAGTCACCCTGGACGAATACGAGGAGGAGTACAAAGATCAGGACGAGATAGAGCACTTCGAGGTACTGGATGGGCCCAAATTTGAGGTCGATGGTAGAAGCGAGAATGCCCGTCGCCAGCAGAAAGGCCTTTTGCCAGCCGAAGGGGATTCGAATAGAAGGGAAAGGCGCGGATTGTGCGATCTCTGCCAATCGCTACCTCGGCTGGTTCAACGGATGTTCCTGATAGGCGCGAAGTAGACGGCGCAATGGCTCAAAGAACAAAAGGTAGAAGAGACCGGCGAGGAAACCAAACGCTACGCCTTCCTGGATGATACTGTTGCGATTTGGGCCCGCCGGGAACTCAGGCGGCACGGCAGGATCGACCACCTCGAGTTGTGGGCCGGGGTCAATGGAGGCGAGGCGCGCCCTTCCGTATTGGTCCGCCAGGCTGTCATAGGCTGTCTCGGCTGCTTTAACGTCGCGCTCCTTCTCTTCGAACTCGAGCGTAACCCCCGGGATGCGGTTGTTGGACAGAATGCCGCCGGACTTTGCGCTAGTATCCTGCTGCTGTCTCGCGAGTTGAGCCCGCAACTGCGCGATCTGCGCGCGAGCCTGAATGACATCAGGGTTCTGGTCGGTCCCGCTGACGAGCAGTCCAGCAAGCCGCTCTTCTGCGCCGTCCAGCTGTGTCTGCAGTTGGACGGTGGCGTTAAGGCCTGCCTGCGCTTCGCCACCGGGAAGCACAAGGCCATTCTTCTCTTGCGTCTGCTTCAGGGCAAGTTCGGCTTTGTCGAGGTCGGCGCGCTGCTCTTTCAGTTGTTTCTGGAAGAATGAGCGACGCGCATCCGACGAGGAGCCAACCATCGTACCGTTCAGACGATAGAGAGCGGCTAGATAGGCGTTAGCTATTTTTGCCGCGAGCTGCGGGTCGCTCGCCTTGACCGCTACCAAGATCAAAGAGTTTCGTCCGACACCAAACGTTGAGTTCTTCTGTAGCAGGAACCGTGCGACGCTCTGGTTGGGTGCGTGATAGATAGTCCGCAGGCCAAGGTGGTCGACGACGTCATCCTGTACGCTGCGGCTGACCAGCAGACCAAGGTACAAATCGCTGGAGTCTGTTCCGCCACCGAGCAGCATTGCGGAGGGGCTACCGCTTATATCGGTATAGTGCGGAGGTAGAAACTGAGCCTGCGCGTAGTACCAGGGCTTCGTGACATGGGCGACGATCACGGCGATGAGGGTGCCCAGAATCGTCGTGGCGAGCAGGACGTATTTGCCGCGGAGAACGCGCTGGATGACGGCAACGAGATTCAATTCGACCTGTTTCGGCTTGTCTGTCATTTGTGTCGTGATGCTCGGTTCCGTGCTCAGCTTCTCTATAGGTTGGCTTATGATCTTTACTTCAGAACGTCGATTGCTGCGATGCCTATCCCAAGACCACCGATGACGTTCGAGACATCAACGAGATCCCGAAGGAGGGCGCGGTGAGTGAAGTTGGGGGGCACCACGATGGTGTCGCCTGGGAACATGTTGGCGTGATCGACGTTGCCGTACTGCCGGCTGAACACTGAGCCGTCGGCGCGCAGGATGAACACGCGCTTCTTGTCAGCATTGCGATCCGGTCCACCAGCCTGCTTCAGGTAATCGCGCTCCCGGCGACCGCGCACGAAGACGAAGGCGTTTGCACTATAGACCTGGCCTTCAACGGCAACGGTGGACGGAATGCGCGGAACGACGAAGCGGTCGCCATCTTCGAGCGGCAGATCGGGCACCGCATCGATGCCGCGGCTGTCGGGCTTGACTTCAAGGACGATGCGGCCAATCGGCTGCACACTTCGAAGACGCGCTACGACCTGGCTTGCCTGATCGCTTGCTGCCTTGGTGGCGGCGGAATCCTGATCGCTGATCGCCTGAGCGCTGCTTGCGGCGGCCTGCGCACTGATCTGAGCCTGGACTGAGTCGGCGTACTCATTGAGGCGCTGCTGCTGGACTCGCTTGGTGGATTCGCGAGTAAACTCGGAGCCGAAGAGGTACGCATCAGGCGTAAAGCCGCCGGCGCGCTGAAGCAGGTGACGCAAGGTCTCGCCGGGTTCAACGCTGTAGATACCCGATGAGACAAATTCTCCTTCGAGCCGCACGAAGCGAGTCTGCTGCGTAGTCGGAACCTTGATGTCGGCAGTGGAGAAGAAGGTGAGGATGTCGCCGGCTAACAGCGGCAGATTCTGACTCTGGTCGCCATCCAGAAAAAGCTTCCCGGGGTTGAAGGGGATCAGGGAGGTCGTCAGAGTGTCCTGATTCAGTCGCTCTATGACGGCGTAAGTCCAGTCCACATCAGGTGCGGAAAGTACAACATCGTTGGTCGCTGGAAACAATCCGTTGGAGCTGGTGAGCGCGCTGCCGACGGAGTTGCCTCCGCTGGAAGACACATTCGAGGAGCCGTTCTGCACCGCGGCGTCACTGCTGGCGGTGACGCCCGTGCTATGCGTTTGCAGGCTCTGGGCACCTGCCGGTGCGTAACCTAGTGGTGATGTGCCAAGCGCGTTACGTCTGCGATAGTACTCGCGGGTGATGAGCAGGTCTTTACTGGGAATGAGATCGGTGATGCGCATGCCTTCTTTCCAGACGTAACGTCCGGGAGAGGCGACGTTGCCGCGCAGCGTGACAGCGTTCCGATAACGACCGAGAATTTCACCAATCTCGAGAATGTCTCCGTTGTGGAGTACGGGGTCGATATGCGACAGATCGACGTCCGCGAGCGAGCGCATGGAGTGCTCGTAGATACGCTCGATCCGAACCTGGGTCCCGAGCGCAACCGTAGTCTCTCCGCCGGCAAGCTTAATCACCTGGCTGGCAGTCGTGTCCGGCAGAATCTCGTAGATGGCGGGAAGATCGACGCTGCCAGAGATCGCGACCTGCGCACCAACCGGAGGAATGAAGATGACGTCACCCGGAGCAAGCGTCACGTCCTTGGTCTTATTTCCGTGGAGCAACAGGTCGTAGAGATCGAAGTGGACAACAGTCTGACCGGCGCGCTGCAGTTCGATATTACGCAGACTGCCCTGCGGAGTCGGACCGCCAGAGGCGAAAAGCGCATTGAGCAGTGTCGAGAGCGAACTGACCGTGTAGCTTCCGGGGCTGTTCGCATAGCCCACGACAAAGACCTGGATCGAGCGGAGCTGGCCCAGGTTTACATTCAAATCGAAGTTCCGGTAGACGCGGGAGAACTGGGACTTGAGGAAAGCGGGAAGATCGGAATACTTGATCCCCGCAACGTGAACGGCACCGACCTCCGGAAAGTTGATGTTGCCGGTACGGTCGACTACGAGCGACTGCTGCTGATTAACCTGGCCGTAGACCTGGATGCGAAGCTCATCCCCGGGTCCGAGCACGTAGTCAGGGGAGACCGGGATATTGTCGACTGGTGCAAAGGTGGAGGGGACGTCATTGAAGAGGCTTGCTCCAAAGATGGGAAGCTGTTGCCCGGTTGAATCCTGTACCAGGCGCTGGAACTCTGTGGGAGCTACGGGAACGGAGGTCTTTGACCGATTCTCCGTAGCTTCGCGACTTTCAAGAGCCGTTCGATTGGCGTCAGGAGTGTTTTGCGTCGTGCTTGCGCCGGTCGTCGAGGTGCGGGGTGCGCTCACCGTTCCGGCATTGCCACTTTGAATCGGCGCGGCGAAAGGGGTGCTTAACGTGGGTGCCGCAGGCGCAGGTGTGGACGGCGCGACGGGTACAGAGGGCGCCGCCGGCGCATTCTGCGCAGATGCAACGCCGAGGGACGCGAACATCAGCAGGAGTGCAACCGCGCTAACCGGCAATACGGAGGACTGGCGACGAGGGCAAGGGGCTACAACCAAATTCACTTCGAACACATTCCTGTCTTGCCAAACTCTGCTTGCATGTCGAAACAATTCCCCTGATACAGGCAGAGAAGGCATCCTGGCCGCGGGAAAAAACGGCCAGGCCAGAGTAGTTTACAAAATTTCAGGAGTCCTTGGCTCATCCGGGCAACTTTGTGGCCGAACTTCGGCTCAGACTTGCATGATCAGCCTGAGCGCTTAGAAGCTGACTGGTCCCTAAAGGATGGCTGCAAATGAGCGACCAGAGTACGAAAACCGGTGATAAGGATCAGCAGAATCAACAGCATGTCGGCGGCCCCGTCACCTCGACTCCGGCCGGAACGGGTACAGGTCCGGTGCTGCATGATCCCCAACATGGAACCCAGGCATCGGGGCCCAAGGGAGATAACCCGTCTACCGCCGGTCCGGGTCCGACGGCGGTGACTTCGAACACCCCCGAGAATAACTCCGGGCAGCTGAATCCATCTGCGCCGGAAGATTCGAACACGACTCCGGGGACGACGGCGGAGAAGTAGAGAGCGACGGGGCCTCTCGAAAGCAATCCCTGCAGCCAGCAAGAAAGCAAAAACTAAGGAGCAGGCAGGCACATCGGTTCCAGCCGGGAGACGGCCAACTGTTCGCGGCGATAAGATTGATGGTTGCAACCACCCCGCACCAGGCAGCGATTCGCACCACCAACGGTCCCTTCAGCAGGCGCCACAGGATGAGTCCCATACTTATCGTGAGCGCTGACGCGTCATAGTCTTTCAAACGAGGCTGTAAAAGGAAAACTCCTGAGAGCAGTACCGGGCCAGATCGTTCGAGCGAGATCATGCCACTGCGATACAACGTCGATACCTTCCAAAGGCAGCCAAGCACGACTACTGCGGTGAGGACGTAGGTTGCTGCGCTGAGCTTCCCATAGCTTAGGCCGCGTTCGAATCGGAGTTGCGCCACGATGCCTGCAGGGCTGAGTCCGAAGCCGTTATAAACAAATTCTAGCCGCAGCGCCTCGCGCCAGGATTCAAACTCCCTGGGCCAGATCCACTGCTGACCCGCAAACGTCGCTAGTCCCACCGCCCCTACAATCGTCACCCTCGGCCACTCGCGCTTGCTTGAGAAGGCGGGGATCGCAAGCAGAGACAGCCAGGGCGCCTTCACCAGCGAAGTCAGGAGCACGGTGCAGTAGAACAGCGTCCACCGATGCTTACGCCAGCCTCGAAGAGCCGTTGCCAACAGGGCTCCGTATGCAATAAAAGATACATTTCCGCCCAAAACACAATCGAGTTGCAGCAGTGCCGGGAAGTAGATGCCTGCGGCCGCGGCCACAGCAACAACGGTTCGTTCTGGAGGTGTTGCGAGCTGTACGCCCACGCTTAGGATCGCCCCGACGCCAGCAACATAGATCACCCAGTACATCCAGGGCGGGTAATGGAGCAAACGGAGAAGAGGAAGGGTAACTGGGGGATAGAGGTAGGGAAGGGGCCGTTCTGCTGTCGTTCCGTGACTCGAGCTGTCAAACTCCTTTTCGCGTTGAATCCCTGCGCTGTAGGGATCTCCGCCGCGCCGGAGCACGGCTGCCGCGTCGCGGTAAGCCTGCAGATCCCAGCCAGCGTGATCGAAGTGGATATAGACCGGCACCGAAACGACAGCCAGAATCCAGGCTGAGAGGAGAAGGCCGGCTCGTGCGATGGTAGATCTTCCGTTCATAAGCTGGGTTTCAGGCGCAAGGTGACCATAACGGATTTTTTTGAGGACGCAAAGCCCTTGAGTTCTGAATCAAGGTAGCGAGTCGCGCTCGGATGGCTGTAGTCTTGGCTATAGTGTTGGAAGCAGTTCTTCACCTCGCTGAGATCGCGCCCGGTGACGATTGCGCCGTGAAAAGGGCCTATAGCTCAATTGGTTAGAGCAGCGGACTCATAATCCGTTGGTTCCAGGTTCAAGTCCTGGTGGGCCCACCATTTGATTCTGTCGCGGAAAGGCTCTTCGAAGATGAGCGAATTGACGTCCCAGGAAGTCGTCGAAATTACGCGTGCCACCAACTACGGGACGTGGCGCTTTCAGAAGAGTTGGAACCCTCTCCACATCGTGGACGCGAAGGATTGCACCATCACCGATGGGGCAGGCAGGGAATATCTCGACTTCAGCTCGCAGTTGATGTGCTCGAATATCGGGCACAAGAATGCCGCCGTCATCGCTTCGATCGCAAAGCAGGCGGAAGAACTTGCCTACGCTATGCCGGGTTATGCGACGACGTGCCGAGCGGAGCTCTCGAAGCTTCTGCTGGAGGTACTGCCGAAGGGTTTGAATAAATTCTTCTTCACCACCAGCGGTACCGACGCGAACGAGGCCGCATTCAAGATCGCGCGGATGTACACGGGAAAAAGCAAGATCCTGGCCCGCTATAGGAGCTATCACGGTTCGACATCAGGCTCAATCGCAGCGACAGGAGATCCGCGGCGCTGGGCGATGGAACCCGTAGGGGGGAAGCAGCAGGGGTTCATCTTCGCGCCGGAAGTCAACTGCTACCGCTGTCCGATCAGACACACCTATCCCGGCTGCGGGATCGCGTGCGTCGACTACATCGAGCACATGATTCGGAATGAGAGCGATGTCGCCGCGATTCTGCTGGAACCTATCGTCGGCACGAACGGTGTCATTGTGCCGCCGGATGAATACATGCCGAAGCTGCGTAAGGTGTGCGACGAGACCGGTGTTCTGCTCATCGCAGATGAGGTGATGTCGGGCTGGGGACGCAGCGGCAAATGGTTCGCGATGGAGCACTGGGGCGTGACGCCGGATATCCTGACCACCGCGAAGGGCATCACGTCAGCCTATGTGCCACTCGGCCTGTGCGCCACCAACGAGAAGATCTCCGCCTACTTTCAGGACCATTACTTCGCCCATGGTCACACCTACGAAGCGCACCCGATGACGCTTGCTCCGGCTGTCGCGACCATCCACGAGATGCGGCGGCTGGGTCTAGTCGAGCGTGCGGCGGAGTTGGCACCCTATGTCGAAGGCAAGCTGCGGGCCTTGAAGGCGAAGCATCCGAGCGTCGGCGATGTGCGCGGCAAGGGGTTGTTCTGGGCGGTCGAGATCGTTAGAAATCGAACCACGAAGGAACCATTCAACTCCTATTCCGACAAGGTCTCGGGCAAGCCGCTCGTCGTCGACCAGATCGCGGGCAAGTGCATGGCGGATGGCGTGATCATCCAGGCGTGGGTCTCGCACTTTGTCATCGCTCCTCCTCTGATCGTCACCACGGCAGAGATCGACCGCGGGATCGACACACTCGATAAGCATCTGGCGATTGCCGACGCACTCATAGAAGACGACACGGCTGGTGAACTGGTAGGAGTCGCTGCTGCCTCAGGTGTGACGAGCGACAGCTAGAGATTGAGAATAAACGTAGGGACGATGAAGGCACGCGGGGCAAGGCCCTCGTGCCCTTATCGCAGCTTCCCTTCCCGGCTCGTAGTTTTGCACCAGGCTAAAGCGCAGCGATTATTTCTTCAGTGGTCCGGACGCGTCCCATGCGTGGGAACAGGTTCTTCGTCGGGAACTCGTGCCACTCCGCGCTCATGGTGGTCATGGCGTCTTCGGCGAAGACAAGCGCGTAGCCGGCGTCGTAGGCCGCTCGGGCTGTGGATTCAACGCCCATGTTGGTCGCGATCCCGGCCATGATGATGGTGTCAATATCTCTACGATCGAGCGCCTGCTCTAGGTGGGTGCCGTAGAAAGCGCCCCATTGGCGCTTGGTGATGATAATGTCTTCTGGCTGAATGCCGGCTTCAGGAACGAACTCGGAGGCAGAGGCGGGTGGCGGCTCGGATGGGCGAGGCATAGGCGAATCGACAGGAAGCTGGACAATATCGCTGATGAGGACGTGGACGTAGGCGACGGTGCCGCCCTTCTCGCGGAGCGCTTCGGCGAGTTTGCGTGAACGAGCAACCACGTCGGCGCCGCTATGCGGAGCGAGGTGAGGACGGCTGACAATTGCGTTCTGAAGGTCGATGACGACGAGAGCGGTCTTGGTGGGGTCGAGTTCGAGCGACATGCTTTGCATCTCCTTGTTCCGGGTTTTGGATGCGGGTGGGCCGATGCCCGGTGCTTCGATGTTGCTTCTTGTCGGCATGGCTCGAGGGAGATAATCTCGGAGGGTGCGGTTCCGGAGGAGTTGGTGATGAAGAGGATGCTTGCGGCGGTAGCAATGGTGGCAATGAGTGCGGCGAGTGCAGTGTGGGGACAGGCCCCGGCACAGCCTTCGGGGCCTGCGGCTGAGGCTCTGGCCGCTTACAACCGGGTCAAGCCGAACATTCTGAAGGCCGCAGACAAGATGCCGGCCGACAGCTACGGCTACAAGCCCAGTCCGGATATCCGCACGTTTGCGCGGGTGATCAACCACGTCACCGAGGCGCAGGAGCACACATGCAGCGCGCTGAACGGCACAACGTGGGACCCGAAGACGTTGCCGGCCGAGACAGCGGACAAGGCTGCAATCGTTGCTGCGCTCAAGGCATCGTTCGACGAGTGCGATAAGGCCTACGGCGCACTCTCGGACGGGCAGGTGATGCAGGTGCTGACGCTTGGCCCCGTCAAACGGTCGAGGATCGGCCTGGCCTGGGGCAATGTATCCCACGACAACGAGCAGTATGCGACGCTGGCGCTCTATCTACGACTGAAGGGTCTGGTCCCGCCAAGCAGCGAGAAGTAAGCTAGTACTGCAGGATGTGGAAGGACGGATAGGTAAGCTGTCCGGTCTTCTTGACGTAATAGATGTCGAGTTGCTGAGGCTGGGGCTTGCCGACGGCCGTGACGGTGGCTGCGACGATGATCCCTGTGCCGAAGGTGCCGGTGCCGTCGGTCTTCGAGATGTCGACATGGTGGGTAAGAATTGGGCCGCCCGCAGGGCTCTCAGTGGTCCAGTCGGTGGTGAAGCGGGAGAGCGGGTATTCCTTGTACTTGTCGGGATGCTGCTGCCAGTCGGCGTCGTTGTTGTAGATGCCGTAGGCTTTGGCGTAGTCTTTGGCTTCCAGAGCCGAGTAGAAGGTGTTCACCTTGTGCTCGACCGGAAGATTGGTAAAGAACCAGCCATGGCCCAGCAGGAAGCCGGCAAAGGTGAGGACGATGACGACGGCGATGGTGATGCCGGTTCCAACGAGAATGGCTTTTTTGAGGTGTTCTTTGTGTTCATCGTAGGCAGGCGCGTTCAGCAATGTCATTTCCAGAACCTCATTTTCTCTTAGACACCATATCGGGGATCTTGGTTCCTCGTCGCGTCAGCATTCATAGGAAACGCGCTGCGCAGGATCTCACATTCAACCTTCCCTTCCAGAAGATAGATCGAAACCACGTCGAAGCGGAGCAGTGTGCGGACCTCCGGATCTCGTGGGATGGTCCGGCGGTAGGCCTTTGCCAGGTCGCGCAGGGTCCGTCGTTTAACGTCGTCCACCGCGGAGAGAGCGGGGGTGAGATCGTGTGCGGTCCGGGTCTTCACCTCGATGCAGGCGAGGGTTTTACCTTCCCAGGCAATCAGGTCGATGTCGCCGCGGAGATCCGGAGCGCGCCAGCGGCGTTCGACCACCTGAAATCCGAGGCGTCGTAGATAAAAGAGCGCCTCGAACTCGCCGCGCTCTCCGGTAAGCAGGTGCGGGGCTTTCTCGTAGCGGGGATGAATCCGCTGCGCAAGCGCGCCCAGGCGGAGGAGGCCCTGCTGCTGGGAGGCCAGCCAAATACGTTTGATCAGATTCACTCGGTAGGTATAGCTGGAGGTCGGCACGGACTGCTCTGTTTGCCGGATTTGCATGCATGGACTATACGCCTACGGTAATCGCACGACGGACTTTCCTTCGTTGCGTGAGGCCGGGCGGTCTGCGATACTTGATTGTGCACACCACGCACAACCCAAACAATTTACCTAAGAGGTCGCGGGCATGTCTGCAAAGTACATCTTCGTAACGGGCGGCGTCGTGTCTTCGCTCGGCAAGGGCCTGGCCGCGGCTTCGATCGGCTGCCTGCTCGAGGCGCGCGGGATCAAGATCAACCTGATGAAGTTCGATCCATATCTGAACGTCGATCCAGGCACCATGAGCCCGTTCCAGCACGGCGAAGTCTTCGTCACCGACGATGGCGCGGAGACCGATCTTGACCTCGGCCACTACGAGCGCTTTACGCACGCGAAACTGACCCGTGATAACAACCTGACGACCGGGCGGATCTACGAGCAGATCATCACCAAGGAACGGCGTGGCGACTATCTCGGCAAGACCGTGCAGGTTATCCCGCATGTGACCAACGAGATCAAGAACGCGATGCGCAAGGTGGCGCAGGACTGCGAGGTTGCGATCGTTGAAATTGGCGGCACCGTCGGTGATATCGAATCGCTTCCCTTCCTCGAAGCGATCCGCCAGATGCGGCAGGAACTCGGTCGCGAGAAGACCGTCTTCGTTCACATGACGCTGGTGCCCTGGATTGCGGCGGCCCAGGAGCTGAAAACGAAGCCGACGCAGCACTCGGTCAAAGAAATGCTCTCGATCGGCATCCAGCCGGATATCCTGCTCTGCCGCGCCGATCGTTCCGTGCCACGAGAGATGCGATCGAAGATCGCTGCGTTCTGCAACGTCGAGGATAAGGCCGTGATCGTCGCACGCGATGTGCCTTCGATCTACGAGGTACCGCTGAATCTTGCCGAGCAGGGTGTCGACTCGCTCGCGCTGAAATATCTACACCTGGACAACAAGGAAGCCGACCTGAGCAAGTGGAAGGAGATCGTCTACCGCGCCTACAACCCGAAAGACGTTGTTTCCATAGCCATTGTCGGCAAATATGTGGAGTACGAAGACAGCTACAAGTCGCTGAAAGAGGCGCTGGTGCATGGCGCGCTGGCGCACAACCTCAAGCTCCAGGTGACGTGGATCGAGGCTGAGGGCCTCGAAGCGCATAACTACGAGGAGCAGCTCCGCGGATTTGACGGCATCCTGGTGCCAGGTGGGTTCGGCAAGCGCGGCATCGAGGGGATGCTGAATGCGATTCGGTATGCTCGCGAGAACAAGGTTCCCTACTTCGGCATCTGCCTGGGAATGCAGACGGCCTGCATCGAATACGCCCGGAATGTCTGCGGGCTGGCTCATGCCAATTCGGGTGAATTTGACCCGGCAACGCCGCACCGGATTATCTACAAGCTGCGCGAGTTGACGGGTGTCGAAGAGATGGGCGGCACGATGCGGCTGGGTGCATGGAACTGTGTGCTGGAGCCGGGTTCCCTGGCCGCCAAGGCCTATGGAGCCACCGAGATCAGCGAGCGGCATCGACATCGGTATGAGTTCAACCGCGAGTATGAAGCGGTGCTGACCGGCGGCGGCTTGCGGCTGACCGGCACGACACCGGATGCAACTTACGTTGAGATCGTCGAGATTCCGGAGCATCCGTTCTTTCTTGGCTGCCAGTTTCATCCGGAGTTCAAATCCAAGCCGCTCGAGCCGCATCCGCTGTTTCGGGATTTTGTTGGGGCGGCGTATAAGACGCGCGCGCCCCATGCTGGCAGGCATGTGCATGAAGAGCAGACGCCGCATACCGCCGTGCCGGCTGCGAAGGCCTAGATCGGCCCTCGTCTCAGTCAGCGACCGCTTCGTCAGGTGTTAAGCTCTGCGTGGTCCTCCCGCTGGTCGGCATAGTTCCCGTGCCAACCAAACGGGAGGAGCACGCGCAACTTCCGGCGTCTGCCGTCCTCTCCGGTAGAACATATATTCTTGAATTATGAAGAAGATGCCCTGGATAACGGCTTCCCTGCTTCTGGTTTGCTGTGTCGGTGCGCGCGCGATGACTGTGCGTGTCACCGCTCCGGCGCTTGAGCGCACGCTGCAGCATCAACTCTTCAACCAGGCCGACGCGGACGGCAACCTGAACCGGCATTACCTCAAGGGGAGTGCCACGAAGGGTTGTTCCGTATACGCAGACGAGCCGCACGTCACCTTCAGGGACGATCGCGTTGTCGTCAGCGTGAAGACGCACGCCAAGTTGGGCATCGGCAAAGCGTGCTTTGGGATCTCGGTCACGACCGAAGCCGAGGTTTCGTTCGTGCCGGAAGCCGAGGATCAGTCCATCGGCTTTCGCGACGCGCATATCGATCATCTGACCAATAACAAACAACTGGACGGCCTGCTCGAGCCTTTTCTCGCAAAAAAACTTCCGCAGGAGATGAAGGTGAATGCAGCTGACCTGATGCGCAAGTTGTTGGTCAGGGCGCCGGATTCAACCGGATACACGCTCACGCTCGAGATGCTGCAGTTGCACTCGATGCAGGTCGACGGCGACGTGCTGGTCGTTGATCTCGACGCAAACTTCCGGGTGGACTAGTCTCGCGCGTAAGCTACGCCGCCCCAAGTGACAAAAGCTGGCGCTTCGACCGGGTCTTCGTGAGACCGGCACCGAGCTTTCCTTGGGCAGGCTAGACTGAGGGCATCTCTGTTCAAGGATGGTCAGCTTGAAAGCTCTTGCTCTTGGTCTTTGCCTGATGTTGGGGGCAGCCTGCGGTGCGCAGCAGCGACTCGCAACCTACGCGCTGCGCGGTACGCTGGTGATGCCGGACGCGATCATCGAAGACGGCACGGTGCTGGTGCGGGAGGGGGTCATTGCGGCTTCAGGCGCGCAAGTGCGCATACCCGCAAACATTCCTTTGATCGAAACGCATGGAATCATTGCGCCCGGATTTCTCGATCTGCACAATCACCTGACCTGGAATGTCTTCCCGCGCTGGAAGCCGGCGGGCGAGTTTGGCAATCGCTATGACTGGCAGCAGAAGCAGGTCTACCAGGTCACGGTGGCGACGCCGCACGCCGCGATGGTGGAGGACGGATTCGAATGCGCGATGGAACGCTATGCGGAGGTCAAGGCGCTTACGGAAGGAGAAACGTCTGTCATCGGAAGTCTCCTGGCACGTTGCAGTGATGGAATGGCGCGCAATTTGGATCTGCCGGAGAGCGGTTCGGGCCTGAGACCCGCCATCTACAACGTATTCCCTTTGCAGATGGGCGAAGCCCTGTTAGCGGACGCGCAGACCAGCCTTCGCGAGAAGACGGCAACGGCTCTGCTGATTCACCTGGCCGAAGGCGCACCGAACGATGCGTCCGCGACGCGTGAGTTCCTGATGCTGAAGGGGCGCGGCCTGCTCGAGCCGGGAGTATCGCTGATTCATGGGGTCGGGTTGAAGCCCGCCAACTTCGCCGAGATGGCCGCGCATCGGGTAGGGCTGGTTTGGTCGCCACGGTCCAATATTGAGCTTTACGGCGACACCGCGGATGTCGCCGCGGCAAAAGCTGCCGGAGTGGTCATCGCGCTAGCGCCGGATTGGAGCATCACCGGCAGCGATGGGACTCTCGGGGAGCTGACCTGGGCTTCGCTTTGGAGCGAAGGGCATGGGCGTTTGTTCAGCGATGAGGATCTTGTCAGAATGGCGACCGTGAACGCTGCCCAGCTGGCCGGGGAGTCTGACAAGCTCGGGAGCCTGGAGCCAGGTCATCTTGCGGATCTGCTGGTTCTCGCACCGAAACTCCCACACGAAGACGGCAAAATGCACGATGCCTGGTGGGCCCTGACCCACGCGAGCCCGGCTCAGATCGAACTCGTGACAGTCTCGGGAGAGCCGGTCTATGGCGATACAGAGATGCTGAAGGGATTGTCTGGTGGAACGGTGGAGACGCTTGATGTGTGCGGCATCACCAAGGGATTGGCGCTGCACGGGACGGACGGCCGAGCCGATGCGGCCCATGCGACGTGGTCTGCTACCAGCTTGAGCCTGGCGAACGAGATGACGCACTATGCGCGTCGACTGGCGCCGCTGGCGGAGTGCGGAAACTAGCGGATTTGCAGGCCGTTTGCCCAGCCTATAGACTCAAACCCACTCATGGTTCGCTCTTTTCTGCATGTTTCCGCCTCTATTTCTCTCTTAGCCGCTACCACCTTCCTTCTTCCGACGACCGGTTTGGCACAATCCCTGGACCGCTTCGCGGTACGCACCGTGCCATTTGCCAATGTCTTCCCGACCGGCTTTCCGCCGCAGGGTGCGGTGTGGAGTCCGGATGGAAAGCTGCTGACGTTTGTAGCGTCGGATGCGGAGATCGGGCAGCCGGGCGACATCGTGCAGGTGGACTCGGCGACCGGCAAAGGCAGCGTGCTGGTAACGGCGGCCGAGATCAGCAAGCTCGGCTCGGATGCGATCAGCGAAAAAGATGCAGACCACCGCAGCCGCTACAGCATGTCGAGCTTCCTGTGGGCGGACGACTCGAAACATCTGCTGCTGGACGAGGGAGGAAAACTCTGGCTATATGACCTGGCTGCACACAACGGCACGCTGGTGGTCGATACGGGTGCAGGCTCGGGGGACGATCCCAAGTTTTCTCCGGATGCAAAGTCGGTCTCCTATATCCGCAACCACAATCTGTATATGCATCCCGTCACCGGCGGCTCCGAGACCGCGCTGACCACGGACTCAACAGCAACCCTGTTGAACGGCGAGGTAGATTGGGTGTACCTCGAAGAGCTCGACGTGCGCAGCAACTACTTCTGGGCGCCGGATTCGAGCGCGCTGGCTTACCTGCAGATGGACGAGGCCAAGGTGCCGGAGTACCCGATCACCGACTTCATCGGGCTGCATCCGACGATTGATAACCAGCGATATCCGCAGCCTGGTGATCCAAACCCCGGGGCGCGCGTGGGCGTGGTGCCGGCGCATGGTGGCCCGACCCGGTGGATCAACGTACCGTTCAACCAGAACAACGATTATGTCCCGCGATTTGGCTGGCTGGATGCCGCGACCCTTTACATCGAGGTGATGCCGCGCAACCAGAAGAGCCGCAGTCTTTACTTTGCGGATGTGCGCACCGGCCAGGTGCGCGAGGTGTACCAGGATACTGACCCCAAGTACATGAACATGGATTACGACGTGACCATCCTGCCGCATGGGCGCTTCGTGGCCAGCAGTTGGCGCGACGGCTACACCCACCTTTACCTTTACAAGTATGATGAGCACCACCCGCTCTCCGGCTTGGCAGTTCCTGTTCGTAAGCTGACCGAGGGTGATTACGACGTGTCTGCCGTGGATGGCTTCGACGACAAGACAGAGACGCTGTTCTACGTCTCGAACCAGGGCGACCCGCTGGATAGCAATCTGTATGGCGTCAAGCTGGATGGTTCCGCGCCGGTAAGACTGACAAGGGAGTCTGGCACGCACGAGACCGCGATGTCCCCTGATCATCAGCACTTCTCCGATCTCTATAGCACCTACAAGATGCCTTATGTCGGACGGGTCTGTGCCGTCGCCGGGGACGCGGGCTGCGGAACGTTCTGGCGCTCGAATGAGATTCCGCCCGCCACCGGCGTTGAATCATCCATCGTCAGCTTTACGGCCGCGGACGGAATCACGAAGATCTATGCCACCCTGACGATGCCGGCCGGAAAGAACGACCGAGCTTCGGTGCCCGTTGTGATGAATCCCTACGGCGGCCCGCTTGCGACGCCTGGAGTGCACAATGGCTGGACCTCTCCACTCTTTGACGAACTGATGGCGCAGCATGGGTTTGCGGTTCTGGATGTCGACGGTCGCGGGGGCGGAGGTCGCGGCCGCGCCGAGCAACAGGTCGCCTATGGTAACTTCGGCGCGGTCCAGTTCTCGGACCAGATGGCGGCGCTGAACCAGGCGCTTGCACGCTATCCTCAGCTTGACGGCAAGCGCCTCGGCTGGTGGGGCTGGAGCTGGGGCGGCACGTTCACGCTCTACGCGATGACCCACTCCGACCGCTTCAAGGCCGGTGTCGCCGTAGCGCCCGTAACCGACTTCCGCAACTACGATTCCATCTACACCGAGCGTTATATGGGGCTGCCATCCGACGATGAGGCGGGCTACAAGGCGGCCTCGGTTACGGCTTCGGCTGCGAACCTGAAGGGACGCTTGCTGATCGCGCTGGGTACGGGCGACGACAACGTCCACATGGCGAATACCATTCAGTTTCTGGAGCCTCTCATCGACGCCGGCATCCCTTACGATCTGCAGCTCTTTCCGCGGAAGACTCACTCGATTGCGGGTTTTGAAGCGCGCAACGAGCTGTTCGAACGTATTGTGGCGCACTTCGAAACCTATCTGAAGTAATCTCATCTCAGAGACTTACCCGCGTTTAACACGCTGAAGGCATCTAAATACCTCTATGACGACCCAGTATCGATCCGGGCAGGACTCTTCTTTTTCGTTCTTCGGATTTGTGCTGGCATTGGTCCTGGGCGCCATACTGCTGGGGATCTTTGTTCACCGTTCGCGCACCGGATTCGCGGGCCGGTTGGCAACGCTGATTACAGGGCGCAACACCACCTTCGACGAGTCGGTGCCCGTAGTTGTCGAGAAGATTCAGAGCCTCAATCGCCTTGAGTCGGTTGTGTATTCGCTCGACACCGTGGTCGAGGGCAGTGTGTCCACGCCGATGCTGCCGGACGTACTCGCCGGCGACAAGATTCTTCTTGTGGTGCACGGCCAGTCCATCGCCGGAATCGATCTTTCGCAGCTGAAGCCGGAAGATGTGCACATCGACGGTCCCAACTCTCGCTCGATCCATCTGAACCTGCCCCCGAGCCAGATCTTCGTCACCACACTCGACAACACCAAGACAAAGGTCTACGCGCGATCGACCGGCTTGCTGGTTCCGGCGGATCAGAATCTGGAATCGGAGACACGCGCCAAGGCGCAGCAGCAGCTGCAAGCGGCAGCCATGTCGGACGGCATCCTCGACGCGGCCCGGAAGAACGCACGAGCGTCCATCGCACTGTTGCTGACATCACTCGGATTCGACCACGTCGAGGTGACGTAAAGCATCGGGCGAACGGGCCGATAACGATCTCGGTACAAGCTCGTTCATGACCCAAAAGCCTGATTGCCAAGGAAGGCTCACCGTGCGGTATCATCCAACCAACATGTTGTCACGCCTAACATCTCGATTTACCGGCCAGAAACTTGAAGACATGCCCGCGGTCATCGCGGCCACAGCAGAAGAAGCGTTGCAGGATATCCTGCACCACGGGCTCTCAGAGATCGAAGAGTCGACCCTGTTGCGCACGGTGGGCTGGGTGACGGCAGGGTTGGGCGCCGTGGCGCTTGGTCTGTTTGTCGGTCGCGAACTGCGGCAGCGCTACAAGTTCAACCGGCGCACTCCGTACGACTTCTATGCCCATTCGGGAGACGAAGTGCAGGATATGGAGTTTGGGGTCGGCATCTAGCCCTTCAGCCTTCGCGTGACACTGCCGTTGCTCACCAAGGGCAATCATCAGCACTCGCGGAAAGCTCCTAAGGGATCTCCCGGCATCCGCAGGACCACCGGACCGGCGTGAGGGTGCCCAACTGGCAGGACATCGGGGACCTCAGTCATTTACCATCAAGTCCGATGGTGACGCGTGTGAAACCTGCTTTTCTGTTTCCTGGTCAAGGCTCCCAGGTAGTTGGCATGGGGCTTGAACTTTACGAGAATTTTGCTGCGGCGAAAGCAATCTTCAAAGAGGCCGATGAGGCTTTGGGCTTTCACCTGTCGCACCTCATCTTCTCCGGGCCATCTGACGCCCTGCAGCTTACCGAACATACTCAACCTGCCATTCTGACCGTTTCAATCGCGGCACTTCGTGTGTTGGAAGCACTTCTCGGCACCGAGGTGACGCCCGCCTTTGCCGCCGGACATTCGCTCGGCGAGTATTCGGCGCATGTAGCCGCGGGTTCCATGTCCTTCACCGAGGCCGTCGTCACCGTGCGCGCGCGCGGACGCTTTATGCAGCGGGCCGTTGCCCCCGGTGAAGGTTCGATGGCTGCCATTCTCGGTCTTACCGAGCCGCAGGTGAACGACCTTTGCGCCCAGGCAGCCGATGAGCTCTCCGCACCTCCGCCCGCCGACGTCACTCCTTCCGAGTCTGACCAGCCGCGGGCGCAGTTCGCGAGGTCGATCGTTTCGCCGGCAAACATCAACTCACCCGGGCAAGTTGTCATCTCCGGCTCCACAAAGGCGGTTGATCGCGCCGTGGAGCTGTGCAAGGAAGCGGGTGCGAAGAAGGCGATTCTACTGAAGGTCTCCGCGCCTTTCCACTGCGCGCTGATGGCGCCGGCGCAGGACCTGCTTGCGGGCGTGCTCGAAGGTGTTGCCTTCAACGATCCATGCTTTCCCGTCGCCTGCAACGTCGATGCCCGTCTGGTGACGCGCCGCTCGGACGTGCGCGACTGCCTGATCCGCCAGGTGACCGGTCCGGTGCGCTGGGTGGAGTGCGTCGAACTGCTCGTCCAGCAGGGCGTGACCCACCTGGTTGAGATCGGTCCAGGCAAAGTTTTGACCGGGTTGACACGGCAGATTCTGGGCCGTGGTGTGGAGTCGCCCGTGAGCTTGAATGTTGAAGACAAGGCTTCGCTCGAGACCACTGTGCGGGCGCTAACGGAAAACCAGCCTGAGCAACCTGAAGGAGCCAACGCGTGAGCGCACCCACCAAGCCGAACGACATCGTCGAAAACTTTACCGCGCAGGATCAGGACGGCAACACCCACTCGTTGTCAGACTATGCTAAGACCCCAGTCGTACTGTTCTTCTATCCACGTGCCGATACACCGGGATGCACCACTGAAGCGTGCAGCTTTCGCGACGCGATCGACGACCTGAAGGCCGCCGGAGTTACGCTGCTCGGCATCAGCCGCGATACCGTGAAGGCGCAGAAGAAGTTCGCCGACAAGTTCCACCTGAAGTACCCGCTGCTGGCCGATCCGGACGAGAAGATCTGCGATTCGTTCGACGTGATCAAGCCGAAAAACATGTACGGCAAGCTGGTGAAGGGCGTCGCCCGCAACACTTATCTGATCGCGCCGGCCGATGACGATGGCAAACAGCGCCTGGTCCATGTGTGGGAGAAAGTTAAGCCCGAAGGCCACGCCGAAGAGGTGCTCGCCTTCATCAACTCGCACCAATAGTTAGACTGAGTAGATGGGGTTGTTACCAGAACTGATCGGCGCAGGTGTCGCCTTCGCGAGCGCAGCGGGGCTTTGCACCTATGGAGTGGTGGCCGACCAGTCGCAGATCTTCGGTCGAACCCTGGTCGCGCCAACGGAGCCTGAGCGCATCGCCCTGACCTTTGACGATGGCCCAAACCCTGCGGCGACGCCGCGTCTGCTTGAAGTTCTTGCGAAGCGCAACGCGCGCGCGACCTTCTTCATGATCGGCAACTATGTGCTTCGAGAGCCGGCGCTGACGCGCGAAGTCCTCGCTGCAGGCCACGCCCTCGGCAATCACACGATGCACCATCTTTGGCTGCCGCGGTATTCGTCCGCGACGATCCGTGCTGAGCTGACAGCCTGCAACGATGCGATCGAGCAGACCGTAGGGGCACCGGTGACTCTCTTTCGTGCTCCTCACGGGGCAAAGCGTCCGGCATTGATGCGCATCGCACACGAGCTCGACATGCAGACCGTCCAGTGGAATCTGATGGTTGGCGACTGGAAGAACCGCTCCGCCGAGGACCTGCTGTCGCGCCTGCGGCGGGGCATTGCAGCCAACGAACGCCGTAGCCGCGGAACGTCTATCGTTCTGCATGATGGAAGCCAGTTTTCGCCGGACGCAGATCGGACGGCTACGGTGGATGCCGTGCAGATGCTCCTGAGTACCCTGCCGACCAAAACTCAGTTCGTCATTCCGCCGCAATGGGTCTAATGCGACAATGATCCGATTGGCTACCGCATCTTCCATCTCCAATCAGGAGCTCTCATGAAGCCGTCTCTCCTTCTCTCTGCCGCTTGCTTCCTCGCAGTCGCATCGACCGCCGCAGTCTTCGCGCAGAATGCAGGCCCGTACAAGGTCTTGAACGATAAGAAGATCGGGGGTGCCGGCGGCTGGGATTACGTCTTTGCCGATTCGGCCAATCGCCACCTCTACATTCCGCGCATGGGCGCGGCCGGAACGTCGCGCGTCACCGTCTTCAATCTCGATACCTTGGCGCCCGTGACGGAGTTCCCGGAGACCGCTGGGCACGGTGTTGCGGTGGCCGCGGGACATGGCTTCTCCTCATCGAACCCGATGCTGATGTGGGATGCAAAGGACTTCAAGCAGATCAAGACCATCCCCGTCACGGGTCGTCCCGACGGCATCCTGGGGGATGAGTTCAACGACCGCATCTACGTGCTCTCGCACGCCGCACCCAACGTAACGGTGATCGATGGCAAGGATGGTGATGTGCTTGGAACCTTTGACATTGGCGGTGATCCGGAGCAGGCAGTCTCAGATGGCAAAGGCCACGTCTACATCGACATCGAGGACAAGGGCGCCATTGCGATCGTGGATGCGAAGACGATGAAGATGATCGGCAAGATCGACCTGACCGGCAAGGCTGATGGCTGCGCGGGTCTGGCAATCGACCGCAAGCACGAGGTCCTGTTTGCCTCCTGCCGCGAGCCGCATGTGCTGGCAGTTGTGTCCATTCCCAGCAGCCAGGTGCTGACGACGCTTCCCATTGGCAACGGCTCCGACGGCGCCACCTTCAATCCGGAGACGATGGAGGCCATCTCCACCCAGGGCGACGGCACCCTGACCATCGTCAAGGAGAGCTCGCCGACGAGCTTTGCTGTTGAACAGACCGTGACCACGCCGAAGGGCGCTCGCACCCTGACGCTCGACGCAAAGACCGGCCATATCATCACTGTGACCTCAGAGTTTGGCCCCACGCCGCCGCCCCAGCCAGGCCAGAAGTACTCCCGCCCTGCGCAGATTCCGGACACGTTCCAGATCGTGGTGGTCGGTAAGTAGACCTTCTTGAACTAATAGGAAGTGGGCGGAGGCATCGCTTCTGCCCGCTTCTTTCTCCCATGCAAAAGAGGCGCTGCGGTACGATAGAGCAACCGCCATGAGCACAGCAGCCAGCAATGCCGCGACTGATGCCGCTCCCGAGCCACTTTCCCTTAGGGAAGTGCTCCGCATCCCGGTGATGCGGCGTATGTGGTATGCGCAGATCGTCTCCAACTTCGGAGATTTCCTGGCACTCTTCGCGGTCATCAGCGTACTCACCTACAAGCTCAACGGCACACCACAGCAGGTCAACGGATTGCAGATCGCCTATCTGCTGCCGATTGCGATTCTCAGCATCCTGGCCGGCGTCTTCGTCGATCGCTGGCCGCTGAAGACGACGCTGGTCTCGAGTGACTTCCTCCGCGCCGGACTTTGCCTGCTGCTGCTCTGGGCGCACACACTTTGGAGCTTCTACCTTGTACTCGCGGCCATCTCCGTAGTCTCCAGCTTCTTCGGGCCGGCGCAAGGCGTAGCGCTGCGGACGGCCGTTCCGATGCATGGGCTTCGTTCGGCGAACACCCTGATGCAGCAGGTCACGTTCGGCCTGCGCATTATCGGGCCCGCGCTCTCCGGTCTACTGGTAGCGAAGTTCGGTGCGAAGATCTGCTACTGGGCCGATGCCGCAAGCTTCGCGGCCTCCGGCAGTCTGATTGCCTCGCTCGCGCTCAGCCGCGAGCAGAAGGTGCTCGTTCCCGACGAGGCAACGGAAGAGACAAAGAAATCAGGCTTCGCTTCAATCGTGCCCGACATGCAGCAGGGGGTTGGCTTCATCCTGGGCCATGCCGCGCTGCTCTTCGTCATGCTTGCGTTTGCGGCGGGCATGTTCGTGCTGGGGTGCTTCGGGCCGCTGATCGCGGTGTATGTGCGCGATTCTCTGCATGCGTCCACCCGCACCTTTGGCGTCGTGTCCGCGATGATCGGAGCCGGCTTGATCATCGGCGCGCAGCTGGTCAATAGCGTTGGCAAGAAGCTCAGAAACTCGACCTTGGTGCTGATGGGTCTTGGAGGCATCGCCGTCGGACTTTCGTTGCTGACCTTTGTCACCTTCGTCTGGGCGACCATCCTCGCCAATCTCTTCATTGGAATCGCGGTCGCCGCCATCGTCGTGCCTGCGACGACAATGATGCAGCAGGAGACGCCGGAGGAGCTGATGGGCCGCGTCGGCTCCGCCGTGATGAGCCTCATCTTTACGGCGCAGATTCTGGGGCTGGCGCTCTCCGGAACGCTTGCGGATCACGTCGGTGTGCGGCACGTCTTCGCCTATTGCGGCGTCGCGCTCGTGCTGCTGATCGTCATTGGCAAACTCTTCATGGAACCTAAGCACGATGCCTCTACACCTGCCGCGGCTTAATCTGTCCTCGCCGGAAGCGGGCTCATCGGCTATCCTCAAGGTCATCAGCCGCATTGTTGAGGAGTCCTTGCACGATGGAGCAGAGCGCCACCGCTGAACCGGGCTATACCCCAAACAATCCTGCAGCCGCGACCGGCCTGCGCGCCGACAATCTCTCGGCTGTCGAGACACTGGCGCAGTCGATCTCAACCATCGCCCCGACGGCTACACCGGCGCTCACCATTCCGCTGGTCTTCGCGCTCGCTGGCAATGGGACGTGGCTGGCATACGTTCTCGCCATGTCCGCGATTCTTCTGATCGCCTTCTGCATCAGCCGGTTTGCGCGGCATACGTGCAGCTCGGGTTCTCTCTACACCTATGCGACCTCTGCCCTGCCGCCCTGGGCCTCCGGAGTCGCCGGATGGGCCTTGCTGCTCGCCTACGTAGCAACCGGTGCTTCCGTCGCCGGCGGATTCATCAACTACGCCAATGTTCTGATAGCGGAAATCACCGGACATATTGTGAGCACGGTCGTTCTTGCATTGATCTGCGTGCTGCTGTCCACCTGGATCGCCTACCGCGACGTGCAGATCTCCGCGCGCATGATGCTCTGGATGGAAGCGATCTCCGTAACAGCCATCTCGATCGTGATGGTGTTGCTGCTGATTAAAAACGGCGTTCATCTCGACCTCGCGCAGGTGAAGCTAACCGGCGTCAGCGTCTCCGGCGTAAGGCTCGGCGTGGTCCTCGCCATCTTCAGCTTCGTCGGGTTCGAGAGCGCGACTGCTCTCGGGGCCGAAGCGCGAAATCCGCTGCGAACAATTCCTCGCGCAGTGATGCAGAGCGCAATCTTTACGGGCATCTTCTTCATTCTTTGCGCATACCTGATGACGTTCGGCATGGCGCAGGCGCATGAGGATCTCGGCACCTCACAGGCACCACTACACTCCCTGGCGAAGCTGGTGGGAGTCCCGATTCTCGGGCCTGTGATCGATATCGGCGCGCTGGTGAGCATGTTCGCGGCCACCCTGGCCTGCATCACGGCGGCCGCGCGAGTCTTGCTCGGGATGGCCACCCACGGCATCGCACACCGTGTGCTTGCGCGGACGCACTCGAAGAACGCCACGCCACATCTTGCGGTTTTACTCGTCGGTCTGTTCACCTTGCTGCCTGTGGCAATCCTCTCAGCGCGCGGAGTATCGGGAGCGGACGTCTACGGCTGGCTTGGTTCGCTGGCAGTCTATGGATTCCTGACGACCTATGGCCTCGCCGCGGTCGCACTTCCCTTTTACCTGAAGCGCGAGCAGACTCTATCGCATGGAACGTTTGGTATGGCTGTAGGAGCTGCTGTGGCTATCCTGCTGGCGATTGCGGGTACGCTTTATCCCGTTCCTGTAGACCGTCCGTACAACTGGCTGCCTTATCTCTACGTGAGCTATCTGCTGGTCGGAGTCAGCTGGCAGACCTTATTCACACGCCGCACAGTCAACAGCTAGGCGACGCCAAATCTAAGCAACGCCGATATCTTCGTTCCAGACATCCGGATGCGTGGCGATGTAAGCCTGCATCAGCGAGCGGCAGATCTCCGATTCAAGATCAATCACCTTGACGCCGATCTCGCGCAGCCAGTCGATCCCGCCCGAGAACGTCTGGCTCTCGCCTACGATCAGCGTGCGGATGCCGAACTGTCGCACCAGGCCTGAGCAATACCAGCATGGCGCCAGCGTCGTCACCATGGTGATCTCGCGATAGCTCTTCTGGCGTCCAGCCCGGCGAAAAGCGTCGGTCTCGGCGTGGATACTTGGATCGTCCTGCTGCACGCGTCGATTGTGCCCGCTGGCGAGCAGCTTGCCCTCCGCGTCGAACATCGCGGCACCAATCGGAATACCGCCCTCCGACAGGCCAGCACGCGCCTCGGTGATGGCGACTTCGAGCATCGCGCGATACTTTGTCTCATCGTCAAGTTCTGCCAAAAGGCCTCCTATTTGCTGCGATGGCGGTGGATCATCCAGAGAAGCCCCATCGTCAGCAATATGCCTACGATGTAAAGCATGTTGCGGATGTGACGGCGTTCCCCGATATGCTCGACGGTCCCGCTCTGCCACGCATCATGAACAGCAATCAACTCGGGCGCGAGCCCGGGAACGCTCACAGTCGCAAGCTCCGCGTCCGACGAACCAACCGGGAGTGAGCCGAAGATGCGTTCCGGACTCGGCGGCTTTCCATCGCGATCCTTGGGGATGCGCTTGATCAGGTCGTTGATCTCGGCGTCCTCCGGGTTGTTGAAGAAGGCAGCGTCGGCGGTGTTCGGGAAGAGCGTCGTCTTGCCGGTCATCTTCAACTCGATGGCCGCGACGACATCCTGGCAGACGCCAAAGGCGTAGTAGCCGCCGAACGGGATGGCCGGATGCTTCTGGTGCAGGCGCGCGTAGGTCTGAACCATCGCACCCGCGAGCCGTGTGACCTCGACCGCGTCAGCTCCGGTATAGGTGTGGGCATCGCGCTTCATCACCCAGGCCTGGTCGAGCTGATCCATGGTGCGGAACTCAGCCTTGCCGTCGATGCCGAAGTAGAAGCTTAGATCGGCATGGAGTTGCGGCCCGCGAAGGTGCCACTCGTACTCGGCGTGTGAGACGGGTACCAGCAGAGGGCGCTCGGGCGTACCGGGCTCATGCGGCACCACAAGCTGCGAGTCGACCCAGAACGGCATCATGACGTCCTGCCCGTTGAAGTGCAGATGGCCGAAGTTGGCGAAGTAGCGCGAGTCAGTCACAGTGACAGTGTTTCCACCCTGCTGGATCAACGCGATCAACTGCTGCGGTGTAGCCGCAAGCTGCTGATCGTGCCAGACAGCATTCACGCGGCCGACGCCTTCAGCACCGTTGATGGCAAGACGATTCAGCGTATCCGCCAGGCGCTGCGACTCGGAGTGCTCAGGCGCAAGCGGGCTCGGTCCATCGCCGCGAGTCACGCCATCGCCGAGGCTTGAGACCAGCGACGCTTCGTCGAAACCCGGCAGCGTCGAAGGCTTGCGCAGATCGATTGCATTGCCGCTCGCGTCCAAGCTGTAAGGACCTATGTCGATGTAAGCGGCCAACGCTTTGCGGTTCTCCGCTACTCCCTTCGCCGGCGCACCACCTGCAGTCGCAAGCGTATCCACCTTTTTATCCTTGCCAGCCAGGTGACCGACGACGCGAACCGTCGGGTTGATGCGCGCCATTGTCCAGCCAGGAAACCGATCAAGTTCCTGCCAGTGCTTGCCGAGGATCATGTCGCGCAGGTGATGCACGAGCTCGGGCGTCAAATAGGCCGGACCGGCCTTATGCTTTCCGCCGTTGATCGCGGCCAGAAAGGCTTCGGTAAAGCCTGGACGCGACGAGAGCTGCTGCATCATGTCCGAGAGCGGAATGGTGTTCGGAGGGTAAGTCACGGGCGACCCTTCGTTCGCACTGGAGTCTGAAGGGACCACGTATCCGAAGGCGAAGCAAAGGCTGATAGCAGCGGCGACATAGATTGTCTTCATGCGTGCGAGACCTTGTAGCCGTGCACGACGACCTCATTGCTGAGGAAAGCTTTACTCTTCCACTGGATCTGGTAATCACGGGCTTGCGGCAGGTCGATAGGAAGCTGCAAACCCCTGACAAACTCGTAGGAAGTATGCGGCGCCAAAACAGTAAAGCCGTCTACCGGGCCGGGAGAATTGAAAAACATCGTTCCTGAACCCGCAAACTCCCGACCATCAATCAACACGATCCAGGTCTCTGCCTGCACATTCTGCGGCTTGTCTGAGACATTGGTTACGCGGAAAACGAAAAAAACTGCGTTCGAGTCTTCGGAAAACGGCCTGGCAATCCTCGGCTGGACACTCAACACCGCCTTGAAAGTCAACGAAGGAGTCTCAGTTTGCGCGATGAGTTTCGCAGCTGGCCACTCCATCGCAAGGCCAACCATGCAGGAAAGAGCGACCGCTGAAATACTTTCGTATCTGACTTCCATGAGGTCTCCTTTCTTGCTTGATACAGGACGTTCAGGCTTCGTCGAGTTTCTTGACGACTAATTCGTTGAGGACGGCAGGATTCGCCTGGCCTTTGCTGGCTTTCATCACCTGGCCTACGAAGAACGCAGCAACGGCACGCTTGCCACCTTTGAACTGCTCAACTTGCCGCGGGTTCGCGGCGATGACCTCTTCGATCAGCTTCTCGATGACGCTTGAGTCGGAGATCTGCTGTGGCTTCTCGCGTTCGTAGACGCTCTTGAAGTCTTCCTTGTTGGCGAAGGCGGTATCGAGCATCGACTTCAGCATCTTGCTCGAAATTTCGCCCGATTCAGCAAGATCAGCCGCGAGCACGAGGCCATCGAGCGTGATGGGCGACTCGTCCATCTCCATCTCGGCTGCGCGCAGACGCATGGTGATCTCGCTCGTGAGGAGCGAGGCCACGCGGCGGGGCGACTTCGCCTTCTTCGCTGCGGCTTCGAACTGGTCGGCGAAAGCGATCGTATTCGTGAAGGTGGCGGCATCCTGCTCAGAAATACTGTATTCGGCGATCATTCTCGCTCTGCGAGCCTCAGGAAGCTCCGGGAGCGCTTTCAGGATTTCAGCCTGCCAGACAGCTCCGACGACCAGCGCGGGCAGGTCAGGCTCGGGAAAGTAGCGGTAGTCGTGTGCCTGTTCCTTTGAGCGCATCGAGTAGGTTCGGCCTTCGCCGTTGTTCCAGAGACGCGACTCCTGGATGACTCGACCACCTTCTTCGAGGATGCCGATCTGGCGTTCGATCTCGTACTGGACGGCCGACCGGATGTAGCGGAACGAGTTGACGTTCTTGACTTCGGCCTTGGTGCCGAACTGGCTCGCGCCTTTGAGCATGACGCTGACGTTGGCGTCGCAGCGCAGCGAACCTTCTTCCATGTTGCAGTCGCTGACTCCGGTGTAGAGGAGGATTTCCTTGAGGCGCGTGAGGTACTCGAAGACCTCGTCGGGCGAGCGCAGATCGGGTTCGGAGACGATTTCGCAGAGAGGAGTTCCGCAGCGGTTGAGATCGATGTAGGTGCGTGAGACGGAGTCGGCGAAGCCATCGTGAATGCTCTTGCCTGCGTCTTCTTCCATGTGGAGGCGCGTGATGCCGATGCGCTTCATCACTCCGGTGGAACCGTCGCCTTCGGGGACATCGAGCCAACCGTTTTCAGCGATCGGTTTGTCGAATTGCGAGATCTGGTAACCCTTGGGATTGTCTGGGTAGAAGTAGTTCTTGCGGGCGAAGACGCTGCGCTCGCGGATCTCGCAGTTGATGGCTTTTGCGGCTAGAACGGCATATTCGACTGCCTGGCGGTTGAGGACGGGCAGCGCTCCGGGCAGACCGAGACAGGTGGGACAGACGTGAGTGTTGGGTTCACCGCCGTATTTGTTGATGCAGCCGCAGAAGGCCTTGGTTGCAGTGAGGAGCTGGACGTGGACTTCGAGTCCGATGACGGGCTGATATTTTCGGAGCACGTCGGGTGAGAGAGCCATTCGTTCATCTTACCAACGCGAACACCTTGAAGAGGAGGTCCGTCGCGGGGACATTCGGGATAATAGAGAGGTGAAGACTTTGACGGCATCTGTGACAGGTATTGAGGCGATCGAGGAACGGATTCGACCGCTGCGCGCGCGGCTGGCTGCACATCCGCTGTACGCGAGCATTCGGACTGAAGAACAGCTTCGCGCGTTTATGGAATCGCATGTGTTCGCGGTCTGGGACTTCATGTCGCTGCTGAAATCTCTGCAGTCGCGGCTGACCTGCGTTTCTTCTCCGTGGACTCCGACGAGGTTGCCGGAATCTCGCAGATTTATCAACGAGATTGTCCTGGGTGAAGAGTCGGATGAATACGACGGACGTTTTCTGAGCCACTTCGAAATCTATCTGATGGCGATGGCGCAGTCGGGAGCGTCGACTGCGGACGTATTGGAGCTGATCTCTCGGCTGGAGAAGAAACCGGTGTTGGAGGCGGTGGAAGAGGCTGCGATTCCGGCGGGTGCTCGTGGATTTCTCAGGACGACGTTTGGGTTGATTGAGAGTGGAAGACTGCATGCGCTCGCGGCTGCGTTTACGTTTGGGCGCGAGGACCTGATTCCTGATATGTTTCGTTCGCTGGTGCGCGATCTGAATGAGCAGAGACCGGGAAGCTACTCAACCTTTCTCTGGTATCTGGAGAGACATATCGAGGTGGATGGCGAGGATCATGGACCGCTTTCGCTGCGGATGGTGGCTGATATCTGCGGCGAAAGTGAGCAGCGCTGGAGTGAGGCAGCGGATGCGGCGGAGGCGGCGCTCGAGGCTCGGCTGGCGCTTTGGGATTCTGTTTGCGAGCAGATCCAGGGGTGAGTCCCCCCTTCCCCCTTGTTTTCTCTAAAATATTGCAAACAAAGGGGTTACTGCTGCGCCAACCGCAAAATATTCAAAGCAAAGGGCTTAGAGCTAAAGTCTTCATTCAAGAGGACTTAGCGGCTTGTAGAGCGCGGGATCGCTGTGGGCAGATGGTTCCGCGGGGATCTTTGTAGGCTAGTTAAAGGATATCAGGGTCATGGGGGTAAACAGACCAAATTGTTTTGGGGTGAAAGTGTTTTGCTTTGTTGAGGATAGAGCGTTCGTGGGAAGCCCGACCTCTTGACAAGGATTTCCACAGGCTGCGCGAGGCGCGAGGGCTTTGTGGAGTAGGGCCGGGTGTGCGTTTTGCTGAGGGGCCGTTCGAAGACAAAGGCGGAAGAACGAGCCTTCGGCAGAATGGAAGCGCCTTCGGCGCGGCTGTTGATGGCACGCGTAAACGCGTGCCCTTCCGAGTGATGTGAGGAGCTTAGAGGATGGCGCTTCCGAGTGATGGGAGGAGCTTAGAGGGTGGTGCTTCCGAGTGGTGGGAGGGGCTTAGAGGGTGGCGCTTCCGAGTCTTTTTTAGGAGCGCGTTGCTGCGAGTTCTTGCGGGTATGTGGAGGCGTGAGTGTGGCTTTTCGGAGTGTGCGGGCTGCGCGGCTGCGTTTGGCGTGCGTGGAACCCATGTCTCAGAAGCGAGACATGGGGCACCCAGCTTTTTTGGGAAGGATGGGTCAGCGGGTTTGGACGGTAGCATTCTTCGTTGACGAAGAGATTTCCCGGGTGGGGCGGCCTGGTCTTGATGGTTTGTGAAGGTGGTGCGCGGTAGGATGAAGGTCTATGCCGTCTTTGTGGCTTCCGACATCGTGGGGCGAGCGTCTGGCTGAGTTGCTGGAGCCTTCGCCTGAGTTGAAATCTGCGCCGCTGCGCCGGGATATCCGGTCGCTGGGCATGCTGCTGGGCAAGGTGCTGCGGGAGCAGGCCGCGCCGGGAGTCTATGAGGATGTAGAGTCGCTGCGACAGTCGGCGATTGCGCGGCGTGAGGGGCGGGCGATTCCCGCGACTACGGACCTGGTGGAGCAGGCGGGTGACCCGGCGCGGGCGTACCAGCTGGCGCGGGCGTTTTCGTTTTACTTCGAGCTGATCAACCTGGCGGAGACGAATCATCGCAAGCGGCGGCGCAGGGCGCACCAGCTGGAAGAGTCGGCCAGCGGAGCTCCGGCGAAGCCGCAGCGGGGCAGCCTGCAGGGGACGCTGCGGGCGATGCGCGAGGCGGGGTTTACGGCGGACGAGACGCTTGGGCTGCTTGGGCGCATCTGCATCACGCCGGTGTTCACGGCGCATCCGACCGAGATTGCGAGGCGTTCGGTGATGTTCAAGCGGCGGCGGATCTCGGATCTGCTGGAGTCGTTCGATCGGATCCCGGTTCCCGGGCCGGAGCTCGATACGCTGGAGGAGACGCTGCTGGCGGAGATTACGGCGCTCTGGCAGACGGACGATGTGCGGAGCGCGCGGCCGACGGTGCGGGATGAGATCCGCATGGCGCTCGATTACTACGAGTCTTCGCTGTTTGATACGCTGCCGGTTCTGTATGGCGAGGTGCGGCATGCACTGGTAGCGGAGTTTGGGGCCGGGATGCCGAGTACGGTCGATCTGCCGCTGTTGTTGGAGTTTGGATCGTGGATTGGCGGGGATCGCGATGGCAATCCGTATGTGACGCCGGAGACGACGACCGATGCGCTGAAGATGGCGCGGGAGCTGCTGTTCAGCCATTACCTGGTTCGGCTCCAGAATGTATTCGATCAGCTGGGGAGTTCGACGCAGCAGGTACCGGTGTCAGACGAGCTGCGTGCGCGGCTGGATGGATACCTGGGGGAGTTGCGGACGTATGGCACGGGGTCGGCGGAGTTGAGGATCTTCGAGCGGTTCCCGACCGAGCAGGTGCGGCTGCTGATTGCGTGCATCATGATGCGGCTGGGCGGGAGTCCGCACCAGAGCGTGCAGTTGGGGGCGCAGCGGTCGACGCCGCTGCTGGCGCGGTATACGCGGGCTTCGGACCTGGTGGAGGACCTGACGGTCATTCGCAGGAGCTTGCAGGCGAACAAGGGCGAGCGGCTGGCGGGATTGCTGATCGATCCTCTGCTGCTGGAGGTGCGGACGTATGGGCTGCATCTGCAGGCGCTCGACATTCGGCAGCATGCAAGGGTGCATGCGGCGGCGCTGGCTGAGCTTGCGAGCCTGGCGGAGTGTGGAGACGCTGCCGGGCTGTGTGGGGTGCCATCGCTGAGTGGGCAGACGCTTGAGACGCTGGAGTTGTTTTGGACGCTGGCGGAGTTGAAGCGGACGCTTCCACCGGAGTCTTTGCCGCGCTATGTGATCTCGGGCGCGACGTCGGCGGAAGACATTTTGAATGTGGTGCGGCTGGCGCGAGTCGGCGGGGTGGTGGTTGAGGGTGCTGAGGCTACGGACGCGCAGGATGCCGACCCGGGTCTGCAGCCGGTGCCGCTGTTCGAGTCGATCGAGGACCTGCAGCATGCGGCGCGGGTGTGCCGGGAGTTGTGGTCGTCCGAGGCTTATAAGCCTTTGCTGTCGGCATGGGGGGGTACCCAGGAGGTGATGCTGGGGTACTCGGATTCGAACAAAGATGGCGGCATGTTGACGAGTACGTGGGAGATCTTCAAGGCGCATCGGGCGCTGCATGGGGCGGCGCGCGAGACGGGCGTCGACTTGCGGCTGTTTCATGGGCGCGGCGGGACGGTTGGGCGTGGCGGCGGGCCGACGCATCGCGCGATCTTTGCGCAGCCGCTTGAGAGCTTCAACGGGGCGCTGCGGCTGACGGAGCAGGGCGAGGTGCTGAACTGGAAGTACTCGGATGTGATTTTGGCGGAACGGAATCTGGAGTTGATGATTGCGGCTTCGCTGGACGCGGTGGCGAGGCCGGCGCTGAAGGCGGGGGGCGGGGCGGACTCGCATTTGACGGGCGTGTTGCAGGCTGAGTGGGAAGCGACACTCGAGGCGCTTTCGGCGACTTCGTACAAGTTTTATCGGCAGCATATTGCGGATAACGCCGATACGTTTACCTACTTTGAGCAGGCGACACCGGTAGCGGAGCTGGAGCATGCGCGGATTGGATCGAGGCCGGCGAAGCGGACGGATGCGAGTGCGCAGAAGAAGCGGTCGATTGAGGATTTACGTGCGATTCCGTGGGTGTTTGGCTGGATGCAATCGAGGCACCTGGTGCCGGCGTGGTTCGGGGTGGGGCATGCTTTGAAGGAATATGCGGACGCGTCGCCGGACGGGTTGGGGCAGTTGCAGCAGATCTTCAGGTCGTTTCCGCTGTTTATCGACATTGTGCGCAACGTGGAGATGGCGCTGGCGAAGGCGGACTTCGGGATTGCGCGGTTGTATGCGCAGTTGGTGGAGGATGAGGGTCTGCGGACGAGGGTTTATGCGATGCTCGAGTCCGAGTTTGAGCTGACGCGGAAGATGGTGCTGGCGGTGACGGGGCAGGCTACGCTGCTTGAGCGGAACCCGGTGCTGGAGCATTCGATTCGGCTGCGCAATCCTTATGTCGACCCGATGAGTCTGCTGCAGGTGGAGCTGATGCGGAAGAAGCGGGCGGCGATGGTGAGAGGTGAGGCGGAGTCTGAGGAGTTGGATCGGGCGATTACGGCGACGATTAATGGGATTGCGGCGGGGTTGCGGAATACGGGTTGAGGGGTAGGATTTGCACGCGCAGCGTTTACGGCTGCCGGGAGTGGTCGCTGCCCGCGAGGGGGGCGCTTTGGTTTGTTTAAGGGGATGGTGCTGGTTCAAACGGTGCGGCTGTCCCAGTTGCCTGGCTGCTTCTCAGAGGCGAAGGAGTGGATGTTAGTTTTGATCCCTCCATTCTCAAGTGTCCGCAAAGTCGAGGTTCTCGGGCGACTTCCGGTGCGGGCGACTTGGGTGTGGGGCGATCTGCTAGGATTTTTTCCATGTTCGCTCTGCAGCGTGTGAGTGTGTCGGCTTGCTTCTTCGTTTTGATGCTTGGACTTTCCTCGGAGTGCCAGTCGTCGGCGCAGACGGCGCGGCCGTCTCCTCCGGTTCGCGATCCTCTGAGTGCCGGCTATGTGCCGGCGAAAGAACTTCCGGATGGAACCATCCCGTTGCCGACGGTCGATGGCAATTTCATTCTTGGCCCGATGCATCCTGCCGCCGCTGCGATGACTCCGGGGTCGTCCGTGCCGCGGGGGACGGTGTCCACCTTCATCGTCAACTCGTCTGAGAGCGTGCTTTATCCGGGGATCGCGCGCGATGCGGGGACGTTCGGCACACCGGATCCGACGGACCCGGCGAAGCTGATCGTGACCACCAGCCACCCGGCTCCGTATACGCGGCGGGTCACGGTGTACCTGCCTGCGCAGCGCGTTCCTGGCGCGGTGCTGCCGTTCATCGTGGGCGCGGATGGGCCTGACTCGGCGCTGTTCACCGCGCTTGATTCGCTGATTGCGGATCATCGGGTTCCGGTGATGGCAGCCATCTCCATCAGCAACGGATCCGGCGATGCGCAGGGCAGCGAACGCGGTCTCGAGTATGACACCATGTCCGGGCGGTATGCGGAGTTTGTCGAGACCGAGATCATTCCGCGGGTGGAGGCGAAGTACAACGTGAAGCTTTCGCGCGATCCGGAGGCGAGGGCTACGATGGGCGGAAGTTCCGGGGGGTCGTGTGCGTTGATCATGGCCTGGTATCATCCGGAGCTCTATCACCGGGTTCTCACATATTCGGGCACCTATGTGAACCAGCAGTGGCCGTTCAATCCGCAGACGCCGCATGGTGCGTGGGAGTTCCACGAGCACCTGATCGCGGAGACGCCGGTGAAGCCTATCCGGATCTGGATGGAGGTGGGCGACCACGATCTCCTGAACCCGAATGGGATGCACGATAACTTGCACGATTGGGTGCTCGCCAACGAGGATATGGCGCGGGTGCTTGCGGCCAGGGGATATCACTACCAGTTTGTGTTTGCGCGGAATGCGGGACACGTGGACCAGGCGGTGAAGCTGCAGACGCTGCCCGAGGCGCTTGAGTACATCTGGGCGACCTACGAGCCGGCGGCTGCGACCCCGGCATCGCAGTAGATGGGCGATTGACCCGGACGATCGCAATTGAAGGCAGATGCGGCAACGCAGAGTGATCGCGCCGGTCGCCGAGGGTGAGGATGCTGAGACTGAAGTATTGCCGATCGCGAGTGAGAGGAGTTTCCTCTTCGCATGGAGCGAAGGATTGCGGACCAGGTGCGATGCCGGATGGATTCAGAAGAAGGTGAGCGGCGGGGCATGCGGGTGCCTGAACGAGGCGGCTTGCCAGCGTGGTGACTCTTCGCGAGGAGATTAGGGGTTCTGCGAGGTGAAGGGGAAGGAGTAGATGTAGGTGTAGCTGGCGTCGTGATGGAAGGTGGCGACGGGCGCCTGGCAGATCTCTGCTGACATTTGGGGCGAAGTTGGACCGGCCTGAGCGGGTTCGAATGCGTGAAAGCAGCCGGAGATGGGCTTGCGGGTCGAGGCGATGTACCAGGCGACGTGGTAGGGTGTGAGCGCGTCTCCGAGCGGGTCGCGATGCTGAATGTGGGTCAGGAAGTGGCGGTCCATGACAAGGCCTTCGGTCTGGATGAGGGGATCGGGCAGGAGATAGCCGACCATGCCGGAGCGATCACCCATGGCGTAGGTTCCGGGATGAGTGAGGGCGAATTTCTGGATGTCGAGCGCGGCCGCGTAGATGGCGGGCGACTCTCCGCCGGGGCCACGCCGGTTTAGCAGCGTTTGCGCCAGAGCGCCCAGAGCCACGAGCGCGACGACCGGGGTGAGGGTGAGGAGGTGGCGCGTGGGCTGCCAAGTGAGGAAGACGGCAAAGGCGCAACAGAGCGCGATCCGAATGCAGTAGAAGTACCAGTCCCAGATTTGCCAGTCACTGAGAAGCGAAAGCGACGTGAGATAGAGGAAAGGAAAGAGGAGGGTGACCAGGTAGATAGCTTGCTGCTGCTCGGTGAACTGGCGGTAGACGAACGGGAAGACAGCGACAGCTGCAAGGATGAAGGCCACACTGAGGAGTTGCAGCGGGCTTTTGCTGAAGAGACTATGCCAGGGTGCGCCGGAGGGAGAGTGGCTATACCGTAGCTGCTTGGCCATGCCGGAGATGGCGAGCCAGGTGTGAAAGTGAAAGTGATTGATGCAGAGGTAGGCAAGAACCGGCAGGAGACCGGCGGCGATGCCAAGCATCTGGGCGGTGCTCAGTTGACGACGCAGGGCGGGATGCGCAACGGTGACGAGCGCGAGGAACGCAACCAGGATGACGGTGTCAAGACGCGAGAGGATCAGCGTGGAGGCGAGGAGTCCGAAGGCGAAGGCCGTGGGCCAGGAACGTTGCCAGAGTTTCGGGGCCTGGTAGGCGAGGATGAGCGCGAGGGCGAGCGGCACGGTGAGAAGGACTTCCATGCCTCGGGTGAAGAGGTGGGCGGAGTAGACGGCGAGCGAGACCGCGAGAGCGGTGATCAGAAGAGGCTGCTGGATCGCATGGGCAAAGATACGGCGAGCCAGCAGAAACGTCGCCATTGTGGAGAGGAAGATCGCGGTTGAAAGAAAGCCTTCAAGAAAGCGCGGAGAAGAGGAGACGCGGGCGGCGGCGGTGAGCAGCAGGAGCCAGAGCGGGTGATACCCGTTGGTGGGAACGATGCCGTTGAAGGTGGACCCATGGCCGGCGGCAAAGTTGATTGCAATCTTCAGGTAGTAAAAGAAATCGTCTTCTTCGAAGATCATCCAGGGTTTGGAGGAGAAGAGCGGGAAGTAGGAGACGAAGGCCGCACTGAGCAGAAAGCAGAAGGTAAGGGCCTGAGCTGAAAGGTGCGAAAGGCGCGGCCGAGACCGCATGTTTGGTGATTGGCCGGATGAGTGAGTCATCAAGCTGACGGTATCACAGGAGGTTTTGCAATCAGGCTCGCGAGCTGCCGAGCTTTTGGGGCCGGAGACAAGGGCGTCCTCGTGCCGCACGGGCATCACGTCGTGGGGGATTAGATTGCTGCGCGGTGTTACCGCGGGGCGGGTTCGAGTTGGTCGAGGAGGGTGCGGGTCTCGGCGATGACGTCTTCGGCCCTTGCGGAGGTGAGCGGCCAGCGGAAGACACCCTGCGGCGTGAACTGCGCGCCGCGTTTGGCGTTGCGCGCGATGAGCTTCATGAGGACGCCGGGGTCGACCTGGGCGTGGGCCAGGGTCTGGCTGGCGGCGTCATCGGGTGTGGCGAAGCGGAGGTGAAGCATCTCGACGAAGGTCTTCAGCGGTTGTTTTTTATTGCCATTCGGATTGGGAAGTTCGACCTGGGTGCGTTTGCGGTCGAGCTGGGCGATGCCGAGCTGCTCGCATTTGAGGCGGAGTTCGCCGGCGGCGAGGAGGTTCTGGACGGATTCGGGCGGGGCGCCGTAGCGGTCGTGAAGTTCCGAGCGGACGTCGTCGATGGTGGCCTGGTCGAGCGCGCCGGCGATGCGTTTGTACATACGCAGGCGCTGGTTTTCTTCGGGGATGTAGTCGGAGTCGATGCGGACGGAGATGCCGAGGTTGAGGACGGTGGTGGGGTGCGCGGGTTTGTCGCCTTCGCCCTTGAGCTTGTTGACGGCTTCTTCGAGCATGGTGGTGTACATCTCGAAGCCGATGGCTTCGATGTGGCCGGATTGTTCGCCGCCGAGCATGTTGCCGGCGCCGCGGAGTTCGAGGTCGAGTGCGGCGATTTTGAAGCCGGCGCCGAGGTCGGAGAATTCTTTGAGTGCGGCGAGGCGGCGGCGGGCGATTTCGGTGAGTTCGGTATCCGGCGGAATCAGCAGGTAGGCGTAGGCGCGGCGGTTGGAGCGGCCTACCCGGCCGCGGAGTTGGTAGAGTTCCGAGAGGCCGTGGCGGTCTGCGCGGTTGACGATGATGGTGTTGGCGAGGGGGATGTCGAGGCCGTTTTCGATGATGGAGGTGGCGACGAGGACGTCGTACTCGTGGTTCATGAAGGCGAGCATGACGCGTTCGAGCTCGGCTTCGGGCAGCTGGCCGTGGCCGATGACGACGCGCGCTGAGGGAACCTGCTCGCGGATCATGGCGGCGAGTTCGTAGATGGTCTCGACGCGATTGTTGACGAAGTAGATCTGACCGCCGCGCTCGAGCTCCATTTCGATGGCGGTGCGAACGAGCTTTTCGTCGTACTTGGCGACGATGGTCTGGATGGCCATGCGGTCTTTGGGTGGAGTTTCGATGACTGACATGTCGCGGAGGCCGACGAGTGACATGTGGAGGGTTCGGGGGATGGGCGTGGCGGACATGGCGAGCACGTCGACGGCGGTGCGCATCTGTTTGAGGCGTTCTTTGTGGCGGACGCCGAAGCGCTGTTCTTCGTCGACGATGAGGAGGCCGAGGTCCTGGAATTTGAGCTTCTGGGCGAGGATCGCGTGGGTACCGATGAGGATGTCGACTTTGCCGGCTTCGACCTGTTCGACGATGGCGGTCTTCTCTTTGGCGGTGCGGAAGCGCGAGAGCATCTCGACGTTGACGGGGAAGTTGGCGAAGCGCCTTTTGAAGGACTCGTAATGCTGGAAGCTGAGGACGGTGGTGGGGGTGAGCACGGCGACTTGTTTGCCGTCCTGCACGGCTTTGAAGGCGGCGCGCATGGCGACTTCGGTCTTGCCGTAGCCGACGTCGCCGCAGAGGAGCCGGTCCATGGGCTGGGTGGATTCCATGTCGGACTTGATGTCGCGGATGGCGGAGAGTTGGTCGTCAGTTTCGGTAAAGGGGAAGGAGTCTTCGAACTCGCGCTGGAGGTTGGAATCGGGGGAGTAGGCGGTGCCCTGGGCGGCGCTACGCTGGGCGTAGAGCTTAAGGAGCTCGGCGGCCATGTCGGCCATGGCTTTCTTGACGCGGGCTTTCGTTTTCTGCCACGCCTGAGAACCTAACTTGTTCAGGACCGGTGCGGGGCCGGTCTCGGTGGAGCGGTACTTCTGGATGAGGTCGAGGCGGGTGAGCGGGACGTAAAGCTTGGCGTCATCGGCGAACTCAAGGATCATGAGCTCGAGCGGGTTGTCCTGATTCTCGTCGAGGACGCGGAGGCCGGCGTAGCGAGCGATGCCGTGTTCGACGTGCACGACGTAATCGCCGACGGCGAGGTCGCGAAAGTCGGAGATGAAGGCAGAGGTTTTGGACTTGCGGGTAGCGGGGCGGGCCTGGATGTCGGCTTCGTCGGAGAGGTCGTTGGCGCCGAAGACGATGATCTGGCGGGCGCTGGCTTTCTCGAGATCAAGGACCTGGACGCCGTTGGCGATGGGGGTGCGGACGATAACCGGGGTGCTGGTGTTGCCGGCGAGGTAGGAGGACTCGGAGTAGATGGTTTCAGAGCCGGCGGCCATGTTGCGGGAGCCGAGCCGGTAGGGGACTTGATATTCCTGCAGGAGGGATGCGAGGCGTTCGACTTCGCCCTGGTTGGGTGCGGTGAGGAGGACGCGGGCTTCCTGCTTGATGAGCAACTGCACGGCGTCGATCATGGCGGGGATGGAGCCGTGGAAGCGTGCGGTAGGGCGGGTGTGGAACTCGATCTCTGAGAGCGCGGAGTTGTCGGATTCGAGGACGTCGACGGCGCCGAGCTGATCGAGATCGCAGCCGTTGAAGTGGCGGAGGCGGTCGTCGAGGACCCATGGGCTCGAGTAGATGTCTTCGGGGCGGATGAGGTTTCCGATGCCGGAGCGTTCGTGGCGCTGCTCGACCTTGTTCCACCAGCGCTCGCCCTGATTCTTGATCATGGCGGGCTCTTCGAGGAAGACGCGGGTGTCTTTGCCGAGGAGGTCGAGGAGGGATGTACTGGCGCCGGCTACGGGTGCGAAGAACTCCCAGCCGGGGAAGATGGTGGCTTCCTGGTTGGATCGTGCTGGACCGTCCCAGGTCTCAGCATCGAGACCTGGCGCACCCGGTTCGGTGTTGGTTCCTTTCTTGGTAAGGCGTGCGTTGATGGCTTCGAGGACGCGCTCGGTGATGGGGATTTCGGTGAGCGGGAGCAGCAGCGCGGTGTCGAGTGAGGAGGAACTGCGTTGGGTTTCCGGGTCGAACTTGCGGATGGATTCGATCTCATCGCCGAAGAAGTCGATGCGGACGGGTCGGTCCATTTCGGGCGAGTACACGTCGAGGATGCCGCCGCGGAGGGTCAACTGGCCGGGCATCTCGACGACGTCGACCTTCGTATAGCCGACGGAGAGCAGGTGCTCGACGAGCATGTCGGTGAGGTACTCTTCACCGACTTTGAGGCGGAGCGCGAGGGCGGAGTAGAAGTCGGAGTGGAAGAGCTTGAGGCAGGCGGCTTCGACGGGCGCGATGACGAGCCTGGCAGATTTGGAGGCGATCTTCCAGAGCGTCGCGGCGCGGGTCTCCTGGATTTCGGGATGGGGTGAGAGATTTTCGAAGGGGAGAACGTCGTGCGCGGGGAGGCGGAGGACGGTTGCGGGATCGAAGGCACCGGTGAGGTCGCAGGCGGCGAGGATGGCCTGGTGGAGCGCCTCGGCGGCCTTGTTATCGGCGACGAGGATGAGCGATGGGGTGGATTCGGGAAGGGTTTCGAGGAAGAGCGGCAGGTAGAGCGCGCGCGCGGTGAAGGTGAGGCCGGCGATGCGGCGACGCGGGGCACCGGTGCCGGTTCCGGATTGGAGGTGCCGGCGGACGCGGTCGAAGGAATCGGAGAGTTTGAGGTCGGCGAGGAGATCGCGGACGAAGGGCAGGATCATGCTGGATTAAGTTTACAAGCAATGGTCAGTCCGTCCTTGTGCCGGGCCGGTACCACGGGGCCTTCGGCAGAACCTTCGTGGGGATGGGCTTCGCCTGGACCGAGCAGAGAAAGCTGGGGTCTGGGCGTCAAAGCCGGCGGCTGATGGATTGATCGCCGGCGGCTGTCTTGTGGGCGATAATTTGAGGATGCGGATCGGAATCGATTTGGGCGGGACGAAGATTGAGGCTCTTGGGATCGATAACAAGGGAGCAGAGCTGGTGAGGCATCGAGTTGCGACTCCGCGCGGCGATTATGGTGGAACCATTGCCGCGATGGTGGGTCTGGTCGAGCGTATCGAGCGGGAGACG